>NZ_JAJPWB010000005.1:0-547947 GCF_046549295.1 Micromonospora sp. 067-2 | reverse complement strand
CACACTGCTGCTCCCGCCGAAGGATTCGAGGAGCGGATGGAAATGCTTGGAAGGGTGCTAAGTGGACTTCGCAGGCTATGACCCCGCTGGGGGGCGGCAGAGCCGGGGAATCGTCTCCGCGAAGATCGTCGTCGCGGGCGGCTTCGGCGTCGGCAAGACGACGCTTGTCGGTTCGATCTCCGAGATCACACCGCTGACCACCGAGGCGGTGATGACCGCGGCCGGTGTCGGCATCGACGATCCGTCGAAGGTGCCGGGCAAGGAGACCACCACGGTCGCCATGGACTTCGGTCGTATCACCATGGCTCAGGACCTGATCCTGTACCTCTTCGGTACACCCGGCCAGACCCGGTTCTGGTTCATGTGGGACGAGATCATCCGAGGTGCGGTGGGTGCCGCCGTCCTGGTGGACACCCGTCGCATCGCGGACGCGTTCGCCCCGCTGGACTACTTCGAGAACCGCAACCTGCCGTACGTGGTGGCGCTGAACCGGTTCGACGGCGCTCCCGAGTACGAGCTGGAGGAGATCCGCGAGGCGCTCGCCATCTCGCCGCAGGTGCCGCTGGTGATGACCGACGCCCGGCATCGGGATTCGGTCAAGCAGGTGCTGGTGACGGTGGTCGAGCACGCCATGCTCCGGCTCCAGGCCGAGCACGGCCGGGGCTTTCCGACGCCGGTCGGCTGACCAGGGGCGGCCGGCCGGTCCGTGCCGGCCGGCCGCGACCCGTCAGTCGACCCGGAGCCGGTAACCGCGCTTGATCACGGTCTGCACCACGCGCGGGGCGCGTAGGCCGGCTCGGAGCCGGGCCACGGCCATCTCCACCGCGTGCTCGTCCGCGCCCCGGGGCAGGGTCCGCAGCAGCGCCGTACGGGAGAGCACCCGGCCGGGCGACCGGGCCAGCGCCCGCAGCACCGCCATCGGGGCGGGGGCGAGCGGGCGCAGGTCGCCGTCGATCACCGCCGCATGCCCGCGCAGGGTGAGCAGGTGCCCGCCGGCCCGGAACGTCATGGTCCGGCGGGGCAACTCGTCGACGATGGTCCGCACCAGCGCACCCAGCCGGGCGCGGCTCGGCGCGCAGACCGGCACCCCGCGCCGCAGCAGCGGCTCGGCGGTGACCGGGCCGACGCAGCTGACCAGCACGTCGCCACGGAAGGCGGACAGCACGGCCTCGGTGCGATCCCCGGCCGCCTGCAGCAGCGCCTCGGCCGTCGGCGCCGAGGTGAACGTCACCGCGTCCACGAGCCGGCCGGTGATCAGGTCGACCAGCCGGTGCATCGGCGTCGGGTCGGTTGGCGGCGCCCAGCGGTAGACCGGCACCTCGATCACCGTGGCACCGGCCGCCTCCAGCGCGAGCGTGCACTCCGGCTGTCGCTCACCGTGCAGCTGCACGGCGATCACCTGCCCGGCCACGCCGCGCCGACGCAGGTGCTCGACCATCTCGTCGCAGGTCTCCGAGGTCGGTGACCACTGGTCGTGCAGACCGGCCGCGCGGATCGCGCCGCGTGCCTTCGCCCCCCGGGTGACCACGTACGACCCGGCCAGCACCGTACGCAGCGGCTCGGCCAGCCCCCAGCCCTCGGCCGCCTCGAGCCAGCCGCGCATGCCGATGCCGGTGCTGGCCAGCAGGATGTCCGGAGGTTGGTCCAGGCAGGCGCGGGTCGCCTCACGCAGCTCGGCGTCGTCGGACAGCGGCACGATCCGCAGCGCCGGGGCGAGCACCACCCGGGCGCCCCGCCGCTCGAGCAGCGCGGCCAGCTCGTCGCGCCGTCGGTCTGCGATCACCCCGATGGTGAAGCCGGCCAGTTCCCCCCGCATCAGCCCTCCTGCCGCAGCCGTACCCCGACCAGCCCGCCCCGGCAGCGCGCGGGGTGCCGGGCACGGCCATCCCGGGTGGGTCGAGGCAACGCCCGAGGCGTACGCCCCGGCGTGTCGCCGGCCGCGCACCGTCTGTCATGTCCGGAAGCGTGCCGCCGGGCGGTTTCCGGGCCGGGTCCCCTCTGTTTCGGTCCTGTCACGTGGGCAGCACGTCGCACCGGGGTACGGATCCTGATCACCTATCATCTAGAATGTGAGAAAGTTGTCTCAATAGATGGGAGGGCGCGATGAGTGTGGCGGACGCCTTCGAGGCGGTGGCCGGCAGCTACGACGAGGCCCGCCGACGGCTCGTGCCCTGCTTCGACGCCTTCTACGGCAGCGCGGTGCAGGTGGCCTCGTTACCGCTGCGCGCCGCACTCGCGGCCGGGCGTACGCCGGAGGTGCTGGACCTGGGCGCCGGCACCGGCCTGCTCTCGCTGCTGCTCGCCGCCGCCGTGCCGGGGGTGCGGTTGACCCTGGTGGACGCCGCGCCGACGATGCTCGCCCGCGCAGCCGACCAGTTGGACACCCGGTCCGTGCCGCACCGGACGGTCCGGGCCGACCTGGCCGACCCGCTGCCGGCCGGCCGGTACGACGCTGTGGTCAGCGCGCTGGCGATCCACCACCTGGACGACGCCGACAAGCGGGTCCTCTACGGGCGGGCGGCCGCCGTGCTGGTGCCCGGCGGGGTGTTCGTCAACGCCGAGCAGGTCGCCGGCCCGACACCGGCCCTCGACCGGCGCTACGACGAGGTGTGGACCGCGCGGATCACCGAGCTGGGCTCGCCACCCGACGAGATCGCCGCCGCGCGGGAGCGGATGCGCCATGACCGGCCGGCGACCGTCGCCGACCAGTGCCGGTGGCTCACCGAGGCGGGCCTGGTCGACGTCGACTGCTTCTTCAAGGAGTGGCGGTTCGCGGTGTTCGGTGGCCGCCGGGCCTGACCCCGGTCGCCGACGCGCGGAGGTGCACCGCAGGTCGGCATCGGCATCGGCGCGGCGGTCGCCGTATGCCGGGATCGTCACCGGAGTGCCTTTCGACGCCTGCGGTGGCTGGACGACAGTGCGGGATGACTGACGGTCATACCGCTGGGTAGTCTCACCGGCATGACTGCCAAGGTGACTCTGTCGTTCACCGACGAGACGATCGAGGAGGCCCGGCGGTTCGCCAAGCGCGAAGGGCTGTCGCTCTCCGCGTGGATGGACCAGGCTGCCCGGGAGAAGGCGCTGCGCGAGGTCTTCACCGCGCACGCCGCCGCCGTGGGGCGTGCCGGCCTGGATCTGGAATCCGCCGCCCTCGCCGACGCCCGCGAGGTGGGCATGGTCGACGACCTGCTCTTCCCCGGCCGGCCGCGTGCTGCGTAGGGGTGAGGTCTGGCGCATCGAGGGCGCTCGGGAACGCCTCGGGCTCGTGATCAGCTCGGATGTCTACAACTCCACCGACGTGCCCATCGTGATCGTGGTGGAGGTGGTCGAGGAGTCGCTGCTGCGCGACTCCCCGCTCGCGGTGTCGATGGGCCGGTACGTGGTGATGCCCGACCGGCTCTCCTCGCCGATGAAGAAGTGGTTCACCGACTGCGTGGACGTCGCCGACACCGACACCATGGTCCGGGTCGGCCGGGCACTGCGCATCCTCCAGGAGCTCTGAGCACCGCGGATCCCCGTCCGAAGCGTTGCCGGGCGACGTGGGGCCGGCGTGTGAGCTGTGACATGATGGCGGTGCCGGCGCGCGCGGCCGTACCCCCGTTTTGACCTGCCGATAGGGCGCCGGGTATCGTTGCCTGCTGTTGTACGACATCCAGAGGCGTGCCCCACCAGGTACGCTTGGTCGTTCGTGCGCGCCTGGTCAACTCGGCGCGCGACCCCAGACCGACGACGAGACAAGGTAGACCTGTGCGTACGTACAGCCCGAAGCCGGGTGAGATCGAGCGTCAGTGGCACGTCATCGACGCCTCTGATGTCGTGCTGGGCCGCCTGGCCACCCACGCCGCCACGTTGCTGCGTGGTAAGCACAAGCCGACTTTCGCGCCGCACGTCGACACGGGCGACTTTGTCGTCATCGTGAACGCGGGCCAGGTTGCGCTGACCGGCAACAAGCGTCAGACCAAGATCGCCTACCGCCACTCCGGTTACCCGGGTGGTCTGAAGCAGGTCAGCTACGAAGAGCTGCTGACCAAGCGCCCCGAGCGGGCCATCGAGCTGGCTGTGAAGGGGATGCTCCCGCACAACAAGCTCGGCCGTCAGCTGATCAAGAAGCTGAAGGTCTACGCCGGTGCCGAGCACCCGCACGGCGCGCAGATGCCGGCGCCGTTCGAGATCAAGCAGATCGCGCAGTGAGCGCGGGCGAAGGAAGCAGCATGACCGACATCACCGAGACCGAGGTCGCCCCCGAGGCCACCGAGGCGCCCGCGCCCGTCGCCCGCGCGCCGCGTGGTGACCGCCCGATCCAGACCGTGGGCCGCCGCAAGCAGGCCATCGTCCGGGTGCGCATCGTTCCGGGCACCGGCAAGATCACCTGCAACGGTCAGGACCTCGAGGCGTACTTCCCGAGCAAGGTGCACCAGCAGCTGATCAAGGACCCGCTGGTCACCGCCGAGAAGCCCGAGCAGTTCGACGTCATCGCCAACCTCCGGGGCGGCGGCACCACCGGGCAGGCCGGTGCGCTCCGGCTGGGCATCGCCCGCGCGCTGATCGTCAACGACCCGGACGACCGCCCGGCCCTGAAGAAGGCCGGCTTCCTGACCCGGGACGCCCGGGTCAAGGAGAGCAAGAAGTACGGCCTCAAGAAGGCCCGTAAGGCTCCCCAGTACTCGAAGCGCTGATCTTCGCCAGCGCGTTGTACTTCTGACGGACGGCCGGTCCGCCTCCCCTCGACCGGGGAGGTGGGCCGGCCGTTCCGCTTTCTCCTCATCGGCAGTGTCATCGGAGGTTGGCGGGTATGGGTCGGTTGTTCGGCACGGACGGCGTACGCGGGCGCGCGAACGCGGATCTCACCCCCGAGCTGGCGCTCGCGCTGGCCGTGGCGGCCGCGCACACACTCGCCGAGACGGACCGCAGCCATCGGCCGCTCGCCGTGGTCGGTCGGGACACCCGGGCCAGTGGGGAGATGCTGGAGGCGGCCGTGGTGGCCGGGCTGACCAGCGCCGGCGCCAACGTGGTCCGGGTCGGCGTGCTGCCCACCCCGGCCGTGGCGTTTCTCACCGCGGAGGCCAAGGCTGACCTCGGTGTGGTGCTCTCCGCATCGCACAACCCCATGCCGGACAACGGGATCAAACTCTTCGCCGCCGGTGGCCACAAGCTGCCCGACGAGATCGAGATGCAGATCGAGGCCGCCGTGGAGGCCAACGCCACGACCGCCTGGGATCGCCCGATCGGTGCCGGCGTCGGCCGGGTGCACGACCTGCTCGACGGCGCGGACCACTACGTCCAGCACCTGGTCGGCGCCGTGCCGCACCGGCTGGACGGGATCAAGGTCGTGGTCGACTGCGCCAACGGCGCCGCGGCCGAGGTCGCCCCGGTCGCCTACCGGGAGGCCGGCGCGGAGGTCGTCGCGATCCACGCCGAGCCGGACGGACTGAACATCAACGACGACTGCGGGTCCAACCACATCGAGGCGCTCCGCGAGGCCGTGGTCGAGCACGGCGCCCACCTGGGCATCGCCCACGACGGCGACGCCGACCGCATCGTGGCGGTCACCGCCGACGGCGACGAGGTCGACGGCGACCAGGTGATGGCGATCCTCGCGCTCGCCATGCGGGACGCCGGCACGCTCACCCAGGACACCCTGGTAGCCACCGTGATGAGCAACCTCGGGCTGCGGCTGGCCATGTCCGCGCAGGGCATCCGGCTGATCGAGACCAAGGTCGGCGACCGGTACGTCCTGGAGGCCCTGCGCGCCTCCGGGCTGGCGCTCGGCGGCGAGCAGAGCGGCCACATCGTCATGCCCGCCCACGCCACCACCGGCGACGGGGTGCTCACCGGCCTGCACCTGATGGCCCGGATGGCGGCCACCGGCCGATCCCTGGCGGAGCTGGCCTCGGTGGTCACCAAGCTGCCCCAGGTGCTGATCAACGTGCCGGTCGGCGACCGGACCGTCGGCGCCAACGCCCCGGCCGTTCGTGTCGAGGTCGAGCGGGCCGAATCGGAACTGGGCGAGACCGGGCGGGTGCTGCTGCGCCCGTCGGGCACCGAGCCGCTGGTCCGGGTGATGGTCGAGGCGGCCACCGAGCAGACCGCCCGGTCGGTGGCGGAGCGGATCGCCGACCAGGTCCGCGCCGCCAGCCCGGCCGGCTGACCGCCGCCAGCCCGGCCGGCTGACCGCCGGCGGCAGGTGTTCGGCCGGGCCGCGGGCTGACCGAGGGCGCGGCTGCGGGCCGGGTCAGCCGGAGGTCAGCCGCCCACCGTGAGGCGGCGCAGCCGGCTGACCGCCTCGGTCAGCACCTCCGGACGCTTGCAGAAGGCAAAACGGATGAGCCGCCGGCCCGCCTCGGCGTCGTCGTAGAAGACCTGCGTCGGCACGGCCACCACGCCGCAGCGCTCCGGCAACGAGCGGCAGAACTCCACCCCGTCCCGGCCGCCGAGGTTGCTCACGTCGGCGGTGACGAAGTATGTCCCCTCCGGCACCAGCACCTCGAAGCCGGCGTCGGTCAGACCGCCGACGAGCTGGTCGCGTCGCTGCTGGAGGCCGTTCCGGAAGCTCGTGTAGTAGTCGTCGGGAAGGGCCAGCGCCACGGCGACGGCGGGTTGCAGCGGGGCGGCGTTGACGAAGGTGAGGAACTGCTTCACCCGCAACACGGCCGAGACCAGCGCCGCGGGGCCGCTCACCCAGCCGACCTTCCAACCGGTGCAGGAGAACGTCTTGCCGGCCGACGAGATGCGCAGCGTCCGCTCCCGCATGCCGGGCAGGCTGGCCAGAGGCACGTGCGGGTTCGCCGCGTCGGAGAAGACCAGGTGCTCGTACACCTCGTCGGTGACCGCGTACACGCCGTGCTCCTGGCACAGCTCGGCGACCAACGCCAGCTCGGCCGGGGTGAAGACCTTGCCGGTCGGGTTGTGCGGCGAGTTGAGCAGCACCAGCCGGGTGCGGGGCCCGAACGCCGCGCGCAGCGCCGCCGGGTCGAAGGCGTACCGGCCGTCGGCGCCGGGACGCAGCGTGACCGGCCGCCGGACCGCGCCGGCCAGCGCGATCGAGGCGGCGTACGAGTCGTAGTACGGCTCGAAGCAGACCACCTCGTCGCCCGGCTCGCAGAGGGCGAGGATGCTCGCCGCGATCGCCTCGGTGGCGCCTGCGGTGATCACGATCTCGCCGTCCGGGTCGTACGTCAGGTCGTGGAACCTGCGCTGGTGGGCCGCGACCGCCGCACGCAGGGCGGGGATGCCCGGCCCGGGCGGGTACTGGTTCTGGCCGGTCCGTAGCGCCTCGGCTGCGGCGGCCAGCATCTCCGGTGGGCCGTCGGTGTCCGGAAAGCCCTGGCCGAGGTTGACCGCGCCGGTCCGGGTGGCGAGGGCGGACATCTCAGCGAAGATCGTCGTGCCGAACGGCCGCATCCGGGCCACCAGCGGGTCGACATCGGTGCTCGTCGTCACCTGCGCCAGCCTACGGGCTCCCCCCGGCTGAACCCCAACCTCACTCGGGCGCGCAACTGGTCGCCCAGGACCCCCGAGCCCTGTTGACGGCCGGCTTGCCGGCACCGGTGACCGTGACGGCGCAGTCGAGTGGTCTCTCACCTTCGTCGTCGGCCCATCTGGCCTCGACCATGACCCGGCTCCTGCCGTTGGTCCGGATGGTGGTGCGCCAGGGCAGCTTCGCGCCGTCGACGTGGATGAGGTCACTCTCGGCGTCGAAGTAGGCGAGGTCGACCGTGCCCGCTCCGGTGACCTCGTAGACGACCGTCACCGGGGCCGGTCCGGAGGTCGGTCGCGTGATCGGCTGCTTGCTGGGGGTGGGTGCCGCGGTGGTCGGCCTGGCAGGGGGTTCCTCGGGGATCAGCGGGCCGGCGGTGGGTGCCCAGTCATCCTCGGGACGGCCCCACGGCTCCTCGGCGACCGGGTCCGTGCTGGTCCTGTCGAGCCACAGGCCACCCGCGCAGAGGCAGCCGCACACGCTCAGGACGAGCACCACGAGGACCGCGACGACGATCCCGACGATTCGCCCGCTGTTCGTGGTCCGGTTGCCGCTGGCCGGCGGATAACCGGGGTAGGCGTACGGCGGCGGATAGCCGTACGGCGGCCATCCGGTGGGCGGCGGCGCTCCGCCCGGTGGGGGCCATCCGGCTGGTGGCGGTGATCCGGCGGACGTCGGATCCGAGACGTCAGGCGGTGTTGGCGACCACGAGGACGCCGGTGCTCCGGGCGTCCAGGGCGTCGCGGGCGGTTGGGGAGTCCACTGGACCGCCGGCGGGGGCGGTGCCCACGGTGCGGCTGGTGCCGACGGTGTCCATGGTTCCGCCGGTGCCCATGGTTGGGCCGGGGCCAGCGGGTCGGGTGGCGGGAACGACGACGAGGGGGGCGGTGCCGTCGGGTCCGATCCGGGAGAGCCCGCACCGGGCCAGTTCGGCGCGGCCGGCGACCCCGACGCGCCAGCGGACGGCTCCGGTGCGGGAGAGGGGGACGGATCGGGCGGGGGCGCGTTGGACATGGCTGCTCCGGGCGGGAGTGGGTATCGAACGAACGGGCCGTGGACGGGAGCGCCAAACCCGCCGAGAGACTGTCGTACCCGAAGGTCTGCCGCAACCCCGCTGTCCAGGGCGGGGCGCGAGCAGTCTGTGACGCTCGTCCAGTTGCCGCCACCCAGGCACCGATCGCTCAGATTCCGTGATTGATAACCCGGCTTTCGAGCACCCATGATGAGCGAAACTGGGTTAGGCTGCGGGCCATGTGTGGAATCGTGGGTTACGCGGGCGCGCGCCCCGCACTCGGCATCGTGCTCGACGGGCTTCGGCGGCTGGAATACCGCGGCTACGACTCGGCGGGCGTCGCGATCGTCTGTGACGACCGACTGCTGATCGAGAAGAAGGCCGGCAAGCTGGCCAACCTCGAGAAGGTGCTCTCCGAGCGGGCCGCCGAGGACCCGGCCTCCTGCGCGGCCAGCCCGATCGGCATCGGTGACGGCACCACCGGCATCGGGCACACCCGCTGGGCCACCCACGGCGGCCCGACCGACCGCAACGCCCACCCGCACCTGGCCCCCGACGGCCGGGTCGCGGTGATCCACAACGGCATCATCGAGAACTTCGCCAGGCTCCGCGCCGAGCTGGAGGCCGACGGCGTCCAGTTCACCAGCGACACCGACACCGAGTGCGCCGCCCACCTGCTCTCCGCCGCGCTGGCCGACCTGCGCGCCGCCGGTCAGTCGGACAGCCCCCAGCTGCTCGCCGCCGGCATGCGGGTGGTCTGCCAGCGGCTGGAGGGTGCCTTCACCCTGCTCGCCGTCGACGCCTCCGTGCCCGGCGCGGTCGTCGGTGCCCGCCGCAACTCGCCACTGGTGGTGGGCCGGGGCGACGGGGAGAACTACCTGGCCAGCGACGTCGCCGCGTTCATCGAGCACACCCGGGAAGCGGTCGAGCTGGGCCAGGACCAGATCGTCCTGATCACCGGCGACAGTATCGAGATCACCGACTTCGACGGCCAGCCTGCCAGCGGCAAGGACTTCCACATCGACTGGGACTCCTCGGCCGCCGAGAAGGGTGGCTACGACTGGTTCATGCTCAAGGAGATCGAGGAGCAGCCGCAGGCCATCGCCGACACGCTGCTCGGCCGGCTCACCGACACCGGTGAGATCGCCCTCGACGAGGTCCGCCTCAGCGACCAGGATCTGCGCGATGTCGACAAGATCTTCATCGTGGCCTGCGGCACCGCCTACCACGCCGGCCTGGTCGCCAAGTACGCCATCGAGCACTGGACCCGCATCCCCTGCGAGGTCGAGCTGGCCAGCGAGTTCCGCTACCGCGACCCGGTGCTCGACCGGTCCACGTTGATCGTGGTGATCTCGCAGTCCGGCGAGACCATGGACACCCTGATGGCGCTGCGCCACGCCAAGGAGCAGAAGGCCCGCGTGCTGGCCATCTGCAACACCAACGGCTCCACCATCCCGCGCGAGTCCGACGCCGTGCTCTACACCCACGGAGGGCCGGAGATCGCCGTCGCCTCCACGAAGGCGTTCCTGACCCAGGTGGTCGCCTGCTATCTGATCGGCCTGCACCTGGCCCAGGTGCGGGGGATCAAGTTCGCCGACGAGGTGAGCGCGGTGGTCGCTCAGCTGCAGGAGATGCCGGGCAAGCTGCGCGAGTTGCTGAGCCGGATCGAGGGAGTCCGCGAGCTGGCCCGGGAGCTGGCGTCCGAGCCCACCGTGCTGTTCATCGGCCGGCACGTCGGCTACCCGGTGGCCCTGGAGGGCGCGCTCAAGCTCAAGGAGCTGGCGTACATGCACGCCGAGGGCTTCGCCGCCGGCGAGCTGAAGCACGGCCCGATCGCCCTCATCGACAAGGGGACCCCGGTGATCTGCGTGGTGCCCTCGCCGGTCGGCAGGGGCATGCTGCACGACAAGGTCGTCTCCAACATCCAGGAGGTCCGGGCGCG
Organism: Micromonospora sp. 067-2; assembly: GCF_046549295.1. Taxonomy (NCBI): domain Bacteria; kingdom Bacillati; phylum Actinomycetota; class Actinomycetes; order Micromonosporales; family Micromonosporaceae; genus Micromonospora; species Micromonospora sp. 067-2. The sequence goes on along the minus strand of NZ_JAJPWB010000005.1, from coordinate 537,516 downwards.
GGGCGCGCGGACCATCGTGATCGCGGAGGAGGGCGACGAGGCCGTTGTCCGGTACGCCGACCACCTGATCTACGTGCCGCGTACGCCGACGCTGCTGGCACCGCTGGTCACCACGGTGCCACTGCAGGTCTTCGCCGCCGAGATCGCCGCCGCCCGGGGACACGACGTGGATCAGCCCCGCAACCTGGCCAAGTCGGTCACCGTCGAGTAAGCACGGTCACCCGCGACCGTCGGGGGCCCCGGTCGCCGCATCCGCGGTGGCCGGGGCCCTGTCGTCTGCGGGCGGCTTCCTGCCACCTGCCCGGTGGCAACCGTCAGCGACCCAGCACGACGCGGGCAATCCCGTCGAGCGCCGGGTTGCCCGGATCCCAGTAGCCGGCGTGCCCGCGTCGGTCGCTGGGAAAGACCCGCCCGCCGAACCCGGGATCGGCGGGGTCGTGGCCGAACCACAACTCGTGCCCCGTCCGGTCGGGCCAGCCCAGCACGGCGGCGAGCGGCGCCGCGCCGAGCAGCGCCCGTCGGGCCAGCTCGTCGGCGGGTCGGGCCAGCCGGATCACGTCGTCGGAGGCGCTGCTGGCCCAGACCTGCCCGGGTGGCACGCCCAACTCGGTGGCGCGCGTCGCGCCGACGCCGGGCGAGCCGACGAAGACGAGCGCGTCGGCGGCCAACCCGTGCTCGCGGGCCGCCGTGCCCACCACCAACGAGCCGTAGCTGTGCCCGAGGACGGTCTGTCGGGCCGGTGGACCCTCGTGACTGGCCCGCAGGCCCTCCTGGAAGCGGTGCAACGCCGGCCCGGCATCCCGGGCCTGGCCGGCCGATGCGGCCTCGGACAGGAAGTCCGGTGCGTCGTAGTCGAGCCAGAGCACCGCCGAGCTGCGCTCGCCCGGTGCGAGCGCGGCGCACCGGTCCAGGACCCGCGCAGCCCGGCCCAGCTCGCCGGGAGCGTCGTCCAACCCCGCGGTCATCCCCGGAACGTAGGTCAACACCCGGTCGGCGTGGTCCGGGTCGCCGAGCGCGACCACCACGCGCCCCTCACCCGCCGCGTCCAACCCCAGCAGGTACGCCCGCGGCTCGCCGGCTGTCGCGAGCCGACCGGCCAGCCCGTCCAGGCCGGCCGACCGGGCGGCCAGCGCGCGCAGCCGCACCGACGCGGCCGGCCCCGGCGGCACCCGGGCCAGCAACCGTCGACGTTCGGCGAGCAGTTCCTCGCGCCAGGCGCCGAGCCGTAGCCGGTTGGCCTGGTCGCGGTAGGCGACCGGCACCCCGTCCAGCGCGCCGACCAGGGCCGGCTCGTGCCCGACCAGCCACCGTCGCTGGGTCGGGGTCAACCCGGACCACCAGGCGAGGACCAGGGCCGGCGCGGCACCGGCAGCCGGTCGGCCGGGCGGTGGTGGGGACGCCCAGCCGGCACCGGCGGCCCGGGCCAGCTCGTCCAACCGGTCGGCGGCGCCGCGGTCGGCCGCCTCTGCCCGGTCGAGAGCGTCCCGCAACGCCGCCGCCACCCGCGCCGCCGCGGGACCGGCCTGCTCGGTCGGCCGGGCCCGGGCCGGATCAGGGTGCACCCCGCCCGCCCGGTCCACCACCAGGCCGGCGGCGTCGGCCAGGGCGACCGCCGCACCGAGCCGCGCCTTCGCCACGACCAGCCGGCCGGCCAGCTCGGCCAGCACCTGGTCGACCTCGACAAGGGCCGGCGCGATCGAGGTCAGCTCGTCGCGCAGGCCGGTGAGCCGGGCGTCCGCCGCCGTGGCGGCCGCGCCCGACCAGCCGTCCCGTAGTCGCCCGGCGGCCCCACCCAGCTCGCCGGCGCGGCGCTCGACCGGCCCGGTCAACCCGGCCCACAGCACCCCGGAGGCCCGCCACGCTCCCGGATCGGCGGCCCAGAGCTGCCGGTAGCCCACGGCGGTCACCGGGGCAGGCCCACGAACCGGCCGGCGGCCCGCTGGTCCACCGTCTCGTACGCCTCGGCCGCCGCCCGGACCGCACCGGCGGTCGCCGCCACCCGGGCGCCCAGCCGGCACAGCCAGGCGTGCCCGGCCGCCTCCAGCCCCGCCAGGGCGGCGGCGGCCCGCCAACCGGGCGCTGGCACCAGCAGCCCGGGCGCCCCGGCCAGGCCCAGCGCCAGGCCGTGCGCCTCATCGTCGAGCGCGACGGCCACGGCACCCAGCTCCTCCGGCCGAACGGTGAACGGCTCCTCGGTCATGACCACACCCCCGTGAGCGATCGACATCGACGCGCCGACGCTAGGCGCGGCACGGGCGGGATGTGGTGCCCTGTGGACAGTTGGCGGTGGCCGTACCCTGGCCTGTCCACAGGCGTTGCCCACCGCGAACCCGACCGCTAATCTGCGGCCTTCGCCGCCGGTAGGGTGATCTGGTGATCGTGGCTGTCTCGTGCCCGACCCGATGATGGTCGCGCAACGGTGACATCGGCCGGGTGGGCCGTCCGGCCCGTCCGCGAGCGGAATGGGGCACGGTGGCATGAGACCGGTGTGGCGGGTGACCGACGTACGGGCGGCCGAGGCGGGGCTGATGGGCACGCTGCCGGAGGGCACGCTGATGCAACGGGCCGCTGCCGGGTTGGCCCGACGGGCCGCGCTGCTGCTCGCCGAGCGCGGCGGGCTGTACGGCGGACGGGTGCTGCTGCTGGTCGGCTCCGGTGACAACGGCGGCGACGCTCTGTACGCCGGGGAACGGCTGGCCCGCCGCGGCGTTGCGGTGACCGCCCTGCTGCTCACCCCCGGGCGGGCGCACGCCGCGGGGCTGGCCGCGCTGCGCGCCGCCGGTGGTCGGTTGGTGGACCGACCGGCCGGCCCGGTCGACCTGGTCCTCGACGGCATCGTCGGCATCGGCGGCACCGGTGGGCTGCGGGCGAACGCCGACGAGGTGGTGCAGCGCCTCGCTGAGCTGCGCGGGCGGGACGGCGGCCGGGCGACGGTGCTGGCGGTCGACGTGCCGAGCGGCGTGGCGGTGGACACCGGGCACGTGCCACTGGCCGCGTCCGGTCGGCCCACGGCGGTCCGTGCCGACGTGACGGTGACCTTCGGCGCCCTGAAGCCCGCCCTGGTCGTGGGGCCGGCCGCCGCCCTGGCCGGGCAGGTGGAACTGGTCGACATCGGGCTGCGACCGTGGCTGCGGGGCACCCCGGCCGTGCGCGTCACCGAGTGGTCCGACCTGGTCGAGTGGTGGCCGCGCCTGGGCCCGGCGTCGGAGAAGTACACCCGCGGTGTGGTCGGCGTGGCCACCGGCTCGGCGACGTACCCGGGCGCGGCGGTGCTCTCCGTCGGCGGGGCACTGGCCGGGCCGACCGGCCTGGTCCGCTACGCCGGTGGGGCTCGCGCCGAGGTGCTGCACCAGCACCCCTCGGTGATCGCCGCCGGCCGGGTCGCCGAGGCGGGCCGGGTGCAGGCCTGGGTCTGCGGCTCCGGGCTGGGCACCGGCGAGGACGCGGCGGCCGAGCTGCGCGCCGTGCTGGCCGCGCCGGTCCCGGTGGTGCTCGACGCCGACGCGTTGACCCTGCTGGTGGACGGCTCGCTCGCCGATCGACTGCGCGGCCGGGACGCGCCGATCGTGGTCACCCCGCACGACCGGGAGTTCGCACGGCTCTGCGGGGAGGAGCCGGGTGCCGACCGGGTCGGCGCCGCGCTGCGGCTGGCCGCCTGGATGAACGCGGTGGTGCTGCTCAAGGGGGACCGCACGATCATCGGCACCCCGGACGGTCGGGCGTACGTCAACCCGACCGGCACCTCCGCGCTTGCCACCGGCGGCACCGGCGACGTGCTGGCCGGGTTGCTCGGCTCGCTGCTCGCGGCCGGTGCATCACCCGAGCGGGCGGCGGCTGCGGCCGCGTACCTGCACGGGCTGGCGGGCCGCGAGGCGGCTCGCGGCGGGCCGGTCACCGCGCCGGACGTGGCGGCGGCGCTTCGTCCGGTCGTCGCCCGGCTGGGCTGACCGTGTCGCTTGTGACCCCGCCGACCGGATCGGCGGTGCGGGACGTGCGTCGCCGCCCACGGTGATCACGGCGGAAAGTAGGCTGGGCGCATGTGGCAGGCCGAGGTACGTGTCGATCTAGACGCGATCCGCGAGAACGTGAGCCGACTCCGCTCCGGCACCAGCGCCGAGCTGATGGCGGTGGTCAAGGGCGACGGCTACGGCCACGGCATGCTCCCGGCGGCCCGGGCGGCGCTCGACGCCGGGGCGGACTGGCTCGGTGTGTGCACCCTCGACGAGGCTCTCACGCTGCGCCGGGCCGGGGTGACCGCGCCGGTGCTGGCGTGGCTGCTCGCCCCCGGGCTGCCGCTGCACGAGGGGGTCGGCGCCGGGGTGGACCTGGCGGCGGCCAGCCTCCCCCAACTGGACGAGATGGTGGAGGCGAGCCGACGCGCCGAGCGTCCGGCCCGGCTGCACCTGAAGATCGACACTGGGCTGTCCCGCGGCGGTGCGACCGTCGCCGACTGGCCGGCGCTGCTGGACGCCGCCGCCAAGGCGCAGGCCGACGGCCTGGTCGAGGTGGTCGGTGTGTGGAGCCACTTCGTGTACGCGGACTCGCCCGGCCATCCGACCACCGATCGGCAGCTGGCCGTCTTCCACGAGGGGCTGGCCATGGTCGAGCGGGCCGGGCTGCGCCCGCGTTGGCGGCACCTGGCCAACTCGGCGGCCACCCTGACCCGCCCGGACACCCACTTCGACCTGGTCCGTCCGGGGCTGGCCATCTACGGGCTCTCCCCGGTGGCCGGCGAGACGTACGGGCTGCGGCCCGCGATGGCCGCCCGGGCCCGGGTGATGCTCACCAAACGGGTGCCCGCAGGGACCGGCGTCTCCTACGGGCACACCTACACGACACCGGCCGACGCGAACCTGGCCGTGGTGCCCCTCGGGTACGCCGACGGGGTACCCCGGCACGCGTCCAACAGCGGGCCGGTGCAGCTCGCCGGCGCGCGGCGGATCATCTCCGGGAGGGTCTGCATGGACCAGTTCGTGATCGACTGCGGCGACGACCCGGTGGCCGACGGCGACGTGGCGACCCTGTTCGGCAGCGGTGCCGACGGCGAGCCGACCGCCGACGACTGGGCCGAGGCCGCCGGCACGATCAACTACGAGATCGTGACCCGGTTCGGCAGCACCCGTGTGCCGAGGGTCTATGACGGGCTGGCACCGTGAGCGCGAGGAGTGAGCCGGGGTTGCGAGCCCCGCAGTCGCGAACCATGGTGTCACCGTGAGCGCGAGGAGTGAGCCGGGGTTGCGAGCCCCGCAGTCGCGAACCGTGGTGGCACCGTGAGCGCGAGGAGTGAGCCGGGTTTGCGAGCCCCGCAGTCGCGAACCGTGGTGGCACCGTGAGCGCGTACCGCATTCCGCGCCCGCGGACCGCGGCCGGCAAGGTCGCCAGCCTGGTGGGCGCCGCGGTGGGCGTGGCCGCCGCCGGCCTGGCGGCGGGCGTCGCGACCGAGCGCACCCTGGTCCGCCGGCTCAAGGCAGACCCGGCCGACCGCTACGCGCACGAGACGTTCGGCGAGCAGCGGTACGACGACGCGTTCCGGCTGGAACTGCCGGACGGCACGGACATCCACGTCGAGGTGGTCGAACCGACCCGGCCGGTGCCCGGGCACCCGACGGTGGTGCTGGTGCACGGCTTCTGCCTGGACATGGGCACATTCCACTTCCAGCGGCAGATGCTCGCCGCACGCGGCGAGCACCGGATCGTGGCGTACGACCAGCCCGGTCACGGTCGGTCGGGTCGGCTGGAGACCGGCGAGTACGACCTCACGGTGCTCGGCCGGACGCTGCGTCAGGTGATCGACCGGATTGCGCCGGACGGGCCACTGGTGCTGGTCGGTCACTCGATGGGTGGCATGACCATCATGGCGTTCGCCGAGCTGTTTCCGGAGCTGTTCGGCGACCGGGTGGTGGGCACCGTGCTGATGGCCACGTCGGGCGGGTTGATCGCGGAGACCAAGTTGGTCGCGCCGGCACTGCTCGGCCGGGTCGGTGGTCCGGTGCTGTACATGGTCAGCAACGCCACCCGGTACGGCGGGCCGGTGATCGACAGGGCTCGCAAGTCGACGTCGAACGTGGCGTGGCTGCTCACCCGCAAGTACGGCTTCGGCACCCGCAAGCCCAGCCCTACGCTGGTGTCGTACGTGGAGACGATGAACTCCCGGACCTCGGCCGACACGGTGACCCGCTATCTGCGGACCCTGGCCACCCACTCGCGCTTCCCGGCGCTGGCGGCGCTGGCCGCGACGCCGGTGCTGGTGGTGGTCGGTGACAAGGACATGATCACTCCGGTGACCCACTCCGAGGAGATCGTCCGCCGGTTGCCGCACGCCGAGTTCGTCAAGATCCACGAAAGTGGGCACGTGGTGATGCTGGAGCACGCCGACGAGGTCAACGCCGCGCTGGCGCGGTTTCTCGAGTCACTGCAGAGCGTGGAGGAACGGTGAGTCACGTCGTCAAGCTGTCGACAGTCGAGGACACCCGGGAGTTCGGCCGCCGGCTCGCCGGGCTGCTGCGCGCCGGTGACCTGGTGCTGTTGACCGGCCCGTTGGGCGCCGGCAAGACCGCCCTCACCCAGGGCATCGGCGCCGGCCTCGGTGTTCTCGGCGGCGTCACCTCGCCGACGTTCGTGATCGCCCGGGTGCACCGACCCGATCCGGCCCGGGGCGGCCGGGTGGCTCTCGTGCACGCCGACGCGTACCGGCTGGGCGACGCCACCGATCCGCGCGCCGAGATCGACGACCTGGACCTGGACGCCTCGGTCGACGAGTCGGTGACGGTCGTCGAGTGGGGAGAGGGTCTTGTGGAGCAGCTGGTCGACGCGCACCTGCGGGTCCGCATCGACCGCCGCGACGACGACACCCGCGTCGTCGAGCTGGAACCGTGCGGCGGCGACTGGGCCCGTCGACTGACCAACCTTGGCTAGAAGAGGTTTCTCGATGCCCGACGATGTCCCCACCCTGGATCTGCTCGCTCTGCTGCCGGAGCAGTGGCGTGGCGTGCTCAACCCGCACCTCGACCCGGCGCGCACCGCGGCGCTGGCCGAGTTCGTTGCCCGGGAGTACGCGACGCAGACCGTCTTCCCGCCGCTGGCGGACCTGTTCTCGGCGTACCGGCTCTGCCCGCCGCAGGCCACCCGGGTGCTGATCCTCGGTCAGGACCCGTACCACCGGGCCGGGCAGGCGCACGGACTGAGCTTCAGCGTCCGGGACGGGGTGACGGTGCCGCCGTCGCTGCGCAACGTCTTCAAGGAGCTGGGGGAGGACCTGGACGTGCCCAAGCCGCCCAGCGGCAACCTCGACGGCTGGGCCGCGCAGGGCGTGCTGCTGCTCAACGCCGTCCTGACCGTCCGTCAGGCCACCCCGGGCTCACACGCCAACGCCGGCTGGGAGGAGTTCACCGACGCCACCATCCGCGCGCTGGACGCGTCGCCGGACCGGGTGGTCTTCCTGCTCTGGGGTGGTTATGCCCGCAAGAAGGCCGCCCTGGTCACCAGCCCGCAGCACGTGGTGCTGGAGGCCGGTCATCCCAGCCCGATGAACCCGCGAGGCTTCCTCGGTAGCCGTCCGTTCAGCGCGGCCAACAAGGCCCTCGCCGACGCCGGTCTGCCCACCATCGACTGGGAGCGCAGCGCGGGCTGAACCGGCCCTCCCGTCGCCGTGGTCATCCCCCGCCGGCGAGCTGTTTGTCCCGGTAACGGCGCAGCAGCTCGCCGGCGTGCGCATCGCCCAGCTCCACCTGGACCAGCGGCACCACCCGGTAGCTTCGCCCGGCGTGCCGCACCTCGATGGTCTCGGGCAGCTCGTCGCACATCGTCGCCCGTAGTTCCCCGTACCGAGTCGACCACCGGTGCTCGCCCGGCTCCTCGGGCTCCAGCCGCAGCATGCCGAACTCGCCCCAGCGGGCGTTCCACCGCTGGCCGTACGCCGTCGCCAACCAGCTGGTGAACCGCGTCGAGTCGCGCCATCGCACGGCGATCTCCAGCGCGTCCACCGGTACCGGTGCACCCTGCAACAAGGCCGCCGTGCCTCCGGTGATCACCTGCGGTAGGACGTCGGCGAGCCGGTCCAGCATGCCATCCAGGCCCAGGTCGTCGATGCGGTCGACGACCGGCCGGGCGGCCAGCTCGGCGATGCGGGCGTCGAGGTGCGCGTCGAGCGGCTCGACCCCGACGGCCAGCTGGACGTCCATGGCCGCCAGCAGCCGTTCCAGCACCAGGATGCTCGGCGCGCGGTCACCGCGTTCGATCCGGGCCACCGCGGTCTGGCTGACCCCGGCCAGCTCGGCAAGGTCACGCTGGGTCAGCTCGCGCAGGTGTCGTTGTCGTCGCACTGTGGCGCCGAGAATTGTGACGAGGCGAGTGGATGACATCCCGGCATGGTGGACCATGCCGATCCGGTGGCGATACCGCTGAGCCAGATTCAAGACTGATCGGCGTTCCGCCCTGGCTGGGCCGCGCGAGGCGGATGGGCTGGGCGGCGCGAGGCGGATGGGCTGGGCCGCGCGAGGCGGATGGGCTGGGCCGCGCGAGGCCTGTCGCTCCCACAAGCATGATGCTCCTGAGGCATATTTATGCCTCAGTGGCATCACGCTCACCAGACCGCGGCCCACCCGGATGAGAGGCCAATCGTCAGCGGTCGGATCCGCGCCTTGCGTCGCCCCGTGCCTTGCGTCGCCTCGTGCCTTGCGTCGCCCCGTGCCTTGCGTCGCCCCGTGCCTTGCGTCGCCCCGCGCCTTGCGTCGCCCCGCGCCTTGGGCCGTGCTTGCCTTGCGCCGGCCTTGCCATGGGCCGCGCCGCCTTGCGTTGGGGACACGGGTGGCGGTGGGGCAGGTCGCGGTGGTGGTGGTCTGGCGGGGCCGCGTCGGGGTGGTCAGGCCGGGCTGGTGGTCGGGCCGTTTCAGAGGTCGGGATCGGCTGGTGGTCGGGCGGGTGGGTGGGTAGGTAACGGTCGGGTCGAGGTGGTGGGGGCACTGGCTGTGCGGCGAGGTGAGGCGTGACCGGGGCGGGGCGTGGCGGGGTGTCGGGGCGGGGCCGCTAGGCTTGCTCACCGTGCTCGTACTCGTGGTGGACAGCTCGACCCCCGCGGTGACCGCGGCCCTGGTGGAGGTCTCGACGGACGGCGTGGCGTCCCGGGCGCACCGCTGCGCGGTCGATGCTCGCGCGCACGGCGAACTGCTCGCTCCTCAGATCGACGCGGTACTCGCCGATGCGGACGCGCGTCCGCGTGACCTCGGTGCGATCGTCGCCGGGCTCGGTCCGGGGCCGTTCACCGGGCTGCGGGTCGGCCTGGTCACCGCCGCCACCATGGGCTCGGTGCTCGGCATCCCCACGTACGGGGTCTGCTCGCTGGACGGGATCGGCTACCCGGCGGCGGCGGGCGAGCCGGTGCTGGCGGCCAGCGACGCTCGACGCAGGGAGCTCTACTGGGCCGTCTATGACGGTGCCGGTCAGCGGATCGTCGGGCCCGAGGTGTCCGCGCCGGCGGTCGCCGCCGCCCGGGCCCGGGAGCTGGGGGCGACGGTCGCGGTGGGCGACGGAGCCCACCGGTACGCGGACACGCTCGGCCTGCCGGTCCGGGTGGAGCCGCGCTATCCGGACGCCACGGTGCTGGCGCTGCTCGCCGGCGAGCGGATCCGGGCCGGCGCGCCCACCGAGCGACTCACCCCCCTCTACCTGCGCCGCCCGGACGCCGTGGTGGCGACGGCCCGCAAACCGGTCCTCCCATGACGACTGTGCGGCTGGAGCGGTTCCGGTGGTGGCACATCGACCAGGTGCTGCCGATCGAGGCGGACCTCTTCGGCGCCGAACAGTGGTCGCCGGGGATGTTCTGGAACGAGCTGGCCAACGGGCACCACTACCGGGTCGCCACCGACGTCGACGCAACCGTGCTCGGCTACGCCGGGCTCGCCGGGGCTCCACCGGACGAGGTGTGGGTGCAGAACATCGCCGTCCGCCGGGACGCCCAGCGGCGCGGTGTGGGCCGCGCCCTGCTGGAGGAGTTGCTCGCCGAGGCGGCTCGGCGCGGCGCCCGCAGCACCCTGCTGGAGGTCGCCGTGGACAACGCACCCGCGCAGCGGCTCTACGCGACGTACGGGTTCGAGCCGATCGCGGTACGGCGCGGCTACTACCAACCGAGCAACACCGACGCGCTGGTCATGCAGCGCGACACCGAGCCGACCGGGGACGGACCACACGACCATGGCTGACGAACCGCTGATCCTGGGCATCGAGACCTCCTGCGACGAGACCGGCGTCGGCATCGTGCGGGGGCACACCCTGCTGGCCGACGCGATCGCCTCCAGCGTCGAGGAGCACGCCCGTTTCGGGGGCGTGGTGCCCGAGGTGGCCAGCCGGGCACACCTGGAGGCCATCGTGCCGACCATGGACCGGGCGCTCAGCGAGGCCGGCGTCACCCTGGCCGACATCGATGCGATCGCGGTCACCTCCGGCCCCGGGCTGGCCGGCGCGCTGCTGGTCGGCGTGGCCGCCGCGAAGGGGTACGCGCTCGCCGCCGAGAAGCCGGTGTACGGCGTCAACCACCTGGCCGCGCACGTCGCCGTGGACACCCTGGAGCACGGCCCGCTGCCGGAACCCTCCATCGCGCTCCTGGTCTCCGGCGGGCACTCGTCCCTCCTCCTGGTCGACGACCTGGCCCGGGGCGTCACCCCGCTCGGTGCCACCATCGACGACGCGGCCGGTGAGGCGTTCGACAAGGTCGCCCGGCTGCTCGGGCTGCCGTTTCCCGGCGGCCCGCCCATCGACCGCGAGGCGCGGGCCGGGGACGCCGCCGCGATCGCCTTCCCGCGTGGCCTGACCGCAGCCAAGGATCTCGCGGCGCACCGCTACGACTTCTCGTTCTCCGGGTTGAAGACGGCGGTCGCCCGCTGGGTCGAGGCGCGGCAGCGCGCCGGTGAGTCGGTGCCGGTGGCCGACGTGGCCGCGTCCTTCCAGGAGGCGGTCTGCGACGTGCTGACCACCAAGGCGCTCGCCGCCTGCCGGGCGAACGGGATCGAGACCCTGGTGATCGGCGGGGGAGTGGCGGCGAACTCGCGGCTGCGGGCCATGGCCGAGCAGCGGGCCGAGAGGTACGGCATCCGGGTGCGGGTGCCCCGGCCGAAACTGTGCACCGACAACGGGGCGATGGTGGCGGCGCTCGGTGCGCACCTGGTCGCCGCGGGAGTCGCCCCGAGCCGGCTGGACCTGCCGGCCGACTCGGCGCTGCCGCTCACGACGGTCAGTGTGTGACGGGGGCGACGGACATGATCGTGCGGATGTGGGAGGCACGCGCGGAGGCGTACGGCGTCGCCGACCTGATCACCTGGGTGTGCGACACCGCCCTGCCCGAGGTGGAACACGACCCGCTGTACGTCTCCAGTGAGGTCTTCTCCTCCACCGACCACCGGGTGGTGGTCATCTCGAAGTGGCGCAGCAACCCGCGCCCGCTGCCCGAGCCGCCCGCCCTGCTGGTGGCCCGTGCCCCGCACTCCTGGGACTTCACCCAGGTCGACCGCTGAAACCGCCCGCCCCGACCGCCGATGGTCAGCTGCGGCGCAGCATCCGGTAGGTGGCGATGCCGCCGGTGCCCAACGCGGCGAGGAACACCAGCCAGACGACGGTGCTGCTGACTCCGACCTGCGGGCCGGGGTTGGCCGCGGCGGCGGCCAGCAGGCCGTCCTTGCCGGGCGCGGGCAGCGCCGCCGGCGGCAGCTCGGGCCAGCGGACCAGCCCGGTGCTCTCCAACATCTGCATGTGGTGCATCACGAAGCCGTTGGCGTCGTCGCAGAGCTTGCGCACGATGGGGTCCCGGGTGCTGGCCCGTACCGCGCCGATCACCGGGAAGATCTTGCCGTGGGCCACCCGGAGTCGGGTGACGAAGATCTGGTCGAACCGGGCGCCGGAGGCTTTCTGCATCTCCGACAGCCAGCCCTTCTGCTCGGCGGTCGGCTCGGTCGGAATGCTCGCGCCCAGCTTGTTGGCCGCGTCCACGACGAGCTGGTCGAGCCTCTGGTGCTCGTTGGCGATGCCCGCGCCGATCTCCCGGACCTTTGCCGACTGGCCCTTCTCGGCGGCCATCTGTCCGGCCGGCATCTCCCACAACCCGGCCAGTCGTACCCCGTTGAGCAGGGTCATGTCGGCGGCGTTGAGTTGTTGCCCGCCGCTGGGCGCGGCGACGGCCGCGCCGGGCAGGACGGCGATCCCCGCGACGGCGGCGATGAGCAGCATCGCCGCCCGGAGGGCCCGGTTACCCAGCCGGCGACGGGCGGATCTGAGCGGTGCCATGTCTGCGGTGCCTCCTCGGTCCCGACCGAAACGCGTCCGAATCGGGCAGCCGCATCCCTGCCGGCTGCCCGTCCGTCCACTGATACGGACTGACCGCCCGATCAGTTCACCGGTTGGCGCGCTTCAGCGGGTGACGGCGATGAAGCCGCCGAGCAGCAGCAGTGTGAGCGCGGCGATGGCGAAGAGCACCAGCAGCTCACGGTGGCCGTGCCCTGCCGGGTCACCGCCGGCCGTCGCGGCGGACGGATCGGCGAGGGCAGGCAGGTCGCGGGTCAGCGCGGCCAGGTCACCGAGGGTGCGCGCGGTCCACACCGCGCCGGCCCGGTCGGAGAACTCGTCCAGGGTCAGCCGACCCGCGGCGGTGTGTCGGTGCAGCTCGGCGACCACCCTGTTGCGGTCGTCGTCGGACGCGCGCAGCTGGACATCCACGCCGACAGGGTACGCGCTCAACCGGCGTCGAGCGGGTCCGCGAGCAGCCGTTCGAACGCCAGCTCGGCCGCCCCGATCAGAGCCGCGTCCTGACCCAGCTTGGGTGTGCGCAGGCGGACGTTTTCCAGGCAGGCACTCAGCGCGTTGGAGTTGAGCCGGCTGCGGACCTGGGCTGCCGAGGCGAGGTACAGGTCGCGAATGGTCCCACCGAAGATGACCATCTCCGGGTTGAAGATGTTGACCAGATTGGCCACGCCGAAGCCGAGCCAGTCGCCCGCCTGGCGGACCGCCGTCTGGGCGCGCGCGTCGCCCCGGCCGGCGGCGTCGAAGAGCGCCAGCAGCGCGTCCCGGCCTCGGGCGTCCGGCCGGCTGGCGGCGCGGAACAGGCCGTGCTCACCGATCACCGTCTCCCAACAGCCCCGGGAGCCGCACTCGCAGGGCTCACCCTCGCGGAGCACCTGCATGTGGCCGACCTCGCCGCCGTACCCGCCGTGCCCGGTCAACCGCCGCCCACCGGCGATGATCCCGGCACCCACGCCGACGTCGCCGTACAGGTAGATGACGTTGTCGCAGCCCGCCGCCACCCCCCGGGCGTGCTCGGCGAACGCTGCCACGTCGGCCACGTTGCCCACCGTGATCGGTTGGTCCAGGCCCAGTTCGGCGCCGAGCGCCGCCCCGATCGGCTCGTCGACCCAGCCGGTCGCCGGCGCCCGCCGGGCCATCCCGTCCTCGCGGCGCATCATCGGGCAGACCGCGACGCCGGTTCCGACACACAGGGCGCCGGCCGGCACCGCCTGCTGCATCTCCTTGACCGCCCCGGCCAGCAGCGGTGCGGTCTCGACGGCCAGCAGGCCCCGTGGCCGGTCCAGCTCCCGGCGGTCCAGCACCGCGCCACCGAGACCGATGCGGGCGGCCCGCAGCCGGTCCACCTCGATGGAGTACGCGTACGCGTAGACCCGCACCGACTCGGGTCGGACCACCAGGGACGGTCGGCCGGCACGCCTGGTCTGCTTCGGCGTCGTCTCGCTGACCAGCCCGGCTCCGGCCAGGTCGGCGGTCAACGCTCCGATGGTGCTGCGGTTCAACCCCAGCGTCGTGGTCAGCTCGGCGCGGGTGGTCGCCCCGTGGACGTGCACGTGGCGCAGCAGGGCGCCGAGGTTCTGCCGGCGGATCTCGTCCTGACTCGGCCCGGCGCGCATGGTCGTCGACACGGCGTGCCCGTCGTCAGCGGGCGCCGGCCGTCGCCGAGCGGCGACGGGTGACGGCGTCGACGCTGGCGGCGAGCAGCAGCACCACGCCGGTGACCACGTACTTGACCCCCGCGCTGTACCCCATCAGGCCCATTCCGTTGTCGATGACCGCGACCACCGCCCCACCGAGCACGGCGTCGAGGACGCGTCCCTTGCCGCCGAAGAGGCTGGTGCCGCCGATCACCGCCGCGCCGACGGCGTAGAGAAGTACGTTACTGCCACCGGTGTTGGGATCGACGGAGTTGGCCCGGCTGGCCGCGACGATGCCGCCGACCGCGGCCATCGACGAGCAGACCACGAACACCGAGATGCGGATGCGGTCGACGTCGATGCCGGCGCGGCGGGCCGCCTCCTTGTTGCCGCCTACCGCGTAGATGTGCCGGCCGTAGCTGGTGCGGTGCAGCACGAAGGTGAGCAGGACCAGCAGCGCCGCGATGATCGGCACCACCACCGGTACGCCCCGCAGCGAGACGACCAGCACGTTGCGGCTGCGCTCCAGGTTGAGGATCAGCACCGCCACGCCGAGCAGGACGGCGAGCCCGGCGATCCGCGCGACGACCACCGCGATCGGGTCGGTGACCAGCCCTCGGGCGAGCCGGTTGCGGTGGCGCAGCAGTTGCACCGCCGCGAAGCCGGTGATCGCCACGGCGCCCAGCAGCCAGCCGGCGGCCGGGCTGAGGTTTCGGTTGGCGATGGCGAGCAGCACGTCGTCGCGGACCGAGATGTTGCGGCCCTCCTTCATGAGCATCAGCACGATGCCCTGGAAGGCGAGAAAGCCGGCGAGGGTGACCACGAAGGACGGTATGCCGACCTTGGTGACCAGGACACCGAGGGCGGTGCCGATGAGCGCGCCGGTGACGATCGCGGCGAGCACCGCGACCCACCACGGGTAGCCGAGCACGGTGGCCACGTTGGCCAGCACCGCTGCGCACACGCCGCTGGCGAAGCCGGCGGAGAGGTCGATCTCGCCGAGCAGCAGGACGAAGACGAGGCCCATCGCGATCAGCGTGACCGCCGCGCCCTGGGTGAAGAGGTTGGCGAAGTTGCCGGCCGACAGGAACGACGGCCGCATGATCGAGAAGACCGTGCAGAGCACGATCAACCCCAGAACGGCCGGTAGGCCGCCGACGTCGCCACCACGCACCCGACTCAGGTAGGTGCGCAGGTAGTTGCCGACGGTCGGTGCCTCGGGCGCGGCCGGAGGGTCCTCCCGGCGGACGGAGGTGGTGGTCATCGGACGCCTCCTGTCGTCACGCCGGCGGGCCAGAGGCCGTCGTCGGTGCCGCCCGAGGTCGGGCCGGTGGCGAGCCCGAGGCGGCCCGAGCGACCGGAGGTGATCAGCTCGACCACCTGGGCGTGGGTGATGTCGGTGGTCCGCACCTGGGCGACCATCTGGCCGAGGTACAGCGCGGCGATGCGGTCGGAGATGGCGAAGACATCGTTCATGTTGTGCGAGATGAGGACCACGGCGAGGCCGTTGTCGGCCAGCCGGCGGACCAGTTCGAGGACCTGGGCGGTCTGCGCGACGCCCAGGGCGGCGGTCGGCTCGTCCAGGATGACGAGGCGGCTGTTCCACAGCACCGCCTTGGCGATGGCCACGGTCTGGCGTTGCCCGCCGGAGAGGTTGGAGACGTGCTGGCGCAGCGACTTGACGCTGCGGACGGAGAGCCCGGCGAGCGTCTCGGCGGCCATCTGTTCCATGGTCGGCTCGTCCAGCACGAGGCCGCTGCGCTTCTCCCGACCGAGGAACATGTTCTGCACGATGTCCAGGTTCTCGCAGAGCGCGAGGTCCTGGTAGACGATCTCGATGCCGAGGGCCGCGGCGTCCCGGGGGCTGCTGATGGTGACCGGCTCGCCGTTGAAGAGGAAGTCGCCGGCATCGGTGGGGTGGATGCCGCTGATGCACTTGACCAGGGTCGACTTGCCGGCGCCGTTGTCGCCGACCAGTGCGGTCACCTCACCGGGATGGGCCGAGAGGGCCACGTCGCGCAGCACCTGGACGGGACCGAAGCTCTTGTCGATCCCGCGGAGTTCCAGCAGGGGTGTCCCGGACAACGGGTCTCCTTCGGACAGGGGTGGAGATTTTCTGGAACGTGCCCGGTCAGCGGACGCCGGCGTCGGCGCAGAGTTTGGCGTACCCACCGGAGCAGACCTCGGCCCGGGTGACGAAGTCGGCCGCGATCACGTCCGAGATGTCGTCGCGGTAGACGGCCCGCGGACTCAGCAGGACCGCCGGGACGTCCCGACCGGTCTGCGGGTCGCGTACCGTCTGCCCGGTGTCCTTGGTCCTGCCCCGCGCCACCGCGACGGCGAGGTCGGACGCGGCCTCGGCCTCCTCCCTGATCGCCTTGTAGACCGTCATGCACTGGTCGCCGGCGAGGACGTTCTGCAGGCCCTGCGGGTCCGCGTCCTGGCCGGTGACCGGCACCCGGCCGTTGAGCTTGTTCTTCTTGAGCACCGAGATGACGGCGTTGGCGACGCCGTCGTTGGCGGCGATCACTCCGTCGATCCGGCCGTCGGTCTGGGTCAGCTGCTGCTCGAAGATCGTGGCGGCCTGGGCGTTGTCCCAGTCCGGCACCGCGTCCACCGGTCCCTTGGTGTATTCCCTCGCGTCGAACTTCGGCTGGAGCACCGAGTCGTAGCCACTCTTCAACTGACTGGCGTTGTTGTCGGTGGGGGAGCCGTTCAGGTAGGACACGACCGGCTGCCGTACGCCCTTGGCGGCCAGGCACCTCACGAGGCCCTCGCCCTGGAGTCTGCCGACGGCCTCGTTGTCGAAGCTGACGTAGTAGAGCGCTGAGCCGCCCACGGTGAGCCGGTCGTAGTCGATGGTGGCGACCCCCTGCGACCTCGCCTTGTCGAGGACGGCCTTGCCGGTGCCGGAGTCCAGGTTCACGATCATCAGCGTGGTGACGCCATTGGTGATCATTTGTTCGGCGATGGTCTGGAACTGGCTCTTGTCACCCTGGGCGTTCTGGATGTCGTACCTGACCCCCGCCCGTTGGAACGCCTCCTCCAGGAACCTGCGGTCGGCGCCCTCCCACCGGGCCGAGGACTTGCTGTCCGGCAGGATCACGCCGATCTTCGGGGTCCTGGCGGAGTCGCCGTGGTCGGGTCCGCCGAGCGTGTCGCCACAGGCCGCCGTACCGCCGGAGGCCAGCAGGCCCACGGTGGCGAACGTGAGGAGCCCCTTACGCATGTGCAGGGTCCTTTCCGGGGTGGGTGGAGTGTGGTGTTTGTTGTGCCCGGCAACGTATGGTGCGGTGGCCGCGTCCACAAGACCGCCGGGGCCGGGACTTTGTCCGCCGGGGTAACAGTTCGGCAACGTGGCCGTCACTCGGTGATCACCTGGCCGGGACGTCGCTCGTCCGGCCGCTGCCGCGTCGCTCCCGGGTCCTCGGGGTCCTGCCCTCGGGGCACGAGTGGTCAGCGGGCCCGGAGCGGAGCGGTCCGGGCGTCCGTCAGCGCCACCAGATCCGCCGCGGCCAGTTCGAGTTGAAGGCCGCGTCGGCCGGCGGAGACAAAGATCGTCGGCAGGTCCAGTGCCGAGTCGTCCAGGACGGTGGGCAGCCGACGACGCTGCCCGAGCGGACTGATCCCGCCGCGTACGTAGCCGGTGGCCCGCTCGGCGACCGCCCGATCGGCCAGCGTCGCCCTCTTACCGCCGACCGCCGCCGCGAGCGCCTTGAGGTCGAGCTCGCCGCTCACCGGAACGACCGCCACGGTGAGGGCGCCGTCGACCTCGGTCACCAGCGACTTGAAGACGCGCCCCGGTGCCACACCGAGCGCCTCCGCCACCAACGCGCCGTAGTTCGGCGCGTCCGCCGCCACCCGGTAGGGGTGGGTGCGATGCGCGATGCCGCGCCTTCCCAGCAGTGCCGTCGCCGGAGTGCCCTGTCCCGCCACGGCAACGAACCTAGTCGACCGGCTGGCAGATCAACACGGTCGGCGCCCCGGCGACGCGAGTGAGGACCAGGCTCGCCGCCGCCTCGCCGGCCAGCCGCAGGTCCCGCCGAAGCTGCTCCGGGGTGAGCGCCGAGCCGCGCTTGAGGATCTCCACCCGGCCGACCCGGCGATCCCGCAGCAGCGCCCGAAGGCGCTTCAGCGAGAACGGCAGCACGTCGGTGATCTCCAGGCAGCGCCCGTACGGGGTGCGGGTCGGGCTGTCGGCGTAGAGGTAGGCGATGCTCGGGTCACCGAGGGTGGCGTCCAGCTCGCCGGACAGCTCGGCGACGAGGTGCGCGCGGACCACGGCCGGGTCCGGGTCGTACAGGTAGCGGCGGGGCGGCCCGACCGGGGCCTCGGTGGCACCCGAGCCGGTCAGCTGGTGACACCGGCCGCCCGGCCGGTGAAGGGTCGCGCGGCGCGGCACCTCGGCAAGGTCGCCGCACCAGAGCGCCGCCTCGACCAGGTCGCCGTCCACGCCGACCCACTCCGCCTCCGCGCCGGCCGGAATGAGGGCGTGGTCCAGGCCCGGCGCCACCTTCACCACCGTGCGCGGCACCCGCTCGGCCAGCCCCGTGACGAAGTCCCACGGCGGTGAGTAGGCGCGCGGGTCGAAGATCCGCCGCCCGGTGCCGGTGGTGCGACGGGCGGGGTCGCAGAAGACACCGTCGACCCGGGACACGTCGAACGCGGTGGCATCCCCGCACTCGACCGTGAACAACTCCGCCAGCCCCGCCGCCGTGGCGTTGGCGGCGGCCATCGTGGCGGTCACCGGGTCGGCCTCCACCCCGTACACCCGGATGCCGGCGCGGGCGGCGGCCAGTGCGTCGGCGCCGAGGCCGCACCCGAGGTCGGCCAGGGTGCGCACGCCGGCCGCGTGCAGCCGGGCGGCCCGACGGTCGGCGACCACCCGGCGGGTGGCCTGCTCCAGGCCGGGGCGGGTGAGGAACATCCCGGCGGCGGCCGGGCCGAACTTGCCGACCGCGCGGTGGCGCAGCTCGGCCTGGGTCAGTGCCGCCGCGGCCAGCGGCGGCGGCACGCCGGTCGCGCGCAGCGCCGACGCCGCGGCCAGCGGGTCACCGCCGGCCAGCCCGGCCGCCGCCGCGAGTGCGGCCGACCCCTCGGGGGTACGCAGCGCCGCCAGCTGATCGAGATCCACCCGGCCATTCTCCCGATCGACCCTCGAATCTCCGCTGGCGGGGCGCGACGCGCTGGCACTCTCCTTGACGGAGTGCTAGCCACGGAATAACCTGCGATTAGCACTCTCACCATGAGGGTGCCAGCTCCCGGGTCTCGCGACCCGGGTGCGCAACGCCAGGCGGACCGGCACCCGCGACGACGGTCCCGCCCGGTGGCATGAGGCAGATTGACGCTGGTCGGCCCCGCTGACCAGCAACGAAACCAGTACCCCAGGAGGGTATGCCCGTGACTACCGCGACCAAGGTTGCGATCAAGCCGCTCGAGGACCGCATCGTGGTCCAGGCGAACGAGGCTGAGACCACCACGGCGTCGGGCATCGTGATCCCCGACACCGCCAAGGAGAAGCCGCAGGAGGGCACTGTCCTCGCTGTCGGCCCGGGGCGCGTCGACGACAACGGCAACCGGGTTCCGGTTGACGTCAAGGTCGGCGACACCGTCCTCTACTCGAAGTACGGCGGCACCGAGGTCAAGTACGCCGGCGAGGAGTACCTGGTGCTCTCCGCCCGCGACGTCCTCGCGGTCATCGAGAAGTAAGCAACCGATCAGTGTCATTGCCCCGGTCCGGCTCGCCGGGCCGGGGCAGTGGCGCTTCGAAGGGACATTCATGGCGAAGATCCTGAGCTTCTCGGACGACGCCCGACACCTGCTGGAGCACGGTGTCAACGCCCTCGCGGACGTGGTCAAGGTCACCCTCGGCCCGCGCGGGCGCAACGTCGTCCTGGACAAGAAATTCGGTGCGCCGACGATCACCAACGATGGTGTGACCATCGCCAAGGAGATCGAGCTCACCAACCCCTACGAGAACCTCGGCGCGCAGCTGGTCAAGGAGGTGGCGACCAAGACCAACGACGTCG
Source organism: Micromonospora sp. 067-2 (assembly GCF_046549295.1). Taxonomy (NCBI): domain Bacteria; kingdom Bacillati; phylum Actinomycetota; class Actinomycetes; order Micromonosporales; family Micromonosporaceae; genus Micromonospora; species Micromonospora sp. 067-2. The sequence goes on along the minus strand of NZ_JAJPWB010000005.1, from coordinate 517,568 downwards.
CCGGCGACGGGACCACCACCGCGACCGTGCTGGCCCAGGCGATGGTCCGCGAGGGCCTGCGCAACGTCACCGCCGGGACCAACCCGGCCGGCCTCAAGCGGGGCATCGACGCGGCAGCCACCAAGATCTCCGAGGCGCTGCTCGGCCGCGCCGCCGAGGTCACCGGCAAGGAGTCGATCGCGAACGTGGCGACGATCTCCGCACAGGACTCCACCATCGGCGAGCTGATCGCCGAGGCGATGGAGCGGGTCGGCCGCGACGGTGTCATCACCGTCGAGGAGGGCTCCGCGCTCACCACCGAGCTGGACGTGACCGAGGGTCTCCAGTTCGACAAGGGCTTCATCTCGCCGAACTTCGTCACCGACCTGGAGAGCCAGGAGTCCGTCCTCGAGGACGCGTACATCCTGGTCACCACCCAGAAGATCTCGGCGATCGAGGAGCTGCTGCCGCTGCTGGAGAAGGTCCTCCAGAACAGCAAGCCGCTGCTGATCATCGCCGAGGACGTGGACGGCCAGGCGCTGTCCACCCTGGTGGTCAACTCGCTGCGCAAGACCCTCAAGGTCTGCGCCGTGAAGGCTCCCGGCTTCGGTGACCGGCGTAAGGCGATGCTCCAGGACATCGCGATCTCCACGGGCGCCGAGCTGGTCGCTCCGGAGCTGGGCTACAAGATCGACCAGGTTGGCCTGGAGGTGCTCGGCACCGCCCGGCGCGTCGTGGTCGACAAGGAGAACACCACGATCGTCGACGGCGGGGGCCAGTCCTCCGACGTTGCCGACCGGGTGGCCCAGATCCGCAAGGAGATCGAGGCCTCCGACTCCGACTGGGACCGGGAGAAGCTGGCCGAGCGGCTGGCGAAGCTCTCCGGCGGCATCGCCGTGATCAAGGTGGGCGCGGCGACCGAGGTCGAGATGAAGGAGCGCAAGCACCGCATCGAGGACGCCATCGCGGCGACCAAGGCTGCGGTCGAGGAGGGCACCGTGCCCGGCGGCGGCGCCGCCCTGGTGCAGATCCTCTCGGTGCTCGACGACGACCTGGGCTTCACCGGTGACGAGAAGGTCGGCGTCTCGGTCGTGCGCAAGGCGCTGGTCGAGCCGCTGCGCTGGATCGCGCAGAACGCCGGCCACGACGGATACGTCGTGGTCCAGAAGGTCGCCGCCAAGGAGTGGGGCAACGGCCTCAACGCCGCCACCGGCGAGTACGTCGACCTGGTCAAGGCCGGCATCATCGACCCGGTGAAGGTGACCCGCAACGCGGTCACCAACGCCGCCTCGATCGCCGGCCTGCTGCTGACCACGGAGACCCTCATCGTGGAGAAGCCGGAGCAGGCCGAGCCGGCCGCCGCCGGTGGGCACGGCCACGGTCACGGCCACCAGCACGGCCCGGGTTTCTGACCCGGTAGCGGTACCGATCCGGGGCACACCGTCGTACGGCGGTGTGCCCCGGCCCGTTCCCCCGGGTATTACCGAGCGCTGACACCGTTGGCGGCCGGACAAGTTGATCGCGCACACTGGGCCGATGAGCACCACGTCGCGGCGCTACGCCGCGCTGGCCGGAGTCACCGCCGCCGCCGTCGCGATCGGGATCGCGGAACCCGTGGCGGTGCTGACCGGTCCCCGGTCGGCGCCGCTGGTCGCGGTCGGCGGTGTTGTCGTCGACGCCGTTCCGGAATCGCTGAAGCAGTTCGCCATCGACCTCTTCGGCACCGCCGACAAGATCGCCCTGCTGGTCGGCACGGCCCTGTTGCTGGGCGCGTTCGCCGCTCTGTTCGGGGTGCTGTCCGTACGCCGGTTGGCCCTCGGCCTGGCCGGCATCGGGGCGTTCGCCGCCGTCGGCGTGGTCGCCGCGCTGACCCGTGCCGGCGCGGACGCCGCCGACGCACTGCCGTCGCTGGTCGGGGGCAGTCTCGGTGCCCTCGTGCTCTGGATGCTCATCGCCGGCCCGTTGGAGCTGGACCCGTGGCCGTGGTCTCCGCCCACCCCGACCACGTCCCCCGCGGGCGCACCGGTGTCGCCGGCCGGCCCCGTGCCGTCGGACAGCCTGCCCGTGCCGGTGACCCCCGCGGCGCCGCCGGAGCCGGCCGTGCTCGGCACGGCGGCGCCGGCTGTGGGGGTCGACCCGGAGTCGCGGCGGAGATTCCTCACCGGCGCCGGGGTGTTGCTCGGTACGGCCACCGTGGCCGGACTCGGCGGCCGCTGGCTGGCCGGACGGCGCGGTGTGTCCGCCGCCCGGGAGGCGATCCGGCTGCCCGCGCCGGTCGCCCCCGCGCCGGCCCTGCCGGCGGGCGCCGACCTGTCGGTGGCCCAGCTCGCGCCGTACGTCACACCGAACTTCGGGTTCTACCGGATCGACACGGCGTTGGTGGTGCCGCAGGTGGACCCGGCGACGTGGCGGCTGCGGATCCACGGTCGGGTCGGTACCGAGCGCACCTACAGCTACGCCGACCTGCTGGCCCGGCCGATGGTCGAGCGGTACGTCACGCTGGCGTGCGTCTCCAACGAGGTGGGCGGTGACCTGATCGGCAACGCCCGCTGGCTCGGTGTGCCCCTGCGTGAGCTGCTGGACGAGGTTCAACCGGAGGAGGACGCCGACCAGGTCGTCGGCCGGTCGGTCGATGGCTGGACCTGTGGCACTCCCACCGCCGCGCTGCGCGACGGGCGGGACGCGCTGCTCGCGGTCGGCATGAACGGCGAGCCGTTGCCGGTCGAGCACGGATTCCCGGTCCGGATGGTGGTGCCCGGCCTCTACGGCTACGTGTCGGCGTGCAAGTGGGTGACCGAGCTGGAGCTGACCCGGTTCGCCGACTTCGACGCGTACTGGGTGCCACGCGGCTGGTCAGCCCAGGGGCCGATCAAGACCCAGTCGCGGATCGACGCGCCACGGTCGCGCAACCGGCTGACCACCGGCCCGGTGACGGTTGCCGGGGTGGCCTGGGCGCAGCACCGGGGCATTCGCGGGGTCCAGGTGCGCGTCGACGGCGGCCCCTGGCAGCAGGCGGAGTTGGCCCCGACGGTGTCGGTGGACACCTGGGTGCAGTGGTCGTGGCGCTGGGACGCCACGCCGGGGGAGCACAAGCTCCAGGTCCGGGCGACCGACGCGACCGGCGAGACCCAGACCGAGCGCACGCAGGACGTCGCTCCGGACGGCGCCACCGGCTGGCACACGGTCACCGTCACCGTCCGCTGACCCGCACCCTGCGCGTCCGGCCGTTGGTCCGAGCAGCCTCCCCGGGCCGGGCCTGTCGTGCGGGCCGGGCCTGTCGTGCGGGTCGGGCCTGTCCTGCGGGTCGGGTCTGTCGTGCGGGTCGGGCCTGTCGTGCGGGTCGGGCCTGTCGTGCGGGCGCCGGCCGAAACGATGGCCCCAGCGGTGCCGCGTGCAAGCGCCTCCCGGCCCATCCGAAGGGCGACATCGCCCGCGCTGTCGAGATCTTGGACAGTTGACGTCAGGCGCGGACGGTAAGTGTCCAAGATTGCGTCCAGCTGTGCGCGGGGGTGCGGACAGACGAAGAACCGCGCCCTTCGGGGGCGCGGTTCTCGGCTTTGGCGTGGGAGGTGGTGCGCCAGTCAGGCGACGTTGCGCTGGGCCGGGACGGTCGACTTGTGCGGATGGCCCAGTCGGGCTTCCAGCCGCGTCACGTCGACCCGGGCCTGCCGGCGGTCCGCCAGGTCCTCCCAGCCGACGGCGAGCAGTCGTAGCCGCTCCGCCTCGCTGAAGCCACCCCAGACGCCGTACGGCTCGCGGACCGACAGCGCGTGCGCGGCACACTCGGCACGGACGGGGCAGGCGCGGCAGACCGCCTTGGCGGAGGATTCCCGCCGCAGCCGGGAGGAGCCCCGTTCGCCGTCGGGGTGGAAGAACTGGGCGCTGTCCCGCCCTCGGCAGGCACCGAGACGCTGCCAGTCCCAGAGATCGACGATGGGTCCGGGCAGTCTGCGTACGTTCGACATCAGCACCCCTCCTCCCGCGCGGCACCGCGAGATCCTTGTGGCCGGCTTCCGGGCGGCGGGCCGCGCAGGCGCACCGTTCCCGGCCTGGACTTCCCGGTACCCGTGCTGTCCCCGACTCACACTTCTGTGATCGAGAAGGCCTGGCGACTTGCGGCTTTTGCCCCATCTGTCGGAAAAGTTCGAAGGATTGCCGGGAACCTCCTCCCCAGCCCACCCCGCCATGGTCTGCTCGTCAGCGGAGAGGAGACCACAGTGCGTACCGTTCTTGTGTGCGTTCGGACACCACTCGCGGCCCAGCACCTGGCTTCCGCAGCCGCGCGGCTGGGGTTGTCCGCGATCGTTCGTACCGCCGTCTCCGATCCCGAGGTGATGCTGCGGTTGGCCGAGCGACCGGCCGACGTGGTGCTGGCCGACACCGCCCTCACCCGACCGGACAGCGCCGGCTTCGTGCGCCGGGTGCTGGCCCGCGCACCGCAGGCCGCGGTGCTGCTGCTCGGCGCGGAGGAGTCCGAGGCCGCGGCGGCCACCATCAGTGCCGGTGCCCGGGGCCTCATCCAGAACGCCGACCACGACCTGACCAGCGCGGTGGCCAAGGCGCTGCTGCTGCTCAGCGCGCCCGGTCGGGCCAACCGGCAACGGGCCACCGACCCGGCCCGGGACACGGCGGCGGTCGGCGGTTCCGCCCGCCCCGCGCCGTCGCTGCGCGGCGCCGCCGAGCCGGGCTGGGCCGCCGCGCCCGGTGAGGGGCCGGCGGGCGTGCCGTCCGTGCCGGTGCAGCGTGGCGACGACGAAGCCGAGTCGGCGAACGGCGAGTCGGCGAGCGACCAGGGCGACGCGACGCGCCCCGCTCCGGCCGCCCGGCCCGCCCGGGCGTCGATCGGGCTCACCGAGCGGGAGCTCCAGGTGTTGCTGGGCATGGCCGAGGGCAAGAGCAACGCGGAGATCGGTCGGGAGCTCTTCGTCTCGGAGGACACCGTCAAGACCCACGCCCGCCGGCTGTTCCGCAAGCTCGGCGCCCGCGACCGCGCCCACGCCGTGGCCGCCGGCTTCCGCGCCGGCCTGGTCGCCTGACCAACCTCGGGTGGTGGCTTCCCCGACCGGGGAGGCCACCACCTCCGTGTCACCACAGATCTGGATCGTGACAACGAAGTCGCGCCGAGTGTGCCGGCTGGGCGGGTCTCACTCCCCGGAGGTTGGGGTGCCCGGTTCGTCCTCGGTGCCCTCGGTCAGGGTGTCGTGCACCCCATCGGCGTAGCCGCGGGCATAGTCCCAGGTGACGTAGTGGTCCGGGTCCGGGTCGTAGGCGGGCTCGTGCACCCGGGGGCGACCCGAGTTGAGCAGGTGCCGCAGGTTGCCCCGGAGCAGGTCCCAGTCGAAGTAGTGGGGCTCCCGGCAGTCCTCGCACTCGATCACCAGCCCGCGGACCCCGATCGGGGCCAGCAGCGCCTGATAGATCTCCAGGTCGGCGAGGTCTTCCAGCACGTCCTGCCGCTCGACGTCGGTCAGCGGATCCGGCGTCGCGTCGTCGCCCGGGTCGTCCAGCCCCGCGGTCGGATCGGCCGGGTCGCCGTTGAACGGGTCGATGGGCTCGTCGTGCACCCCCTCACCGTAGACCCAACGCGGCGGGGACGTCCGCCCCCGGCCCCGCGCCGGGCCGGCCCGCCACGACAGGGGTCGCCCAGCTCACTGGGTACGATGGGGGCGACGCGCGGCCGATCTGGCGCGCTCCGGTGCCTGCCCGCGCCACCTCGCTGACGCCCGTCCCAGCAGCTCAGGGGAGCAATCGTGGAAAATTCGCCCAGCACCGATCTTCCGACCGGCGTGGACCAGAGCGAGCTGGGCGGTCACCTGCCCGAGCTGCCGGCCGGCTCGGCCCGGGTGATTCCGCTCGGCCTGACCTTCGACGATGTGCTGCTGCAGCCTGCTGAGTCCGACGTCGCGCCGAGCGACGTGGTCACCGCCACCCGGTTGACCAAGGCGATCGAGATCGCCATCCCGCTGGTCTCCAGCGCGATGGACACGGTCACCGAGGCCCGGATGGCCATCGCGATGGCCCGCAACGGCGGCATCGGCGTCCTGCACCGCAACCTCTCGATCGAGGACCAGGCGCAGCAGGTCGACCTGGTCAAGCGCTCCGAGTCGGGCATGATCACCAACCCGGTGACCTGTTCGCCCGAGGACACGGTGCGCGACGTCGACCGGCTCTGCGCGAAGTTCCGGATCTCCGGGCTCCCGGTCACCGACGCCGACGGCGCCCTGGTCGGGATCATCACCAACCGCGACATGCGGTTCGTCTCCGACCCGGCCACCCCGGTCCACGAGATCATGACCAAACTGCCCCTGATCACCGCGCCGGTCGGGGTGAGCAAGGCCGACGCGCTCGACCTGCTGCGCAAGCACAAGGTTGAGAAGCTGCCGCTCGTGGACGCCGGCGGTCGGCTGCGCGGGTTGATCACCGTGAAGGACTTCACCAAGAGCGAGCAGTTCCCGCTGGCGACGAAGGACGACTCCGGCCGTCTGCGGGTGGCGGCCGCCATCGGCTTCGGTGAGGAGTCCTACAAGCGGGCCCGGACCCTGGTCGACGCCGGCGTCGACGTCATCGTCGCGGACGTGGCGCACGGGCACAGCAGGGCCATCGTCGAGATGATCCAGCGCCTCAAGCGGGAGACCGACGTCCAGGTGATCGGGGGCAACTCGGCCACCTACGCCGGAGCCCGCGCGCTCGCCGAGGCCGGCGCGGACGCCGTGAAGGTGGGGGTCGGCCCCGGCTCGATCTGCACCACCCGGGTCGTCGCCGGGGTCGGCGTACCGCAGATCACGGCCATCATGGAGGCGGCCCGGGCCTGCCGGCCGCTCGGGGTGCCGGTGATCGGCGACGGTGGCATGCAGTACTCGGGGGACATCGCCAAGGCCCTCGTCGCCGGCGCCGACTCGGTGATGCTGGGAAGCCTCCTCGCCGGTTGCGAGGAGAGCCCGGGCGAGCTGATCTTCATCAACGGCAAGCAGTACAAGTCCTACCGGGGGATGGGGTCGCTGGGCGCCATGCAGAGTCGGGGCGTGCAGAAGTCCTACTCGAAGGACCGCTACTTCCAGGACGACGGGACCTCCGACGACAAGCTGATCGCCGAGGGGATCGAGGGGCAGGTCCCCTACCGCGGCACGCTCTCGGCCGTCGCCCACCAGCTCGTCGGTGGGCTGCGCCAGGGGATGTTCTACAGTGGCGCCTCCACCATCACCGAGCTGCACGAGCGGGGTCAGCTGATCCGGATCACGGCGGCGGGGCTCAAGGAGAGCCACCCGCACGATGTGCAGATGATCGTCGAGGCGCCCAACTACCACTCCCGCTGACCATCCCCCAACAACCTGGAGTCCCCCATGCGTGACGTGGTCGAGATCGGGCTGGGCAAGACCGCGCAGCGCGGCTACCACCTGGACGACATCGCCATCGTGCCGAGCCGCCGGACGCGGGACGTCGACGACGTCTCCACCGCCTGGCAGCTCGACGCGTACCCGTTCGGCATCCCGTGCGTCGGGCACCCCTCGGACGCCACGATGAGCCCGTCGTCGGCGGTGCGGCTGGGCCAGCTCGGCGGCCTCGGTGTGCTCAACGTCGAGGGGCTGTGGACCCGCTACGAGAACCCGACCAAGGTGCTGGAGGAGTTGGCCGGCCTCGACGAGGACGCCCGCGCCACCAAGCGGCTCCAGGAGGTGTACGCCGAGCCGATCCGTCCCGACCTGATCGCCGAGCGGGTCCGTGAGCTGCGCGCCGGTGGCGGCACGGTGGCGGTGCGGGTCTCCCCGCAGCACACCCTGGCGCTGGCCCCGGTGATCCTGGACGCGGGGGTGGACATCCTGGTGATCCAGGGCACCATCGTCTCGGCCGAGCACGTCTCGACCACCGACGAGCCCCTGAACCTCAAGGAGTTCATCGCCGACCTGGACCTGCCGGTGATCGTCGGCGGCTGCACCGACTACAAGACCGCGCTGCACCTGATGCGTACCGGCGCGGCCGGCGTGATCGTGGGCATCGGTGGCGACGAGTGGTCGACCACCGAGTCGGTGCTGGGCATCCGGGTGCCGATGGCCACCGCGATCGCCGACGCCGCGGCGGCCCGGAGGGACTATCTCGACGAGACCGGCGGCCGGTACGTGCACCTGATCGCCGACGGTGACATCCAGACCTCGGGCGACATCGCCAAGGCGCTCGGCTGCGGTGCGGACGCGGTGATGCTCGGCGAGCCGTTGTCGCTGTGCGACGAGGCGCCCGCCGGTGGTGCCTGGTGGCATTCGGCGGCGAGTCACCCGTCGCTGCCGCGTGGTGCGTTCGAGGTCTCCGGCGAGCCGATCGGGTCGATGGAGCAGCTGCTCTTCGGTCCGGCCGACGAGGCCGACGGTCAGCTCAACCTGTTCGGTGGGCTGCGCCGGGCGATGGCCAAGTGCGGCTACCGCGACCTCAAGGAGTTCCAGAAGGTCAGCCTGGTCCTCGACCGCTGACCTGCGCTGACCTCGCGCGCCGATCGTGGAGTTGTGGTGCCCGGAAGATGATGGTCGGTCATCGTTCGTCATCCACCACAACTCCATGATCGACGGAGTGGGTCGGCGGTAGGCTCGGGCGGTGTTGCGGGCTGGGCGGCGGAGGTGTGGGCGGGGCCGGGTGGCCTCGGTCGTCGTCGCGCTGAGCTGCGCTGTCGCGGTGGGCGCGGCCGGCTGTACGGGAGATGACCGTGACGGGTTCCGGCCCGGCGCCGCCGACGTCGGCGACCCGTACGTCCCGGGGCACGGCAACGGCGGGTACGACGTCAAGAACTACAAACTCGACGTCCGCTACGACCCGGCGACCGATCGACTGACCGGCCGGGCCACCATCACGGCGACGACGACGCAGGACCTGTCCCGCTTCGACCTGGATCTGGCCGGTCTCGAGGTCGGCGCCGTCACCGTCGACGGCACCCGGGCCAGGCACCGCCGCGACGACCGCGAGCTGGTGGTGACACCGACCGACGGTCTGCCGCGCGGCCGGCCGTTCACCGTGGTGGTCGACTACGCGGGTGTGCCGACCGCCGTCACCGACGGCGAGTTGGGCAGCGGTGGCTTCCTGCACACCGCCGACGGGGCGGTCGCGCTCGGCCAGCCCGACTCCGCCGCCACCTGGTTTCCGGTGAACGACCACCCATCGGACAAGGCCAGCTACGAGCTCGCGGTGACCGTCCCGGACGGCATCTCCGCGCTGAGCAACGGGGTGCCCGGGCCGACGAGCAGCGCCGACGGCTGGACCACCTGGCGGTGGTCGGAGCGCACCCCGATGGCCAGCTACCTGAGCACGCTGGTGATCGGCGACTACCGGGTGGTGACCAGTCGGCACGCCGGCCAGCCGATGGTCACCGCGGTGGCGGCGAGCCTGCCGGTGAACGGTGGTGCGGCCCGCTCGCTCGCCCGCACCGGGGCGATCGTCGACTTCCTGGCGACCCGCTTCGGCCCGTACCCGTTCGAGTCGTACGGCGGGATCGTGGTCGCCGACGACCGGATCCGCTATGCGCTGGAGACCCAGTCCCGGCCGGTCTACGGGCCCGCCTTCTTCGCCAACGACCAACCCAACTCGGGAGTGGTCGCGCACGAGCTGGCCCACCAGTGGTTCGGCGACAGCGTGTCACTCAGCAGGTGGGGCGACATCTGGCTCAACGAGGGTTTCGCCACCTACGCCGAGTGGCTGTGGGAGGAGCACGACGGCGGCCGGACCGCGCAGCGCACCTTCGAGCTGCAGTACGCGGCGACCGACTGGTCGCAGCCGTCGGTCGAGCCGGGGCGGGAGCGGATGTTCGGTACCGCCGTCTACAAGCGTGGTGCGCTCGCCGTGCACGCGCTACGTCGGACCGTCGGCGACGACACGTTCTTCCGCATCCTGCGCACCTGGACCACCGAGCGGGCGGCGGGTAGCGCCACCACCCCGGACTTCGTCGCGTTGGCCGAACGGGTGGCCGGCAGGCAGCTGCGCCCGCTCTTCGACGCCTGGCTGGTGGGGGGCGCGGCGCCCACCCTGCCGTGACGGGGCCGTGATGATCGATCGATAGGCTGCCGGCTGCGATCGGCCCGTTGTTGCCGCTCGCGCGGAGCGGCGGAAGCTGCCTCCGCCACCGCACGGGGGAGGTTCGGAATGCGGGTGACGTGGCGCAGGGTGAGGGTCGGTGCCGGTCTGCTGGTGACCGGGGCGCTCGCGCTGTCCGGATGCGACTCCGCCGCCCCGAAGGCGGCGGCGCCGTCGCCGGGTGCGTCCCCGACGCCGTCGCGGACGTTCACCGCGGGCGCGGCCGGGGTCGGCGACTCCTACTTCCCGAGCTACGGCAACGGCGGTTACGACGTGGCGCGGTACACCGTCAAGGTGCGCTACGACCCCGAGCAGGACACGGTGACCGGCACGACCACGGTGCAGGCCACCGCCACGGCCGACCTGTCGACGTTCAACCTCGACCTGGCCGGCCTGACCGTCAGGACGGTCACCGTGGACGGCAACCCGGCCACCCACACCCGGGAGAAGAACGAGCTGGTGATCAAGCCGGCGGTCGGGCTGATCGCGGGCAACGGGTTCGTCGCCGAGATCGTGTACGAGGGCGTGCCGAAGCCGTTGAAGAACGAGGCGCTCGGTGAGGGCGGTTTCCTGCACACCCCCGACGGTGCCATCGCGCTGGGTCAGCCCGAGTCGGCGAGCACCTGGTTTCCGGTCAACGACCACCCGTCGGACAAGGCGGCGTACGACTTCGAGATCACCGTCCCGGACGGTCTGACGGCGGTCAGCAACGGCGTGCCGGGCGGTAAGGCCAGCAAGGGCGGCTGGACCACCTGGAAGTGGTCGGAGAAGTCGCCGATGGCGAGTTACCTGAGCACGGTGGTGATCGGCAGGTTCCGGGTCACCACGGCCACGCACAGGGGACGGCCGGTGTACAGCGCGGTCGCCATCGCGGCCAGTGGTTCTGCGGACTCGTCGATCGCGGAGACCGTCAAGGTCGCCGACTATCTGGAGACCGTGTTCGGGCCGTACCCGTTCGACTCGTACGGCGGTGTGGTGGTCACCGACAACCGGATCTCGTACGCGCTGGAGACGCAGAGCCGCCCGGTCTACTCCGCCGGCTTCTTCCGGCAGGGCGTGAACACCGGGGTGGTCGCCCACGAGTTGGCCCACCAGTGGTTCGGCGACAGCGTGGCACTGACCAGGTGGGAGGACATCTGGCTCAACGAGGGCTTCGCGACGTACGCGGAGTGGCTCTGGGACGAGCACGCCCTGGGGTCGACGGCCAAGCAGACGTTCGACACCCGGTACGGCCGGGCGTCGGCCCAGGTGTGGAAGACGCCGCCGGGCAAGCCGGGTGCGAAGGAGCTGTTCAGCGAGTCGGTCTACCAGCGCGGCGCGATGACGCTGCACGCGCTGCGGGTGGCTGTCGGCGACAAGGCGTTCTTCGAGATCGTCAAGACCTGGGCGGCGGAGAAGCGCAACAGCAACGCCACCACCGCCGAGTTCGTGGCCCTCGCCGAGCGGGTCTGCGGCAAGCAACTCGACGCTCTCTTCGACGCCTGGTTGTACGGCACCAGGAAGCCCGCCCCGCCGAAGCGGCTGTGAGCGGGGTCAGTTCTTGACGACCAGGGTGGGGTGGGCGGCGAGATAGGCGTCGGCGCGGCCGGCGCGCAGTTCGGTGAGAAACGTCCGCCCGACGCTGGTGATCTGTTCGCCGCGGTAGGCGCTGCCCTTGCCGACACCCGACCCGGGCAGGCCGACCAGCACGAAGCGGTCTTCCGGGACCCCGCTGAGCGCGTACGCGAGGTCGACGATCCGGCGGCCGCCGACGTAGATGAGGGTGTCGCCCAGCGCGGCGGTCACCTGGTCGACCCGCTCGGGTTGCCGGGCCAGGCCCTCGTCCAGGATCTTGCGGGTCATCGCCCGGACGAGTTGCTGCTGGTGGCGCTGCCGGTCGTAGTCGCCGTTGGCGAGGCCGTAACGCTGCCGCGCGTAGTCCAGCGCCTGCCAGCCGTTGAGGTGCTGGTTGCCCTTCTCGTAGACCTGCTGCGGGCCGGTGTATCCGCCGGGAGCGCTCTCGCGGTACTTGCCGTCCGGGCGGCGGTGCAGCGAGGCGACCCGCTGGTCGACGTAGATGTCCACCCCGCCCAGGGCGTTGACCAGCCGGTCGAACCCGTTGAAGGTGAGCACCGCGCCCGCGTCGATGCGCAGCCCCGTGTATCCGCTGACCGTGCTGCGCAGCAGCTCGTACCCCTGGGCCGCGCTCGGTTGTTTGGGCTTGCCCGGCACCCGGCTGCCGAAGCTCATGGCGTGGGTGAGCTTGGTCTTGCCGCCCTTGTAGTCGGCCTTCGGAAACGCCGGAATGTCCACCAGCAGGTCGCGGGGGAGCGAGAAGAGGTACGCCCTTCCCAGCCCCTTGGGCACGTGCAGCACCAGGACGGCGTCGGCGTGCGGCTCCCATCCGGGCGAGCTGACCCGGGTGTCCACCCCGACCAGCAGCAGGTTGAGTGGACCGGTGATGTCGGCGCCCGGCGGCGGACCGGTCGGGCTGGGGGTGGGCGTGGCGGCCGCGGACGGGCTCGGCGAGCCGGCCGCCGGGGTCGTACGCTCCGGCTTGCCGTCGCCGGTCAGCCTGGTGATCACCACCGTCCCGGCCGCGATCAGCGCGACGACGGCGAGGGCCGTCAGCCCCAGCAGCAGCCACCGTCGGCGCGGTGCCATCGACGCGAGGTTCATGGTGCTTCCTTCCCACCGGTACGGGATCAACGCTCCGACGGGCCCTCCAGGTTGCGGGCAGGAGGCACCGGGTCGGTCAGCCGGTGCATGATCGCGTGAAACTGCCGCTGGCGCGAGCGCTACTCACGGGTAATGATGCGTCCATGCGGTATGACGTGGTCGTCATCGGGTCCGGCTTCGGCGGCAGCGTCACCGCGCTCCGGCTGGCCGAGAAGGGATACTCGGTCGGCGTGCTGGAAGCCGGCCGGCGGTTCGCCGACGACGAGTTCCCGCAGACGTCCTGGCGCGCACGCCGGTTCCTGTGGGCGCCGAAGCTCGGCTGCTACGGCATCCAGCGGCTCACCCTGCTCCGCCCGGCCGACCGGCGTTCCGGCGGCGGCCTGCTCGTGCTGTCCGGAGCGGGGGTGGGCGGTGGGTCGCTGGTCTACGCGAACACCCTCTACGAGCCGCTGCCGGCCTTCTACAGCGACCCGCAGTGGCGGGACATCACCGACTGGCGGCACGAACTGGCCCGCCACTACGACCAGGCGAAGCGGATGCTCGGCGTGACCACGTACCCGGTGGACACCGGCGCGGACCGGGCCATGCGGGCGGTGGCCGAGCGGATGGGGGTGGGGCACACCTTCCACGCCACCCCGGTGGGCGTGCACATCGGCCGCCCCGGCCAGCGGGTCGCCGACCCGTACTTCGGCGGCGCCGGCCCGGAGCGCACCGGCTGCCTGCACTGCGGCTCGTGCATGACCGGCTGCCGGCACGGGGCGAAGAACACCCTGGTCAAGAACTACCTCTGGCTGGCTGAGCGGCTGGGCGCCACGGTGCATCCGCTGACCACGGTCACCGCCGTACGGCCGGCCGACGACGGCGGCTACGAGGTGCACACCGAGCGCACCGGCACCTGGCTGCGCAAGGGGCGGCAGGTGATCCACGCCGATCAGGTGGTCTTCGCCGCGGGCGCGCTCGGCACGCAACGGCTGCTGCACGCCATGAAGGACGACGGCGTGCTGCCCGGGCTCTCGCCGCGCCTCGGCGAGCTGACCCGGACCAACTCGGAGGCGATCCTGGGCGCCTCGGTGCCGCGCCAGCGGGCCCGGGCGCAGCGGTTGGACTTCAGCGAGGGAGTGGCGATCACCAGCTCGTTCCACCCCGACCCGCAGACCCACGTCGAGCCGGTCCGCTACGGGCGCGGGTCCAACGCCATGGGGCTGCTCCAGTCGCTGCTGGTCGACGGCGGGCCGCACCGGCTGCGGCGCTGGCTGGGCAGCATCGTGCGGCAGCCCGCGCTGGCCGCCCGGATGCTGTCGGTGCGCGGCTGGTCGGAGCGGACGGTGATCGCCCTGGTGATGCAGTCGGCGGACAACTCGCTGACCACCCGCGGGCGACGCGGCGCGTTCGGTCGCCGCCTGGTCACCGGCCCGGGTCACGGTGCGCCGAGCCCGACCTGGATCCCCGCCGGCAACACCGCGACGCGGCTGCTCGCCGAGGAGATCGGGGGTACGCCGGGCGGCTCGCTCACCGAGCCGTTCGACATCCCGATGACCGCGCACATCCTGGGCGGCGCGGCGATCGGGGCCACACCGGCCGACGGGGTCATCGACCCCTACCACCGGGTGTACGGGCACCCCGGCCTGCACGTGGTGGACGGCGCCGCGGTCTCGGCCAACCTCGGCGTCAACCCGTCGCTGACCATCACCGCGCAGGCCGAGCGGGCCATGTCCCTCTGGCCCAACAAGGACGACCCGGATCCGCGACCCCCGCTCGGCGGCCCGTACCGCCGTCTGGACCCGGTCCCGCCGCGCACGCCCGCCGTCCCCGCCGACGCCCCCGCCGCGCTGCGTCCCTGACCCGGCCGCCCGGCGAGCCGGCGGCGGGGACGGCGGTGACTGTCGGTAGGCTTCGTGCACATGAGCCTGCCTCGCCCCGTCCTCGTCGTGGACTTCGGAGCCCAGTACGCCCAGCTCATCGCCCGCCGGGTCCGTGAGGCGAAGGTCTACTCCGAGATCGTGCCGCACTCGATGCCGGTCGCCGAGATGCTGGCGAAGAACCCGGCCGCGATCATCCTCTCCGGCGGCCCGTCCAGCGTCTACGCGCCGGAGGCGCCGCAGATCGACGCCGGCCTGTTCACCGCGGACGTGCCGGTCTTGGGCATCTGTTACGGGTTCCAGGCGATGGCCCAGGCGCTCGGCGGCACGGTCGCGAGGACGGGCAACCGCGAGTACGGCGGCACGCCGCTGCGCCCCCGCCTTCTCGACCCCGGTGTGCTGCTCCGCGACCTGCCGGCTGACCTGCCGGTGTGGATGAGCCACGGCGACTGCGTCACCGAGGCGCCCGAGGGCTTCACGGTGACCGCCGAGTCGGCCGGTGCGCCGGTGGCCGCGTTCGAGGATCTGGCTGGTCGCCGCGCCGGGGTGCAGTTCCACCCGGAGGTCGGGCACACCGCGCACGGCCAGGAGATGCTGACCCGCTTCCTGTACGACATCGCCGGCATCGAGCCGACCTGGACGCCCGAGAACATCATCGACGAGCAGGTCGCCAGGATCCGCGCCCAGGTCGGCGACAAGGAGGTCATCTGCGGCCTGTCCGGCGGGGTGGACTCGGCGGTCGCCGCCGCGCTGGTGCACCGGGCGGTCGGTGACCAGCTCACCTGCGTCTTCGTCGACCACGGCCTGCTGCGTGCCGGCGAGGCGGAGCAGGTGGAGAAGGACTACGTGGCGGCCACCGGCATCAGGCTGAAGGTCGTCGACGCGGCGGAGCGCTTCCTCGGCGCGCTGGCCGGGGTGATCGACCCGGAGCAGAAGCGGAAGATCATCGGCCGGGAGTTCATCCGGGTGTTCGAGGCCGCGGCCCGCGAGGTCGCCTCGCACGGCGACGTCGAGTTCCTGGTCCAGGGCACCCTCTACCCGGACGTGGTGGAGTCCGGCGGCGGCACCGGCACCGCCAACATCAAGAGCCACCACAACGTCGGCGGCCTGCCGGAGGACCTGAAGTTCGCGCTGGTCGAGCCGCTGCGCACCCTGTTCAAGGACGAGGTCCGGGCGCTCGGCCTGCAGCTGGGTCTGCCCGAGGCGATGATCTGGCGGCACCCGTTCCCGGGCCCCGGGCTGGCCATCCGGATCATCGGCGCCGTCGACCAGGAGCGGCTCGACCTGCTGCGCCAGGCCGACCTGATCGCCCGTGAGGAGCTGACCGCCGCCGGCCTGGACCGCGGCGTCTGGCAGTTCCCGGTGGTGCTGCTGGCCGACGTGCGCAGCGTCGGCGTACAGGGTGACGGGCGCAGCTACGGGCATCCCGTGGTGCTGCGCCCGGTCTCCAGCGAGGACGCGATGACCGCCGACTGGTCACGGCTGCCCTACGAGGTGGTGGCCCGGATCTCCACCCGGATCACCAACGAGGTCGCCGAGGTGAACCGGGTGGTGCTGGACGTGACCAGCAAGCCGCCGGGCACCATCGAGTGGGAGTGACGCATCTCATCCGGCCGGCGGCGGGGTGGGCGGGCCCTGCGGCGCGGCGCCCGCCGGGTGCGGCCAGGCCGGCGCGCTGGCGGGCTCCTCGGGCATCAGGAACCACATGATCGGGTACGCGAACAGCGCCAGCCCGCCGGTGAGCAGGCCGCTGACCGCGAAGATCACCCGAACCAGGGTGGGGTCGACGGCGAAGTAGCGGCCGAGACCGCTGGCGACCCCGGCCACCATCCGGTCGGTCGTCGGTCGCCGGAGCTGCTTGTACGGGGCGTGGGGAGCGGTGGTGGTTGTCATGCCTCCACGGTCCGCGCTGGCACCCGGTGCGTCCTCGGTGACCGCCCGGATCCTTACCCTGACCGATCCCTGAGCGGGGCCGGACAGTCAGGAATCCGACTCTTTTCCGTTCCGGTAACCCGGCCCGGGGAGAATTTGCTTCCGTGACCACCTTGCTGGAGCCGCTCCGCAGGATCGCGGCATACGCAGTTTGTGCTGACTCAGAGGGCCGGTTTCTGCTGGTCCGCGCATCGGAGCGTTCCGGCACCCCGGGCACGTGGTCGCTGCCGGGCGGCGCGGTCGACCACGGCGAGGACCCGAACCACACGGTGGTCCGGGAGACCGCCACCGAAACCGGCCTCTCGGTCGCCGTCTCGGGCCTGGCCGACGTGCTCGCCGACATGCGGGCGCTCCCGGAGCGGGGCATCACCATCCACACCGACCGGCTGATCTACCGCGTGGCGGTGCGTGGCGGCACGCTGGCCGACCGGGTCGGTGACCGTCCCACCGACCTGGCTCGCTGGTACACCCTCGAAGAGGCGCGTCAGTTGCCGTTGCGCTCGTTCACCGCGCGTGCCCTCGGGCTGCCCGCCTCCTCGGCCGACGTGGTGCCCGACGAGACGCCCGACTTCCCCTCCTTCTACGCGGTTCCCGGCCCGGACGGGCTGCACCGGGCGCAGCGCTTCGCCGCGTACGCGGTGGTCACCGACCCGGACGGGCGGGTGCTGCTCACCCGGATCTCCGACGGCTACCCGGGTGCCGGCTGCTGGCACCTGCCCGGCGGCGGTACGGACTACGGCGAGCAGCCCGGCGCGGCGCTGATCCGGGAGCTGGTCGAGGAGACCGGGCAGACCGGCCGCCTGGTGGAGCTACTCGGGGTGGCCAGTCACCGCGACGCCGCCTCGCTCGGCCCGGAGGGTTACCCGATCGACTGGCACGGCGTACGCGCCTTCTACCGGGTGGTGGTCGATCAGCCCGCCCCGCCCATCGTGGGCGACGTCGGCGGCTCCACCTGCGAGGCCCGCTGGTTCGCCCGCGAGGAGCTGGCCGCCCTCCCCACCAACCGCCTGACCGAGGTGACAACCGAAGCGGTCAACGCAGCCCAACTGACCTGACCCTCCAGGCGCCTCCCTCGCCGTTGATCATGAGGTTGACGGTGCGAAAAGTCCGTCTCGGTGCCGCTAACCTCATGATCGATGGGGTCGACGAGGTGGGAGTGGGTCGAGTGGAGCAGCGGCGGCGGGTTGGGGCGTACGGCGTGCTGCGGGACGAGCGTGGGCGGGTGTTGCTGGCGCGCAGGTCGGACAGGCGCCCGTATCCGGGGGTGTGGCAGCTTCCCGGCGGCGGAATCGAGCACGCCGAGCACCCGGCCCGGGCCGTCGAGCGCGAGTTCGTCGAGGAGACCGGGCTGGTCGTCGCGGCAGGCGTGCTCCGGGCGGCGGTCGCCGATGTGGCCGCCTTCCCCGATGACGGTGTCACGGTGCACACCGACCAGCTGATCTTCGACGTCGAGGCGCGCGGTGGTGAACGTCGGCCGGAGCCGGCCGACGGCAGCGACGAGCTGGCCTGGTTCAGCCCGGACGAAGCGGCGGCCGTGCCACTGGTGCCCTTCACCGCCGAGTTGTTCGGGCTGCCGGCGTCGCCCCTGCCGACCGACCTGCCCCGGGTGCTGCCACCCGGCCCGGCCGCGCCCGACAGCGACCGCCGGCTGCGCTTCGGGGCGTACGGGCTGGTCACCGACCCGGTGGGGCGGATCCTGCTCACCCAGATCGCGGAGGGCTATCCGGGGGCCGGCAGGTGGCACCTGCCCGGTGGCGGCACCGATCACGGCGAGCAGCCGACCACCGGCCTGCTCCGTGAGCTGGTCGAGGAGGGCGGCCAGCTGGGCCGGGTGGTGGAACTGCTCGGCGTGGACAATCTGCACAACCCCGCCGCTCTCGGCCCGGAGGGTCGTCCCCTGGACTGGCACGGGGTACGGGTGATCTATCGGGTGCTGGTGGACGTACCTACCGACGCGGTGGTCACCGAATCCCTCGGCGGCTCGACGGCCCGGGCCGGCTGGTTCTCCTCGGAGCAGGCCGCCCACCTGCCGTTGACCGGTATCGCTGCCTCGGCAATCGGACAGCTGGCGCGGTAACACCCCGCTCGGTGAGCCGAGATGGTGACCCTCCGGTACAGTCAGAGGAGGGAATGGTGGAGGAAACGGGCGATGAAGCCCAGCATGGGAATAAGAGAGCGGTTCGCGCGGTTTAGGCCAGATATAAGTACCGCCGGTAGCTATCGCCAAGTCCTGTTCCCTCATGCGATGGTGTACTCCGCAAAACGGCTGCCGGGCCACGCACGGTCCGGCACGAGACAGCCGGACACCCGCCCCACGGCGGTCAGCCGATCCGGTGATGGAGGAAACGTGCCGAGAGCCCCATGGCGCCGGCGTCGTACGACTGACAGTCCGCGCCCCGCAGGGCGTCGCTGGGCGGGCCGGTTGCGCCGCAGCAGCACGTTCGCCCGCCAGGTGCTGCTGGTGCGGGTGGGTCGCCGCGACGGTGACCTGCACACCACCGACGTGGCGCTGCCCGAGCACCGCTACGCCGGTCGGCAGCGCCGCCGCTACGGCCTGGACCGGCTCGGCCGGTCGTCACTCGAGGTCGGCCGGGCCGACATCGAGGCGGTCATGCCGGTCAGTCCGGCGCTGCCGCACCTGGCACACGCCGACGAGACGCCGGCCGGGTCGATCCCGCTGCTCCCCGGCGAGCGCACGATCGCCCGCCGGATGAAGTTCGGCCTCGTCAACGCGTGCACCCTGGCCAGCCTGATGCTCGGCATGCTGGCCATCTTCCAGGCCATGCAGGGCGAGGTGCGCATCGCCGCGCTCTGCCTGATCGCCTGCGTCGCCTTCGACGGCCTGGACGGCGCGCTGGCCCGCCGGCTCGGCGTGGCCAGCCCGTTCGGCGCACAGATGGACTCGCTGGCCGACATGTGCTCCTTCGGCCTCGCCGCACCGGTCGTGGTCTACGCCTCGCTCGCCGGCTCCGTCTCGACGGCCGCCGCGGCCGTGGCCTGCGCCCTGGTCGCGGCATGTGCCGCGATCCGGTTGGCCCGGTTCAACGTCTCGCCGAAGGACGGTCGATTCTTCTGCGGGGTGCCCACCACCATGGCGGCCGCGGTGCTCGCCACGACCGTCGCCATCGGCCTGCCGGTGCCCGGCTTCGTGCTGGTCGCCGGGGTGGCGCTGCTCGCCTTCGCGATGGTCTCCAGCTTCCCGTACGCCAAGCTCGCCCGGCTGGTCAAGCTGCCGCCATGGCTCTGGTTGGCCCCGGTCATCGGCGCGCTGGTCGACGTTCGGCTCACGTTCGCCCTGATCGTGGTGGGTTACCTGGTCAGCGGGCCGGTGCTCTGGCTGCGCCAGCGGCACACCGCCTGAGCTTCCGCACACGTCACGGGGCGCCGCGAACAGCGGCGCCCCGTTTCGTCGGAGGCGTCAGCGCCAGCGGGCGATGACCGTCGACCCGCCGACGACCTTGTCGCCCGGCCCGACCAGCGGCTCGGCGGCCTCGGCCGGCAGGTAGACGTCGGTCCGCGAGCCGAACCGGATCAGCCCGAAGCGCTCGCCCTTCGCGAGCAGCGCGCCGATCGGCGCGCGCTGCACGATCCGGCGGGCGATCAGACCGGTCCGCTGCGCGACCACCACCGTGCCGCGGGAGGTGTCCAACACGGTGTACGCGGCAACGTTGTGCTCGGCGTCCGGCTTCATGGCATTGACGAAGCCGCCATCGGCGACGAAGTAGTCCACCACCTTGCCGGCGACCGGAGCCCGGTTGACGTGCACGTCCAGCACCGACAGGAAGACCGCGACCCGCAGCCACTCGCCGTCGCCGAAACGCTCGTCGTGCAGTCGCTGCACCGACAGGACCTGCCCGTCCGCGCTGGCGACCACGGCGCTCGGGTCCTCCGGAACGTCCCGCTCCGGGTCCCGGAAGAACGCGGCGACCGGCCCGGCGGCCAGGGCCGGCAGCAGCCAGAGCTTCGACGAGGGACGCGCCACCCGGGCCAGCACGGCCAGGCCGAGCGTGATGCCCGCCGCTGCCACCCCGTTGGAGTCGATGTGCATACCCCGCGTCAACGGCACGCTCGACGGCCGGTACGCCGGGGCCATCCGGTCGGCCTCGACGGCGCTGGCCGGGGTGAACCGCAGCCGGTAGACCCGCACCGGCGGCGAGTTGCGCAGCACCAGGTCGGCACCGACACCGTAGAGGGCGTCCTGCCGGGAGAGCTCGGCGGCGGCGCCGGTGGTCCGGCCGGGCGTTGCGGTGGTGGCAACGCTCAACACCGCGCCGTCGGCGAGGTGCTTGGCCATGGCCTCGATGCCGTTGCGGGTCTCCTCGGCGGTGCCGGTGAACACCTCACCGGCGATGACCACCCCGGCCGCCTCCGCCTCGGCCAGCGAGTCGACCACGCGTACCCGATCGGCGACCCACCGGCCCTGGGCGGTGACGTGCTCGCGGAGCACGGTTGCGCCGGACACCTCGGCGGGCACCACGGTGAGCCGGTCGCCGGGGAGGAGCGCCTCGATCGCCGCGGCCAGCACCGCGGATTCGGGGCTCGCGCCGACCAGCAGGGCGGTCTTGGCATCGTTGATCCGGGCCAGTTCGGTGACGAGCGTACGGGCGGCTCGCTCGCCGATGCGGACCGGACCGGACCGACCGGTGGAACGCACGGCGGGGGACTGGGTCATGTCGGGCGGGCTCCTGACGGGGTAGAGACGGGGATCGCGGCGGGACCGCCACGGCGGGACGGGCCGGCCGGCGGAGGCGATATCTCCACCGGCCAGCATATGCGCCTGCCCGCGTCGGCCGCACCGCCGTGGCGTTCGGCCGACGCGGGCAGGCGCAGGGTCAGGAGTCCCGCCGCTGTTCCTCCCGCTCGTCCGCCGGGCGGTCGCCGACCGGCTCGACCCGGGTCGGCTCACCGGCCGGCCGGGCGGGGATCCCGCTGGTCGCCTCGTCGGCCCCGTCGCCGGGCTGCCCCGAGATCGGCGCGGTCTGCTGCTCCGGCGCGGAGTGGGCCAGCCAGGCCGGGTGGATCACCTCCGCCGTCGGCGTCTCCGGCGTCCGCATTTCACCGGTCGGCGCCTCCGGCGCCCGTACCTCCGCGGTCGGCGCCTCCGGCATCGATCCCGGCACGGAAGCGTCCCAGGTGGAGCCTGCGGCGTCCCAGGGTGGCAGGCCGGCGCCGGACGTCGGCGCGGAGGCTCCGGAAACCGGTGCGGCGGGCTCGG
The DNA here is from genome assembly GCF_046549295.1 of Micromonospora sp. 067-2. Classification (NCBI taxonomy): domain Bacteria; kingdom Bacillati; phylum Actinomycetota; class Actinomycetes; order Micromonosporales; family Micromonosporaceae; genus Micromonospora; species Micromonospora sp. 067-2. Next base: position 495,878 of record NZ_JAJPWB010000005.1, on the reverse strand, counting down.
TGGCCACCGCCTGCCCGGTCGGCTCCGGTCCGCTCGGCTCCGGTCGGCCCGACCGGCCGGAGCGCAGCGCACCGACCAGCCCGAACACGCCGATCAGGATCAGCGCGCCGGCCAGGAACCAGCCGACCGGCGGTAGCGCGAGCCCGAGCAGTTGGGCGAGCAGCCACCAGGCCGACAGCGCCAGAAACAGCAGCCCGAAGGCGAACGACACCAGGTCCGTACGGTGGGCCTTCACCGGGTCACCTCCAAATTGCCGGCATTGACGTGGATGTCCAGGCGGAGCTTTCCGCCCCCGGCCCCGTCGGCGCCGAGGTCGGTCGACTCCCGCAGGCGGCCGTCCAGCCCACCCGATCGGTTGCCGAAGATGGTGGCGTCGCCCGCGTTGACGTCGGCCACCGTGGTGACGTCCACGTTCGGCGGAACGACCACGGTCGCCTGCCCGAAGTTGATCGCGACGGTCACCTGGGTCTCCCGCTGGGAGAAGTCGATCCCGCGCAGGTCGAGCACGGCGTCACCGAAGCTGTTCTCGTACCGGGTGGCGAGGTCGCGGATGTCGGTGGGTGCCCAGGTGACCGCGCCGTCGACCCCGCGGATCCGGTCGTACGACTCGGCGACCGTTGCCGTTCCCAGCGCGGCGGCGGTCACCAGGCCGAGCGCGATCAGCCAGCGTGCCCGGCCGAACCAGGTGCCGACCAGCAGGCCCAGCGCGATCGTCGCCAACGCTGCCGCGAAGTACGCCGACGCGCCGACGTCGAAGACGTCCAGCAGGTCGAGCAGGGCGACCACGCCGAGGGCCAGGAAGATCAGCGAGAAGGTCACCGCACCGAGCGGGGAGCGCTCACGGGGTCGTTTCGGCGGCTTCGGTGGCTTGGGCGGGCGGTACGCGGCCGGGGCCGGCGAGGCGTACGGGCCGTGCGGCGCGAACGGGGGGCGGTATCCGGCCGGTGGTGGTGGCGCGACCGGGTAGCCGGACGGGGCAGCGGGTGCGCCGGTCACCGGCGCTGACGGCCACCCGGCGCTGGGCGTGCCCGTGCTGGGCCAGCTCGGCGCGGCGGTGGTGGGCACCGACCAGCCGGCCTGCGGCCCCGTCGCGCCATCCGGCTGCCCGGACACCGGACCCACGCCGGACACCGGCCCGACCCCGGACACCGGTTGCGTAGTCGGCTCCGCACCAGCGGTCGGCTGTGCGCCGACGACCGGGGAGGGCGCGGTCGGCGGTCCGCCCGTGGTGACGTACACCGGATCGCCGCCGGCCGGGGGCGCGGTGGACAGCGGGCCGGCGGAGGGCACGGTGCCGTAGGCCGGCGCCGGCCAGGTGACCGGCGGGACCGGCCCGGGTGGCGTACCGACCGGTCCGGCGGGCGTGGGGCCGCCCGGTGTGCCGGGTTGTGGCCCTCTGCTGTCCCGGTTGAGCAACAGTGCACCGCCGATCAGGATGGCCGCGCCGAGCAGCACGGCGCGGAAGGCGTCGGTGACGATGTAGCCGAAGCTCGCCGCGACCAGGATGCCCAGGATGATCACCGTCACCGGTGACATGCTGGACCGGCCGCGCCCGAGCATGGACTCCACCGGCGACGCGGTGTCACCCTCGTTGGGGATGATCAGCCAGGCGGCGACGTACACCAGGATGCCGATGCCGCCGAAGAACCCGAGCACCGCGAGCAGCACCCGCCAGAGCACCGGATCGGTGTTGGTGGCTCGTCCGATCGCCGCGCAGACCCCCGCCAGGTACCGCCCGTCCCGCGGCCGGACCAGCCCGTACCGCGAGGTGAAGCCGGTGCCGCCCAGCGGCGGTGGCGGCGCGGACGGACCGGGACCCCCCGGCCCTGGCGGTGTGCCACCGGGGCCGTAGCCGGTTCCGGGCGCGAAGCCGGCGTGAGGGTCGTGTCCTCCGCCGCCGGGCACGTGGCCCGCACCGGTCGGGTAGCCCGGTGCGTGGTGGCCCGCCGGGCCGGTGTCGAACCTCGTGGCGGCACCGGCGGGCGGGCCGAACGTGGTGGGCTCGGTCCAGCCGGCGGGCGTCGCGGCTGGTGGGGGCGGTGTCGCACCACCCGGCTGTGCCGGCCCGGGACGGGGCGGCGGGGCAGCTTCCTCGGTCATGCCTCGATCCTGCTGCCCCGTCCGCCCGAACGACCTCAGGAGGTGACCCTGACCCCACCCTGAGATCCGGGCGGCCGGGATGTCGGGGGCGTCCCCGTGGTCCCGGAGCGCCGCAGCGTGTGACGATCGGATCAACCAAGCTCGACCAGCGCACCACCGTGACCAGGGAGCCTCCGATCAGCACCGTGACCCCGCCCCCGCGCCTGTACCGCGCCCCCGAGCACCGGATGGCCGCCGGCGTCGCCGCCGGCATCGCCGACCATCTCGGCATCTCGGTGCTGCGGGTACGGGTGGCGTTCATGGTGCTGCTCGGGCTGAGCGGGCTCGGCCTGCTGCTCTACGCGGCCTTCTGGGCGGTGGTGCCGCTGCGGCCCGGTGACACCGCGGTGCCGCCCCGACGCGACGTGGCCCAGCTCCTGCCGTTCGTGGGGATCGGGCTCGGTGTCCTGCTGATCCAGGTGATGGTCTTCGACTCGGTCGGCGCGGCGGGCACCGCCGGCTGGCTGGTGGCCATCATCGCGGTCGGCGCCGGTGTCATCTGGCACCAGTCCGCACCCGAGCGGCGCCGGCAGTGGAGCGACACCATGCCGGTGCCGTGGCTCGGCGCGGTCGTCGAGGAGACCGACCGGCGGGCCTTCGTCCTCCGGTTCATCGGCGGCGGAGTGCTGGTCGCGGTCGGCATCATCGGTGTCGCGGCTGTCTACTCGCCCGCGCAGAACTTCGACGCGATCATCAACGGCGTGATCTTCGCGCTGGTGGGGCTCGCGGGCGTCGGTGTGGTCGCCGCGCCGGTGCTCTGGCGGACGTACAGCCAGCTCCGTTCGGAACGCGAGGGGCGCATCCGCGAGCAGGAGCGGGCCGAGTTGGCCGCCATGGTGCACGACCAGGTGCTGCACACGCTGGCCCTGATCCAGCGCAACGCCGGCGACGTCAAGATGGTGCAGCGGTTGGCCCGAGGACAGGAGCGTTCGCTGCGCAACTGGCTCTACAAACCCACCGCGTCGCCGAACGAGCGCTTCGCCGCCGCCCTGGAACAGGCCGCGGCCGAGGTCGAGGACACCTTCGCGATCACGGTGGAGGCGGTGGTGGTCGGCGACCGGGAGACCGATGAGCGGGTCGGCGCACTGGTCGCCGCCACCCGCGAGGCGTTGGTGAACGCGGCCCGGCACGCCGAGGTGCAGACGGTGTCGCTGTATGCCGAGGTGGAGCCCGATCAGGTCAGTGTCTTCGTCCGGGACCGGGGAAAGGGCTTCGATCCGGATACCGTGGAGGACCACCGGCACGGCGTACGCGGCTCGATCGTCGGGCGGATGAAGCGGCACGGCGGACGGGCCGAGATCCGGTCCGCACCGGGGGAGGGGACGGAGGTCCGGTTGATCCTCTCGATCTCCCGGGACTCGTCCGCAGCGGAGAGGAACAAGTGACCATGGCCGAGCACTCGATGGAGCAACCCGACCCGACGGACGCCCGCCCCGAGCGGTTGCGGGTGTTCCTGGTGGACGACCATGCCATGTTCCGAGCCGGGGTACGTGCGGAGCTGGGTGCCCACGTCGACGTGGTGGGCGAGGCGAGCACCGTGGCCGAGGCGGTCAGTCGGATCGCCGCCACCGGACCGGACGTGGTGCTCCTCGACGTGCACATGCCCGACGGCGGCGGGCGCGCCGTGCTGGAGGCGATGCGGCGCAGCCACCCGCAGGTCAAGTTCCTGGCGTTGAGCGTCTCCGACGCGGCGGAGGACGTGATCGGGCTGATCCGAGCCGGTGCCCGGGGATATGTCACCAAGACCATCTCTCCCGACGAACTGACCGCCGCGATCCGCCGTGTCGCCGACGGTGATGCCGTGTTCAGTCCGCGGCTGGCCGGGTTCGTGCTGGACGCCTTCGCGGCCCGCCCGGACGCCCCGGTGGCCGACCCGGAGCTGGACCAGCTCACCAACCGGGAGCGGGAGGTGCTGCGACTGCTGGCCCGGGGTTACGCGTACAAGGAGATCGCGAAGGAGTTGTTCATCTCGATCAAGACGGTGGAGACGCACGTCTCCAACGTGCTGCGCAAGCTCCAGATGTCCAACCGGTACGAGCTCTCCCGGTGGGCGGCGGACCGCCGGCTCGTGTGACCTGTTCCTCACCTGGCAACGGATGATGATCAGAGATTCCGCCCCGGTGCCCTCATCCACCCAGTCGGCGATGGTGCCCGTGCAGCCGGAGTCGACATCCCCCGCACGGGTGACGGGGGTACGCGCCGCACGGGTGCCGGAGAAGCACGGGGGCGAACGCCGGAAAGCTCACAGAACCCGCGTCCGCGCCGTTCGACAGGGCCCGGCTGGGTCACGTTCCCCCTGCTCAGAGCCACCCCGCCACACCGCTTTATGATCATTTTTCAAGTATCGGCAACGTGGCGAGCAACTAACGGCTTGATAACGGCATCTTCACGGAAGAGGCCAGTGGGTGTCACAGTGGCAGCACCTCACCCTCGGTGTGTGGCACTCCGTACGGTCCACGACCACGACCCTCCGCTTTCCGCGACGGTTCGTGGCTGTGCCGCCTGCGTCGGGTCGCGCCTCGTCGGGTGGGGAGCCCGGCGGATCGGAACATCAGGGGTGTCCCCAACTTCCCTGTGGTCCCGGCGACCCGCGCCCCGGGGTGGTCGGGCGGTGTCACCCCCCAGACGTGCGTGAAACCCACGACGGAACCAGGTCTTAGAAAGAGGAGGCCCCTCGGAATGAGAGTCTCGAAGCGGGCGACGGGCGCAATCGCGCTCAGCGCGGCTGCCGTGCTTGTCGCGAGCGGTTGCTCGAGCAACAGCAGCGGCGGCGGCGACGCTGCCAGCAAGGACGGCTCGATCGTCGTCCACGGCGTCCAGCCGGAGAACCCGCTGGTTCCGTCGAACACGACGGAGACCGGCGGCGGCAAGATCATCGACTGGATGTTCACCGGCCTGGTCGAGTACCCGAATGACGGTGGGGCCCCGCGCAACGCGCTGGCCGAGTCCATCGACACCAAGGACTCCAAGGTCTTCACGATCAAGATCAAGAAGGGTACCAAGTTCCACGACGGTACCGAGGTGAAGTCGAAGAACTTCGTCGACGCCTGGAACTGGGCCGCCTACTCGCCGAACGGCGCGCAGAACGGCTCCTTCTTCGCCGACATCCAGGGCTTCGACCAGACCTACACCACGGACCCGGACGGCCCGGACGGCCCGAAGAAGGCCCCGGCGCCGACGGCCGAGAAGCTGTCCGGCCTGAAGGTCATCGACGAGCAGACCTTCGAGGTCACCCTCGCCGCGCCGACCGCGGTCTTCCCGACCAAGCTCGGCTACAGCGCCTACATGCCGCTTCCGGACGTGTTCTTCACCCAGAAGCCCGAGGACTTCGGCAAGAAGCCGATCGGCAACGGCCCGGTCAAGTTCGTGTCGTGGGAGGACAACGTCCTCATCAAGCTCACGCGCTTCGACGACTACAACCTGCGCGACAAGATGAAGATCAAGGACGTCGACGTCAAGCTGTACCAGGACGAGAACGCCGCGTACAGCGACGTGCTCGCCAACAACCTGGACTTCCTGGAGTCGCTTCCCACCTCGGCGCTCGCCGGTGACAAGTGGAAGACCGACCTCGGTGAGCGGGGCCTGAACACCACCACGCCGACCACCGCGCTGATCGCGTTCCCGATCTACGACAAGCGCTACCAGAACCCGAAGCTGCGTCGTGCCGTCTCGCTGGCGATCAACCGGCAGGACATCTCGGACAAGATCTTCTTCGGTACCCGTAAGCCGGCCGACAGCTGGGCGAACCCGCTGACCCCGGGCGCCAAGCCGGGCAACTGCACCGCCTGCAAGTACGACGTCGCCCAGGCCAAGCAGCTGCTGGCCGAGGCCGGTGGCTTCACCGGTGAGATGGTCTTCTACTACAACAGCGACTCCAGCCACAAGGACTGGATGGACGCCGTTGCGCAGCAGGTCAAGACCAACCTGAACATCAACGCTCGCGCCGAGGGCGTGCCGACCTTCGCGGTCTTCCGCCAGAACATCAACGCGCACAAGATGACCGGCCCGTACCGTGCCGCCTGGCAGCAGGACTACCCGGACGTGGAGAACTGGATCAACCCGCTCTACGTCACCGGTGGCTCCTCGAACGACGGTCTGTACAGCAACCCGGAGGTCGACGCTCTGGCGAAGACCGCTGGTGCCGCGCCGAGCCTGGATGCCTCGCACGAGGCGTTCTCCAAGGCCGTCGAGCTGGTCGACAAGGACGTCCCGAGCATCCCGATCTACTTCTACGGCCAGCAGTCCGGCCACTCGGAGAAGATCAAGAAGCTTCAGCTGAACAACGTCGGCGAACTCGACATCACCTCGGTCGAGCTCTGATCCGTACGGTCTGACCCCGGGTCGGGCTCGCCACATCCGGTGAGCCCGACCCGGGGCCGTTCCGCGAGTGGTGTTACAACACGTCACTCGCCACGTTGTCACCACCGTGTCGGCCGTCCGACGCGCCCCCTGTCTGGAGGACCACCCCATGGGCCGTTATCTGTTGAGACGGCTGCTCCAACTCGTGCCGGTCTTCATCGGTACGACGTTCCTGATCTACTGGCTCGTCTGGTCCGTTCCGGGCGATCCCTTCGCTGGTAAGTGCGGCGACCGACGCTGCCCGGACCAGTACATCGCCTTCATGACCGAAAAGTACAATCTGGACCAGAACGTCTTCGTGCAGTACGCCAGCTACATGAAGAACCTGCTCCAGGGTGACTTCGGCCAGACGTTCTCGCAACGGGATATCAGCGACATCATCTTGACCGCGTACCCGAACACCCTCAAGCTGGCCCTGGTGGCGCTCTCCATCGAGGCCGTCATCGGCCTCGGTGCCGGCGTGCTGACCGGTCTGCGGCGCAACGGCTTCCTGGACAACCTGGTCCTGGTCTCCACGCTCTTCCTTATCGCGCTGCCGGTCTTCGTCGTCGGCTTCGTGCTGCAGTGGCTGCTGGGCGTGCAGTGGGGCATCATCAAGCCGACCGTCTCCTCCGAGATGCGGCTCTCCGAGCTGCTCGTGCCGGGCTTCGTGCTCGGTAGTGCATCGGTGGCGTACATAGCCCGGGTGGCGCGTACGAGCATCGCGGAGAACCGCCGTGCCGACTACGTGCGCACCGCCATCGCCAAGGGCCTGCCGATGCGCCGGGTGGTGGGTGTGCACCTGCTGCGTAACTCGCTCATCCCGGTGGTCACCCTGCTCGGCACCGACCTCGGTGCCCTGATGGGCGGCGCGATCGTCACCGAGGGAATTTTCGGCATCAATGGAATCGGCCTCCAGGTCCTCCGCGCGATCCGCACCAAGGAGAGCGCTACCGTGGTAGGGATCGTGGTCGTCCTCGTGCTGGTCTATCTCGTGATGAACCTGCTGGTTGACCTGCTCTACGCCGCCCTTGACCCGAGGATCCGCTATGAGTGACCCGAGTGCCGCATCGATCGTGAGCACCGCCCCCGCGCAACCGACTGACGCTGCCCCGGCCACCGCCGGGCTGCCCCAGTCCAACGAGAAGCCGCGTGGCCTGCTGGGTGACGCCTGGCGGGACCTGCGGCGCAAGCCGCTGTTCTGGCTCTCGGCCACGCTGATCGTCATCTTCCTGCTGATGGCGGCCTTCCCGCAGCTGTTCGGCCCGGGTGACGCGGTCAACGGAACGCTGGACCGCAGCCTGGTCAAGCCGTCCGGGGACGCCTGGTTCGGGTACGACTTCCAGGGCAAGGACGTCTACGCCCGGGTCATCTACGGCGCCCGGGCCTCCATCGTGGTCGCCGTGCTCTCCGTGGTCGGCACCCTGCTGCTCGGCGGCACCATGGGCATCATCGCCGGCTACCGCGGTGGCTGGGTGGACGGCCTGCTGAGCCGAATCGCCGACGTCTTCTTCGGCCTGCCCTTCGTGCTCGGCGCGATCGTCATCCTGACCACGTTCAACGGTCCGGGCACCAGCAACAGCAAGGCCAAGATCATGAGCTTGGTGATCACGTCCTTGATCGTGCTGAGCTGGCCGGTCGTGATGCGGCTGATGCGTTCCTCGGTGCTCGCCACCAAGGAGGCCGACTACATCGTGGCGGCCCGTGCGCTGGGTGCCGGCCATGGCCGGATCATCCTCAAGCACCTGCTGCCCAACTGTCTGGCCCCGCTGTTGGTCTACGGCACGATCATGGTCGGCTCGTTCATCGGCGCCGAGGCCACCCTGTCGTTCCTGGGCGTCGGTCTGAGGTCGCCGGTGGTGTCCTGGGGCATCATGATCAGCGACGGTCAGAATTTCGTCCGGGTCGCGCCGGGTCTGGTGTTCTTCCCCGCCGCGTTCCTCGTCACCGCTGTGCTGAGCTTCGTGATGCTCGGTGAGGCGGTCCGCGAGGCCCTCGATCCGAAACTCCGCTAGGGGAGATCCAGTTGTCCGACATACTCGTGTCCGAGCAGTCCTCGCCGGGAACCGGTGGGTCCGGACGTCCCTCCGGCCGGCTGCTCGAGGTCGACGACCTGCGGGTGGAGTTCCGTACCCGGGACGGCGTCGCAAAGGTCATCAACGGGGTCACGTACCACGTCGACGCGGGAGAGACCCTCGCCGTGCTCGGCGAGTCCGGCTCCGGTAAGAGCGTCACGGCGCAGACCATCATGGGCATCCTCGACACCCCGCCCGGGTTCGTCAGTGGCGGTCAGGTCCGGTTCCATGGCAAGGACATGCTTCGCATGTCCAACGAGGAGCGCCGCCGCATCCGCGGTGAGGGCATCGCGATGGTCTTCCAGGACGCGCTCTCCGCGCTGAACCCGGTCTTCACCGTCGGGTTCCAGATTGCCGAGCAGTTCCGGGTCCGGCGCGGCATCGGCCGTGCCGAGGCCAAGAAGCGCGCCATCGAGATGCTCGACCAGGTCAAGATCCCGAACGCCAAGGGCCGGTTCAGCAACTATCCGCACCAGTTCTCCGGCGGTATGCGGCAGCGCGCCATGATCGCGATGTCGCTGGCGCTCGATCCGGAGGTGCTGATCGCGGACGAGCCGACCACCGCGCTCGACGTGACCGTGCAGGCCCAGATCATGGACCTGCTCGCCGAGCTCCAGCGTGAGCGGCAGATGGGGATGATCCTGATCACCCACGACCTCGGCGTGGTCGCCGACGTCGCGGACCGGATCGCGGTCATGTACGCGGGCCGCATCGTCGAGGAAGCCGACGTGTACGACCTGTACGGCAAGCCCGCGCACCCGTACACGATGGGCCTGATCGACTCAATTCCGCGCCTGGACGAGAAGGGGCAGCAGCTCCGGACGATCAAGGGCCTCCCGCCGAACCTGATGAACATCCCGCCGGGCTGCCCGTTCCACCCGCGCTGCCCCATGGCGCAGCCGGTGTGCCGAGAGAAGGTCCCGCCGCTTCTGCAGGTGGGAACCGCACGGGCCAGCGCCTGCCACTTCGCCGAGGAGCTGGTGAACCGTGTCTGAGAACATCCTCGAGGTCCGGAATCTGGTCAAGCACTACCCCGTCACCAAGGGTGTGGTGTTCAAGAAGACGGTCGGCCAGGTCAAGGCGGTCGACGGGGTCTCCTTCGATCTGCGCGCCGGTGAGACGCTCGGCGTGGTCGGTGAGTCCGGCTGCGGCAAGTCGACCCTCGCCCGGGTGCTGATGAACCTGGAGAAGCCGACCGCCGGCAACGTGGTCTACAAGGGCCAGGACATCTCCAAGCTCTCCGGTAGGGCGCTGCGGCGGCTTCGCCGGCAGATCCAGCTGGTCATGCAGGACCCGTACACCTCGCTGAACCCGCGGATGACCGTCGGTGACATCCTCGGCGAGCCGTTCGAGATCCACCCAGAGGTGGCACCGAAGGGCAGCCGCCGGGCCAAGGTCCGGGAGTTGCTGGACGTGGTGGGGCTCAACCCGGAGCACATCAACCGGTACCCGCACCAGTTCTCCGGCGGTCAGCGCCAGCGCATCGGGATCGCCCGCGCGCTCGCGCTGCGGCCCGAGGTCATCGTCTGCGACGAGCCGGTGTCGGCGCTGGACGTCTCCATCCAGGCCCAGGTGATGAACCTGCTGGAGAAGCTCCAGACCGAGCTCGGGCTCTCGTACGTCTTCATCGCCCACGACCTGTCCGTGGTCCGTCACCTCTCGGACCGGGTCGCGGTGATGTACCTCGGCAAGATCGTCGAGATCGGCACCGAGGACGAGATCTACGAGCGGCCGACCCACCCGTACACCCAGGCGCTGCTCTCCGCGGTGCCGGTGCCGGACCCGACCCAGCGGAACAACAAGACGATCATCCGGCTCACCGGTGACGTGCCGTCGCCGATCAGCCCGCCGTCGGGCTGCCGGTTCCGGACCCGCTGCTGGAAGGCGCAGGATGTCTGCGCCGAGCAGGTCCCGCTGCTGGAGATCCGGCGGGACTCGGACCACCCGAGCGCCTGCCACTTCGCGGAGCGCCGCGAGATCGTCGCCACGCACGAGGCGTGAGTCACCGGAACCGCCTGCCGACGTCACCACGACGACGGCAGGCGGTTCCGTCTGTCCGTGGCCCTGATTCGGGCCGGTCGCGCGTCCCGGGGCCCGAACACGGCCTCGTCCGGGTCGGGCCGGCGTCCACCGGACGGCTCTGGGCGGCTCACAGCGGGCCGCGGCCCGCACGAAGCAGCAGCAGCGCCAGTTGGGTGCCGTCGGCGCCGAGTGCGACCCGGAAACGCTCCAGGATGTCCCGTTCCCGGGAGAGCACCAGGCGCGTGCCGCCGGAGGCCATCCGGGTCGCCCCGACCTCCTGGGACAGCGCTGCCCGCTCCTGCCACAGCGCGATCAACGCGTCGTCGATCTCGTCGATACGTTCCCTTATCTCGACGATCCGGGCGGCGGCGGTCGGCTCCGCCGTGCCGGTCCGTGCCTCGGCCGGCCCGTCGTGTCCCGCCGGCGGTGTCGTCGCCACCGGTTCGCTCCCGTTCGCCGGGGACTGCTCCGCCGGTCGGGCCGGGCCGCCGTTCTGCTCCGCCACGTCTGTCATCATCGGGTACCCCTCGCACTGTGGTGCCCGGTGCCCGGATCCCGGGACGAAAAAGCCCCGGACTCCAAGAGCCCGGGGCTTTTCGCAGGTCTGAATCGATCAGGCGGGACCTACGGCTGCCGGACTCCCGGTGCCATAGGAAAAGTAGTAGCGCTGACCGAACACGCCGTCGAGTATGCCCACGCCTCCTGCCCCGGCGCAAGCGGTTCGGCCAGACGGCACCGCTCGGCGACGGAGGGACGGTGCCAGGCGCGGTGCCACGAGGGCGCAGTGTCTGACCGGCGGCATAGACTTGTCGGGCGATGCATCCTCTCTTCGACATCCCCGCGTCCCCGCCTGCGCCGGCTTCCGCGCCGGCTCGTCCGGACCGGCCCCGGCCGCCCGCCGTGCGCCTCGACCCGCAGCAGCTGCTCGCCGGGCTGAACGGGCCGCAGGGCGACGCGGTCACCCACGCCGGCACGCCGCTGCTGATCGTGGCCGGCGCCGGTTCGGGCAAGACCCGCGTCCTCACGCACCGGATCGCCTACCTGCTCGCCGCACGGGACGTGCACCCCGGTGAGATCATCGCGATCACCTTCACCAACAAGGCGGCCGGCGAGATGAAGGAGCGGGTGGCCTCGCTGGTCGGCCCGCGGGCCCGGCTCATGTGGGTGTCGACGTTCCACTCCGCGTGTGTCCGGATCCTGCGCGCCGAGCACGAGCACGCCGGCCTCAAATCCACGTTCTCGATCTACGACGCGGACGACTCCCGCCGGCTGATGCAGCTGGTCACCCGCGAACTTGACCTCGACCCGAAGCGCTACCCGGCGCGTGGCCTGGCCGCCCAGGTCTCCAACCTGAAGAACGAGCTGGTCGACCCGGAGCAGTTCGCGGAGCGGGCCAAGGGGCCCAACGAGCGGGCGTTGGCCGAGGCTTACACGCTCTACCAGCGGCGGCTGCGCGAGGCGCACGCACTGGACTTCGACGACCTGATCATGACCACCGTGCACCTGCTCCAGTCCCACCCGCACGTCGCGGAGAGCTACCGCCGTCGGTTCCGACACGTCCTGGTCGACGAATACCAGGACACCAACCACGCGCAGTACACGCTGATCAAGGAGCTGGTCTCCGGCACCGAGGGGCTGGAGCCGGCCGAGCTGTGCGTGGTCGGTGACGCCGACCAGTCGATCTACGCGTTCCGGGGTGCGACGATCCGCAACATCCTGGAGTTCGAACGGGACTTCACCAACGCGCGGACGATCCTGCTGGAGCAGAACTACCGCTCCACCCAGACCATCCTCAACGCGGCCAACGCGGTGATCGACCGGAACACCTCCCGCAAGCCGAAGCGGCTGTGGAGCGATGCCGGCGCCGGCGAGCAGATCGTCGGCTACGTGGCCGACACCGAGCACGCCGAGGCGGACTGGGTGGCCCGGGAGATCGACCGACTGGTCGACGCCGACGAGACCCGCCCCGGTGACGTCGCGGTCTTCTACCGCACCAACGCGCAGTCCCGGGTCTTCGAGGAGGTGTTCATCCGGGTCGGCCTGCCCTACAAGGTGGTCGGCGGGGTGCGCTTCTACGAGCGCAAGGAGGTCCGCGACGCGCTCGCGTACCTGCGTTCGGTGGTCAACGACGACGACACCGTGAGCCTGCGGCGGGTGCTGAACACCCCGCGCCGGGGGATCGGCGACCGCGCCGAGGCGTGCGTCGAGGCCCTCTCCAGCCGCGACCGGATCTCCTTCGGCGCCGCGCTGCGCCGGGCGCGGGAGGCGCCGGGCATCTCCAGCCGGGCGGCCAACGGCATCGCCGATTTCGTGGCGCTGCTCAACGACGCTCGCGAGATGGCCGAGACCGGCACCCCGGAGGAGGTGCTGGAGTCGTTGCTGACCCGCTCGGGCTACCTCACCGAGCTGGAGGAGAGCCTGGACCCGCAGGACGCCGGGCGGGTCGACAACCTCCAGGAGCTGGTCAGCGTCGCCCGGGAGTACACCGAGCGGATCGAGGCGCTGGGCGCCGACGGGGAGCGGGCCACCCTGGCCGGCTTCCTCGAGCAGGTCGCGCTGGTCGCCGACGCCGACCAGATCCCCTCGGACGACCCCGACCACCAGGGCGTGGTCACCCTGATGACGTTGCACACCGCCAAGGGGCTGGAGTTCCCGGTGGTCTTCCTGACCGGGCTGGAGGACGGCGTCTTCCCGCACCTGCGCTCGCTGGGCGACACCCGCGAGCTGGAGGAGGAGCGTCGGCTGGCGTACGTCGGCATCACCCGCGCTCGGCAGCGGCTCTACCTGTCCCGGGCGGTCACCCGCTCGGCCTGGGGGCAGCCGTCCTACAATCCGCCGTCGCGGTTCCTGGAGGAGCTGCCACCGGAGCTGGTGCACTGGGAGCGCACCGAGGGGTCGTACACCTCGTGGGCCGGTGGGGGCGGCGGCGTCGGCGGTCGCGCGGACCGCGCGCCCGGCGGGCGCGGCACCTTCAACGGGGGTACGCCGAAGGCGGCACAGCTGGCGAAGCGGCTCGGCGTGGACGCGAGCCGACTGACGACGGCCAGCGAGCTGCCGCAGGGGCCGAAGGTGGCGGCCGGTGACCGGGTCAACCACCAGCGCTACGGGCTGGGGCGGGTGGTCGCCGTCGAGGGGCACGGCCCGGGTGCCCGCGCACAGATCGACTTCGGCGACCAGACGATGTGGCTGGTGCTGCGACACGCCCCGATCGACAAGCTCTGACCCGTCATCCGAAGATCGCACTGATGCAAGGAAAAAGTGGCCTCGGGCACCGCTGAGGCCACTCCTTCCTTGATGTTGCGCGGACCCCGCAGGGGACTTCGCCTCAGCAGCCCAGGTCGACGCCGCGTGCCCGCATGAACGGCGCCGGGTCGATCTGGTTCCACATGCCCTGGTGCACCTCGAAGTGCAGGTGCGGGCCGGTGGCGTCGCCGGTTGCGCCCTCGTAGCCGAGCACCTGGCCGGCCTTGACCGTCTGACCGACCGTGACCGCGATCCGGCTCTGGTGGGCGTAGTGGGTGAGGTAACCGTTGCCGTGGTCGACGAAGACGGAGTTGCCGTACCCGTCGGCGGCGTCGCCAGCCTGGACCACCGTGCCGGCGGCCGCGGCGTGGATCGGGGTGCCGGAGGGCAGTGCCAGGTCGATACCGGCGTGCAGGGTGCCCCAGCGCTGCCCGTAGCAGGAGGTGACCGCGGCGCCCGGCATCGGGTCGACCCAGGCGGGCGTGGGCTTGGTGGTCTTCTTCGGCTTCGGCTTCGCCTTCGCGGGAACCGTCTTCACCGGTGTCGGGCTGGCGCTGACCGCCGACGGGCTCGGCGTCGGGCTGGCCGAGGGGGAGACCGGGGCGCTCGACTCACGGGCTGAGCGGTCCGCGCGGCTGGTGGCGTCGACCCGGGACTGCGCGTCGAGGGAGACGGCGGTGGGCGCCGGGCGGTCCGGGCCGGTGGTGGCGACGGCGACGCCTCCCAGGCCGAGGGCGACCAGCGCGGCCGCGCCGAGCACGATGAGGCGGTTCCGCCGGCCGGTGCTCTTCGGCTGTTCGGCGGCGGCGTCGGGGGTGTTCTCGTTCTGGACGGGGCTGTTCTCCGGCACGGCGAACCTTCACAGTCGAGGGGGCACTTGACCTCGAAATACTGGTGCCGGGCCGAAGAGTGCCGGAAACGGGGACCGGGCGGTCAGCCGGTGAGCCTGGCCGTTACTGTCCCGCTTCATCCGTCTCTGTGCCATTTCGTTGGCAAAAGTGATCATGCGAGCTGGTGTCCCCGGTCACAGTTGCGGCTGTGACCCAGCAGACATCCCGGTCGGTCGCGCAACGAAAAACCGCCCGGATCGACAGATCCGGGCGGTCAACGGTCAGTACCCTCCGTCAGGACGCGGGCACCTCGTTGTAGATTGTCTCGACTTGCAGCTTGATGTCCACTCCGCGATCCTGCAGGAACGGCACCGGGTCGATCGGTTGACCCTTGACATGGATCTCCAGGTGCAGGTGCGTGCCGTAGGAGTGGCCGGTGTAGCCCACCAGCCCGAGCTGGTCGCCCGCCTTGACCTGCTGCCCCTCCTTGACGCTCAGCGCGGAGGAGTGACCGTAGATGGCCTCGCTGCCGTCGGCGTGTCGGACGATCACGGCCTGGCCGTACCCGCCGTACCAACCGGCCTTGGTGACCAGCCCGTCGTGGACCGACACGTACGGCGTGCCCTCCGGGGCGACCAGGTCGACGCCGGTGTGCATCTTGCCCCAGCGGACGCCGTACGGGGAGTTGAAGTCGTAGCCCTGCAACGGCAGCAGCCAGACGTCGGGCTCGGTCGCGTTCTTGCTCCGGCTGTCCCGGGAGGCGCGGTCGGCGTTGTCGGCACGGGCCGCGGCGTCCTGGCTGGTGGCCGACGCCTGCTTCAGATCGTCGAGGACCGACGAGCTGACGTCCTTGGCGTCCGGCATGGCGCCCGCGCCGAGCGCGACGATGCCGGCTCCGACGAAGGCGGTGGTGACGACCGCGGCGTAACGGCTACGCGGGGGGGTGGGTACGCGGCGACGACCGCGATATCGATCGGGCTCAGACGACAGGCGCTGGCGCACGCACACCCTCCGTTGTCGGGGTTCCGAGGCGGCCGGTGGACGTCTGTGAAGCTTCGTTGAACGTCCGCTGACCGCGTCGTCACCCGTCCATGGACCTGATGACAACCGTGGACACGTTAGCCAACCACCAGGCGACTCACAAGCCAGAGCGCCGAATTGGCGTGTCGATCTGTCCGTTTGCGTCCATGATTGTCACGCATCGTGACGCCAGACGGTGCCCTCGTTACTGCCCGTTCGTCGCCGAGCGTGACCGGTCCGGCGGAGTCGTCCGGCTTGACCTCGGCGGCCCCCGGATGCCACCGGAATGCGCACCCCTGCTGCCGGCGTCCAGCCCGGCAGGGCGGATCCGGCAGGAATGGGTTCCCGGCCCGGATTTCCCGGGCACACTCGGCCGGGTTACCGTTCGTTCAGGTGAAAGCCGTGGAGCCGGTGAAAGGTGTGCGCTGATGAGCTCTCGTATTCGGGTCGTCGTCGCCAAGCCAGGCTTGGACGGCCATGACCGGGGCGCCAAGGTGGTGGCGCGTGCCCTGCGGGACGCGGGGATGGAGGTCGTCTACACCGGCCTGCACCAGACGCCCGAGCAGATCGTGGAGACCGCCATCCAGGAGGACGCCGACGCGGTCGGCCTCTCCGTCCTCTCCGGCGCGCACATGACCCTGTTCCGTCGGGTGCTGGAACTGCTCGGCGAGCGGGACGCCCGGGACATCGTCGTGTTCGGTGGCGGCATCATCCCGAACGGCGACATCCCCGAGCTGGAGAAGCTGGGCGTCGCCAAGATTTTCACGCCGGGCGCCACGACCGCGTCGATCGTCGAGTGGGTCCGGCAGAACGTCGCGCAACCCGTCGCCTGAGCGTGCCGCAGGGGGTCGTCGGGCGAATCCGGGCAGGGGGGAGGGGCCGGACGCACCCCTCACACGTCCGGCCCCTCTATGCACGATGCCCCGCCGCCACCCCTCGACCGACAGGGCATCGGCCGTATCCCGTCTTCGCGCTGCATCAGCGCTCCGACACCTGACTCAACGACGCCCCGACGGGCGGGTTACGCACGCCGGGCAACATCGCCCGGACGATGGACGCCGCCCGCGGCGTGACCGGAACCGGCCGCGTCCACTGCCCGGTTGTGCATTACCGCACACCGTGCACCCGCTCGGTTGCCGGCGGTGCACACCTCGCTAGGCTGCGGCCAATGACCTGTTTGACGTGATGACAGGCGTCAAACTGTTTTCGAACGCTGGTGGCGGCGCGACGGCGCGCCGCGGAGACGGGACGGGACGCGCAATCGTGGACCTGTACGAGTACCAGGGGCGGGACCTCTTCGAGCGGCACGGTTTGCCCGTGCTGGCCGGCGGCGTCGCCACTACCCCGGAGGAGGCCCGCGCGATCGCCGAACGCCTCGGCGGTCGGGTGGTCGTCAAGGCGCAGGTGAAGGTCGGCGGCCGAGGCAAGGCCGGCGGCGTCAAGCTCGCCGAGGGCACCGACGAGACGGTGGCTCGGTCCACCGACATCCTCGGCATGGACATCAAGGGTCACACCGTCCACAAGGTCATGATCACGGTGACCGCGGACATCGCCGAGGAGTACTACTTCTCGTACCTGCTCGACCGGGCCAACCGCACGTTCCTCTGCATCGCCAGCGTTGCCGGCGGTATGGACATCGAGCAGGTTGCGGCCGAGACCCCGGACAGGGTGGTCAAGGCCCCGATCGACGCCGTCAAGGGCGTGGACGAGGCGAAGGCCCGCGAGATCGTCACCGCCGCCGGCTTCCCGGCCGAGGTGGCCGACCAGATCGTCGGGATCGCGGTGCAGCTGTGGCAGGCGTTCGTCGCCGAGGACGCCACGCTGGTCGAGGTGAACCCTCTGGCCAAGACGGGCGACGGCAGCGTGCTGCTGCTCGACGCCAAGATCACCTTGGACGAGAACGCCGCGTTCCGCCACCCGGACCACGAGGCCCTGGTCGACCAGGCCTCGGTGGACCCGCTGGAGCAGGCCGCCAAGGAGAAGGACCTCAACTACGTCAAGCTCGACGGCGAGGTCGGCATCATCGGCAACGGCGCGGGTCTGGTCATGTCGACCCTCGACGTGGTCGCGTACGCCGGGGAGCGGCACGGCAACGTCAAGCCGGCCAACTTCCTCGACATCGGCGGCGGCGCGAGCGCCTCGGTGATGGCCAACGGGCTGGAGATCGTGCTCTCCGACCCGGCCGTGAAGAGCGTCTTCGTCAACGTCTTCGGCGGCATCACCGCCTGTGACGAGGTCGCCAACGGCATCATCCAGGCGCTGGCCCTGCTGGCGCAGCGCGGTGAGCAGGTCACCAAGCCGCTCGTCGTGCGCCTCGACGGCAACAACGCCGAGGCCGGCCGGGCGATCCTGGACAGCGCGAACAACCCGCTCGTGCAGCGGGTGGACACCATGGACGGTGCGGCCGAGCGGGCCGCCGAGCTGGCAGCTGCGGGGGTCTGATCATGGCTATCTGGCTGACCAAGGACTCGAAGGTCATCGTCCAGGGGATGACCGGTTCCGAGGGTTCCAAGCACACCCGGCGGATGCTTGCCGCCGGCACCAACGTCGTGGGCGGCGTCAACCCGCGCAAGGCGGGCCAGAAGGTCGACTTCGACGGCACCGAGCTGCCGGTCTTCGCGTCCGTGGCGGACGCTATGGCCGAGACCGGGGCCGACGTCACGGTCATCTTCGTGCCGCCACAGTTCACCAAGGCCGCCGTGGTCGAGGCGATCGACGCCGCGATCGGCCTGGCCGTGGTGATCACCGAGGGCGTGCCGGTGCACGACACCGCCGCGTTCTGGGCGTACAACGTGTCGCAGGGTGAGCGGACCCGGATCATCGGGCCGAACTGCCCGGGCATCGCCTCGCCGGGCGCCTCCAACGCCGGCATCATCCCGGCCGACATCACCGGCGCCGGTCGGATCGGCCTGGTCAGCAAGAGCGGCACGCTGACCTACCAGATGATGTACGAGCTGCGTGACATCGGCTTCTCCACCGCCGTCGGCATCGGTGGTGACCCGATCATCGGCACCACCCACATCGACGCCCTCAGGGCGTTCGAGGCCGACCCGGAGACCGACGCCATCGTCATGATCGGTGAGATCGGTGGCGACGCCGAGGAGCGGGCCGCCGAGTTCATCAAGGCACACGTCACGAAGCCGGTGGTCGGCTACATCGCCGGCTTCACCGCGCCTCCCGGCAAGACGATGGGTCACGCCGGGGCGATCATCTCCGGCTCGGCCGGCACCGCCGAGGGCAAGCAGACGGCGCTGGAGGCCGTCGGGGTCAAGGTCGGCAAGACGCCCACCGAGACCGCGCGCCTGATGCGCGAGATCATGTCTGGCAGCTGAGCGGACCAGGCACCAACCGCAGGGGGTCGACCGGTACGCGGTCGGCCCCCTGCGGCGTACCTACCGGTTGGTCGGGAAGGCCACCGGCCGGCTGCCGACCATTCGGCGCGGGCTCAGTCGTTGTTCCAGAACGGGTAGTTGCCGGTGAGGCGCAGGATCGAGCCACCGATGATGTTGATCACGCCAAACGCGATGGCGAGGTAGCCGAGCAGCGGCGATCTGCCGTTCCGCCGGGCGTCGCGGATGGACAGGTAACCGAAGATGATGCCGAGGATGCCGCAGCAGATCAGGCCGAGCACGATGCCCAGCACGCCCCAGAGCGTGGTCCGGTCCCGTCCCCTGGCCGGTGGTGGCGGGGTCGGCGGGTATGCGGTCGTCACGACGTCCTCCGGGCGGTTGTGAGCGGCGGGGCCGACCCGGACCGCGACCGGCGCGCCCGACCCGGTTGGCGGCGACGGTCGCCCCCTTCAGGGCCGAGGCTAGACCGAGTCGGGTGGCTCGGACCCCGGTTCGGTCAACTCGCCGTGGGTCGGGGCGGGTCAACGGACTACCACCGCCCGCGCGACGTGCCAGAGTAGAGCCGATGTCCCCCGTCACCCCTGACCATCCCAGCCGGGCCGCCGGTGTACGCGCCGACGACCGGACGGCCGACCGTGCCGCGCCGGGCCGGCGGGTGCCCGCGCAACGCGCCGGCGAGTCGCCGCGCGGACGGGCACCGCTGCCCGTCGCCGCCGGGGTGGCCGCCGGCTGGGCCGCCCTCACCTCATACCTTCCGGTCGCCGTCGTGCTCGGCCTGGCTCAACTCGGCGCGGATTCCGCCACGCTGACCGGCACCCTGCGCACCTCGCTGGCCGGCTGGCTGCTCGGGCACGGCGTGCCGCTGCAGACGGAGTCGGGACCGTTCGGGCTCGCCCCGCTGGCGCTGACCGTGCTCGCGATCTGGCGGCTGACCCGGGCCGGCGTGCACGTGAGTCGCGCGATCGGCGCCCGCGACACCCGCTCACCACGACGGGCGCTGCTCGCCGCGGGCGCGGTCGGCCTGGCGTACGCGGTGCTCGGCACGCTCGCGGCGGTGCTGATCGGTGCCGGGGGGCCGACCGTGCCCCTGGTGCGGGCGGCAGCCACGTTCGCGGTGGTCGGCACCCTCGCCGCCCTGGTCGGTGCGACCCGGATCACCGCCGTGACCCGGCTGCTCCTCACCCGCATGCCGGGTCCCGTGCGCGACGGCGTACGTACCGGTCTGGTGGCAGGGCTCCTCCTGCTCGGCGCGGGCGCGGGCGCGGCCGGCCTGGCCGTGGCCACCGGCGGTGGGGACGCGGCGGACATGATCGGGGCATACCGCACCGGGGTGGCCGGGCAGGCCGGCATCACCCTGGTCAGCGTCGCCTACGCGCCGAACGCGGCGATCTGGTCGACCAGCTACCTGCTCGGGCCGGGCTTCGCGGTCGGCGTCGACACGGCGGTCCGTACCAGTGAGGTGTCGGTTGGCGCGTTGCCGGCCGTACCCCTGCTGGCCGGCCTGCCGCGCGGCCCGGTGGACGGCTTCGGCGCCCTGCTGCTCGCGGTGCCGGTGCTGGCCGGGATGGTCGCCGGCTGGCTGCTGGCCCGCCGGGTTGCCCGGCTGGCCAGCCCGGAGCGGCCGCCCCAGCGCTGGGCTGAGCTGCTGGCGCCGGCGGTGCTGGCCGGGCCGGTGGCCGGCGTGCTGCTCGGCGTGGCCGCCGCGGTCTCCGGCGGGCCGCTCGGTGGCGGGCGACTGGCGCAGGTCGGGCCGGTGGGCTGGCAGGTCGGCGCCGTGGCGGCCGGTGTCATCGCGGTCGGCGCGGTGATCGGTGCCGCGGCAACCCGGGCGCTGACCCGGGCTCCCGCCCACTAGCTTCCCGGCCCTGGATGCGGCGCGGGGCGCCCCGGGCGAACCCGGAGCGCCCCGTCAACACCGGGCCGGTCAGGGCTCGGTCGGCAGGTTGACGTTCGCCACGATGCTGAGAACGACCGCCAGGATGCCCAAACCGACTCCGACCGCGCCGCAGATCAGGCCGGCCTTGGCCTGCCCGGCGTTGCTGGCCTGGCCCTGGGCGACCTTCTGCCGGGCCAGGTAACCCGTCACCACGCCGGCGATGCCGACCGGGATGCCCAGGAAGAAGCAGCAGGCCAGCGGAATGGAGGCGATCCCGAGGATCAACGAGACCAGGCCGAGGGTGTTGTTCTGCCCCTGCTGCTGGGGATAACCGGCGTTCGGGTACGCCGGCGCACCGTAGGGCGGCGGCTGCTGCTGGCCGTACGGGTCCTGGTACGGCTGCTGCTGGCCGTACGGCTGCCCCGCGGGAGGCTGCTGGCCGTACGGGTTCTGCGGTGCCGCGTACGGGTCCTGTGGCTGCTGGCCGTACGGCTGGCCCGGGGTGGGCTGCTGGCCGTACGGGGCGGCCGGCGGCGGCGCGTACGGGTCGTGCGGCGGCTGGGGGGCGGTCGGGTCCTGATTGGGCTGCTGGCCGTACGGGTCCTGACCGGGGTTACCGGGCTGCATTCGAAGCTCCTTGGACTGGTTCCGTCGATAGCTGCTGTTGTTGCACTCATGATCGCGCCCAGACCGCCCAACGCGCAGCACAGACGGAGGTGCGGGTCGGCTCGGCGTTCAGCCCGAGCGACCGGCAGCGTACCCGTTCGATGCTTGTCCGACTGTCAAAGAACAGCGCGACGCCCAGCCGGTGGGCGTCCTGACCTGCCCGATAGGGTGAACCGGTGACCGAGCCCGCGTCCGTCGCCCGCATCGTCGTCCTCGTTTCCGGCTCCGGAAGTAACCTGCAGGCACTGCTGGACGCCGCCGCCGACCCCGCGTACGGCGCAGAGGTCGTCGCGGTCGGCGCGGACCGCGACGGCATCGCGGGCCTGGACCGGGCCGTCGTGGCCGGTGTGCCGACGTTCGTCGAGCGGGTCCGCGACCACGACACCCGCGAGGACTGGGACGTCGCGCTTACCGCGCACGTCGCGAAGCACCAGCCCGACCTGGTCATCTCCGCCGGGTTCCTCAAGCTGGTCGGCCCGCACTTCCTCGCCGCGTTCGGCGACCGCTACCTGAACACCCACAACACCCTGCTGCCGGCGTTTCCCGGCATCCACGGCCCGCGCGACGCCCTCGCCTACGGCGTGAAACTCACCGGGGCCACGCTCTTCTTCGTCGACGCCGGCATGGACACCGGGCCGATCGTGGCGCAGGTCGCGGTGCCGGTGCTCGACGACGACGACGTGGACGCGCTCACCGAGCGCATCAAGGAAGCCGAGCGGCGGCAGCTCGTCGAGCAGGTCGGCCGCCTGGTCCGCGAAGGCTGGACCATCACCGGAAGGAAGGTCACGGTTCCGTGAGTTCCACTCAGGACGGGCGCCGCCCGATCAGGCGGGCGCTGGTCAGCGTCTACGACAAGACCGGGCTGGTCGAGCTGGCCCAGGCCCTGCACACGGCCGGCGTGGAGATCGTTTCTACCGGCAGCACGGCGGCCACCATCGCCGCCGCCGGGGTGCCGGTGACGCCGGTGGAGACGGTGACCGGCTTCCCCGAGGTGCTCGACGGCCGGGTGAAGACCCTGCACCCGAAGGTGCACGCGGGTCTCCTCGCGGACCTCCGCAAGGACACGCACGTCGCCCAGCTCGACGAGCTGGGCGTGGCCGCGTTCGACCTGCTGGTCTCCAACCTCTACCCGTTCCAGGCCACCGTCGCCTCCGGCGCGGGCGTGGAAGAGTGCGTAGAGCAGATCGACATCGGCGGCCCGGCCATGGTGCGCGCCGCCGCCAAGAACCACGCCTCGGTGGCCGTGCTCACCGACCCGGCCGGCTACCCGGCACTGCGTACCGCGCTCGGCGAGGGCGGGTTCACCCTGGCCCAACGCCGCGCGCTGGCCGCCCGGGCGTTCGCCGACATCGCCGAGTACGACGTGGCCGTGGCACGGTGGTGCGCGCAGGAGCTCGCGCCCGCCGACGACTGGTGGCCGCAGTTCGCCGGGCTGGCACTTCGCAGGTCGACCGCGCTGCGCTACGGCGAGAACCCGCACCAGCCGGCGGCGCTCTACACCGACCCGGACGCCCCGGCGGGGCTGGCCCAGGCCGAGCAGCTGCACGGCAAGGAGATGTCCTACAACAACTACGTCGACGCGGACGCCGCCTGGCGGGCCGCCAACGACTTCGCCGAACAGCCGGCCGTGGCGATCATCAAGCACGCCAACCCGTGCGGCATCGCCGTCGGCGCAGACGTGGCCGAGGCGCACCGGAGGGCGCACGCCTGTGACCCGGTGTCGGCGTACGGCGGGGTGATCGCGGTCAACCGGCCGGTCTCCGTCGAGCTGGCCCGGCAGGTGGCCGACATCTTCACCGAGGTGGTGGTCGCCCCCGGCTTCGACGAGGGCGCGGTGGAGGTGTTGCAGGCCAAGAAGAACATCCGGCTGCTGCGGGCGCCGGCCTGGGCTCCGGCGCTGGTGGAGCTGCGGCAGGTGACCGGTGGCGTGCTGGCCCAGGTCGCCGACCGGGTGGATGCCCCCGGCGACGACCCGGCGAGCTGGCGGCTGGCGACCGGCGAGGCGGCGGACGAGGACCTGCTGCGCGACCTCGCGTTCGCCTGGCGGGCGGTCCGCGCGGTGAAGAGCAACGCGATCCTGCTTGCCAAGGACGGCGCCACCGTCGGCGTCGGCATGGGTCAGGTCAACCGCGTCGACTCGGCGCAGCTCGCGGTCAGCCGCGCGGGTGCCGACCGGGCCCGGGGATCGGTCGCCGCCTCGGACGCGTTCTTCCCCTTCGCCGACGGCCCCAAGATCCTCATCGACGCGGGCGTCCGGGCGATCGTGCAGCCCGGCGGCTCGATCCGCGACGAAGAGGTCATCGCCGCGGCAAAGGAAGCCAACGTGACGATGTACCTGACAGGCACCCGCCACTTCTTCCACTAACCCACCCCCTCCCCGCCCCGCCCCGCGTCGCCCCCCTACCCCGCCTCGCCCGGTTGATCATGAAGTTATTGCCTGCCCACTCGGCGTGTCGGCGCAATAACTTCATGATCACCGGCGCGGGGTGGCCCGGCGTGGGGTGGGGTTAGGGGGTCGGGGTTTCTGTGGGGCGGAGGTCGGCGAAGTGGCAGGCGGAGGGGTGCGGGTCGGCGGCGTGCGGCACCAGCTGTGGGTCCTCGGTGGCGCAGATGTCCTGGGCCTTCCAGCAGCGGGTCCGGAAATGGCAGCCTGACGGCGGGTCGGCCGGGCTGGGCACGTCACCGACAAGTCGGATCATGTTGCGCTGCTCGCGGGCGTCCGGGTCCGGAACCGGCACCGCGGAGAGCAGTGCCTGGGTGTAGGGGTGGGTGGCCCGCTCGTAGATCTCGTCCTCGGTGCCGAGTTCGACGATCCTGCCGAGGTACATGACCGCGACCCGGTCGGAGATGTGCCGCACCACGGACAGGTCGTGGGCGATGAAGATGTACGAGAGCCCGAACTCGTCCTGGAGCTTCTCCAACAGGTTGATCACCTGGGCCTGGATGGAGACGTCCAGCGCCGACACCGGCTCGTCGCAGACGATGATCTCGGGTCGCAGGGCGAGCGCGCGGGCGATGCCGATGCGCTGGCGCTGACCGCCGGAGAACTGGTGCGGGTACCGGTTGATGTGCTCCGGGTTGAGCCCGACCACGTCCAGCAGCTCCTGGACCCGCCGCTCCCGGCTGCCCCTGGGCGCCGCGTCACGGTGGATCTCGAACGGCTCACCGATGATGTCGCCGACGGTCATCCGCGGGTTCAGCGAGGTGTACGGGTCCTGCATGACCATCTGCATGTTGCGGCGCAGTCGACGCAACTCGGACCCGGACGCCTTGAACAGGTCCCTGCCCTCGAGGGTGACCTGCCCGGAGGTGGGTGTCTCCAGGCGCATCAGCAGCCGGGCGAGGGTGGACTTGCCGCAGCCGGACTCGCCGACCACGCCCAGCGTCTCGCCCCGGCGCAGCTCGAAGCTCACGCCGTCGACGGCCTTGACCGCGCCGACCTGCCGCTGGAACAGCACGCCCTGCTGGATCGGGAAGTGCTTCACCAGGTTGTCGACGGAGAGGATGGTCTCGCCCCGGACCTTCGTCGAGCTAGCGGGCGCTGTCATCGAGGACCTCCTGCGCGAAGTGGCACCTGCTGGTCCGGCCGTCACCGAGGACCAGGTCGTGCGGCACCACGTCCACGCAGACCTGCTGCACGTACGGGCACCGGGGGTGGAACGGGCATCCGGAGGGGATCCGCATCAGGTTCGGCGGCAGTCCCTTGATCGTCGACAGCTCCTGGCCGCGAACGTCCATCCGCGGGATCGACTCCAACAACCCCTTGGTGTACGGGTGGGCCGGCGCCTTGTACAGCGAGCGGACGTCGGCGTGCTCGACGATCCGGCCGGCGTACATGACCGCGATCCGGTCCGCGACTCCGGCGACCACGCCCAGGTCGTGGGTGATCAGGATCATCGCCATGTTGAGGTCCCGGCGGAGGTCGGCCAGCAGGTCCATGATCTGGGCCTGCACGGTGACGTCCAGCGCCGTGGTCGGCTCGTCGGCGATCAGCACCTTCGGGTCCAGCGCCAGTGCCATGGCGATCATGACGCGCTGCCGCATTCCCCCGGAGAACTGGTGCGGGTAGTCGCCGATCCGCTTCGCGGCGCCCGGGATCTTGACCAGGTCCATCAGCTCGACGGCCCGGCGCCGCGCGTCGCCCCGGGACATGCCGGCGCGTTGGCGCAGCGTCTCGCCGATCTGCCAGCCGACCGGGAAGACCGGGTTCAGCGCGGAGAGCGCGTCCTGGAAGATCATCGCGATCTCCTTGCCGCGAATCTGCCGACGCTGCTCCTCGGGCTGGGTGAGCAGGTCCTGACCCCGGTAGAGGATCTGGCCGGACCGGACGAACGCGGGCGGGGTGTCCAGGATGCCCATGATCGCCTGGGCGGTGACCGACTTGCCGGAGCCCGACTCGCCGAGCACGGCCAGCGTCTCCCCGGCGTCCAGGTGGTACGACACGCCGTTGATCACCCGGGCCACGCCCTCGTTGGTGCGGAACTCGACGTGCAGGTCCCGAAGCTCCAGCAGGTGGCCACCCTCGGGTGTCGCGGAGGCGGGCGTTGGTCGGTCGGTCATGAGGTAATCACCGCAGCTTCGGGTCGAAGGCGTCACGGATCGCGTCGCCGAGCATGATGAACGCCAGCACGGTCAGCGCGAGGAAGGCCGACGGAACGAGCAGCGGCGTCGCCGCCTCCCGCATGTGGATGCGGCCGGTGTCGATGTCCTGGCCCCACGAGATGGTCGGTGCCTTCAGGCCGATGCCCAGGAAGGAGAGCGTCGCCTCGGCGGCGATGAACGAGCCGAGCGCGATGGTCAGGACGACGATGGCCGGGGCCAGCGAGTTGGGCAGGATGTGCCGCCACATGATCCGGCCGTTGCCGGCGCCGAGCATCCGGGCGGCTGCCACGTAGTCCTGCTCCTTGGCGGTGATCACCGATGAGCGGACGACGCGGGCGGCGGTGGTCCAGCCGAGGATGGCCAGCACGAAGACGACCGCGCCGATCCGGGCCCACTGGCTGTCACTGGAGACCCGCTTGAGCAGCACGATGGCAGCCAGCAGCAGCGGGATGCCGAGGACCACGTCGATCACCCGGGAGAGGATCGCGTCGACCCAGCGGCCGAAGTAGCCGGCCAGCATGCCGACCACCAGCGCGATCACCCCGGTGCCGAGGGCCGCGAGCGCGCCGACCAGCAGCGAGGCTCGGGTGCCGTAGACCGCCCGGGCGTACGTGTCGCAGCCCTGGAAGTCGTACCCGAAGATCGCCCCGCCGGACGGCCCGGCGTGCTGTCGGGAGAGCAGGCAGTCACGCGGGTCGTTGGCGGTGAAGACGCCGGGCAGGGCCGCCATCAGCGTGAAGATGACGACCAGCGCCAGCGAGATCCAGAAGATCGGGTTGCGGCGCAGGTCGCGCCAGGCGTCCCCGGCCAGGCTGCGCGGCTTCTGCGCCGCGCCGATCTGGTTGGGCGCGCCGGGCTCGCCGGAGGGGCCGCGGCGGGCGGCCTGGTTCTCGGTCGCCGCCACCGTCTCGAAATCGCTCATGCCGGCACCTCGCTTTGCTCCGTGCTGCGCTCACTCATAGCGGATCCTCGGGTCGAGTACGGCGTACAGGACGTCCACCACCAGGTTCGAGACCAGGTAGACCACCACGAGCACACTGACGATGCCCACCACCAGCGGACCGTCCTCGGTGCGGATGCCGCGGAAGAGGTTGAAGCCCACGCCGGGGATGTTGAAGACGCCCTCGGTGATGATCGCGCCGCTCATCAGGTTGCCCAGTTCGACGCCGAGGAAGGTGACCACCGGGATGAGCGAGTTGCGCAGCACGTGGACGGTGACGATGCGGCGCTTGACCAGGCCCTTGGAGCGGGCGGTCCGGACGTAGTCGGCGCGGAGGTTCTCCGCCACTGACGCCCGGGTCAGCCGCAGAGCGGTGGCCAGCGACAGCGAGCCGAGCACGATGCCCGGCAGCAGCAGCGCGTAGAAACTCGGCTCGGCACCGGCGGTGGGCGGGAAGAGTTGCCACTTGACGCCCAGGAAGTACTGCGCGAGCGGCGCCAGCACGATCGTCGGGATGCCCAGCACCAGCAGGGTCAGCACCAGCGTCGAGTTGTCGAAGATGCTGGCCCGACGGATACCGGCGACCACACCGGCGGAGACCCCGAAGATGATCGCCACGGCGAGCGCGATGAGCGCCAGCTTCACGGTCACCGGCCAGGCCGCCTGCAGGATGTCGCCGATCTGGCGGCCGGTCAGCGACTGGCCCAGGTCACCCTGGAGCAGGTTCTTCACGTAGTCGAAGTAGCGGTAGAAGAAGCCGCCGACGCCGGTCGCGTCCAGGTGGTACTTCTCGGTCAGGTACGCCCGCTGGGCCGCCGTCACCGGCCTCTCGCCGGCGAGAGCCTGGATCGGGTCGCTCTGCCCGGCGAATGTCAGCGCGTAGACGATCAGGGTGGTCCCGAAGAACGCCAGGACCATCTGGAGTAGGCGCCGCAGGATGTAGCGGAACATGCTTAGCAGTCTCTCCGGAAATATGCGAAAGGGTCGCAGGACGGCATCTCTGGTCGTACCCGAAATATCCGAGACGTCCGTCCGGCCCGGGGGAGGCCGGCACTGTCCGGGCCAGGTCTGCGGCCCGCTCCGGGTAGTGCGGTCCGGGCCACCCGGGCGTCGTCGCCCGGGTGGCCCGCAACCGGTGGTCAGCTCAGCTGGCCGCTTCGATCTTGACCAGGTTGACCCGCTGGAACAGGTCCATCTGGACGTTCTTGACCTTGGACGAGTGGCCGAACACGTTCTCGCCGAAGCGGAGCGGGATCACCGGCATGTCCTTGGCCAGGATGTCCTCCGCCTGCTGGTACTTGGCGATCGCCTCGTCCTGCGTCTTGGCGGCGGCACCCTCCTTGACGAGCTTGTCGAACTCCGGGTTGCTGTAGCCGTAGTAGTTCGACGAGCCGTTGGTGCTGTACAGCGGGCCGAGGTAGTCCTCCATCGACGGGTAGTCCATCACCCAGCCCATCCGGAACAGACCCACCGGCTGCTTCTTCTCGACCTTGGTCAGCAGGTCGGCGAACTTCGGCTCGGCGCTGCCCACGCAGTCCACGCCCAGGTTGGCCTTGAGCTGGTTGCAGGTGGCGTCGACCCAGTCCTTGTGGCCACCGTCGCCGTTGTAGGAGATGGTGATCTTGGAAGGGCCGCCAGCGCTCTGGTAGAGCTTCTTGGCCTCGGTCGGGTTGAACTGCCCGGCCGCACCCGCGGTGTTGTCCCGGTAACCCGGCAGCACCGGCGAGACGAACGAACGGGCCGACTGCTGCGAACCCTTGAAGATCGACTTGGTGATCTCGTCCCGGTCGATCGCCATCGAGATGGCCTTGCGCACGTCCGGCTTGCTGTAGTCCTTGTCGAACGTCGGGAACGCGAGGAACTGGAACGACGACATCGGGCTGGTCTGGTACCGGTCACCGAGGTCGGTGGGCGCGGTGCTCAGGTTCTCGGTCGGGATCGTCGGCAGCACGTCCAGGTTGTCCGCCAGCACGTCCGCGTAGGCCGCGGTGAGCTGCTGGTAGACCCGGAACTCGACGCCCTTCACCTTGGGCTTCTCGCCCGGGTACGCGTCGTACCGCTCGACGTCGATCTTCGAGTCGTGCTGCCAGGTGCCCTTCATCTTGAACGGGCCCTGACCGATCGGCGCCTGCTCGTACGAGTCCTTCAGCACGCCGGGGGCGGAGAACGCGGCCTGCGGCAGCGGGTAGAAGGCGTTGTAGCCCAGCATCGTCTTGAAGTCGATGTACGGGTCGGACAGCGTCACCGTGAAGGTGGTGTCGTCGACCTTCTTCAGGCCGGACATCGTCTTGGCCTTGGGCTTCGCACCCTGGAGGTCCTGGTAGCCGGCGATCTTCTCGAAGAAGTAGCTGCCACCCTGACCGTTCGGGGCGTACGCGCCGTAGTTCCACGCGTCGATGTAGTCCTCGGACGTGACCTTCTCACCGTTGTGGAAGGTGAAGCCGTCCTTCAGCTTGATCGTCCAGACCTTGTTGTCCGACGAGGTCACCGACTGGGCCGCGACCTCGACGGGCTTGTTCTGTGCGTCGTAGTCCACGAGCGGGCTGAACAGACCGGCCAGCACCTGCGAACCCGAGGTCTCGGTGGTGTTGGTCGGAACCAGGTGCTGCGGCTCGCTGATCTGGATGCTGACGGCCGCGTTGGGGTCGCCGCTGCCGGATCCACCGTCTCCGCCGCTGCCGCAGGCCGCAAGGCCCAGCGTCACCGCGAGCGGGAGGGCGGTCCAGGCGGCGAGTCTACGAACTCGCATTGAGCCTCCTCATCTCCTCACGCTGCGCAGTCAGGCCCGACGCTGGGTTTACGCTGCGCAACAAGCGGTAACGGTAGGTCGGCGTACGGGCTTCGGCAACGGTCCGGTTGCGGGTGGGTAACGGTCTGACGTTCCCTCCCTTGCCGGCTGGCGACACGTCTGCTAGCGAAACTGCGCTTTGGCGGTCCTGACGTGCCAATTCCTTGGCTCTTTCCGGCTCAGCCGCGGTGCCTCGGCGGGATTGGCCGGCTCTCGACCGAACGTCCGCTCCCGACCACGATCCGCCGTACCGCCCGGATCGGCTGTGACTGGATCCACGGCCAGGCACTCAGAGTGACGAGCGACACGTCACTGATCGTTACCGTTGCGAGGGCAGCCAGCATGTCGGCAGCCCGCCCGACGAGGTCGTCCGAACCGAGGACGAAGGCCGTGAGACGATCGAGTCGTGACGGCGAAGCTTCTGGACGGCAAGGCCACTGCGGCGGAGATCAAGGATGAGCTGCGGATACGGGTGAAGGCGCTCGCGGAACGCGGCATCATCCCCGGACTCGGCACCGTCCTGGTCGGGGCGGACCCGGGCAGCCAGGCGTACGTCAACGGCAAGCACCGGGACTGCGCCGAGGTGGGCATCGCCTCGATCCGGCGGGAACTGCCGGCCGACGCCACCCAGCAGCAGGTCGACGACGTGCTGACCGAGCTGAATGCCGACCCGGCGTGCCACGGCTACATCGTCCAGCTGCCGCTGCCCGCCCACCTGGACACCCAGCGGGTGCTGGAACTGATCGACCCGGACAAGGACGCCGACGGCCTGCACCCGGTCAACCTGGGCCGACTGGTCCTGGGCTACGACGGCCCTCTGCCGTGCACCCCGCGCGGCATCGTGGAGCTGCTCCGCCGGCACGACGTGGCGCTGCGCGGTGCCACCGTCGCGGTGGTCGGCCGGGGCAACACCGTCGGCCGCCCGCTCGGCCTGCTGCTCACCCGGCGCAGCGAGAACGCCACCGTGACCCTGTGCCACACCGGCACGCTGGACCTCGCCTCGCACACCAGGGCCGCCGACATCGTCATCGTCGCGGCCGGCGTGCCCGGCCTGCTCACCGCCGACATGATCAATCCTGGTGCGGTGGTCGTCGACGTCGGCATCACCCGGGTGATCGGCGCCGACGGCAAGGGCCGCTACACCGGCGACGTGGCCCCGGAGGTGGCCGAGACGGCCGGCGCGCTGGTCCCGATGCCCGGCGGCGTCGGCCCGATGACCCGGGCCATGCTGCTCAGCAACGTCGTCGAGCGGGCCGAGCGCGGCTGACGGGCCGCCCACCCCGGCGGTAACCGTCCGCCCCTGGGCCGATCGGTGCCAGGATGACTGATACGGTCCGGAAAACCGACTGGTAGCAGGGAGTGGGACGACCATGGGTAAGAAGGTCACTGTCGTCGGGGCCGGCTTCTACGGCTCCACCACCGCACAGCGCCTGGCCGAGTACGACGTCTTCGACACCGTCGTGATCACCGACATCGTGGAGGGCAAGCCGGCGGGTCTCGCGCTCGACCTCAACCAGTCGCGGGCCATCGAGGGCTTCGAGACCAAGGTGGTCGGCGTCACCACCGGCCGCAACGGCGAGGGCTACGAGGCCATCGAGGGCTCCGACGTCGTCGTGATCACCGCTGGTCTGCCGCGCAAGCCGGGCATGAGCCGGATGGACCTGCTGGAGACCAACGCCAAGATCGTGCGGCAGGTCGCCGAGAACGTCGCGAAGTACGCCCCGAACGCCGTCGTCATCGTCGTCTCCAACCCGCTGGACGAGATGACCGCGCTGGCCCAACTCGCCACCCAGTTCCCGAAGAACCGGGTGCTCGGCCAGGCCGGCATGCTGGACACTGCGCGGTTCAGCAACTTCGTCGCCGAGGCACTCAACGTACCGGTGGCGTCGGTCCGCACACTGACCCTGGGCTCGCACGGCGACACCATGGTCCCGGTGCCGTCGAAGAGCACGGTCAACGGCAAGCCGCTGCGCGACGTGATGCCGGCGGAGCAGATCGAGGAACTGGTCGTCAAGACCCGCAACGGCGGTGCCGAGGTGGTCGCGCTGCTCAAGACCGGCTCGGCGTACTACGCCCCGTCCGCGGCGGCGGCCCGGATGGCGAAGGCCGTGGCCGAGGACTCCGGCGAGGTTCTGCCGGTCTGCGCCTGGGTCGACGGCGAGTACGGCATCTCCGGGGTCTACCTGGGTGTCGAGGCCCAGATCGGCGCCGAGGGCGTCAAGCGGGTCGTCGAGACCGACCTGGACGCCGACGAGCGGGCCAGCCTCGTCGAGGCCGCCGAAGCCGTCCGCGCCAAGCAGGGCGACATCTCCAGCATGTGAGCTGACCAACCCACGGGAGGGGCGCACCGGCCAAGGCCGATGCGCCCCTCCCGCCGTTCCCGCCCCGCCGCACCCCACGCCCCGCCCGTTGGTCATGAGGTTGGCGGCACCTGTGGAGATCAGAACCGCCGCCAATCCCATGATCAACATGGCGAGGTGGGCGGGGTGGGGGTGGGGTCTAGAGAGGGGTGAAGGGGGTGCCCAGGTGGGGGGTGGCCAGGGTCGTGGGGCCGGTGGCTGCCAGGGCGCGGAGGAGGGCCACCCGGGAATCGCGGGCAGTCTCCCGGTCGACCTCGTGGGCGTACGCCAGGTCGGGGTCGACGAGTTGCACCATGTGCACCAGCAGGTCGCCGGTGAGCAGCAGGCGCTCGTCGGCCGCCTCGACCAGCACCGACTGGTGGCCGGGGGTGTGCCCGAAGGTGGGCAGCAGGCGTACCCCCGGGGTGAGGGTCGCCTCGCCGTCGATCACCCGGAGCTGGCCGGCGGCGCGCAACGGCGCGACCAGCCCGGCCGGTAGCCCGGGGCTGATGGTCTCCACCGCGTCCAGCTCGGCCTGCTGCACGAGGTAGGCGGCATCGGGGAAGTGGGGGCGGCCCGGGGTGCCGGTGACGGCCCAGCCGATGTGGTCGCTGTGCAGGTGGGTGAGGACGACCGTGTCGACGTCGGCCGGGTCGATGCCAGCCGCGGCCAGCTCATCGGGCAGCCGCCCGGGCACCGGTGCCCAGCTCGCGGCGGGGGAGTCGGCCGGGCCGATGCCGGCGTCGACCAGGGTGACCGGCCCGTCGCCGGCCCGGATGGCGAAGCTGCGGAACGGCAGCCACCACTGCCCGTCCCCGGTGACGCCTGCGGGATCCCGTCGGTCGGCCTCCCGCCACTGCGCCGCCGTGGCGTGCGGAAACGCCTCCGTGCGGGGCTGGAAGAAGGCTCCCTCGCCGTCGGTGAGGGCGGTCACCGTGATAGACCCGAGTGTGCGGCTCAGTGGCATCGGGCGAGGATGCCAGGGAACTACTGTGCCGTGCAGCCCCGTTCTCGCCGGCCGGTCGAGGCCGGCTGGGGGCTGCCGGCCCAATTGCAGTACGCTCGTACTGCTTGAGTACGTGTCCCCCGAGAGGAGCGCCGGCCGATGGCGAAGATCAAGGTAAACAACCCGGTCGTGGAGCTCGACGGCGACGAGATGACCCGGATCATCTGGAAGCAGATCCGGGAGCAGCTGATCCTGCCCTACCTCGACGTCGACCTGCACTACTACGACCTGTCGATCCAGCACCGCGACGAGACCGACGACCAGGTCACCGTTGACGCCGCCAACGCCATCAAGGAGCACGGCGTCGGCGTCAAGTGCGCGACCATCACCCCGGACGAGGCCCGGGTCGAGGAGTTCGGCCTGAAGAAGATGTGGCGGTCGCCCAACGGCACCATCCGCAACATCCTCGGCGGCGTCGTCTTCCGCGAGCCGATCATCATGTCCAACGTGCCGCGGCTGGTTCCCGGCTGGACCAAGCCGATCATCATCGGCCGGCACGCCCACGGTGACCAGTACAAGGCCACCGACTTCGTCGTCCCCGGCCCGGGCACGGTGACCATCACCTACACCCCGGCCGACGGCGGCGCGCCGATGGAGATGGAGGTCGCCAACTTCCCCGGCGGCGGCATCGCCATGGGCATGTACAACTACGACGAGTCGATCCGGGACTTCGCGCGGGCCTCGTTCCGTTACGGCCTGGACCGCAACTACCCGGTCTACCTGTCGACCAAGAACACCATCCTCAAGGCGTACGACGGCCGGTTCAAGGACATCTTCGCCGAGGTCTTCGAGGCGGAGTTCAAGGCCGAGTTCGCCGCCGCCGGCATCACCTACGAGCACCGGCTGATCGACGACATGGTCGCCGCCGCGCTCAAGTGGGAGGGCGGCTACGTCTGGGCCTGCAAGAACTACGACGGTGACGTGCAGTCCGACACCGTCGCGCAGGGCTTCGGCTCGCTGGGTCTTATGACCTCCGTCCTGCTCTCCCCGGACGGCCGCACCGTCGAGGCCGAGGCCGCGCACGGCACGGTCACCCGGCACTACCGGCAGTGGCAGAAGGGCGAGAAGACCTCGACCAACCCGATCGCGTCGATCTACGCCTGGACCCGGGGCCTCGCCCACCGGGGCAAGCTGGACGGCACGCCGGCGGTGACCGAGTTCGCCAACACGCTGGAGCAGGTCATCGTCGACACCGTCGAGGGCGGTCAGATGACCAAGGACCTGTCGCTGCTCATCTCGCGGGACGCCCCGTGGCTGACCACCGACGAGTTCATGAACGCGCTCGACGAGAACCTGGCGCGCAAGCTCGGCGCCTGATCTCACTCGTTCGGAGCCCGTCGGCACTCGCCGGCGGGCTCCGGCGTTTCCGGGTCGCGTCCGCACCGAGGTTTCGCGGCGCGCCGATTGGCGTCACCTGATCCGGCGCGCCTCGTTGACAAAGATGGACGAGATGCCAGTCGCGTCCAGAAGGTCGACCGCGGTCGACCGCGGCACGCGTGCCGATCAGCCAGCCTTCCCGGCTGTGTCGTGCACAGCCAGCCGTCCCTTCCCTGCGGGGGGCCCTGTCCCGGGCCCCCCGCGCCCTGTTTTCCCGCTCTTCTCAGGCGGCACGCAGGAGGTCCGCGGCCCGCTCGGGGGAGATGTCGTTGATGAAGACCCCCATCCCGGACTCGGAGCCCGCCAGGTACTTCAGCTTGTCCTTGGCCCGCCGGATGCTGAACAGCTGAAGGTGCAGGTGGCCCAGCTCGCGGTCGATCCGTACCGGTGCCTGGTGCCACGCCGCGATGTAGGGCATCGGCATGTCGAACAGGCCGTCGAAGCGGCGCAGCAGGTCCAGGTAGAGGGGCCCGAAGGCGTCCCGCTCGCTGTCGCTGAGCGCCGGAATGTCCGGCACCACGCGGTGCGGTGCCACGTGCACCTCGAACGGCCAGCGGGCCGCCGCCGGGACGAACGCCGTCCAGTGCTCGTTCTCGGTGACAACCCGGTCGCCGGTCGCGCGCTCGGCGGCCAGCACGTCGGCGTAGAGGTTGCCCCCGCCGGTCCGCTCGGCGTGCCGGCGTGCCGCGGCCAGCAGCGCACGGGTGCGCGGTGTGACGAAGGGGTACGCGTAGATCTGGCCGTGCGGGTGGTGCAGGGTCACGCCGATCTCGACACCGCGGTTCTCGAAGCAGAACACCTGCTCGACGCCGGGCAGCTCACCCAGCACCTCGGTGCGGTCGGCGAGCGCGTCCAGCACGGTGCGGACCCGACGCGGGGGGAGGCTGGCGAAGGAGGCGTTGTGGTCGGAGGTGAAGCAGACCACCTCGCACCGGCCGAGACCGGGCCGGACCGGCGTGAACGCAGTGATGTTCCCGGGTTCGTCAGCCACCCGGCCGCTGAGGGACGGGAACCGGTTCTCGAAGACCACCACGTCGTAGTCGGGGGCGGGAATCTCGGTCAGCCGGTCACCGACCGACGGGTCGAGTGGGCACTCGTTCGCCGGCGGAAGGAAGATGCGGGTCTGCCGGTGCACGGCGACCGCGACCCACTCGTCGGTCAGCGGGTCGTAGCGCAGTTGGGAAGCGGGGGGCGGCGGCGGCAGGTCCCGGCGGTCCGGCTGGTCGCGGACGGCGTCGTCGCGCTCGTCGAAGTAGATCAGCTCCCGGCCGTCGGCCAGGTCGATCGCGGTGCGCTTCACGGCGCCGTCCCCTCACTCGTCGGCGTGCCCGTCGCGCGGCCCGCCCCTGTTACCTCAACCATGATCAGTTCGCCCACCTGTTCGCCGAGTACCCGTCGTGCCGGCTCAGGCAACCGGTCGTCGCTGACCAGTACGTGTGCCGCGGCCAGCTCGACGATCGAGGAGATGCCCACCGTGCCCCACTTGGTGTGATCGGCGAGCACCACCAGCCGGTCCGCCGCGGCCACGAGCGCCCGGTCGGTCTCCGCCTCCATCAGGTTCGGGGTGGTGAAGCCGGCCCGCTCGGTGATGCCGTGCACGCCCAGGAAGAGCAGATCCAGGTGCAGTGCGCGGACGGCCCCCACCGCGAGCGGGCCGACCAGCGCGTCCGACGGCGTACGCACGCCGCCGGTGAGCACCACGGTCTGGTCCGGCCGACCGCTGGCGTGCAGGATCTCGGCCACCGGCAGCGAGTTGGTCACCACGGTCAGGCCGGGCACGTCCACCAGCCTGCGGGCCAGCTCGGCGGTGGTGGTGCCCGCGGAGAGCGCGACGGCTGCGCCCGGCCGGACGAGTCGCGCCGCCCGGTCCGCGATGGCGGCCTTCTCCGGCAGTTGGCGCACCGACTTGGCGCGGAAGCCCGGCTCGTCGGTGGAGCTCGAGTCGGCTGCCGTGGCGCCGCCGTGCACCTTGGCCAGCAGGCCGCGCTCGTGCAGCGCCTCCAGGTCGCGACGGATGGTCATGTCGGAGACGCCGAACTCGCCTGCCAGCTCGGTCACCCGGACACCGCCGGTCTGCCGGACCCGCTCCAGGATGGCAGCCTGCCGCTGCTGAGCGAGCATGCCGTGCCTCCCCGGGGTCCACGTACTCTCACGCGGTCGAACGTGTTCCAACAAAGATGAACACTAGCGTGTAGTGAGCAGCGGCGGAAGGAACGGGGTACGGCGACGACTTCAGGCGGACGGGGCCTTCAGCTCCACCCAGCCGGTCTCGGTCAGGTGGTCCATGACGGCCTGCACCGCCTCCGGCACGCTCAGGTCGGTGGTGTCCACCAACAGGTCGGCATCGGTCGGCACCTCGTACGGGTCGTCGATGCCGGTCATACCGGTCAGCAGCCCGGCCCGGGCACGGGCGTACAGGCCCTTGCGGTCCCGTTGCTCGCACACGTCCAGTGGAGTGGCGACATGGACCAGCACGAAACCCGCCCCGGCGGCCAGGGCCATCTCGCGCGCCGTGGCGCGGGCCGCCGCGTACGGGGCGATCGGGCAGCAGATGCCCAGGCCGTGATGCCGGGCGATCTCCGCCGCCACCCAGCCGATCCGCCGCACGTTGAGGTCCCGGTCGGCCTTGGTGAAGCCCAGCCCGGCCGAGAGTTCCCGACGCACCACGTCCCCGTCGAGCAGGGTCACCGTCCGGTCGCCGCTCTCCCGGAGCGCGTCGGTCAGCCCTCGGGCGATGGTGGACTTGCCGGAGCCGGAGAGGCCGGTCAGGAAGACCACGAGCCCCCGGTGCCGGCGCGGCGGGCGCACCCGCGCCAACTCCCTCGCCACCGCCGGCGGGGTGTGCCACTCCGGCAGCGGGAAGCCCCGGTCGAGCAGGTCCTCGACCTCCGCCTGGGTCAGCGCGAGACGACGGTTTCGTGGCGGGATGTCCTCCCGCCAGCGCCACTGGCCGTCCCGGTTGTCGTACGCCAGCTCGCGCGGCACCAGCACGCGCAACCCGGCGCCGGAGAGCATCTCCCCGGTGGAGAGCAGATGGGTCACCCCGTACGCGGCGGAGACCCGGGCGCGCAGCAGCGCGTCGCTGATCTCCTCCCGCCGGTGCGACAGCGGCACCGCCACCAGGGTGGCCGGGGGCATCCGGTCCCGGGCGGCGAAGACGCTGCGCACCAGCGCCTCCGGCGGAAGCCCACCGGCACCACCCTCGCCGACCGGGATCATCACCAGCAGGTGCGCGGCCAGGGTGCGGGCGGCGTGGGCGATCTGGGCGAGCTGGGGTCGGTGCAGCGGCCGGTCGGCGATCACCCCGAGCACCCGGCCCGGGGGCAGCAGCGCGCGGACCTCCTCCGGGGTGCGGCGCAGTCGCTGGAA
Source organism: Micromonospora sp. 067-2 (assembly GCF_046549295.1). Classification (NCBI taxonomy): domain Bacteria; kingdom Bacillati; phylum Actinomycetota; class Actinomycetes; order Micromonosporales; family Micromonosporaceae; genus Micromonospora; species Micromonospora sp. 067-2. The sequence goes on along the minus strand of NZ_JAJPWB010000005.1, from coordinate 457,898 downwards.
CGGGCCGTGGCCACCGTCGCCCAACCGGCGAACCTGGCCGCCCACCCCGGCCACGCCCTCGCGTACCGGCCAGACGTCCGCCACGTCCAGGGCGGCCGCCGGGGCGCCCTCGCCGTCGGTCAGGACCAGCGCCCGGCGGGCCGGGTCACGCGGATCGAAGCCCTGGGCCAGCGCGGCCGGCACCTGGAGGGTCACCGCGACCTGCCACGGCGTGCCGTCGGCCAGCAGGCTGCGCCGGCTGACCGACACCAGGTCGGCGCGGGTCATGAAGCCGGTCAGGGGGGCGTACGCGCCGGTCAGCAGCAGCTCCAGATCCGCGAGCTCACCGGGACGTGGCGTGTACGCCGGTGCGTCCCGGAGCACCTCGTCGGGCAGCACCCAGCCGTTGCTCATCCACGCCCCCAACTCGCTGACCGGCACACAGTTTCGCAGCCGACCGCCGATCGGTCGAGGGTGCCACTCCACGGCCGGGGTTGCCGGATCATTGACGGACCTGGTGACCCCTCCGCCGACGGCAGCCGGTTCCGGGGCCTCCGCTGATCGCGCATCCGAATGAACGGGAAGTGAATGGTGCCACCTTCGGCGGGCGATTCCGGCGGCGGGGTCCGACCATCGGCGCGAACGTCGCCCGGGACCCTAGGGGTTCGCCGCGCCAAGATCAGGGGAGTGCGGGGGGCGCGCCGGTGTCCGGGGTGGGCACCGACTCCCTACGCTGGCAGACGTGACACTGATCGCGACCCAGTCGCTCACCAAGACGTACGGAGGTCGGGTCACCGCGCTGGCCGACCTCACCGTCGCCGTCGAGCCCGGGATCATCGGCCTGGTGGGCGCGAACGGCGCCGGCAAGTCCACCCTGATCAAGATCCTGCTCGGCCTGATCGCCCCCACCACAGGTCAGGTGTCGGTGCTCGGCATCGACCCGACCGCCGACCCGGCGGCGGTCCGCGCCCGCGTCGGCTACATGCCCGAGCACGACTGCCTCCCGCCGGACCTGTCCGCCGCCGAACTGGTCACCCATCTCGGCCGGATGAGCGGCCTGCCCCGGACCGCGGCCCGGGAGCGGGCCTCGGAGGCGTTGCGGCACGTCGGGCTCTACGAGGAGCGCTACCGCCCGGTCGGCGGCTACTCCACCGGCATGAAGCAGCGGGTCAAGCTCGCCCAGGCGTTGGTGCACGACCCCGACCTGCTGCTGCTCGACGAGCCGACCAACGGCCTGGACCCGGCCGGCCGCGACGCCATGCTGGCGCTGGTGCACCGCATCGGCACCGAGTTCGGCATCTCCGTGCTGGTCTGCTCGCACCTGCTGGGCGAGGTCGAACGGATCTGCGACACCCTGATCGCCATCGACGGCGGTCGGCTGCTGCGCGCCGACCACATCTCCGCCATGACCTCGGCCACCGACGTGCTCGCCGTCGAGGTCAGCGAGGGCACCGAGGAGCTGGCGGCCCGGCTCGCCGCGCTCGACCTGCCGGTGGCCCGGGACGGCCGGCTGCTGCTCGTGCCGCTGGCCGACGACAGCACCTACGACCTGATCCTCGGCGCGGTCGCCGAGCTGGACCTGCCGCTGCACCGACTGGACCAGCGCCGGCACCGGGTGGCCGAACTCTTCGCCACGAGGGAGCTCACCCATGCCTGAACCGTCGACCACCGCCGTGCGCCCCGCGCCGAGCGGCGTCATCCACGACATCGGCTACCAGCGTTACCAGGGCGCGAGGCTGGGCCGACGACACGTCTTCGGCGCGCTCTACCTGCACGGGCTGCGCACCACGTTCGGCTTCGGGCGCAGCGTCAAGGCCAAGATCTTTCCCTGGCTGGTCGTCGGGATCGTCACCCTGGTCGCGGTGGCCCTGGCGGCGGTACGCAGCCAGATCGGCGAGCCGGTCGCCACGTACGCCCAGTTCGCCGACGCGATGAGCTGGCTGGTCATCTTCTTCGTCGCGGTGGCCGCGCCCGAGCTGGTCTCCCGGGACCTGCGCAGCGGGGTGCTGCCGCTCTACTTCTCCCGGCCGCTGCCCCGCGCCGACTACGCGTTGGCCAAGCTGCTGGCGCTGGTCACCGCGCTCTGGCTGCTGCTCGGCGGGCCGCAGCTGGTGATGTTCCTGGGCGCCGCGTTCACCACCAAGGACGGCCTGCGCGGGGTCTGGAACGAGCTGCTCGACCTGCTGCCCGGGCTGCTCTACGCCGGGCTGTGGGCGGTGGTCTTCGCCTCGATCGGGCTGCTGGTCGCGTCGCTGACCGGCAAGCGGGCCTTCGCCGCCGGCGGCGTGGTCGCGGTCTTCCTGATGACCACCCCGATCGTGGGCGTGCTGAGCATCCTGCCGTCGCGGACGGCCAACGAGTTGGCCGGACTCGCGTCGCCGTCCACCCTGGTGCAGGGGGTCGGCATCTGGTCGCTGGGCGACCTGCTGGTCGAGGGCGATCCAGGCGAAATGTCGATCGGCGGGTTCGGCCCGGTCTACGCCCTGGCCGCGGTGCTGCTGGTCGCCGGCGCGACCGCCCTCCTGCTGGCCCGCTACCGGAAGGTCGCCTCCTGATGAGCACGCTGAGCCTGACCGGGGTGTCCCGGTGGTACGGCAACGTGGTCGCGGTCAACGACATCAGCATGGCCCTCGGCCCGGGAGTGACCGGGCTGCTCGGCCCCAACGGCGCCGGCAAGACCACGCTGCTGCACATGATGGCCGGCTTCCTCGCCCCGTCGCGGGGCACGGTGACCCTCGACGACGAGCCGACCTGGCGCAACCCCGAGGTCTACCGGCATCTGGGGTTGGTCAGCGAACGCGAGGCGGTACAGGGCTTCCTCAGCGCGTACGAGTTCGTGCTGGCCAGCGCGAAACTGCACCGGCTGGCCGATCCGGCGGCGGCGGCCCGACGCGCCATCGACCTGGTGGAGCTGGAGTCGGCGCAGGACCGCCGGATCGGCACGTACTCCAAGGGCATGCGACAGCGGGCACGGGTGGCCGCCGCGCTGGTGCACGACCCGCAGGTGCTGCTGCTCGACGAGCCGTTCAACGGGATGGACCCGCGCCAGCGGCTGCACATGATGCAACTGCTGCACTCCTTGGGCGACGCCGGCCGGACGATCCTGTTCAGCTCGCACATCCTGGAGGAGGTCGAGCAGGTGTCCGGGACGGTCCAGGTGATGGTGGCCGGCCGGCTGGCCGCCTCCGGTGACTTCCGGACCATCCGCCGGTTGATGACCAACCGCCCGCACGTCTTCGCGGTGCGTTCGACCGACGATCGGGCGTTGGCCGTCGCGCTGATCGCCGAGGCATCGGTGAGCGGCGTCGAGTTGGACCGCACCGGCCTGACCGTGCGCGCCGGCGACTACGGCGCCTTCACCCGGGCGCTGCCCCGGATCGCGCTGGACCGGGGCATCCGGGTGCGCCAGTTGGTGCCGTCCGACGAATCCCTGGAGAGCGTCTTCTCCTACCTGGTGGAGGCTTGAGGTGAGTGCGAGGAGTAGACGAGCGCAGCGAGTGAGCCCCGCAGTCACGAACGAAGGGAGCTGAGCCATGTCGACCGTTACCTGGATCACCGCGCGCGGGCTGTTCGGCCGGCGCCGGTTCCTGCTGCTACTCCCGCTGCCGCTGGTGCTGCTCGGGCTGGCGGTGCTCTGCCGCTCACTGGGGGTGGACCCGGGCCAGTGGGGGCCGCCGGTGCTGGTCGGCCTCGGGCTGGCCGTGGTGCTGCCGGTGGTGGCGCTGATCATCGGCACCGGCGTGCTGGGCGCCGAGATCGACGACGGCACCGTGGTGCACATCCTGACCAAGCCGCTGCCGCGCTGGCAGATCGTGCTGCCCAAACTCGCGGTGGCCGCCGGGGTCACCGCGGCCACCGTCGCGGTCCCGCTCTACGTCGCGGGCGTGCTGGCCTCTTCGGTACGCCTCGGTCTGGCGCTGGCCGTCGCGGCGACGCTCGGTGCGCTGGCCTACTCGGCGCTGTTCCTCGCGCTCAGCCTGGTCACCCGGCGGCCGGTGCTGCTCGGCCTGGTCTACGTGCTGATCTGGGAGGGGCTGCTGGGCAACTTCGTCAGCGGCACCAAGGTGCTCTCCATCCAGCAGTACGTGATCGCCCTCGCCGACCGGATCGCCCCCACCGGTCTGCTGGAGACCAGCGTGTCGGTGCCGGTGGCCTCGGTGATGACCGCGTTGGTCAGCGTCGGCTTCACCGTGCTCGCCATCGACCGCCTGCGCTCGTTCAGCGTGGCCGGCGAGACGAGCTGAGGTCGGTGCCAGCCGCTGTTCCGGCCAGCCACCGCCGCCCGGTAGGGCTGGCCGGATGGACCGGCGGGGGCGCCACCGGCCAGGCTGGTGGGCGTGAGCGTCGAAGCGGAGCGGACGTCGTTGGCTGAGCCGTACTCCCGAAGCAGCCGGCCGTGGTTGACCAGCCTGGCGGTCGCCGGGCTGGCCTGCGCCACGGTCGCGACGGCCGCACAGGGCAGCGGGCGGTTCCACTGGTGGGCCGGGTTCATCCTGATCCCCGGCGCCCTGATCGCGGCCAGTGGTGGGCCGTTGCTGGCCCGCGGCGGTGGGCGGGCCTTCGCCGGGTTCGTCCTCGCCTGCGTCGGCACGCTGGTGTTCGCGGTGGGCGCGCTGCTGATGTTCAGCGTGATGAGCCTGGGTTGGCCGGTGCTGGTGGTGCTGCCCTGCCTGGCGGTCGCCGGCACCTACGGCTGGCGGGCGGCCCACCCGCTGGCCCGTGGCCTGCATCGGGCGGTGGCCCTGCTCGCGCTGACCGGCGCGCTGCTCGGTCTGACCCTGCAACTGATCCGGGTGAACCTGATCGACCTGGAGACCGGGTGGTGGGGGGCGTTCCTGATGCTGGCCGGGGCCATCGTGTTGGGCAACGCGGGCGAGCTGACCCGGCACCGGATGCCGTACCGCCTCCAGGCGATCACCCTGCTGGTAGGGCCCGCCGTGGTCGCGTTCCTGCTCGGGCTGCGCTTTCTGCGCGGCTGGTGACCGCCCCCACCCGCCGCCACCCTTCTCACGCGGGCGGCGGCGGGCGTGACTCGTTCAGAAGGCGCAGGCGATGACGAGCTCCGGCGTGCGGTCGGGGAGCAGGTCGAGCTGGCCGATCCGGCCGGCCGCCCGCAGGTCGTCGGCGACCAGGGTGAGCTGTTGCAGCAGCGCCGCCGGGCCGAGTGCCTCGGCCAACGGCACGTCCGCCTTCATCGACAGCTTCCGCTCCGACTTGGCTCGCCGCACCTGGCTCAGCGCGTCGCCGGCCAGCCGGAGCAGCGCCGGTTCGCCTGTTCCCTCGATCGTCCGCGCCACCTCGTAGGTCGTGGGCCACGGTGACCGGTGCACCGAGCCGTACCGCCACCAGGACCAGACCTCCTCCGTGGCGTACGGCAGCACCGGGGCGAACAGTCGCAACTGCACCGACAGCGCCGAGGCCAGTGCCGCCCGCGCCGAGTCGGCCCCCGCGCCGGTGCCGTAGGCGCGCTCCTTGACCAGCTCGATGTAGTCGTCGCAGAACCGCCAGAAGAACGCCTCGGTGGCCTGCAGCGCCGCCGTGTGGTCGTACGAGTCGAAGGCGGTGGCCGCCGCGCTGACGACGGTGGCCAGCTCGGCGAGCATGGCCCGGTCCAGGGGAGCGGTCGCCGGGGTACGCAGAGCGTCGGCCGCGCCCAGCCCGAGCACGAACTTCGACGCGTTGAGCAGCTTGGTGGCCAGCCGTCGACCGACCTTGATCTGCGCCGGGTCGAAGGCCAGGTCCATGCCGGGCTTGCCGCTGGCCGCCCAGTACCGCACCGCGTCCGAGCCGTGCTGCTCCAGCAGCGCCAGCGGGGTGACCACGTTTCCCTTGGACTTCGCCATCTTCTTGTGGTCCGGGTCGAGGATCCAGCCGGAGAGCACGGTGTCCCGCCAGGGCAGCACGTCGTGCTCGAAGTGCGAACGGACCACGCTGTCGAAGAGCCAGGTCCGGATGATCTCCTGCCCCTGCGGGCGGAGGTCCATCGGAAAGACCCGGGCGAACAGGTCCGGGTCGGTCTCCCAGCCGCCGACGATCTGCGGGGTCAGCGACGAGGTGGCCCAGGTGTCCAGCACGTCCGGGTCGCCGACGAAGCCGCCCGGCCGGCCGCGCTGCGACTCGTCGTAGCCGGGCGCCGGATCGCTGGATGGGTCGACCGGCAGCGCGGACTCGTCCGGCGTGAGAGGGTGGGACCAGTCCGGCTCGCCAGCGTTGTCGAGCCGGTACCACACCGGCACCGGCACCCCGAAGAAGCGCTGTCGACTGACCAGCCAGTCGCCGGTCAGGCCGCCCACCCAGTTGTCGTAACGGTGCTTCATGTGCGCCGGCACCCAGTGCAGCTGGCCGCCCCGGGCCAGCAGCGTCGCCCGCAGCGCGTCGTCCCGGCCGCCGTTGCGCAGGTACCACTGCCGGGTCGACACGATCTCCAGTGGCCGGTCGCCGCGCTCGTAGAACTTGACCGGATGGGTGATCGGGCGTGGCTCGTCGATGAGGTCACCCGCGCCGGCCAGCCTGCCCACGATCTCGCGGCGCGCGGCGTTCACGCTCTGCCCGGCCAGTGCCGCGTACGGCTGTGCCGGCACCCCGGCCGGCGGCTCGGGCAGCAGCCGGCCGTCCCGGCCGATCACGACCCGGGTGTCCAGTCGCAGCTCCCGCCACCAGGTCACGTCGGCCAGGTCGCCGAACGTGCAGACCATCGCGATGCCGGTGCCCTTCGCCGGGTCGGCGAGCGGATGGGCGTGCACCGGCACCTCGACGGCGAACAGCGGGCTGCGCACCGTGCCACCCACCAGGTCGGCGTACCGCTCGTCGTCGGGGTGACAGACCAGTGCCACGCAGGCCGGCAGCAGCTCCGGCCGGGTGGTGTCGATGAGCACCTCGCGCCCGTCGGGCCCGGTGAACCGCAGCCGGTGGTAGGCGCCGGGGCGCTCCCGGTCCTCCAACTCCGCCTGGGCGACCGCGGTGGCGAAACCCACGTCCCAGAGCGTCGGCGCCTCCGACTGGTACGCCTCGCCGCGGAGCAGGTTGCGCACGAACGCCCGCTGGCTGGTCGCCCGGGCGACCCGGCCGATAGTCGTGTATGTCAGGGACCAGTCGACGGACAGCCCGAGTCGCCGCCAGAGCGCCTCGAAGATCTGCTCGTCGGCGACCGTCAACCGCTCGCACAGCTCGATGAAGTTGCGCCGCGAGATCGGGGTGGGGTCGCGGCGTGCCGCGTCGTCGACCGGCGTCGCCGGTGGCCGCCACACCGGGTCGTACGGCAACGCCGGGTCGCAGCGCACCCCGTACACGTTCTGCACCCGGCGTTCGGTGGGCAGGCCGTTGTCGTCCCAGCCCATCGGGTAGAAGACGGCCTTGCCACGCATCCGCTGGTACCGGGCCGTGGTGTCGGTGTGCGTGTACGAGAAGACATGTCCCATGTGCAGCTCGCCCGATACGGTCGGCGGCGGGGTGTCGATGGCGTACACGTCCGCCCGCTGCTTGGAACGGTCGAACGCGTACGTGCCCTCCTCCTGCCAGCGGCGCGCCCAGGTCTCCTCGAGCCCGTCCACACTCGGACGCTCGGGGACGCCGGTGCGGGCCGTCCTCGCCGTATCGGTCATCCTGCGATCGTAGGCATCGCGCGGGTGCCGGGCCACGCAGTTGACCGCGACACCGGGCCTAGATCAGCGACTCCCGCCACTGACGGTGCAGCGCGGCGTACCGGCCGCCGGCCTCGGCCAGCACGGCGGGTGGCCCGTCCTCGACGATGCGCCCGTCGTCGAGGACGAGCACCCGGTCGGCCGTCTCCACGGTGGAAAGTCGGTGTGCGATGACCAGGGCGGTCCGGTCCCGCAGGATGGTGCCGAGTGCCCGCTGCACCAGCCGCTCGGTCGGCACGTCCAGCGAGGACGTCGCCTCGTCCAGGATCAGCACGGTCGGGTCGGCGAGGAACGCGCGGGCGAACGCGACAAGTTGCCGCTGCCCGGCGGAGAGCCGACCGCCGCGCCGGTGCACCTGGGTGGCGTACCCCTCGGGCAGTGCGGCGATGAACTCGTGGGCGCCGATGGCCCGGGCCGCGGCCTGCACTGCGGCGTCGTCGGCGCCGGGCCGGCCGAACCGGATGTTCTCCGCCACGGTGCCGCTGAACAGGTGGTTCTCCTGAGTGACCAGCACCACCGCTCGGCGCAGGTCGGCGTTGCCGACCTCACGCAGGTCGATGCCGTCCAGCCGGACGGCACCGCTGTCCGGGTCGTGGAACCGGGCGACCAGCTTGGCGACTGTCGACTTGCCCGCGCCGGTCGGCCCGATCAGGGCGACGGTCTGCCCGGCGGGCACGGTCAGCTCCAGCCCGGCGAGGATCGGGGTGTCGGCGCGATAGCCGAAGGAGACCGCCCCGAACACCACCTCACCGAGGCCGGCACCTCTCGGCAGTGGCACCGGCCGGGCCGGCTCGGCGACCGCGGGCCTCTCGTCCAGCACGCCGGCCAGCTTCTCCAGCGCCGCCGTGGCCGACTGGAGTGAGTTGTAGAACTGGCTGAGCTCCTGCATCGGCTCGAAGAACCGACGCAGGTAGAGCAGGAACGCGGCGAGCACCCCGATCTCGGTGCGCCCGCCGAGGACGCGCCAGCCGCCGTAGCAGAGCACCACCGCCACCGTGACGTTGCCGATCAGCTTGATCGCCGGGGAGTACGTGGCGATCAGCCGGAACGCGTGCAGGCTGGCCCGCCGGTAGTCGTCGCCGAGCGCCTCGAAGATCCGCTGGTTGCGGGGTTCCCGGCGGAACGCCTGCACGGCCCGGATGCCCCGCATCGACTCGACGAAGTGCACGATGACCAGCGCGACGGCCTCCCGGGTCTGCCGGTACGCGTCGGCCGACGAGCGGGCGAACCAGCGGGAGAGCCAGTACAGGAACGGAAACGCGAGCAGCGTCACGGTGGCCAGTGGCAGGTCCAGCCAGAGCAGGATGGCCGCCACCGACAGGATCGACAGCGCGGCCAGCACCAGACTGTCGATCCCGCCGTCGACCAACTCGGCGATCGAGTCCAGGTCACTGGTGAGCCGGGAGACCATCCGGCCGGACGTGTAGCGCTCGTGGAAGCCCACCGACAGTCGCAGGAAGTGCCCGAACACCCGCTGCCGTAGGTCCAGCAGGACGGCCTGGCCGATCCGGGCGGAGAGGGCGAGGAACGCGCGGCGGGCGACGTACTCGGTCGCGGCCGCGATGGCGAACGCCCCGGCGACGGCGACCAGCGGCGTGGCGTTCCCGGCCCGCAACGGTGCGATGGCGTGGTCGATGCCGACCATGACCAGGTACGGGCCGGCCATCGCGGCCGCGTTCTGGGCGAGCAGCAGGCCGACCGCGGCGGTGAGTCGACTCCGGTGTGGGTGGAGCAGGTCGGCCAGCAGGGTCCGGCTGAGCCGGCGCAACCGGGCCACCGCCTCGGGGGTGGTCTCCTCGGCCCGGCTGCGGTCGGCCTCCGGGTCGGTGGCCGTTCCGCGCCACCGGGTGAGTTCCGGTTCCTCTCCCGGCGGTGGCTCGGTCTCCTCCCGCGTGGTCACGACCGCACCAGCCCCCATCCGTCCGAGGTCGACGACGCGGGGGTGGCCGACCCCGCCGGTGCTCTGGCGGCCGGCGGCTCGGCGGCGAGCAGTGCCCGGTACGCCGGCACCGTCGCCAACAGCTCGGAGTGCCGGCCGATCGCGACGATCCGCCCGCCGTCGAGCAGGGCGACCCGGTCGGCCAGTGCGATGGTCGACGGCCGGTGCACCACCAGCAGCGCCGTACTGCCGCTGAGCACCCGCCGCAGCGCGGCCTCGACCAGCGCCTCGGTGTGCACGTCGAGGGCGGACAGTGGGTCGTCCAGCACCAGCAGCGCCGGCCGGCCGAGCACCGCCCGCGCCAGCGCGAGCCGCTGGCGCTGCCCGCCGGAGAGCGACAACCCCTGCTCGCCCACTCGGGTCGCCAGACCCCACGGCAGGTCGTACGCGAAGTCGGCCTGGGCGAGAGCGAGAGCCGCCCGGACCTCGTCGTCGCCCGCGTCCGGGCGCCCCAGGGTCAGGTTTTCCCGGACCGACATGGAGAAGAGCGTGGGCTCCTCGAACGCCGCCCCGACCAGTCGGCGCAGCGAGTCCAGTCGAAGGTCGCGAAGGTCGTGCCCGTCCAGGGTGATCCGGCCGCCGGTCACCTCGTGCAGCCGGGGCACCAGGGACAGCAGCGTGCTCTTGCCGCAGCCGGTGGCACCGACCAGGGCCAGCGTCTCGCCCGGCTCGACGGTCAGGTCGATCTCGCGCAGCACCGTCTCGGTGCTGCCCGGGTACCGGAACTCGACCCGTTCGAAGCGCAGCCGGCCGCGGACCGCGTCGCGGGGTATGGCGAGCGCCCCCGGTCTGTCCACGATCTGGGGCGGAGTGTCCAGCACCTCCTGGACCCGGTCGGCGGCGGTGGCCGCCTCCTGACCGTTGGCGATGATCCAGCCGAGCGTCTGCACCGGCCAGATGAGCATCAACTGGAGGCTGACGAACGCGACCACCTCACCGATGGTGAGCACGCCCCTCGCGGCGGCGGCCGCCCCGGCGACCAGCACCACGCCGAGGGTGAGGTTGGGCACCAGGTCGAGCAGTGCCGCGGTGTTGGCCAGCAGCCGGCCCTTACGCACTCCGGTGTCGTGCAGCCTGCGGGCCCCGCCGGCGAAGCGTGCGACCAGTTCGGGCTCGCGGCCGAACGCCTTCATGGTGCGCAGGCCCTGCGCGGTCTCCTCGACCAGGGTGGCCACGTCGCCCTGCTGGTCCTGCATCCGCCGGGACGCGCTGTGGTAGTGCCGCGCGAAGCGCCGGCTGATCAGCAGTAGCGGCACCGTGCTGGCCGCCACCAGCAGCCCGAGCGTCAGGTGCAGGCGGATCAGCAGCACCACCACCACGAGGTAGGTGGCGAGGTTGAGCACCAGGAAGAACACGCCGAAGGAGAGGAACCGGCGGATCACCGACAGGTCGCTGGTGATCCGGGACAGCAGCTGACCGGACTGCCAGCGGTCGTGGAAGCTGGTCGGCAGCCGCTGCAGGTGGGCGTAGACGTCGGCGCGCAACGCCGCCTCCATGCCGACCGAGGAGGAGGACTGCACCCACCGACGGATGAAGATCAACACTGCCTCGGCCACACCGAGCAGCAGCGCGAGGCCACCGAGCTGGAGCAGCCCGGCGGGCTCGTGCCGGGCCACCGGCCCGTCCACCACGCGCTGCACCACCAGCGGTACGGCGATCCCGGCCGCCGTGCCGGCGAACCCCGCGACCATCAGCCAGGCGAACTCCGTCGCGTACGGGCGCAGGTAGCGGCGCAGCCGCCAGAGGTTGTGCACGGGGTGGGGGCCCGCGGCGACCCGGGCGGCCGGGTTGCCGACGCTGTCCGCAGGCACTACCCGACGGTAGCGTCAATAGCTGTCGATGCCGGTGTCAGCTTGTTGTCAACCGTCGCTCATGACCGAGAAGCCACTTCTTCACGTCCAGCCCCCAGCGGTAGCCGCCGAGGCTGCCGTCGGTACGCAGCACCCGGTGGCAGGGCACGAACAGCGCCGCCGCGTTGCGGGCGCAGGCTGCCGCGGCGGCCCGCACCGCCGGTGGTCGGCCGGCCAGTGCCGCATACCCGGTGTAGGTGACCGGGATGCCCGGTGGGACCTCGCGCAGCACCTGCCAGGCGTGCGCCAGGAACTCGCCGCCGGTGCGCTGCCGCACCGGAACCGTGTCGATGACGGCGAGGTCACCGTCCAGGTAGGACCGCACGGCCGCACTGACCGGGCCGAGGTCGGCGCGCTGCCGCAGCGACGCCCGCAGGGTCGGGTGGACCAGGGGCAGCAGCGCCGCCGGGTCGGGGGTGAAGCCGGCCGCCAGGACCTCGCCGTCGGTGTCGGCGAGGATGCTCAGCGGGCCGGTCGGGGTGTTCAGTACGGTGCTGTCGATGCTCATGCGGCTCTCCAGAGTCTGATCGTGGCGTAGGACCGCCAGGGGCGCCAGCGGTCGGCGTACGCGTCGAGGGCCTTCGGGTCGTCGGGCAGACCGAGCGCGGCCGCGCCGCGCCGGACCGCCAGGTCGGTGGGGAGCAGGACGTCCGGGTCGCCGAACGCGCGCATCGCCAGGTAGCCGGCCGTCCACGGACCGATACCGGGCAGCGCCGACAACCGCGCGAGCGTCTCCTGCCGATCCCCGCCCGCCGCCAGGTCCAGCGCCCCATCGGCCACCGACCGAGCCAACGCCCGCACGGTCTCCCGCCGCCCGACCGGCATCCCGAACGCCGAATCCGGCAATTCGAGCAGGTCCTCCGGGCTCAAGAACCCTTCCAGTCTCCCCGGCGCTCCCGGCCCCCCTTCGCTTAGTTGATCATGAAGTTGTTGTGGCGACACGCCGGTGCCGTTGACGACAACTTCATGATCAACCTGGTCTTCGGTTGGGGTGGCCCGCAGCAGGCGGGTCAGGGTTGTGCGGGCCGATGTGACCGAGATCTGTTGGCCGACGATGGCGCGGACGGCCATCTCGAAGCCGTCCACCGCCCGGGGGACCCGGATGCCCGGTTCGGCGGCGATCGTGGGGGCCAACGCCGGGTCGGCGGCGAGTGTCGCGTCGACCGCGGTCGGGTCCGCGTCCAGGTCGAGCAGCCGCCGGCAGCGGGCCACCGCCGGCGACAGGTCGCGCAGGTCGGCCAGCCGCAGCGTCGCCGCCACATGCCCGTCCGCCGGGGTCAGCGCCACCTGGCCGGCACCGTGCGGCAACCGCAGACCCCGGTGGTACGTCCCGTCGCGGACCTCCTCCACGCCGGGCAGCGCCCGCACCGAGAGGAAGTCCAGCAGCGCCCGGGTGTGCAGTGGCGGGCGGTACGCCAGGCGGAGCGTGATGGTCCCCGCCCCGGACGGTGCCCGGTGTCGGCCACGGGCCGTGCGTAGCTCGGACGGGGCGATCCCGTACACCTCGCGGACCGTGTCGTTGAACTGCCGCACGCTGCCGAAGCCGGCGGCGAACGCGATCTCGGCCATCCCCAGGCCGGTCGTCTCGATCAGGATCCGGGCGGTCTGTGCCCGCTGGGCCCGGGCCAACGCGAGCGGTCCGGCCCCCATCTCGGCGCGCAGCATCCGGTGCAGGTGTCGCTCGGTGTAGCCGAGCCGGGCGGCCAGCCCGGGAACGCCGTCCCGGTCGACCACCCCGTCGGCGATCAGCCGCATCGCCCGGCCGACCACGTCGGCGCGGACGTCCCACTGCGGGGAGCCGGGCGCGGCGTCCGGCCGGCAGCGGCGGCAGGCGCGCAGCCCGGCACCCTGAGCCGCGGCGGCGGACGGAAAGAACCGCACGTTCTGCCGCTTGGGAGTGGTCGCCGGGCAGGACGGCCGACAGTAGATCCCGGTGGACGTCACGCCGGTGTAGAACCAGCCGTCGAACCGCTGGTCACGGCTGTCCACAGCCCGGTAGCACCGCTCGAAGTCCATCTCCACGTCACCGATGATGCCTGGCCAGCCGGGCCATCGGCTGGCGGGAATCGGACCTGGGTGTGGACCTGCCCGACGTGCACCTCTGCTCGGGCGGGTGGTCAGCGGCGGCGCCGGTGCGGCTGACCGGACCGCGCGGACTGACCGGACCGTGCGGGTTGGCCCGAGCGTGCCGGTTGGCCCGAGCGTGCCGGTTGGCCCGAGCCTGCCGGTTGGCCCGAGCGTGCGGGCTGGCCCGACCCGGCGGACCGGGCCGAGCGTGCCGGCTGGCCCGAGCGTGCGGACTGGCCCGTCAGCAGGGCCGACCGGAACACGGCGTCCGGGTCGTACCGTCGCCACAGCCGCCGTACCCGCGCGCCGGTCTCGCCCGGGTAGATCCGGGCGAACGCGGCCGGGTCCGGCCGGCTCTCGAAATTGACGTACGCGCCGTCGGCCCGACCGGCGGCGCCCCGCCAGGCGGTGTCCAACGCCGCGTCTCCCTGCGGAGGGAACACCGAGGCCACGACCAGGATGTCCTGGTGCCGGTGCGCGTAGGCGGTCGCGTCGGCGGCGACATCGTTGACCGCGCCGCCCACCGAGCGGAGCTGGAGCACCGCCCGGCCCGGCCCGGTCACCGCCCGCATCAGTGCGCGGGCGCCAGCGTCGTCCAGCCCGGTGAACAGGCCGTTGGTGGTCGTGCCCCGCTGCTGCCCGACGTTCGGATGCAGGTGTGCGGTCGGCACCAGGGCTGGATAGGGCAGCAGGTCGGTCCGGTGTTCGAGCAGCTTCCCGATGGCCAGCAGCGGCTCCACCATGGGGCGGGCCCGGCGGAGGCTCTCGGCGGCGACCACGGCGGTGATCGACATCAGGGTCGACCGTCCCTCCGCGAACAGCACAACGGCCGCGGACAGCTCTCGTGGGGCCTGGGCCAGGCAGTCCGCCCACTCGCGAAGCGTGCGGCCGTCCGGGTGCGCCTCCACGACCAGCTGCGCCACCCCGACGTTGCGCTGCTCGGTGGCCTCCATCTCGAACGCCACCACGATCCCGGCCCCGGCCCCGGCACCCCGGACCAGCCAGAACAGTTCCGGCTCGTGCTCGGCGTCCGCGCGCACCAGCGTTCCGTCCGCGAGCACCACCTCCACCGCCCGGACGCGGTCGATGGTCAGCCCGCGGGAGCGGACCAGCCAGCCGACACCGCCGCCGGTGGTCAGGCCACCGACGCCCACGTTGCCGTAGTCACCCGAGCTGACCACCAGGCCGTACGGCGCCAGCGCGGACGCGACGTTCGCCCAGCGGGCACCGGCCTCGACCCGGACCAACCCGGACCGCTCGTCGAGCACCCGCACCCGGTTGAGCATGGACAGGTCGATGACCAGTCCACCGTTGTTGGAGGAGACGCCGGACAGACCGTGTCCGCCGCTGCGGACGGCGATCGGCAGCCGCTGCTCGCGGGCGTACTGGATCGCGGCCACGACCTGCGCGGTGTTCTTCGGCAGCAGGACGCCGGCCGGCGACGCGGTCGTGGTGTACGTCGAGCGCAGCTGCGCGTACCGACGGTCTCCGGGGGTGACGAGCTGCCCGGTCAGCGACTGGGGCACCCGGGCCAGGGCGGCGCTCATCGCTGCCCGCGCGGCGCACGCGTCGTCGGGTGTCCGTGATCGCTCATCGCCCAAGGATGAGCGGCCACTTCGGCCTCGGCAAACTCGATGGACCCCTGCCAGCCCGCGCAACGGGACGTGCGGCGCGACTTGGTGCGGCAAGGTGACCAGGGTCTCCGGCCAGCTGCTCGCCCGGTGACTCACGGCACCGGCGATCCGGTGCGGCCGCGGCGATCTCGTCGTCACCAATACAGACGCCGCAGGTCATCCTCGCTGTCCACGGTCGAGGGCGGATTTTCCGCCCGAAAGTGTCGGTCGTGGAAGGTAACGTCCGGCCACCAACTCAAGAGGGGTGCGGCGATGGCGAGCGTGGCGGGTCGGGCGGCGGCGTCGACACGGGGCGCGTTCCCGTCGCTGCCCCGCGCGGTGGCTCAGGCCTTCCACCGCCGGATGCGGGCCGTCGGGCCGGCCGCGGTCGGCGCCCTCGAACGAGACCGGGCCGGCGACCTCGAGCAGACCTTCGCCGACACCGCCTGCGGTCGCCTGGCCCACTCGCTCGACGACGCCGGCCTGCGGGCGCTCGGCATGTGGACACACCACTGGTGCATGCGGTTCTACGACGACGACACTCGCGTCGGCCGGCGACTGCTCCGGGAGATCGCCGGCCGCCCGGGCCTGGGCTGGACGACGGACGAGGTGCTCTGGATGCTTCGTGAGTCGACCGCGGCCGGCCCCGCCGCCGCCGAGCGGCTCACTCTGCCTCGCGCCGCCGCCGCGCAGCTACCTCCGGGCGAGTCGCCACTCGACGAGCTGCCCGCCGAAACGGTGACGGTGCCTCGTCAGCGCCGGGCCGGCTGAGCGTGCGGCGGGCGATCCATCGAGCGCGTGCGTCCGATGATCCGCCGGGCGCGGGCTGCGGCAGGATGGACGCCGTCAGCACCCGACGAAGGGAACGGCGAATGCCCGCCAGCGAACCGACGATCCTCGCCACCAGCATGGGGTTCTTCCGGGGCGACCGAGGTCCGGCCGACCTGCGTCCCGGTCCGGTCTTCGAGTTCGCGGCGGAGTTGGCCGAGGCCGGCCCGCAGCCGCGAATCTGCTACCTCGGGCAGGCCGTCGGAGACCAGCCGACCTCGCTGAGCGCCGTCTACGCAGCGTTCGCCGACAGCCGGTTCCGCCTCTCGCACCTGGCGCTGTTCCCGATGCCCAACGTCGACGACGTCCGCGCCCACCTGCTCGCCCAGGACGTCATCTGGGTCGGCGGCGGAAGCGTCGCCAACCTGGTCGCGCTCTGGCGGGCGCACGGGCTCGACGAGATCCTGCACGAGTGCTGGCAGGCCGGCGTGGTGCTGGGCGGCGTCTCCGCCGGCTCGATCTGCTGGCATGTGGGCGGCGCCACGGACAGCTTCGGCCCCCGGCTACGTGGCTTCACCGGAAGCCTGGGCTGGCTGCCGTACGGCAACGGGGTGCACTACGACAGCGAGGGCCAGCGACGACCACTGATGCACGAGCTGGTCGGCGACGGGACGCTGCCCACCAGCCACTGCACCGACGACGGGGTCGGGCTGGTCTATCGGGGCACCCGACTGGTCGAGGCCGTGGCCGACCGCGAGGGCGTTTCGGCTTACGAGGTCAGCTGCGGCACGGATGGCAGCGTCCGAGAGGCGATCATCGCTGCGCGTCTGCTCGGCTGAGGGCGTGGCCCCTCAGACCCGGTCCTCGAACGCGGCGCAGACGGTGGCCCGCACCTGCGGGCCCTCGATCGCCCGCAGCAGCTCCCGGGCAAGGACGATCTGGTGCCCCTCGTCGACCGAGCCGGCCATCGGGGTCAGCTCCACCCGCCAACGGAAGTAGAGGTAGTCGTCCTCGTCGGTGGCGGCCAGTTGCGGGTCGGCGCCCTCGTTGAGGTTGATCTCCAACAGGTTGCCCCGAACGTCGACCGAGTCCCGTCGGTAGGGCACCGCGTCGGGTAGCCCGGTGCGGATCCGGTCCAGCAGCTCCGCCTCCGTCAGCGGGCCGTCGACCATGATGAGGAACTGCAACGTCGTCTGCACGTCTGCCACCTTGCCAGATGCGGCGCTCAGTCGAGCGGGAGGAACGGGCCGTTGTCGAACTTGCCGCCTCGGCGCAGCACCGAGAACTGCACCTTGTGCGGTACGTGGCTGTCCATCAGCTCACGGCGCAGGTGGGTGAAGTCGGTGCCCAGGTCGAAGCTGGCGAGCTGCCCGTTCTCGTTGATCCGGCGCAGCATGGTCCTCCGCAGCCGGGTCCCGGCCGGCGCCCGGGACAGCGAGCGCTCCGCGAGGTCGAAGAAGGCGTCGTCGTCGACGATGAGCGCCACGTCGATGTCGGAGTCCGGACGGGCGGTGCCGCGTACCCGGCTGCCGTGTGCGACGAGGTCGCCGTCGGGGAGGCCGGCCTGCCGCTGGGTCTGGCGGGCGCCCCGGGCGAACCGGGTCCACTGCCGCTCCGTGAACCCCTGGGGGATCCGTCGCGCGGCCCGGTTGCCCGCGTGTTCGGCCGCTTCGCCGGCCACGTCGTCGGCTCTGCGCATCATGCTCCGGGCGGCTTGCGCGACGATGCCCCGGGCGGCCGTCGTGGCCCCGTCCGGCAGGTGCCGCCGCCCGGTCACGCCGGCTTGTCCGACTGTCGGCGACGGAGCACCGCGTCGAAGACCTGCGCCAGTTCGGCGGCGTCCTCACCGGCGTGGTGCGTGTGCGGCACGTCGTGCAGACCCAGCTCGTGCTTGATCTTGCCCTTTCTGGTCTGGACCCACTCGCTTCCGGTCAACCCCATCCAGTAGCTGCGCAGATCGACGCCGGAGCCGGTGGCACCGAACGGGCTGTGGCCCACGAAGCGGACGAAGTACCAGTGCACGAACATCCCGTCCCAGACGGCGGGTGCGGCGAGGAAGACCGGACGCCCGAGCCGGCGTAGACCGTTGACCCAGGTCGCGGCGGCGGTCATCGCCTCCTGCGCGCTGGGCGCCTCCCGCAGCAGGCGGTCCCGGTCAAGGCCGGAGACGGCCAGCGCGGCCGGGACGAACTCCTCGGAGATCGGGCGCAACTCGGTGTAGAAGGTCAGCTCCGGGTGGCCGGCCACGGCCATGCCCAGCGAGATCATGCTGTACGGCCCGGGGATCGGGCCGTCCGCCTCCACGTCCACGGCGACGTACAGCTCCGGCAGGGTCGAGGTCATCCCAGGACCACTCCGATCGCCTGATCGACAAGCATGCCGAGGACCATGTCGGCGAGCTTCTTGAACACCGGGATCTCCAACAGCGAGGCACCGAACGTCGGCGCGGCCGTCGCGACCGCCTGGATGATCTGCACCAGCAGGATGACCAGCTGAACGATCACGTTGATCTTCAACGCGAGGACGATGATCGCGCAGACGAAGAGCGTCGCGGCGACCATCCGCGCCCCGGCGCCCCCGTCGCGGAGCACAGAGATCGCCGAGCCTGCGCCCTCCCAACGCTGCTGGAACGCGGCGAGCGCGTCGCCCTGGTTGCCGTCCAGCACCCGTTGTGCGGCCGCCGTGCCGTCCGCCGCCGCCTGCTGAAGAGAGTCCGCCAGCTCCAACCACATCTGACCGAGCTCGAACAGCTTCGTCTCGTCCGACTTGGGCCAGGTGTAGCCCAGTTCGTTCAGCAGGCCGGCGAGCTCGCCGGGCAGCATGATGCCCACCGTCGCCGCCTACCAGCTCATCGTGGTGAACTGCGCGTCGTTGTCCTGCTCGACCAGGTCGTACTGGTCGGCCATCAGGCCCAGCCCGTCGCCGAAGCCGCGCAGTCCTTCGACGACCGAGCCGAGGCACTCCGCCGCGATCTCCTCGGCCACCTGGTATGACATGCCGATCAGGCCCCCCACGTCGTCGTCACCGAAGATGTCGCCCATCGCGGCCGTCCGGGCGCGCAGCGCCTCCCACTGCGCGGCGAGCTGCTCGGCCACCTCCGTCAGGTGGCTACCGCCCTGGCGGAGCGCTGGTGGATGCACCTGCAGGTCCTCGGGCACGTCGTCACCTCGCTGCCTGCTGGATGCGCCGCACCGCGTCGGTGAGCGCCTCCGTCATCGCGGCCATGCTGCGCACGGACTCGTTCTGCAACTCGTCGAGCGTCTGGTCAAGGGCCACCGTGTCCACCGGGGGTGCGTCCACGGAGGCGTCGGCGGCCTGGAGCCGCAGGTCGTCCAGGGCGGCGTTGACCGCCAGGGTGATCTGCTCGCCGAGCAACTCGGCGCCCATTCGCAGGGCCCGTGGATCCAGCGTCACCGACTCGACCCGTTGGCCGACCATCACCACCTCGACCTGGCCGCCCGCCGCGGATCCGGCGCCCCGCGCCGGACGACCGGCGGGGCCGTCGTCGGGGACCTGGCCGGTCGTACGCATCGATGCCAGCGCCTGTCGGGTCTGCTGGAACAACCGGTCGAATTCAGCCACCTGGTCCACAACGCCTCCTCCGCTCGCCGCATCGAGAGGGTAGCAACGGGTGACCACTGCCAGGATCCGCCGAACGCCGACGATCGCGCGCCCGGCTTCACCAAATCCGAGCCGCCTGGACCGGTCTCGGCAGCACCGGCGTAAGCTGGCCCGTCGTGAGTCTCACCATCGGCATCGTCGGCCTGCCCAACGTCGGCAAGAGCACGCTTTTCAACGCGTTGACCAAGAACGACGTGCTGGCGGCGAACTATCCGTTCGCCACCATCGAGCCCAACGTCGGCGTGGTCGGGCTGCCCGACGAGCGGCTGGGCAAGCTGGCCGAGATCTTCTCCTCGCAGAAGGTGCTGCCGGCCCCGGTGTCGTTCGTCGACATCGCCGGCCTGGTTCGCGGCGCGTCGAAGGGGCAGGGCAGGGGCAACGCCTTCCTGGCCAACATCCGGGACGCCTCGGCGATCTGCCAGGTGGTGCGGGCCTTCTCCGACCCGAACGTGGTGCACGTCGACGGCAAGATCTCCCCGGCCGACGACATCGAGACGATCAACACCGAGCTGATCCTCGCCGACCTGCAGACCCTGGACAAGGCGCTGCCCCGGTTGGAGAAGGAGGCCAAGCTCCGCAAGGACCGGGCCGCCGCGGTCGCCGCCGCGAAGCAGGCCATCGAGGTGCTCGACGGCGGCACCACCCTGTACTCCGGGGCCGCCGCCGCCAAGATCGAGCTGGAGCACCTGCGCGAGCTGCACCTGCTCACCACGAAGCCCTTCCTGTACGTCTTCAACGTCGACGAGGCCGAGCTGGCCAACGCGGCGTTCCTCGACGAGTTGCGGGCGCTGGTCGCTCCCGCCGAGGCCGTCTTCATGGATGCGAAGATCGAGTCCGAGTTGGTGGACCTGCCCGAGGACGAGGCCCGCGAGCTGCTGGAGTCGATCGGGCAGAACGAGCCCGGCCTCAACCAGCTCGTCCGGGTCGGCTTCCGCGCGCTCGGGCTCCAGACGTACCTCACGGCCGGCCCCAAGGAGGCGCGGGCCTGGACCGTCCCGGTCGGCGCCACCGCGCCGGAGGCCGCGGGTGTCATCCACTCCGACTTCCAGCGCGGTTTCATCAAGGCCGAGGTGGTCTCGTACCACGATCTGGTCGGGCTTGGCTCGATGGCGGCGGCCAAGGCGGCGGGCAAGGTCCGCATCGAGGGCAAGGAGTACGTCATGCAGGACGGCGACGTGGTGGAGTTCCGCTTCAACGTCTGAACCGTGAGCCGTACGAGTCCTGTGGTCGGCGAGTGGGCGAGCCTGCTGCCGAACTCCCCATCTCCGACGCCCGGGACAGCCTCAAGGACGTCTTCTCCCGCGCTCGCTTTCCGAGCTTCACAACGAGCTCGACCAGTGAAGACGCCGACCTGCACCGTCCGTGCCGGCACCGCAGTCGCAACCGCCCGTGACGGGACAGATATCATTCTGAATTGAATTAGTTTGTCCTGTTGGGCGCGTGTGCGAGATGCCTGCTTTGTGGCAGTGCCCATCACTTCCGCCAACCCTGACTCAGGCCGATTCCCAAGCCGACAATTGTTCAGTAGGCGGGCGGCTCGTCGATGCCGGAGCGCCGTACCGGTGGCAAACTCACTCGCATGACGCGGGGCTCGAATCCTTGGTGGCAGACAACGAAGACGCCGAAGGGCGGGTTCGTCCTGGGAGGCATCTGGCTCTTCCTCGGCTCGATGCGAGCGGTAACTGCATACGGTGAGCCGGTCGGCTGGTCTTTGATCTTCGGGTTGTCAACGGCACTGCTTGGCGCCGGCTACCTGATAACGGCCTTGTTGCTGCGTCGACGACAGCGTTCGGAAGTCGACCGTGGGGGACTAGCTGAGTGACGATCAGATCGGGCGCAAACGGAGGACGGTGAGGGATCGCCCTGGCAGGTGAGGGGGTGCTCGTGTCGGGTCGACGCCCGCAGGGATTGCCGCGGTTTCAAGGACCTTACTGACGTGAAGACGACAGTTGATGGGATGTCGGAACCTGGTCCTGACACCTTCGGACGTGCCGCTCATCTCGCTGCCGAAAGGATCCGTCGTGACGCAGGTGCCGGAACGTCTGCCGGATCAAGCGGCCCTGTTAGGGGTCGCGCTTGCGGCAACCGTCAGCATCACCGCGGCTGAGGGGCCGTGGGAGCCGATCGAAAGCATTGTCGGTCTTGTACTCGTCGTCATCGTGGGCGCCTACCATGATCTGGCCGAGGTCCGGCGTGAGCGCGGAGGGCTGGTCAGGCGGATCGCCCTTGCATCTGTACTCGCCCTCTGCTGCTGCTTGGTCGTCGCGTGGCCGCTCCAATCCATCAACCTCAACCTGTACTGGTGGCTCCCTGGCACCTGGAGTGTGGTTGTCGTTGCCGTGTTGTGGTACCTGCGATCTGACCGCAGTCGACGAACCAACCGGCAGGCAGCCATCTCGTCGACGGTCCAGGACGATGACAGGACCGCCGGCGCGGAGCCGCGCAGGGAGGCGGCATTCGGTCCATACGGGCAGACAGCACCGCAGACAGCGACCGAGGTAGGCGAGACCGACCCGGCGCAGCTCCTGGCGAACGACCGTGCTTCGGCTGGGCAACCGGAACGCGACCCGGGCGATCCCTCTTGATTCGCTGGTATGAGCAGGTCCGCCAGAACACATTCGGCCACCTGAGTAACGAGCGCCCGAAGCCGCTCCGCTGATGACGTCCGGCCACTGGAACTCAGGTGTACGCCGCCCGGCGGAATCGTCGCGGAGGTAGGGCGGCCCGGAGCCTGCCCTCTGCGTGAGCGAAGTCGGAGATGGCGGTGACGCAGCCGTGGCCGGTGTGGGCGAGCCAGAGTGAGCCGTCCCGCGCGGCCACGAGCGCCTGGGACAGCGGAACGGTGTGCACGCTGCCGTCACCGTGCACGGTGGAAATCGCGTCCGAGCCGATGACCAGCGAGCTCCTGTTGCCGAACCGCTTCGTGAGCGTCGGCCTGATCACCTCACCGGCCGGCACGAATCGGGTGCTCGGGCAGGAGACATCGGTGGTGCCAGGGAGATCCGGCGTCGATCCGTAGGGCACGACGATCATGGCGGTTGAGAGCCAGCGGGACATGACGTCCCGCGCCGCTGTCGGAGAGAGTCCAGCCAGCTCGCTGAGCGACTCCGCGTAGTGGTGCTCGGCCGTGCCGAACAATTCCCGGTGGGTCGCTGGTTCGAGCGCCTGGATCGGTCGCATCCAGGCAAGCGACTCGACCATGGGCACCAGGAGCACGGACACGGCCTCGTCCCGGGCCGCCTCCAGGTTGGCGATGTCCGCCTGATCGAAGCCGTCGTGCACGAGTCTCCGCAGCTCGGCCCAGAGCAGTTCCGCAGCGGCAGCGGCGTCGAAACTCTTGGTCTTCCGGCCGTCCTTCGGGGTGATCCTCAGCCCGAGTTCGTGCCGCGTGCTGTCCACGACCGCGGACAGAGGTTCAGCGCCGTCGGCGAGCCCGGCCCGCCGCACTGCCTGGCCGACCCGAGACTGCAGCACCCCCATCAGCAGTGCCGATTCCACGTTGGACTCGGCACTGACGATCAGCGCGACCCCGCGGACCTCGTCGGCGTACCATACCGGACCCGACTGGTGATTGACGGGGTGGGCGCCGCGGGCGATGCGCGCACCCGCGGGCAGTCGAAGCCGCATCGTTCGCGGGGCCTCGCCGGTCACGGTGAGGATCGCGTTGCCACTGGTGAAGAACCTTTCCACCTGCTTGCTGATCTCGTCAGCCGTGAAGAGCCCGTAATCCACCGCGGGCCAGCGCGCCAGGCCATGCCCGCGCGGCCCGAAACGCCGCGAGAGCAGTGATCCCCAGGGGTCGAGCACGCCCTCGTCGATGTCCGAGACGGACCGGCCGTCTGCGTCGACGGCGGCGACAGCATCGGACAGGTCCTCCGGGGGAAGGTCGCTGATAGCCGAGCTGATGGCGGTGAAGTGTTCCGCGATCTGCTCGGGTGTGCCGGCTGCGAGAAATGACGTCTCGTTCACCCAGGTGTCGTCCGAGTATTTCTCTGTGACGTGCGGATCGGCCCATTCCACCAGGTGCTGCACGAGATGGTTCAGGCCGATGGAGTCGATGTCCTCGTCACGGGTGCCACAGCCGAATGTCAGCGATGCGGCCAGCGTGCCCGGTAGGTCTTGTTGGAGGACTGTGGCTCCGTCTATCTCCGCACGGCGCATGAGCGGATCGTAGGATGACCGGTCAACTGGATGGCGTCCGTGCGGCGTGACGCGGCCCGCTAGGCCTCGGCCCAGGCACCCAGCTCGTTGCCGCTGGGATCGGTGAAGTGGAACCGCCGGCCACCGGGGAAGTCGTACGGCCCGTTCACCACCTGACCGCCTGCCGCCGTCACGGACTGCACCGACCGATCCAGGTCGGTCGAATACAGCAGGACGAGCGGGCCACCAGCCTTGACCTCCTGGTCGAGGCGGAGACCACCCACCTCGGGCGCGGAGTCGCCGTGCGGGCTGCGGATGCCCGCGTATCCCGGCCCGTAGTCGTTGAACTGCCAGCCGAACGCGTCGGCGTAGAAGCGCTTGGCGCGGGCGAGGTCGGTCACCGTCAGCTCGACGTAGTCGATGGCATGGTGCCGGTGCGGAGATGGCTCAGACATGCGCCACATCATGTGCCCCGGGTACGACAGAACCGAAACATGCAACAAAAAGTTGCGCATTCAGAGTGGGTTGCCGTAGGTTGATGCAACCAAAGGTTGCGGAAGGGGTTGTGAGCATGGACCAGGGAACCATCGAACGCGACATCCAGGTCGACGCCTCACCCGAGGTGGTCTTCGAGGTGGTCAGTCGGCCCGAGCACATGCGGGAGTGGTGGCCCGACGACGCACGGTTCGAGCCGGTGGCGGGCGCTCCCGGCGACCTCGTGTGGCGCAACGGTGAGACGGGCGAGACGACGACGGTCGCACTCGCCGTCGTCGAGGTCGACCCCCCGAAGCGGTTCTCCTTCCGGTGGTGCTTCACCGAGGCGGATCGGAACGGGCAGTCGCTGCTCGTCACCTTCGACCTGGAGCCGCGCGGTGCGGGGACTCTGATCCGGATGACCGAGACCGGGTTCCGGGAGATGGGCTGGGAGATCGCTGTCCTCGAGGAGCAGTACCGCGACCACGAGTCCGGGTGGGACCACTACATCCCCCGGCTGGGCACGTACGTGGCGCGACTGGTTGCCAGCTCGTGAGCACGGCCGTCGACGATGACCTGTGGTCGGCGATCGGCGACCCCACCCGGCGTACGATGATCGACCTTCTCCTCTCCGGCGGACCAGGCACGGCCACGTCGCTGAGCAGGCGGTTACCCGTCACCCGGCAGGCCGTCTCGAAGCATCTGGCCGTCCTGGACCGGGTCGGGCTGATTTCCGGGGCGCCGGCCGGCCGCGAGCGCCTCTACCAGGTCGACGAGGCACAACTCGCCCGAGCCGTCGCCCAGCTCTCAGCGGTCGGCGCCACCTGGGACGCCAGACTCCGTCGGATCAAGCGGATCGCGGAAACGATCGAACGCAACCGCCACACCAGGGTTGGAGAATGACAATGCTCGACATTCTGCACCAGGTCGGCGTCGTCGCTCCGCTCGACGACGTCTACCGAGCGGTGGCAACTCCGGAGGGCATCGCCGGCTGGTGGTCGATCGACACGACGGGCGGGAGCGAGGTCGGCAGGCGGTTGGCCGTCCGGTTCGGCGACGTCGGTGGGTTCGACCTGGAGATCCTTGAGCTGAACCCCGCAGGCCGGGTCCGTTGGCGGGTCGTCGGCGGCCCCGAGGAATGGATCGGCACCGAGGTCGACTGGCGTCTCGACCAGCGCGGTCGGTACACGATCGTCCAGTTCACGCACGAGGGCTGGCGCGAGCCGGTCGAGTTCATGCACGAGTGCAGCACCAAGTGGGCGATCTTCCTGATGAGTCTCAAGGAGCTTGTGGAGACGGGGCGCGGCAGGCCAGCGCCGGACGACGTTCAGATCAGCGACGGACACTGACCTCGGGAACGGCTGAGTCGCCGGGGATTCGCGCGCTCCGACGCGAGATCGCGAACCCCGGCGATTCAACCGCCGCTAAGCGGCCCGGTACACCGAGATGTGGCTCGTGCTGTCGGCATCGAACGGTCGCCGGTGCCAGTCGGCGTACCGCTCGGTGAGCCGGAGCCCCGCCTGCTGGGCCATCGCGTCGATCTGGTGCGGCCAGGCGTACCGCATGGCGAAGGGTTTCAGGTGCACACCCTCGCCGTCGAACGTGATGGTCTGGCGGACAAACCGCTGCGCCGGCCGGTCGTACCGGTGCAGCCGGATCGTCGCGGAGTCCTCGGTGACGGCACGCACCTGCACCTGCTCGTCGGAGTCGAAGCTGCGCGGGTCGGGCACGAACGCCTCGACGACGAACGCGCCGCCCGGTGACAGCACCCGTGCGACGTTGCGGAAGCAGTCCGCCTGCCGCTCCGCGTCCACCAGGTTGAACAGCGTGTTGAAGACCAGGTACGCGAGCCGGAACGGACCCGGCACTCCGACGTCCGCCATGTCGCCGATCACGACCGGGATCTGCTCGCCGCCGGGCTTGGCCCGCAACTGTGCCAGCATCTCCTCGGATGCCTCGACGCCGTGCACCGGAAGGCCACGCTCGGCGAGCGGCAGGGCTATCCGGCCGGTGCCGATCGCCAGTTCGAGGACCGGCCCGCCGTCGGCCAGGTCGGCCAGGAAGTCGACGGCCGGAGCCGGGTCAGGGTTGGGTCCGTCGTCGTAGCCGGCGGCCCACAGCCGGCCGAAGAGGCCGGGATCGTCGAAGACCGACATCAGCGGCCTCCGGGGTTGGTGTCAGTGGCGCGCAGTCGCGCCGTGGCCAGGGGAGCAGGTGTGCTCACGAAGTCTCGATTCCTCGGGTCGAATGACGTTCGGTCGGAGGGACTTCGTTGGGTCGGGCATGGCGGCTGCTCCCTTCGCGAGGCTGACAGCTGAGGACACCAGAGGACGCCGGGGCCCGGCAAGGCATTTATCCCGGCCGGCCCCGCGACGGGTCCGATCGATCAGGAGATGTGGTGCAGGATCACGTTGTGCACGTGGTGGCTCTTCTGCGCACCACGGAACTCGACCTCGTAGGTGTGCGTGCCGACGTGGATGGCGATCGCGCCGGTGGAGAAGAACGTGCCACCCCAGGACTTGTTGCTGACCACACTCACGCTGGTGATCTTCGAGTACGGGATGCTGGTGATCGCATGCCGCTTGCCCACGAACGAGCGGTCCTGGATGATCACGCGTCGGTCGGTCAGCCCGATGAACCCGGTGCCGGTGCCGACGGCGTCGTAGACGGCGATGATCTGCTCACCGTCGAGAAGTCCACTCTCGATCTGCTGGACCTGCTCCTTGCGGTCGTACGCGATGTTCGCCATGCCGACCAGGCTAGGCAACCGGCGCCAACCGACCGGCGCGGGCGGAGACCACGAACTCGCCGTCGCCCTGACCCACCGGCTCACGGTGCCAGCCGCCGTGGATGGTGTCCACGGTGAAGCCCGCCGCGCCCAACGAGTCGCGCAGCTGCGCCTCGGTGCGAAAGCGCAGGGTCGCCGAGCTGGACAGCTTCTCACCGTCGGCGAAGCCGTAGTGGTGGGTGAAGCTGACCACGCCGTCACGTACCCCGGTGACCTCGGTCCACGCGCGGACCTCGCCGCCGTCCGGCAGCGTGATCCGCCGCCGTGAGTCGGCCGGGTTCCACCGCTCCCAACGGCGGCCCGCCGGGTCGCGGGCGTCGAAGGCCAGCCGGCCGCCGGGCGCCAGCGCCCGTCGCAGGTCGACGAGGGTACGCGCCCACGCCGCGTCGTCGACGAAGTACTGGGCCACGTGGCTGGTCAGCACCGCCACGTCGAAGGCCCGTTCCGGCAGCAGTGCCGAGGTGCCCTCGATCCAGGTGACCTGCTCGCCACCCGGCTTGGCACGGGCGACAGCCAGCGACGCGCGGGCGGGGTCGACGCCGGTGACGGTGTGGCCGGCGGCGTCGAGGGCGACGGTCAGCCGGCCGGTGCCGCAGCCGAGGTCCAGGACTCGCGCGGCTACGGTCTCGTTGACGACGGCCAGGAAGAAGTCGTCATCCGGCCCCCACGGGCACTCGGCCTCGTAGACCTGAACGAGCCGGTGGTGACGGAACTCGCCGTGTCTCATCGGCGTTCGCATCCCTCGCGGCGCGGAGAAATGGGCGGTGTCGGTGCTCGCGGCTCGGCGACCTCGATCTGCCGGCGGGACCGGGACGGTAACTCGGCGGCGTTGCCCTGATACCCGTAGGACTCGGCCACGGATGCTCAGGATTCGGTGACCGTCCGGTAGACGTCCTCGATGCGGGCGGCAAGCAGGACGTCGCCCTCGGTCAGGGGCTCGCCGTTGCCGTGCCCGACCCGGATCTGGGTGCTGTCCGCGTGGCGACTGATGTCCGGGCGCAGGTGCAGCGCGTCGGCGACCACCTTGACACGTTCGGTCAGCGCGGCGTGTTGGGTATCGTCTATCGCGAGAGTCCGCCGGATCTGCTCGCCTTCCCGCGTCCAACCAGATAGCAAGGTCAACGCGTCGGAAAGGTAGTCGTGCTTGGCCCGGCTGCTGAACAGCACGCGCATCACCGCACCCCCCAAGCGCCGTTGCCGGCTTGTGGCCAAATCGTCGCCATCCCGTGTCTTGTCGGTGCCCTCTAGTCTGTCGCCGTACCCTAAGGGTGTCCACGCCCACACTTCCGGGTTCTGTTGGCTTAGAGGCCGGTTTCGGTACCCGAACCGCCGATGGATCTGGCACCCTGGACGCCCGTGCGGACCGAACGGGCTAATGATGGTGGGCAGGCCGAACGACGGGCTCTGAAGGTGATCGTCGGCGCGGCGATCATCCGAGACGGGCGGGTGCTGGCCTGTGCGCGTTCCGCGCCGCCGGAGGTGGCGGGGATGTGGGAGTTTCCCGGTGGCAAGGTCGAGCCGGGAGAGGCCGAGACCGAAGCGCTGGCCCGCGAGTGCGTCGAGGAGTTGGCCGTACGCGTGCAGGTCGGCGACCGGGTCGGCCGCAACGTGCGGATGGCCCACGGCCGCTCAGTGCTCAAGGTGTACGCCGCGCGCCTCCTGCACGACGACGAGCCGCAGGCGCTGGAGCACTCGGAGCTGCGTTGGCTCACGGCCGGAGAGCTGGACTCGGTCACCTGGCTCCCCGCCGACGCCCCCATCGTCGCCGCGCTGCGCCCCCTCCTCGGCGGCAACTGAGACCGACCCCCCGCTGGTCAACGGCCGGGGAGGGGTAGACGGAAGGGGGCGACCGGCTCAGCCGGTCGCCCCCTCATTCGATGGTGCAGGTCAGTGCTTGTTGTCCTGGTCCGGGTGGGCGAAGTTGAGGTGCTCCGGAGGCAGCGGGAAGCTCACGTCGTCGCCGAACGGCGACGGCGCCGCGGCCCGGTCGAAGGTGAGCTCGGTCAGCGGAAGCCTGCCCCGGTCGTCGACCGCCGGCGCGGTCGGGTGGGGCACCTCCCGTTGCCAGTTGACGCCGCTCTGCGCCTGCGCCTCGGCCCGCGGGTCGTGGGAACCACCCGCGTGCGAGTGCACCCCGCCACGGGTCGTGCTCGGCGGCGTCGCCGAGCCCGAACGGGCGGTGGTCACGCTGGTCTGGGGCGTCTCGCCCCGACGGAAGATCTTGCTACCAAGCCACACAAGGGGATCGTACCTGCGGTCGACGACCCGCTCCTTCATGGGGATGATCCCGTTGTCAGTGATCTTGATGTGCTCGGGGCAGACCTCGGTGCAGCACTTGGTGATGTTGCAGAAACCGAGGCCCTGTTCGGTCTGCGCGTACTCCTTGCGGTCGGTCCGGGCGTCCAGCGGGTGCATGTCCAGCTCGGCGGCCCGGATGAAGTACCGCGGCCCGGAGAACGCCTGCTTGTTCTCGTCGTGGTCACGGATCACGTGGCAGACGGTCTGGCACAGGAAGCACTCGATGCACTTGCGGAACTCCTGCGAGCGCTCGACGTCCACCTGCTGCATCCGGTAGTCGCCGGGGGCCACGTCCGCCGGCGGAGCGAACGCGGGCGTCTCCAGGGCCTTCTCGTAGTTGAACGAGACGTCGGTGACCAGGTCCCGGATCACCGGGAAGGTGCGCAGCGGGGTGACCGTGACGGTCTCGTCCTCCTCGAACGTCGACATCCGGGTCATGCAGCCCAACCGCGGCTTGCCGTTGATCTCCATGGAGCAGGAGCCGCACTTACCGGCCTTGCAGTTCCACCGGCAGGCCAGGTCGGGGGCGTCGGTGGCCTGCAGGCGGTGGATGACGTCGAGGACGACCTCACCCTCGTTGACCTCGACCATGTAGTCCTGGAGGTCCCCGCCGGTCTCGTCGCCCCGCCAGATCCGGAACTGACGCTTCGCGCTCATCGGTTGTCCGCCTCTCCAGCGTCGGGAACGAGGGCGTCGAAGTCGGCGATCTCCTCGTCGGTGAGGTATTTCGCCAGCTCCGCCCGGTCGAAGAGGCCGATCAGCTCCGGCCGCATCTTCGGCAGCGGCTTGTGGGTCAACCGCACGGTGTCGCCGTCCAGCGCGCAGACCAGGTTCACCTGCCGCCACTTCGGCTCCATCGTCGGGTAGTCCTCCCGCGTGTGCCCGCCGCGCGACTCCTGCCGCTCCAGCGCCGCCTTCGCGGTGCACTCCGAGACCACCAGCATGTTGCGCAGGTCGAGGGCCAGGTGCCAGCCCGGGTTGTAGCGCCGGCCGCCGGCCGCACTCACCTTGGCCACCCGCTCGCGCAGCTCGGCCAGTCGCCCCAACGCGTCCTCAAGCTCGCCGTGACGGCGGATGATTCCGACCAGATCCCCCATCACCGCCTGGAGGTCCTGCTGCAGGGTGTACGGGTTCTCGCCGGTGTCGCGCTGCAGCGGGGCCAGAGCCGTCTCCACCGCGGCCTCGACCGCGTCCACGGCCACCTTCGGCCGGGCGGCCAGCCCGTCGGCGTAGCTGGCCGCGTGCCCGCCCGCCCGCTTGCCGAAGACCAGCAGGTCGCTCAACGAGTTGCCGCCCAGCCGGTTGGAGCCGTGCATGCCGCCGGAGACCTCACCGGCGGCGAACAGCCCGCGTACGTGGCCGAAGGCGGCACCAGAGTCCGGGTCCACCTCGACGCCGCCCATCACGTAGTGACAGGTCGGCCCGACCTCCATCGGCTCGGCGGTGATGTCGACGTCGGCCAGCTCCTTGAACTGGTGGTACATCGACGGCAGCCGCCGGCGGATCTCGTCGGACGAGCGCCGGCTGGCGATGTCCAGGAAGACGCCGCCGGCGGGGGACCCGCGACCGGCCTTGACCTCGCTGTTGATCGCGCGGGCCACCTCGTCGCGGGGCAGCAGCTCCGGTGGGCGGCGGTTGTTGTCCGGGTCGGTGTACCAGCGGTCCGCCTCCTCCTCGGTCTCCGCGTACTGCTTGCGGAAGACGTCGGGGACGTAGTCGAACATGAACCGCTTGCCGTCGGAGTTCTTCAGCACGCCGCCGTCGCCGCGTACCGATTCGGTGACCAGGATGCCCTTCACCGAGGGCGGCCAGACCATGCCGGTCGGGTGGAACTGGAGGAACTCCATGTTGATCAGGGTTGCCCCGGCGCGCAGTGCCAGCGCGTGACCGTCCCCGGTGTACTCCCACGAGTTCGAGGTGACCTTGTAGGAGCGACCGACGCCGCCGGTGGCCAGCACCACCGCCGGCGCCTCGAAGAGGAGGAACTCTCCGGATTCCCGGTAGTAACCGAACGCGCCGGCCACCCGGTCACCGTCGAGCAGCAGCTCCGTGATGGTGGTTTCGGAGAACACCTTGATCCGGGCGTCGTACGAGCCGAACTCGCGCTTGTCCTCCTGCTGGAGCGAGACGATCTTCTGCTGGAGGGTGCGGATCAACTCCAGGCCGGTCCGGTCGCCCACGTGCGCCAGTCGGGGGTACTCGTGGCCGCCGAAGTTGCGCTGCGAGATCTTGCCGTCGGGGGTGCGGTCGAAGAGCGCGCCGTACGTCTCCAACTCCCAGATCCGCTGCGGCGACTCCTTCGCGTGCAGCTCGGCCATCCGGAAGTTGTTGAGGAACTTGCCGCCGCGCATGGTGTCGCGGAAGTGCACCTGCCAGTTGTCCCGGCTGTTCACGTTGCCCATGGCGGCGGCCGCGCCGCCCTCGGCCATCACCGTGTGTGCCTTGCCGAAGAGCGACTTGGAGATGATCGCGGTCTTCTTGCCGGCCAGCCGGGCCTCGATCGCCGCGCGGAGGCCGGCGCCGCCGGCCCCGATGACGACGACGTCGTAGTGGTGTCGCTCGATGCGAGTGGTAGTGGTCATGTCAGGGGCCCTTTAGTTGATGAACCGCAGGTCGTTGAACCAGCCGGCAGACAGCGCCATCACGTAGAAGTCCGCCAGCGCCAGGGTGCCCAGGGTGATCCAGGCGAGCTGCATGTGCCGGACGTTCAACGCCGAGACGTAGGTCCAGGCCTTGTATCGCACCGGGTGCTTGGAGAAGTGCTTGAGCCGGCCGCCGACGATGTGCCGGCAGGAGTGGCAGGAGATTGTGTACGCCCACAGCATCACCACGTTGACCAGCAGGATGATGTTGCCGAGTCCGAAGCCGAAGCCCTTCGGGGAGTGGAAGGCGAGGATCGCGTCATAGGTGTTGATCAGCGAGATGATCGCGGCGGCGTAGAAGAAGTAGCGGTGCAGGTTCTGACCGAGCAAGGGGAAGCGGGTCTCACCGCTGTAGCCGGCGTGGCCGTCCGGCACCGCGCAGGCCGGCGGGGACAGCCAGAACGACCGGTAGTAGGCCTTGCGGTAGTAGTAGCAGGTGAGCCGGAACAGCAGCAGGAACGGCAGGGTCAGCGCGGCGTCCGGGATGATCCACCAGCTGGGCAGGAACGAGCCGAAGTGCGAGGAACCCTCGACACACCGCTCGGTCACGCAGGGCGAGTAGAACGGGGTCAGGTAGTGGAACTCGTCCACCCAGTACCACTTGTGCATGAACACCCGGACCGTCGCGTACGCCACCCAGGCGCCGAGCCCGATCACGGTGATCAGCGGGGCGAGCCACCAGCGGTCGGTACGCAACGTCTTCGCCGCGATGGCGGCGCGCGCCCGCGCTCCCCGCGGCCTCGTTGCCGTTGAAGTCATTCGAGTCGTCTCCTCGACGGGCCCGTACGGGCGGGCTGATATCTCCGGTCGGCACGCGGACCGGCGAACCCGCACCCGCTGCCACGTCATGCGCACACCAACGACCACGCCGGATCGACCGGCGCAGCTAAGTGACACACGTTACGCCGATCTCTGCGAGCCGTCCGCGCAAGGGAGTGTCCCGTGTGTCCGGCCTGCGGAAAAGCCCCGGTACGCCGATCGATGACGTGTCGTTGGCTAACGTCACCGCGCTCAGCCGGAGGCGCCCCCGGTGAAATGCCAGGACGCCAGCCGCACCGGTGGCGCCGCCCACCAGGCGCCGTCCACCCGGTCCGGTTGTCGCACCGGCCGTGCGCCCAGCGCGAGCACCGCCCCCGGCCCCAGCGCCCGCGGGTACGACTCGGTGAACCGCAGGTCCCGAACCGCCCGGACGACCGTGCCGTCCTCGATCAACCAGACCCCGTTGCGGGTCAGCCCGGTGACGACCAGGCTCTTCGGGTCGAGCACCCGCGTGTACCAGAGGTCGGTGACCAGCAGCCCTCGACGCACCCCGGCGACCAGCGCCGCGGTGTCCGCGTCGACCACGGCACCGGCCGCCGCGCCGGTGGTGCTGCGGCCCACCGCGCTGGCCGGCCCGGCCGCCGCGCCGGCCAGGCGCAGGTTGCGGGCCATCGGGCCCCAGGTGGCGCCGCCCGCGATCGCGTGCCCGGTGGACTCGGTGCCCGCCTCGGCGGCGGTCCGCCGGTCGTGCGCCACCGCCCTCGTGGTGCCCGCCTCGACGAGGGTCAGCGCCCGCCGGCCGGTGCCCTCGGCGTCGAACGGCAGCCCCGACGCGCCCAGCGGATCGTCCACCAGGGTCACCGCCCGGTCGAACTGGGCCGCGCCTGGCTCGGCGAACGACTGCCGCTCGGCGTACCGCTTGCCGTTGAAGCCGTACCAGGAGAGGTTCTGCAACAGATCGGCCACCGCGGCCGGCTCGAACACCACCTCGTAGTGCCCCGGCGGCAACTCGACCGGATCGGCCGCCGCCTGCGCCTTCGCGGCGGCGTGCGCTCCCAACTCGGCGCCGTCGAGGTCGGCCAGCCGGTCGGCGCAGCGGCGGGCCACCCCGTCCGCGCCGTCGCGGCGGGCGATGCCGTCCATCGCCGCCTCCGCGAAGCGGCCGTACGCCGTGTGTCCGGCGGAGTTGGCGTACGCCGACGAGCGGTGCGCGGTGCGGCAGTAGCCGGCCGTGCTGAGGTCACCGGCGGCGGCCACGAACGCCCGGACCCGATCGGCCCGCTGATCCGGGTCGGCGTGCGCGGTGGCCTCGTCGACGGGCGGGGCGACCGGTATGGGCGCGGGCGGCGCCAGCCCCGGCCAGCCCGGGTCGGGCGGGCAGAGTCGCGCCGCGCCCAGGGTGCGCTCGACCAGCGCGCGCAGCCCGTCGGCGGTGACGACGCTGCCGCTGCCGCTGGCGGTCCGCCCGTCGACGTGCAGCCGGAGCCGCACCCCGACGGTCGACTCGGCGACGTTCTGGTGGATGGCCGAGTTGGCGAACCGGGTCAGCGCCAGGTCGGCGCGGGTCACCACCGCCTCGGCCTGCGCGGCCGGGCCGCCAAGCCGCCCGACCAGCTCGATGACCTGCCCAGCCAACTCCACCTCGCTCACGCTGACTCTCCCTTCGTTCGCGACTGCGGGGCTCGCGAACCCGGCTCACTCCTCGCGCTCACGCTGATCCTCCTTTCGTTCGCGACTGCGGGGCTCGCGAACCCGGCTCACTCCTCGCGCTCACGCTGATCCTTCTTTCGTTCGCGACTGCGGGGCTCGCGAACCCGGCTCACTCCTCGCGCTCACGCTGATCCTTCTTTCGTTCGCGACTGCGGGGCTCGCGAACCCGGCTCACTCCTCGCGCTCACGCTGATACCCCCACCCGGACGTTGCGGAAGCGGGCCGGCGCGGCCGGATGGCCGGTGTGCCCGGTCTGGCCCGGCTGGCCCTTACCGCAGTTGGGCGTACCCCAGGACACCGTCTCACCGGAGAGCATGTCCATCGAGCGCCAGAAGAGTGGGCCGATCCCCGTGTAGGTGGGATTGCGCAGCATCCGCCCCCGCCGGCCCTTCTTGATCTCCCAGCCGACCTCGCAGCCGAACTGGAAGTTGAGGCGCTTGTCGTCGATCGACCAGGACCGGTTGAGGTCCATCAGCACCCCGTCGTCGGTGGCCGCGATGATCTCCTCCAGGGTGTGCGGGCCGGGTTCCAGGCCGACGTTCGTCATCCGGACCATCGGCAGCCGGGCCCAGCCGTCGGCCCGTACGCTGCCGCCGTAGTCGAGGCTGGCGACGGCGGCCGAGTCCCGGCCGGCGAGCACACCCACCCACCGCCCGTCGCGGACCGCGTCCCGCTTGACCGCGGGCGTGCCCTCGTCGTCGAAGCCGAAGCTGCCCAGCGCACCCGGGATGGTCGGGTCGATCGTGATGTTCATGAGCTCCGAGCCGTAGCGCAGCGAGCCGAGCTGAGCGAGGTCCAGCCAGGACGTGCCGGCGAACGCGGCCTCCCACCCGAGGATCCGGTCCAGCTCGATGGCGTGCCCGACCGACTCGTGGATCTGCAGCGCCAGCTGTTCGCCGCCGAGGATCAGATCTGTCTCGCCGGCCGGACAGGGCGGCGCGGTGAGCAGCGCCCGGGACTCCTCGGCGATCTGCGCGGCGTGCGCGGCCAGGTCGAGCGACTCGACCAACTCCCAGCCGGTGGTGCCGTACTGCCCCCGGTAGCTGGGCCAGGAGCGGCGCTGCGTCTCGCCGTCGCCGATCGAGGTGGCCGAGATGCCGCCGCCGCACTCGCGGATCCGCTGGTCGATCCGGTGGCCCTCGCTGGAGACGAACCACTTCGCGGTGTCCCAGATCTGGTAGAGCCCCTCGGCCAGGTCGGCACCGTGCTCGGCCATCGTGCGGGTCGCGTCGACCAGCAGGTCACCCTTCGTCGACAGTGGCACCCCGAGCGGATCGATCTGACAACCCGAGGCCCAGCTCGCGGTCACCGCCTCGGCCGGCACCAGGTCGACCGGCGGGCCGGGCACCCGCGCGCTCGCCCGGGCCGTCCGCGCCGCGCGCCGGCCGGCGTCGCGGGCGGCGGCATCAGACAGATCGGGTACGGCGTGGAAGCCCCAACTCGATCCGACGAGCGCCCGGACACCGAGCCCGATGCTCTCGTCCTGGGTCAGCTCCTCCACGTCACCGTTGCGCGCGGTCATCGACTCGTAGCGGCGGTGCATCACCCGGGCGTCGGCGTACCGCGCGCCGGCGTCGAGGGCGGCCTGCACGGCGGCGGCTGCTGCGTCGAACTCGGTCATGCGCTCGACCCTAGGCCAGCCCACCGAGGTTCGTCAGGGGACGAGATCCTCCGGCCGAATGGTGGCCCGCACGGGCTCGGTCAGTTCCAGGACCTCGCCGGCCTCTGTCGTCGACCGCTCCACGTAGTGCGTGTCCGAGCGTCTGCCGGCACGTTGTGATCGCGAAGGTTGAGTCATCAAGATCGCGCTCGATCGTAGATGTAGTGGTATCCGAACGCGCCGTGGCAACTGCATCCTGGTTTGAGCGTGACCTTGACGGCGGTGGGCGCTCAAACCCGGCTCCCGCCCCCGCCGCCCCGCTCCGTTCCCGCCCCGCTGCGCCGCTCCGCTCCGCGGGCCGCAAGATCCCGCAACATCCTGGTTTTAGTGGTGTCGGCGCGTCGGTGAGACCACTACAACCAGGTTCGAGCGTGACCTTGACGGCGGTGGGCGCTCAAACCCCGATCCTGGCCTCGCGGTGCGCGCCTCGCGGTGCGCGGGGGCGCAGGGTGTGAGGGCGTGCGGCGTGGGGGCGGGGGATGAACGGGTGTGGATGGGGAGGTGACGGGGGTGCGCCGCCGATGCCGACTCGTTACGCTCTGGCCCGCTGACAGGTGCCGACGTTGTAGCTTATTTTCACCCTCGGGACTTTCCTGTAAGTTCTCTTCGTCACTGAGGGAGGCGGCCGTGGGCAGCTCGGATGCCTACCTGCGGGTGGACGACCTGCGGGTCCGGTTCGACACCTCCGACGGCGTGGTGCGCGCGGTCGACGGGGTCTCCTTCGCCGTCGAGCGGGGCCACACCCTCGGCATCGTCGGCGAGTCCGGCTCGGGCAAGAGCGTCACCTCGCTGGCCATCCTCGGCCTGCACGACCCCAAGCGCGCGACCATCACCGGCGAGATCTCCGTCGGCGGCCGACAACTGGTGGGCCTCCCCGACGAGGAGGTACGCCGGCTGCGCGGCCGCGACATGGCAATGATCTTCCAGGACCCGCTGTCGGCGCTGCACCCCTACTACACGGTGGGCCGGCAGATCGCCGAGGCGTACCGGGTGCACCACCCGAAGGCCAACCGGCGCGAGGCGCGCCAGCGGGCGGTGGACATGCTGGACCGGGTCGGCATCCCGCAGCCGGCGCGCCGGTTCGACCAGTACCCGCACGAGTTCTCCGGCGGCATGCGCCAGCGGGCGATGATCGCCATGTCGCTGGTCAACGACCCGGCCCTGCTGATCGCCGACGAGCCGACCACGGCGCTGGACGTCACCGTGCAGGCGCAGATCCTGGACCTGCTCGCCGACCTGCAGGCCGAGTTCCACTCCGCCATCATCCTGATCACCCACGACCTCGGCGTGGTCGGTCAGGTCGCCGACGAGGTACTGGTGATGTACGGCGGACGGGCCGTCGAGCAGGGCAGCGTCGAGCAGGTGCTCCGCTCGCCGCAGCATCCGTACACCTGGGGGTTGCTCTCCAGCGTGCCGTCGCTGCACGGCGACGCGGACGCGGACCTGTTGCCCATCCGGGGCAACCCGCCCAGCCTGATCAACCTGCCACCCGGCTGTGCCTTCCATCCGCGCTGCCGGTACGCCGACCGCAACGGCGACCGCTCCCGGACCGAGGTGCCCGAGCTGCGCCCGGCCGGCTCAACCGGCGATGCCGGCCCGGCCGGCGGGGACGGTCACCTGGTCGCCTGTCACCTGTCGGCCGAGGAGCGTGCCGCGCGCTACGCCGAGGACGTCGCATCCGTGGGGGTGGCCCGATGACGGACGAGCCGCTGCTGCGGGTCCGCGGCCTGACCAAGCACTTTCCGGTACGCCAGGGTCTGCGTGCCACCGGCCTGGTGCAGGCGGTGGACGGCCTCGACTTCGACGTGCGCCCGGGCGAGACGCTCGGCCTGGTGGGGGAGTCGGGCTGCGGCAAGACCACCACCGGCCGGATGCTGGTGCGGCTGCTGGAGCCGACCGCCGGCACCATCTCCTTCGAGGGGCGGGACATCACCCACGCCAGCCGGCGTGAGCTGCGCCCGCTGCGCCAGGACCTGCAGATCATCTTCCAGGACCCGTACGCCTCGCTGAACCCCCGACACACCGTCGGCCGGATCGTGGCGATGCCGTTGCAGGTCAACGGGATCAAGCCGCCTGGTGGGATCAGGGCCCGGGTGCAGGAGTTGCTGGAGCTGGTCGGGTTGAACCCGGAGCACTACAACCGGTATCCGCACGAGTTCTCCGGCGGCCAGCGGCAGCGCATCGGCATCGCCCGCGCGCTGGCCCTGCGACCCAAGCTCATCGTCGCCGACGAGCCGGTCTCCGCGCTGGACGTGTCGATCCAGGCGCAGGTGGTCAACCTGCTGCGTGACCTGCAACGGGACCTCGGCCTGGCGTTCGTGTTCATCGCCCACGACCTGGCCGTGGTGCGGCACTTCTGCCAGCGGGTCGCGGTCATGTACCTGGGCCGGATCGTCGAGATCGGCGACCGGGCGGACATCTACGAGCGCCCGCAGCATCCGTACACCCGGGCGTTGCTCTCGGCGATTCCGGACGTCACCCGGCTCGGCCCGGCCGGCCGGATCCGGCTGAGCGGTGACGTGCCCACCCCGCTCGACCCGCCCTCGGGCTGCCGGTTCCGCACCCGGTGCTGGAAGGCGCAGGACATCTGCGCGACCGAGGAGCCGGCGCTGGTCCCGCGCGACGGCGGCCGCCAGGCCACCGCGTGTCACTTCCCGGAGTCGGCGGACTCGACTGCCCAGGTCTTCGAGGAGGTGCCGTCGTGAGCCTGTCCCCGGTGGAGGGTGTGGCCCTGGCCGAGATCGAGTCCGAAACCGGCGCGGCCGGTCCCGAGGTGAAGGGCGTCGTCGGCCGCTCACCCGGTCAGCTCGCCTGGCTGCGGCTGCGTCGCGACCGGACGGCCGTGGTCAGCGGCGTGCTGCTGGTCTTCTTCCTGCTGCTGGGCCTGGCCGCACCGCTGATCGAGATGGCCTACGGGGTGGGTCCGCGCGAGCAGTTCCAGAAGCTGTTGGACAACTTCGGCATGCCGCTGGGCTACGTCGGTGGCGTGACGGGGGACCACTGGTTCGGGCTGGAACCGGGGCTGGGCCGGGACATCTTCATCCGGTTGATCTACGGGCTGCGGACCTCGCTCTTCATCGCGTTCGCGGCGGCCCTGATCACCGCGACGATCGGCGTCGTGCTCGGCGCCCTCGCCGGTTACCTCGGCGGCTGGCTCGACGCGGTGATCAACTGGATCACCGACCTGACCCTGGCCATGCCGTTCCTCATCGTCGCTCTGGCGCTCGCGCCCACCCTGACGCTGCGCTTCTACGGTGACCGGGGGCAGGTGTCGTCGGCCTTCGGGGTGGGCGTGCTGATCGCCGTCTTCGCCATCTTCGGCTGGACCAGCACAGCCCGACTGGTGCGCGGGCAGGTGATCGCGCTGCGCGAACGGGAGTTCGTGGAGGCGGCCAGGGCCAGCGGCGCCGGCCTGGGGCACATCATCTTCCGGCAACTGCTGCCGAACATCTGGGCACCCATCCTGGTCTCGTTCTCGCTCGCCGTGCCGCAGTTCATCACCAGCGAGGCCGCGCTCTCGTTCATCGGTGTCGGCCTCAGTGACGAGACGCCGAGCTTCGGCCGGATGATCTACCGCAGCCTGGACTTCCTCCAGACCGACCCGGCGTACGTGTTCTTCCCGGGCATCACGATCTTCGCGCTGGTGTTCGCCTTCAACCTCTTCGGCGACGCGTTGCGCGACGCGCTCGACCCGAAGTCGTCCCGGTAGGGATTCGTGTGAGCGCGAGGAGTGCAGCGAAGCGGAGCCCCGCAGTCGCGAACGAGAGGTGGCTCCCATTGAGCGCGAGGAGTGCAGCGAAGCGGAGCCCCGCAGTCGCGAACGAAAGGTGGCTCCCATGACGCGGTTTCTGATCAAGCGGATCCTCTCCGCCCTGCTGACCCTCTTCGCGGTGAGCGTGCTGACCTTCCTGATGTTCTTCGCCCTGCCGCGCGACCCGGTCACCGGCATGTGCCCGAAGAACTGCAACCCGGAGCGGCTGGAGCGGGTCCGCACCGAGCTGGGCCTGAACGACCCGCTGATCAGCCAGTACGCCGGCTACATGAAGGGCATCGTGACCGGACGGGACCTGGGCAGCGCCCAGGGCGGCCGGTGCGACGCGCCCTGCCTGGGCTGGTCGTACGTCACCAACGAGGCCGTCTCGGACACCATCGGCCGGGTGCTGCCGGTGACGCTGAGCATCGTGATCCCGGCAGCCATCCTCTGGCTGCTGCTCGGCGTGGGTCTGGGCATGGTCTCCGCGCTGCGGCGGGGCACCTGGTTGGACCGGGCCGCCATCGGCTTCTCGCTGACGGGCGCCTCGTTGCAGCTCTATTTCGTGGGCGCGGTGCTGATGCTGGTGTTCGTCTACAACCTGCGGCTGCTACCCGTGCCGAGCTACACCTCTCTCTTCGACGATCCGGTGAAGTGGGCCAGTGGGCTCGTGCTGGCCTGGGTGGCGCTGGCGTTCCTCTTCTCGGCCATCTACGCGCGGCTGTCGCGGGCGCAGATGCTGGAGACGCTGTCCGAGGACTTCGTCCGTACGGCACGCGCAAAGGGCCTGGCCAAACCCGCGGTGTACGGACGGCACGCGCTGCGGGCGGCGATCACCCCGGTGGTGACCATCGCCGGGCTGGACGTCGGCGGTGCGCTCGGCGGAACGGTGATCACGGAGACCACGTTCGGCATCCAGGGGTTGGGGCGGACCGCGGTGGACGCGGTCAAGGCCGGCGACCTACCCACCATCATGGCCACCGTGCTGATCGCGGCGGTCTTCGTGGTGTTCGCGAACGTGCTGGTCGACCTGCTCTACGCGGCCATCGACCCGCGGGTCCGGCTGCGCTGAGCCGGGCGGTCGGCCGGGGTGTCCATCGCCCCGCCGGCGGCGAAACTTATCGACAACTGTTACACAACTTGTAGGTTTTCTTCCTTACGATCCTCGGGACGTCGGCGGATCTCGCCCCGACGGACCGCATGGCACATGGGTGAAGGAGGTACTTCATGCGACCACGCGTGGCGGCCGCTGCTGGCGGCGCGATCGCTCTGGTTGTGGCATTGGGTGCGTGCTCGAAGAACACGGGCGAGGGCACCACGGTGGACACCGAGCGGAAGCAGAGCGGGGTCATCGCGACCGACCCCAAGGACTCCCAGGGCCCCGCGGCCGAGGTGAGCGGCGCGGCGAAGGGTGGCACCTTCAGCGTCATCCGGGAGACGCCGATCTCCCATCTGGACCCGCAGCGGACGTACTCGTTCGCCGGTTTGATGACGAACCCGCTCTTCTCCCGTTACCTGACCACCTGGAAGGACGACGGCAAGGGCGGCCTGGTCCTGGTCGGCGACCTGGCCGAGACGCCGGGCAAGAACGTCAACAACGACTGCAAGGTCTGGGAGTTCACGGTCAAGGACGGGGTGAAGTTCGAGGACGGCCGCCCGATCACCTCCAAGGAGATCGCGTACGGCATCGCCCGCTCCTTCGACCCCGACCTGTCCGGCGGCCCGACCTACCTCCAGGAGTGGCTGGCCGACACCGCGCAGTTCGACACCACGTGGGACTTCAAGAAGAACAAGACGTCGCTGCCGCCGGGGCTGACCACCCCGGACGCCAAGACGCTGCGCTTCGAGTTCGCCAAGGCCCGCTGTGACCTGCCGTTCGCGGTCTCGCTGCCGACCACGGCGCCGCTGCCCGCCGACAAGGACACCGGCGTCAACCTGGACCAGCAGCCGTTCTCCTCCGGCCCGTACAAGGTCGCCAAGAACCAGACGGGCGTGCAGCTCACCCTGGACCGCAACCCGAACTGGGATGCGAAGACCGACCCGGTGCGCCACCAGTATCCGGACCAGTTCGTCCTGACCTACGGCCCGACCGCCGACGCCGCCAACAACCGGGTGATCGCCGACAACGGCGCCGACCAGAGCGCGCTGGCGTGGAACACCGTGCCCGCCTCGCTGGTCGCCAGGGTGGCCGGGGACGCGGCGCTGAAGTCGCGCACCATCCTCTCGCCGACGCCGAGCGCCAACCAGCTCGTGATCAACACGCAGCGGGTCACCGACCTGAAGGTCCGGCAGGCGCTCAACTACGCCATCGACCGCGAGGGCTTCATCAAGGCGCTGGGCGGTCAGACCGTGGCCGCTCCGCTGACCACGCTGATGCCGCCG
Source organism: Micromonospora sp. 067-2 (assembly GCF_046549295.1). Classification (NCBI taxonomy): domain Bacteria; kingdom Bacillati; phylum Actinomycetota; class Actinomycetes; order Micromonosporales; family Micromonosporaceae; genus Micromonospora; species Micromonospora sp. 067-2. The sequence continues at coordinate 415,817 of NZ_JAJPWB010000005.1, read as the reverse complement.
GCGACCATCGGCTACAAGGCGTACGACGCGTACCCGGCGGGCGCCAACGGCAACGTGGAGAAGGTCAAGGAACTGCTCGGCGGGAAGACCCCCGAACTGGTCCTCGGTGTGGCCGACAACTCGACCGAGCAGCAGCAGGGCGCCCAGCTCAAGGCCAACCTGGAGCGGGCCGGCTTCAAGATCACGGTCCGGAACATCCCGGACGACGCGAAGCTCGACGAGGTCAAGAAGAAGAACAACCCCTGGGACCTGTACATCGGTAACTGGGCGGCGGACTGGCCGAGCGGGGCCTCGATCCTGCCGGTGCTCTACGACGGCCGCACCATCAAGGCCGAGGGCAACAGCAACAACTCGTTCCTCAACGATGCGGCGATCAACGCCGAGATGGACCGCATCCTGGCACTGCCCGCCGCCGACCAGGGCCCGGAGTGGGCCAAGCTCGACGAGCGGATCATGAAGGAGCACGCCCCGGTGGTGCCGCTCTTCGTGGACGTGGCCTACAACGTGCACGGGTCCAAGGCGGGCGGAGTGTTCATCTCCAGCGTCTTCGGGTACCCGTCGTTCGTGAACGCGTACGTCAAGCCGTAACCGCACCACCCGGACGGGCCCCCGGTCGACACCGTCGTCGGCCGGGGGCCCTTACGGTTCCCGCCGGTCGGTGTCACTGGTGCGATCAGAGCAGCGCACGGTCGCTATCTCGAGATCCCGATCGGGGTGACCTCAGATCGCGCGGATTGTGATGAGGTCTTCGAGGCTGGCGAGGTCGTCGGCGTTACGGGTGTAGACGGCGGCATCATGGGCGTGTGCGGTTGCGGCGATGAGCAGGTCCGTCACCCTGGCTCGCGGCTGGCGGCCCTTCTCGACGACGCGGGCAATTTGTATCCGTTCATGGTTCACCGTGCGGGTCATCGGCCTGAGTTCTCGCCGCACTGGCGGTGCATGCTTCTGTTGCGCATGCGGGATGGTCAGGAAGTGTTTTCCCTGCTGGATATTTGGCCGCCGACATTCCTGCAGATGCCGGATTCGCTGACAATGCGCGAGAAGACGGGCCTCGCCCGCCGCTTGGAGGGCGGGAGACTTCCGACTGCAGCGGAATGGGAAGCTCAGGGGACGTGAGAGTCGGCTGTGCGAGTCCGCTTGGGTTGACGGGTGGTCGGAGATCTGCTGGACGAGGCCGCCGAGCTGGCCGTTCGGGTGGGCGACGGACGCGACCATTTCCGGACGGCGTTCGGCCCGACCCTGCCAACGCGGCCCTGGTCCTGATGCGGGCCGACAGCATCGCGCCCGCCGAGATCCGCCACCGGCCGGCCGCACGGGACGTGGTCGCCCAGGTCGCGCGCGACCCGGACGCCCCACCGACGATCACCCGGCTCGCCATCGCCCTGGGGGTCGTGTAGTTCAACCGAGAGAAGGTCCAGCTCCAGGTGGGTGGCGCCGGTCAACGGCAGGATGGTGTACGGCCGGCCGGTGCTGCAGGGCTGCGGAGAGCCGGAGCAGGTGCGCTGCCATCAGCGGCGCAACGTGGTAGAAGCTCAGAGGCGGTTGCGGGAGGCGGCCCGGACAAGGGAGCGATGGGATGACCCGATACTTGATCTCGTTCAGTGACGGTTCGATGGACCACATCCCCGACGAGGACTGGGCTGACGTGGGCAAGGCCTCGCAGGCGGTGGTCCACGATGCCCATGCCGCCGGCGTGTGGGTGTTCGGCGCCGGTCTCGAACGCCAGAGGGCGAGCGTCGTGGCCACGGACGGGACGGTCACCGACGGTCCCTACCCGGAGGTCAGGGAGGTCATCGGCGGCTTCTCGATCATCGAGGTTGCCTCCCGCGAGGAGGCGTTGGCGTGGGCTGCCAGGATCGCCGCCGCCTGCCGCTGCGCGCAGGAGGTACGAGAACTCATGCCGGACGCCGACCAGGACGCGATGCTGCGTGCGGCAATCAGTGGCGGGTGACGCCAACAGGAGATCTTGGACAGTTTCCGTTCCGCGATGACGGTAAGTGTCCAAGATTCACAGTTGTGGCGTCGCGGAGTAGCCGAGGTGGGTGCGGAGGAAGTCCAGCTCCAACGGAAGCAGGCGCTCGGCGGTGCCGTTCGCGGCCATGTGGGTGGCCCCGGTCAGCGGCAGCACCGAGTGCGGGCGGCCGGTGGACAACAGGGCCGCCGAGAGCCGCAGCGTGTGCGCCGCCACCACGTTGTCGTCGGCCAGGCCGTGCACCAGCAGCAGCGGCCGGGCCTGGTCCGGGCCGGTGACCGGCTCGGCGGCCATCTCGACCAGCGAGTGGTGCGCGTAGACGTCCATGCCGTCCTCCGGCAGCCCGAGATAACGCTCGGTGTACGCGGTGTCGTACAGCGTCCAGTCGGTCACCGGGGCACCGGCGATCCCGCAGCGGAACAGCTCCGGATGGCGCAGCACCGCCAACCCGGCCAGCCACCCTCCGAAGGACCAGCCCCGCACCCCCACCCGGCCCAGATCCAGGTCGGGGTGCTTGCCGGCGAGCGCGGTCAACGCATCCACCTGGTCGGTCAGGATCACGTCGGCCATCCGCCGGTGGATGGCCTTCTCGAACGACGGCGCCACTCCCGGCGTACCCCTGTTGTCGATGGTGACCACCGCGAACCCGGCGTCGGCCCACCACTGCCGCTCCAGCCACGCGGCGCGGGCGGCCACCACCTCCTGGTGCCCCGGGCCGCCGTAGATGTCCAGCAGCACCGGCAGCCGCCGGCCCGACACGTGGTTGTCCGGGTAGAGCACCGCCGCCGGCAGCCGCCGGTCGGTCACCCGCTCCAGCAACGGCAACGGCGAGTACGGCGGGGTCGCGGCCAGCGAGCGCAGCTCGGCCAACTCCTGGTCGCCCCGGCGCACCGTCCACCGCACCCCGGCGTGATCCAGCGACGCCACCCCGACGGCCAGCACGTCCCCGCCCACGGCCGCCGTGTACCAGCCGGAGTCGGTGGTGAGCCGGCGGGCGTCCACGCCGCCGCCGATCGTAGTCCGGACGCGGAACAGGTGCCGCTCGCTCGGCTCGCCGTCGCTCGCCTCGACCAGCAGGTCGGCCGGCCCGGTGCGGCTCGGCAGCCGACCCACCACCCGCCGCACGTACAGCGACGGCGGTGTGAGCAGGGTGCCGTCGGCGAACAGGCAGCGCGCGTCGTACCCGTCGTGGGCCAGCTCGCCGCCGACCAGCACCCGGCCGTCCGGCAGGTGCGCCGGCGTGCCGGCGATCGGCTCGACCCAGCGGGGGTCGGCCAACTCGGCGTGCACCTGCGTCTCACCGGTCCGCGGGTCCACCGCCAGCACCAGCCCGTGTTGCTGCGAGCGGCGCAGCACCGTGATCAACGGGCTGCCCTCGCCCCAACTGACCGCCGTCAGGTAGGGGTAGGTCTCCCGGTCCCAGTGCACGTCGACCCAGCCGTCGTCCAGGTCCAGCAGGTGCAGGCTGACCTCCGCGTTCGGGCCGCCGGCCCGGGGGTACGCGACGGCGGTCGGCGGGCTGGCCGGCTCGGCCGGGTCGTGCAGGTGCCAGCGGTCCAGCCGGGACTCGTCGACCCGGGCGGCGAGCACCGAGCGGCCGTCCGGCGCCCACCAGTAGCCCCGGAACCGGCCGAACTCCTCGGCCGCGATGTGCTCGGCCAGCCCCCAGCTCACCCCGGAGTCCTCGCCGGCCAGCAGCGTGTCGGTGCCATCGGAGTCGATCAACCGCAGCTCGCCCCGGCGGACCCCCTCGGCCGCGTCCGTCACGTACGCCAGCCGCTGGCCGGTCGGGTCCGGCCGGGGATCCAGCACCGGGCCGAGAGCGGCCACCTCCACCACGTCACCGTGCACCAGGTCAGCCCGGAACAGCCGCCCGGCCAGCGCGAACACCGCCACCCGGCCCGCCGCGTCCAGTGCGTACGAGCCGATGCCCGCGGCGCTGAGCCGCAGCCGCTCGCGCAGCGCACGCTCGCCGGGGGAGAGCGCACGGGCGTCGCCGGCGTCACCGAGCAGGGTGGCCGGGTCGGCGACCAGCCGCTCCTGCGCGGTGCTGACGTCCAGCAGCCAGAGCGCGTCCGCCGGATCCTCGGGGCCGGCCGAGCGCAGGAAGATCACCCGGGAGCCGTCCTCGGCCACGGAGACAGCACGCGGCGCGCCGTGGCTGAACCGGCGGGTGCGGGCGGCCAGCTCCGGAAAGTCCACAGGCCAAATCGTAGAGCCGCGCCGGGCGAGATGTGGCCGACCTGGGCGGACGCGTCGGCGACTCCCCGGGCGGAGCCGCCGGTTAGAGTGACCGTCGTGACGACGTTGCCCGACCGCCGCCTTCTGCTGGTCCACGCGCACCCCGACGACGAGTCGATCGGCACCGGCTCGACGATGGCGCACTATGCCGCTGCCGGCGCGCAGGTGACGCTGGTGACCTGCACCCTCGGCGAGGAGGGCGAGATCCACGTCCCGGCGCTGGCGCAGCTCGCCGCCGCCGAGGCCGACCAGCTCGGCGGCTACCGGGTCGCCGAGTTGGCCGCCGCCTGCGCCGCGCTCGACGTCCGCGACCACCGCTTCCTCGGCGGCGCCGGTCGCTACCGCGACTCGGGAATGATGGGGCTCGCGACCAACCAGCATCCCCGCGCGTTCTGGCAGGCCGACCTCGACGAGGCCGCCGGGCACCTGGTGGAGATCATGCGGGAGGTACGCCCCCAGGTGCTGGTCACGTACGACCCGGAGGGCTTCTACGGCCACCCCGACCACATCCAGGCGCACCGGGTGGCGATGCGCGCCGTCGAGCTGGCCGCCGCCGAGGGTTGCGCCCCGCTCAAGGTCTACTGGACGGCCATGCCACTCAGCGTGCTGGAAGCCGGCATGGCGCACTTCGCCGAATCCTCGGACAACCCGTTCGCCGGCATCGAGGACCTCGCCGACCTGCCCTTCGGCACCCCCGACGCGCAGATCGCCGCGCGCATCGACGGCACCGACCAGCACGCGGCCAAGGAGGCGGCGATGCGGGCGCACGCCACCCAGATCCCGGCAACCTCCTGGCTCTACTCGATCGCGGGCAACTTCGGCGGCGAGTTCATGGGCGTGGAGTTCTTCACCCTCGCGGTCGGTGAGAAGGGGCCGGGCGCCGGCCGGTACGGCTGGGAGGACGACCTCTTCGCCGGGCTGCCGGAGGAGACCGCCCGGGACCGGTCTCCGGTCGCCGCGGCCGGCTCCCGGTGACCCTGCCCGTCGCGCCGATGTCGGTCGTACCGGATCAGGAAACCCCGCCTTCGGCGGGGCCGCCGCCGCGACTGCTGGACCTCGGCCTGCGGGTGGTGGGCGCGGTCGTCGTGGTGGTGGCCGGGGTGCTGACCGGGGTGCTGGAGCTGCTGTTGTCCACGGTCCGCGTCGGCGGGCAGTTGGCCGGCGTGTCGGCGCTGCTCGCGGTCGGGGCCAACATCCTGCTGAGCTGGTTCGCCCACGAGTCGGTCGGCCGCCGGTGGGCGGTGGCGCTGCCCGCGGTGCCGTGGTTCGCGCTGATGGCGGTGGCCGCCATCCGCACCACCGAGGGTGATCTGCTGCTCGCCGGCGACAACTGGGTCGGCCTCGCCATGATCGTGGCCGGTGCGATGACCTTCGCGGTGATGGGCTTCCGGCAGCTGCTCGCCCCACCGCCCGCACTCGGAGGCTGATGACGCCACCCAGGTAAGGGTGGTAGATATTCCTGCCAGGGATACGGCCCCGCGACGGGGCGTACGGCAGGAGGTCGTGCGGTGGACAGACGGTGGCGTGACGTCGGAGTGCTCGCGGGGGCGCTGTTTGCGGTCAACGTGATCGCCCGGCTGATCATCCGGATCGGCTTCGACGGTGACGACACCGCCGCGGACCGGGTGTCGTTGGCGATGTTCGTGGTGATCGGCCTGATCCTGGCCGTGGTCGCCTTCGGCTGGGGCCGCCGCCGGCCGCTGGCCGAATGGTCGTCCGACATGGTGGTCGTGGTGCTGGTGGCGATGGCGCTGACCGTGCTGGTCGGGCCGCTACTGGTCGGCCACAACCCGTTCGCCGGGGGTGCGGGCACGTTCTTCGCCCAGATCTGGCTCTACCTGCTCGCCAGTGGCGCCGGCCTGCTGATCGGCTATCTGGTGCTCACCGCGCTCGGCCGCGACCACCGCTCCCAGCAACTCAAGCGGTACGCCGAGGTCAAGGCCGCCAAGCCGCGCCGGGTCGTCCGCCGCTGACCCGCGGCTGGCCCGTCTTTCAGTGCGGGGCGACCCGGGTGAGGTAGGTGTGGTGGGTGGTGAAGCCGAGCCGTTGGTAGAGCGTCACCGCGGCGGTGTTGCGCTGCTCGACCTGCAGGAACGCCCGGGTCGCGCCCAGCGTCCCGCCCCAGCCGACCAGCGCGGCGATCACCGCACGGGCCAACCCCTGCCGGCGGGCCGGCGGCAGCACCTCGATGAGGCTGAGCCCGAGCCAGCGGCCCTGCCCGGTCACCGTGCCCCGGCCGATCGCCACCAGCGTGCCGTCGGGGGCGTACCCGTGGGCGAAGCGGACCTGGTCCACGGCGGTGAGCACGTGCCGGGCGGCATCCGGTAGGCCGCCCTTGCGGCCGGCGGCCACGGTCAGCCACGCCTCGCTCGGCGCACCCACCAGCTCGATCACCACGCCGCCTGGGCTGTTCAGCACGCCGCCGTGGGACCCCGGGCCCGGGTCGGCATCCGTCGGCGCCGACAGGGGGAGGCGTGCGATCTGTACGAGCGTGGGCGGGCGGCTGCCCCAGCCGCGGTCGTCCAGCTCGGCGCCGACCGGTGCGGCAAGCGGCAGCGGTGTGTTGATCATCGCTGGTCGACCGTGCTCGGCGTACCAGCGCTCGACGGCGTCCACCGCCGCCGGCAGCGGGCGGTCCGGGTCGCCGATCGGCAGCGCGGAGTTGGCCCGGCCGGTCCAGCCGTCGGCCGCCCGGAGCAGCCAGTCGCCGAGCCGGCTCCGAGTCGGTGCCGGCCACGCCTCGTCGGCGGCGCGCTCCAACGCCACCACGGCGGCGGCGGTCGGACGGCGTGTCGGAGGAACCCGCTTCGCCCGGTGCACCTGCGCCACCGGGACCCGCAGCGCGCCCTGCGCGGTGGCCAGAGTGAGATGGGTCTCGCTCAGCTCGACCAGCTCGCCGAGGGCGTCGGAGAAGAGCGGGCGGCCTTCGCGAATCCCCACAATCCGGCGGACCACGATTCGGTGTCCCACATCCTGCTGTCGGAGCACGATTCTCCCCCTCCCGGGCGAGATACTAGGCTCTTACCGTCGCGGGAGATCGCGGCGTGTCTTGCGGAGGAGAAGACCGGTGACCTACATCATCGCCGAGCCGTGCGTGGATGTGCTCGACAAGGCATGCATCGAGGAATGCCCGGTCGACTGCATTTACGAGGGCAACCGGATGCTCTACATCCACCCCGACGAGTGCGTCGACTGTGGTGCCTGTGAGCCTGTCTGCCCGGTGGAGGCGATCTTCTACGAGGATGACGTCCCGGAGCAGTGGAAGGACTACACCGGCGCCAACTACGAGTTCTTCGAGGACCTGGGCTCGCCCGGGGGCGCCTCCAAGATCGGCAAGGTGGAGAAGGACACCACCTTCGTCGCCGCGCAGCCGCCGCGCGGCGAAGGCCACTGAACCGGTCCGCGCCGGTCTCGTCGCGGCTGCCCGAGTTCACCTGGGACACCCTGGACGCCGCGGCCACGCTGGCCACGGCGCATCCGGAGGGCCTGATCAACCTCTCGATGGGCACGCCGGTCGACCCGGTTCCCGAGGTGATCCGGCAGGCGCTCGCTGACGCGTCCGACGCTCCCGGCTATCCGCTGACGGCGGGCACACCGGCGCTGCGAGACGCGATAGCGGCGTGGGTCGCCCGGGCCTGTGGCGCCGGGGTCGACGGCCTCGGCGTGCTGCCGACCATCGGCTCCAAGGAGTTGGTCGCCTGGCTGCCCACCCTGCTCGGCATCGGCCCGGACGACGTGGTGGTGGTGCCGTCGATCGCGTACCCGACCTACTCCGACGGGGCCCGACTGGCCGGCGCCACCGTGGTCCGGGCCGACTCGCTCACCGCGGTCGGGCCGACTCCCCGGGTGCGGCTGGTCTGGGTCAACTCGCCCGGCAACCCGACCGGCCGGGTGCTGCCCGCGGCGCACCTGCGCAAGGTGGTCGACTGGGCCCGGGAGCGGGGCGCGGTGGTCGCCAGCGACGAGTGCTACCTGCCGCTCGGCTGGTCGGCCGAGCCGGTCTCGGTGCTGTCGCCGGAGGTCTGCGGCGGCGACTATGCCGGGGTGCTCGCCGTTCACTCGCTCTCCAAGCGCTCCAACCTCGCCGGCTACCGCGCCGGCTTCGTGGCCGGCGACCCGGCGCTCGTCGCCGAGCTGCTGAAGGTCCGCAAGCACGCCGGCATGATCGTGCCCGCCCCGGTGCAGGCGGCCATGGTGGCCGCGCTCCAGGACGAGCGGCACGCTGTCGAGCAGCGCGAGCGCTACCGGGCGCGGCGCGAGGTGCTGACCGCCGCGTTCACCGACGCCGGCTTCACGGTCGAGCACTCGGAGGCGGGCCTCTACCTCTGGCTGACCCGGGACGAGGACTGCTGGCAGACGGTCGACTGGCTGGCCCGACGCGGCATCCTGGTCGCCGCGGGCGTCTTCTACGGCCCCTCCGCCGGGCGGTACGTCCGGGTGGCGCTGACCGAGTCCGACGAGCACGTCGCCGCGGTCGCCGGCCGCCTCGCCCACGCCTGAGGGGTTCCGGGAGGTCGCGAGGTTCCCGCGTAACTTCGCGCGGAATCCAGCGCAACGGCCGCACCGTGCGGCCGATGCACGGCTTCAGCCATTTCCGTGCATCAAGTGCGCACTCGGGCCACGCTGACACTGTGCCAAACGGCGCGCGCCACCCTCAACGCATCGCGCCCGCCCCCGGTATCGGGGACGGGCGCTCTTTGCGCTTGGCGTTGATTAGGACCGCTCGGCGACCTGGCCGACGAACGCGGCCCACGCGCCCGGAGAGAAGGTCAGCGCAGGACCCGTTGGGTCCTTCGAGTCGCGCACGGCGACGATGCCCGGAAGGTTGTCGGCAACCTCGACGCAGTCGCCGCCGTTGGAACTACTGCGGGTGCTCTTGCGCCAGAGGGCGCCGGTCAGGTCAGCCATGATCTTGCCTCTAGGTAGTCGATGGTTTGACGGCGCGAGTAAGCCATCGAACGCAGCGTATCCCAGGTGGCCCAGAGGGTAGCGGTGTCATTCGTCAGCCGTCCCGCAGCCTGATCATCGAGGTAGGCGACATCGCCGTCTTCAGTTGTGGCGATGACGAACGGACCCGCTTGCCCGGCGTGGAGGCCCGCGTCCAGTGGCAGCACATGGAGGAGAACGTTCGGCCGCTGAGCCATCTTCACCAGGTGGTCTAGCTGGAGGTTCATGATCTCGGGGTCGCCACGGCGGAGTGCGCATTCATCAACCACCGCGACGAAGAGCGGGGGCTTGCGTCGGTCGAGTACCGCCGTTTGCCTGCGTAGCCGGGTCGCGACGTAGTCAGCCACCTCGTCCGGGTCGAGCACTCCGCTGGCTAGCACCGCCGAGGCGTACTCAGGGGTTTGCAACAGGCCGGGGATGACCGCCACCTGAAAGGCGCGCAGGGCGGACGCCTGAAGCTCGGTCTCCACCCACGGGCGTAGCCACGCCGGTTCCCGCCGCTTCAAGACGTCCGGCCAAACGTCCTCAACCGCGAGGCCGAGCGCAGCGGCTGCGGCTGCACGATGGCGCGGGTGTGGGACTCGTCCGGGGTTGACCCAGCGCGCCACCGTCTTCGGATCTACGCCGACCTGCTCGGCAAGACTCTCGACGGTCTCACCCGCGTCGGCCAACGCCGCTCGTAGCGCCTGGTTCATGCCACCTCCGAGCGAACGTCTTCAACGTCTATAGAACGTATGGCTACGTGGTGTAGTCGTCCAGCTCCGATCGGCAAGGTGCTGTGTAGACGGCGTGGCCGGCAGGGACCCGAAACCCGGCGGACGCGTTCGTGCCGGGGCCGTCCCCGCTGAGCGAGCACTCATGGGGGCGGCCCCCTTCCAGAGCTACGAGCAGGGGGAGCGCCATGCCGAACAAGCCACCCGAACCGAAGCCGCGCACAGGTGACGTCTTGCGCCTGACCACCGCCGCGAGCGTGCAGTTCATGCACCCGATCTCCATCCGCGTGATTCGGGTGCAGAACTGGCCGACCTATGACGGGTGGCTTTGGATTGACGCGTACGAGCTGGGCGAGAGCGGCGACGCGGTCGCGCGCCGGTCGTTGTTCGTCATGCCCGCCGGCCTGATCTGGCAGAGTCCCCCGCCCGCTCCGCCGGCCCGGAAGGTCACCCGGCGTCCTGTCGCCCGTACGCCGCTGCGGGTCGGCTGATGCGCGGCGAGCCTGAGCACAAGCCGCTGCGCCCGTCGTGGCGCTGCCCTAACTGCGGCATTCTCTGGCCCTGCTCGGCCGCGAAGCTGCGCCTCCTGGGGAAGTTCCGCGAGGATCGGCCGGGCCTGCTGGCGCACATGGCGAAGGTTCAGGAGGAGGCGGCGGCCGATCTGACCAAGCTCAACCCGGACACTCTGCTCCCCGACCTGTCGCCCCGCTTCGTTGGCTGGGCCGAGGCCCGTTAGCCCCTGCTGACCGCCTGGAAACCAACCAGTCGGTGTGCCACCCCGACTGCCGTCGGCGGCTGGACTGGGCTGGTACGACACCTTCGGAATGGGCTCTTCGAAGGTCTCGGACCTGCGGTCCCACCAACACCGACCCGTTGATCCCGTTCATCGGGTGGCGCAACGATGCATGGCCGCCGAGGACTGACCCGCGTCCGGGCCGGGTCAGAGATATCCTCGGCCCCGGACCTGGTCGGGGCTGTGTCGGCCCCGCACCCCAGCAGGAACGTCGAGGTGTGCGGATGGCGGATAGGCCCGGCGCGCGGGTGCGGGTGGCGGTGGTCGGCACCGGCCTGATCGGCGGTTCGGTGTTGCTCCGGTCGCACGCCGCCGGCCTCGACGTGGTCGGGTGGGATCCGGACGAGGACACCCGGCGGGAGGCTCGCCGGTTGGGCGTACCCGCTCCGGACCGTCTGGTCGAGGCCGTGGCCGACCGGGATGTGGTCTTCCTGTGCGGGCCGCTGCCCACGATCCCGGCGACGCTGCTGGAGGTGGCGGCGGTGACCGGTGAGCGTTGCGTGCTGACCGACGTCGGGAGCACCAAGGCGGAGGTCGCGGCGTTCGCCGCCGCGCATGGGCTGACCCACCGGTTCGTGCCGGGTCACCCGATGGCCGGCACCGACCGGGCTGGCCTGTCGTCCGCCGGGCCGGACCTGCTCACCGGGGCTGCCTGGGTGCTCTGTCCCGCCCCCGAGCCGGGACTGGCTGCCTTCCGGTGGCTGGCCGACCTGGTGGTCGACGTCTTCGCCGCCCGTGTGGTGCCGATGTCCGCGTCCGAGCACGACTCGGCGGCCGCGCTGGCCTCACACGTACCGCATCTGCTCGCCGGTGCGCTGGCCGGCGCCGCCCAGCGGGCGCCGCTGCGCGACGCGGTGCTGGCGCTTGCCGCGGGTAGTTTCTCCGACGGCACCCGGGTCGCCGGCACCCCGCCGCAACGGACGGCGAACATGCTGCTCGGCAACCGGGACCGGGTGCTGCACGAGCTGGCCGGGGTCACCGCGTTCCTGGACGATCTGACCGCCGCCCTGCGCGCCGGTGACGCGGCGGCGCTCACCGCGCGCTACGCCGAGGCCGGCACCGCCCGGGCGGCGCTGCGGGACCGCCGGTTCGACGCGTACGACCGGCAGTTCCCGGTCGGTGGCGACCACACCGCGGAGGTGTCCTGGCTGTGCGAGCTGGGGGTGGCCGGCGGCCACCTGGCCGGGCTCCAAGTGGGTGCGGACACCGTCTCCTACGCGGCGCGGCGCCCGGTGGCTGACTAAGGTGGGGGACATGGCGGTCGATGGTCCGGTGGTGCAGGTGCGGGGCGAGGCGTACCGGGAGGTGCCGCCCGAGCTGGCGCGGTTCGCGGTCACGGCGACGGCCCGGGACCGGGATCGGGAGGCCACGCTGACCCGGCTCGCCGAGCGGGCGGCCGCGATCCGGGTGCTGTTGGACGGCGCCGGCCCGGTGGTGGCCCGGCGGGAGACCGGCGACCTGCGGGTCCGGCCGGAGACGCGGCGCTCGGGCGAGCGGGTGGTGGCCTGGCACGGAAGCGTCACCACCACGGTCACCGTCACCGACTTCACCGCCCTGGGCGAGTTGATGCTCCGGCTGGCCGACCAGGATCAGGTCGAGGTGGCGGGTCCCTGGTGGGAGCTGCTCCCGGGCAGCCCTGCGCATCGGGAGGCGCGACACGCGGCGATCAATGACGCGCTGCTGCGCGCCCGGGAGTATGCGGAAGCGCTCGGTGCCCAGGTCACCTCGCTGATCGAGCTTGCCGACGCGGGTCCGGCCGACCGACCGATGTTCGCCCGCGCGGCGTACGACGGGGGCGCGGGCGGCGGAGCACCGGAGCTGGAGTTGGACCCGCAACCGCAGACCGTTCAGGCGGCCGTGCAGGCGAGGTTCACGATCAGCGATCCGGTCCTGAGCTGATGCCGCCGCCCCGGGTGCTGCCGGTCGACGAGCTGGTGGCCCGCGCGCGGGCTCTGGGCGAGGCCGGGCCGCGACGACTGCTCGGCATCGCGGGCGCTCCCGGTGCCGGGAAGTCCACGCTCGCCGAGCAGATCGTGGCGGAGGTCGGCCCGACCGCTCGTCTGGTGCCGATGGACGGCTTCCATCTGGCGCAGTCGCAGCTGCTCCGGTTGGGTCGCGCCGAGCGCAAGGGAGCGGCGGACACCTTCGACGCCAACGGGTACGTCTCGCTGCTGCGTCGACTGCGTCGGCTGGAGCCGACCTCGGTCTACGCGCCGGAGTTCCGCCGGGATGTGGAGGAGCCGGTGGCCGGGGCGATCGAGGTGCCACCGTCGGTCCGCCTGGTGGTGACCGAGGGCAACTACCTGCTGCTGCCGGACGATCCGTGGCAGGAGGTCCGGCAGTTGGTGCACGAGATCTGGTTCCTCGACCTGGACGCCGAGGTGCGACAGCGCCGGCTCACCGCCCGGCACGAGGCGTTCGGGCGGTCGCCGGAGGAGGCGCGGGCCTGGGCATCGGGCAGCGACGAGGCCAATGCCGCCCTGGTCAGCGGCACCGCTGAAAGGGCCGACCTGGTCGTCCGACTTCCCGAGCCGCCGCCGGCCTGACCGGAGCCGTACGGCTCAGTCCAGCTGACGGACCGGCCGGGCCGGGTTGCCGACCGCCACCACGTTGGCGGGCAGGTCCCGGGTCACCACCGCGCCGGCGCCGACGACGGTGTTCGCGCCGATCGTGACTCCGGCCAGCACGATCGCGCCCCCGCCGAGCCAGACGTTGTCGCCGATGGTGATCGGCTTCGCGGCCTCCCACTTGTCCCGGCGTGGCCCCGGCTCGACCGGGTGCGTCGGGGTGAGCAGCTGCACGTTCGGTCCGACCTGGACGTCCGCGCCGAGGGTGATCCGGGCGACGTCGAGGAAAACGGCGTTGTAGTTGACGAAGCTGCGTGGCCCGATCCGGATCTGCCAGCCGTAGTCGCAGTAGAACGGCGGGCGGATCCAGGTGCCCTCGCCGAGTTCGCCGAGGAGGTCGGTCAGTGCGGTGAGCCGCGCCCGGGAGTCGTCGGCGGGACTGGTGTTGAAGCGTTCCATCAGTCGGGCGGAATGGTCCCGGTCGGCGATGGTCTCGGGATCGTCGGCCAGGTAGGGCTCGCCGGCCAGCATCCGGTCCTTCATGGAGGTCATCGCCCGATCATGCCGGCCCCCGCTCGGGGCGGTTGTTCAGATCGTCATATTCGGGACTTCCATCTGCATACCGGGTATGCAATCCTGAGCTCTGTCAATGTGTCTCTCTGGTAACGACGCTCCACCGAGGAGGATCCGTTGCACCAGGTAAGAAGATTGGCCGCCCTCGGCCTCGTGTCCGTCCTGGCGCTCACCACGCCGGCCCCAGCCTCCGCCTCCGCCGCGGTGCCCGGCACCCCCGGCAGGGCGGCCCTGCCGAATCGCCCAGCCGCCCCCACCGAGCGATCCACCACGGTCACCCTGATCACCGGTGACCGGGTGACGGTCACCGCGTCCGGTGCCGCTGCCGTTCGACCGGGCAGCGGCCGGGAGGACGTCCGGTTCCTCGTTCAACGCCAGCGCGGCCACCTCTCGGTGACGCCGATCGACGCGTTGCCGCTGCTCCGCTCCGGCCGGGTGGACCGGCGGCTCTTCGACGTCACCGAGTTGGTCGAGGCGGGCTACGACGACGCCCACCGCGACACCCTGCCGCTGCTCGTCTCGTACGGCTCGGCGGGCACCGCCCGGCGTACGTCGGCCGCGCTGCCCGGCGCCCGGGTGACCCGCGACCTGCCGGCGATCCGTGGCGCGGCCCTGAGCACCGGCAAGTCCTCCCTCGGCGCGGTCTGGGCGACGGTCGGCACCGGCCCCACGGCCTCCCGGCTCGGCGCGGCGGGGGGCGTCGAGCGGATCTGGCTGGACGGTCGCCGCCGGGTGACCCTTGACCACAGCGTGCCGCAGATCGGCGCGCCCGCCGCGTGGGCAGCCGGGTTCACCGGCAAGGGTGTGTCCGTCGCGGTGCTCGACACCGGGGTGGACGCGACCCATCCGGACCTGGCCGGCAAGGTGGCCGAGGCGCGCAACTTCACCGAGGTCCCCGACGCTCGGGACACGATCGGTCACGGCACCCACGTTGCCTCGACCATCGCCGGCACCGGCGCGGCCTCCGGCGGGAAGTACAAGGGTGTGGCACCGGACGCGACGGTGCTGGACGGCAAGGTCTGCGAGGACTTCGGGTGCACCGACTCGGCGATCCTCGCCGGCATGCAGTGGGCCGCGGTCGAGAAGAAGGCCTCCGTGGTCAACATGAGCCTCAGCGGCTGGGACACCCCCGAGGTCGACCCGCTGGAGGAGGCGGTGCAGACACTGACCGCCCAGACCGGCACGCTCTTCGTCACCGCCGCCGGCAACGACGGCTCGGACGGCTCGGTAGGCTCCCCGGCCAGCGCGGACGCCGCGCTCGCGGTGGGCGCGGTGGACCGCGACGACCAGCTGGCGGACTTCTCCAGCCGGGGCCCCCGCGTCGGGGACGACGCGCTGAAGCCGGACATCACCGCGCCCGGCGTCGACATCGTCGCCGCGCGGTCCGCCAACGGCGTCATCGGCGACCCGGTGGGGGAGCGCTACGTCACGCTCTCCGGCACCTCGATGGCCACCCCGCACGTGGCGGGGTCGGCGGCGCTGCTGGCTCAGCAGCACCCGGGTTGGCGGGCCGACCGGCTCAAGGCCACGCTCATGGCCGCCGCCAAGCCGCACCCGACGCAGACCGCCTACCAGCAGGGCGCCGGGCGGGTCGACGTCGCGCACGCGATCACCCAACTGGTCACCACCGACCCGGTGAGTGTCTCGTTCGGGCGCACCCTGTGGCCGCACGGTGACGACGCCCCGATCACCCGCACGGTGACGTGGCGCAACGACGGTCCCGGCCCGGTCACCCTGAACCTGAGCGTCGAGGGCGCCGGCCCGGACGGACGGGCGGTGCCGGCCGGTCTGTTCACGCTCGGCGCGGGCCAGCTCACCGTGCCGGCGGGCGGAACGGCTTCGACCACCGTCACCGCGGACACCCGGCTCGGGGACGCCGACGGCTACTGGACCGGGCGCGTCGTCGCCCGCTCCGGGACGACGGTCGCGGTCACCCCGCTGGCCGTGCACCGGGAGGTGGAGAGCTACACGCTGACGGTGGAGCACCTGAACCGCGCCGGTGCGCGCACCGCGCAGCAATCCACCAGCCTGGTGGGCCTGGACAGCTTCTCCTGGCGGGACCTCTCCGGCGCCGACGGCGTGGCCACGGTGCGGGTGCCCAAGGGGCACTACGGCCTGAGCAGCCTGATCTTCGAGACCGGACCGGACGGTGGGCCGACCGGGCTGTCCGCGCTGGTGCAACCCGAACTGACCGTCGACCGGGACACCCGGATCACCGTGGACGCCCGCCGGGCGAAGCCGGTCCGCACGACCGTTCCGGAGCGCGGCGCCTACTCGGCGCTGATCGACGTCAGCGGAAACTTCACCGCCGACGACGGCAGCAGCTACACCATCGGGCTCTGGACGGACACCTTCGATGGCCTGACCAGCGCCCAGCTCGGCCGGCCGGCCTCCGCGGACCGGTTCGTCGCCACCATCAGCAGCCAGTGGATCAAACCCGAAACGGCCAACAGCCCCTACCTGTACGCGTTGGCCGAAGCGATCCCGGGCCGTATGCCCACCGGCTTCGTGCGGAACTACACCCGGCGGGACCTGGCCACCGTCGTACACCGGTTCGGGGGCGGCTACCAGGGGCTGGACGCCGAGCGGATCGTGTTGTCCGCGCTGGAGTACAACGTCGGCGGATCCGCGCTGATCCTGCCCACCGACGTGCCCGGCCAGCGGGTCGAGCACTACAACACCAGAGGTGTGAAGTGGGAGTCCGAGATCGACTTCGGGACGCGGGACGAGGACGGTTGGCTGAACGCGAAGGCCGCGCTCTTCTCGACACCCACGGCCTATCGCGCCGGACGGACCGTCCGGGAGGACTGGAACCACGCGCCGTACTCACCGTCGTTCCCGACCCCACGTTGGCCGGAGCAGAGCGTCACCCGGGTCGGTGACACGATCCTGGTCGGGCTGCCGATCTTCAGCGACGCGGCCGGGCACCCGGGCGGGTCGCTCACCGACACCGAGCGCACCACGCTGTGGCGCAACGGGAAGCTGGTCGGCGAGAGCGAGTACGCCGGCTACGGCGAGTTCACCGTGCCGCCGGGCGCGGCGAACTACCGGCTCAGCACGTCGGCGAAGCGCAGCTTCACCGACCTGAGCACGGAGGTGGAGTCCAGCTGGACCTTCCGGTCGCGGCACGTCAATGGCGACGCCCCGGCCCGGCTGCCCCTGAGGGCGGTACGCTTCGCGCCGCCGCTGGCGGTCGACAACAGCGCTCCGGCCGGGCGGAGCTTCGTCATTCCGGTGCGGGTGGAGTCGCAGCCCGGTGCGCCGGCCGCCCGGGTGGAGAAGCTGACCGTCGACGTCTCCTACGACGGCGGCAAGACCTGGCAGGCCGCCCAGGTCCGCAACGGTCGGCACGGCTGGACGGCCACCGTCCGGCATCCCGCCGGCGCCGGGTACGCGTCCCTGCGGGCCACCGCCCGGGAC
This sequence comes from Micromonospora sp. 067-2, assembly GCF_046549295.1. Lineage (NCBI taxonomy): Bacteria > Bacillati > Actinomycetota > Actinomycetes > Micromonosporales > Micromonosporaceae > Micromonospora > Micromonospora sp. 067-2. The sequence goes on along the minus strand of NZ_JAJPWB010000005.1, from coordinate 398,591 downwards.
GCCGCCGGCAACACGGTGAGCGAAAAGATCATCCAGGCGTACCGGCTGCGCTGAGGCGTACCCCGTCCGGGTCCGCGGCCGAGCGCCGCGGACCCGGCGGGGCCGTCAGTCGTTGGCGTGCAGGGCGGCGTTGAGCTCGATGCCCCGGCCGGTGCGCGCCCGGGCCTCCAACGCGCCGGTCACCGAGTTGCGCCAGAACAGCAGGCCGTCGACGCCGGACAGCTCCCGGGCCTTGACCACCCGGCCGTCCGGCAGGGTGATCTTCGAGGCCGCCGTGATGTAGCAGCCGGCCTCGACCACGCAGTCGTCGCCCAGCGAGACGCCGACACCGGCGTTCGCGCCGACCAGACTCCGCTCACCGATGCGCACCCTGTCGGTGCCGCCGCCGGACAGGGTGCCCATGATCGAGGCGCCGCCGCCGATGTCGGACCCGTCGCCGACCACGACGCCCTGCACGATCCGCCCCTCGACCATCGAGGTGCCGAGCGTGCCGGCGTTGAAGTTGACGAAGCCCTCGTGCATCACGGTGGTGCCGGCGGCCAGGTGCGCGCCGAGGCGGACCCGGTCGGCGTCGGCGATCCGCACACCGGCGGGCACCACGTAGTCGGTCATCCGCGGGAACTTGTCCACCCCGTACACCGCCAGGTGGCGGCCGGCGGCCCGCTCGATCACCCGCAGCTCGTCCACCCGCTCCGGCGGGCACGGCCCGGCGGACGTCCAGGCCACGTTGGCCAGCTTGCCGAAGATGCCGTCCAGGTTGAGCTGGTTGGGCCGCACCAGGCGGTGGGACAGCAGATGCAACCGGAGGTACGCGTCGGGAGCGTCCTTGATCTCCTCGTCCAGGGAGCCGATCACGGTGACCACCTGCACCGTACGCAGACCGGGTAGCGATCGCTCCCCGAGCGCGGTCGGCGGCAGGTCGAGCACGTCCGCCTTGTCCTCACCGGCGACCAGCGGCAGCTCGCCCAGGCCCAGCTTGCCGGTCGGGTACCAGGTGTCGAGTACCTGCTCGTCTGCCGTGACGGTGGCCAGGCCGATGCCCCAGGCGGAATCTGCGGACGTCACGTCGTTCCCTTTCGGTCGCGGCCGAGCTGGCCCCTGCGCACTCCTCGCGCTGACAGACCTGAAGGTACCGTGCGAAGCATGGAGAACCCGCTGACCCCCGAGGTCCTCGCCGATCCGGTGGCGCTGACCCGCGCCTTGGTAGACATAGAGTCCGTGTCCCTCAACGAGAAGGCGATCGCCGACTGCGTCGAGGAGGTGCTGCGGGGCGTACCGCACCTGACGACCCACCGGCACGGCAACACCGTCATGGCGCGCACCGACCTGGGTCGGTCGCAGCGCGTGGTGCTGGCCGGGCACCTGGACACCGTGCCGTTGAACGACAACTTCCCGTCGACCATGCGCGGCGACCTGATGTACGGCTGCGGCACCTCCGACATGAAGTCCGGCGTCGCGTACGCCCTGCACCTCGCGGTGACCCTGCCCGAGCCGCGCTACGACGTGACGTACTTCTTCTACGAGGCCGAGGAGATCGAGTCGCGGTACAACGGGCTGACGCTGGTCGGTCAGGCGTACCCGGAGTGGCTGGAGGCGGACTTCGCGGTGCTGCTGGAGCCGACGTACGGCATCGTCGAGGCGGGCTGCCAGGGCACCATGCGGGCCATCGTGACGACCACGGGTGAGCGGGCCCACGCCGCGCGCTCCTGGCACGGGGTGAACGCCATCCACGCCGCCGGTGAGGTGCTGCGCAGGCTCCAGGCGTACGAGGGGCGTCGGGTCACCATCGAGGGGTGCGACTACCGCGAGGGTCTGAACGCGGTCCGGATCCACGGCGGGGTCGCCGGGAACGTGATCCCCGATCACTGCGAGATCGAGGTCAACTACCGGTACGCACCGGATCGCGACCCGGCGGCGGCGGAGGCGCACCTGCGGGAGGTCTTCGCGGGCTTCGAGGTGGCCGTGACCGACGCGGCGGCGGGCGCGGCCCCCGGGTTGGAGGCGGCCCCGGCGAAGGAGTTCGTGGCGGCGGTCGGCGCGGCGCCGATCGGCAAGCTGGGTTGGACGGACGTGGCCCGGTTCGCGGCCCTGGGCATCCCGGCGCTCAACTTCGGCCCGGGAGACCCGAACCTGGCCCACCACAGGGACGAGCACGTCGAGATCACCAAGATCCGTGACGGCGCCGCAACCCTGCACCGCTGGCTGGCCCCGGCCTGACCCCGCCCCCGCCGGTGATCAAGAGGTTTGCGTCAGCCGGGCCCGTTGTCGGCGACGCAAACCTCTTGATCAGCTCCGGAGGGGATGGGGACGGTGGTCGGGTCCAGTTGACGGGTGCGGCGGCGCTCGGCCACCACGTCTCGGATCCGTCGCTGCATCTGGCGACGGATCCGGATCATCTCGCTGTTGCTGATCACGCTGTTCCTCCCCCGAAGGCGCGCGCCGGGGCATACCCGGTATGTGAATAGTAAGACGTACGGCGGAGCCGAATAGTTGCCCAAGATCCCGAACTATTTCCTGGCGTCCGCACCCCGCCCACCCGGCCGGTACGGCTCCACTACGGTTGCTCCATGAGCCAGAGCAACGGGCGGGAGGCCAGCCGCGGTCCCAGACAGGAGCGGCATCGGGGCGCGGTCACGCTGCGCCGGGGGGCGATCCCGAGCAGCACCGCCGACCAGCGACTGCTCGACTCGCGCGGGCGGGACGACTGGAAGACCAGAGACGCCTGGCGAGCACTGCGCATCCTCTCCGAGTTCGTCGAGGGGTTCGACACCCTCGCCGATCTGCCTCCGGCGGTCAGCGTCTTCGGCTCCGCCCGCAGCGGCCCGGACACCCCCGAGTGCCGACTGGCCGAGCAGTTGGGCGGTGCGCTCGCCCGAGCCGGCTATGCGGTGATCACCGGAGGCGGGCCGGGCGTGATGGAGGCCGCCAACCGGGGCGCCAGCGAGGCCGGCGGGCGCTCCGTCGGGCTCGGCATCGAGCTCCCGTTCGAGCAGGGCGTCAACGAATGGGCCGACCTGGCCATCGACTTCCGCTACTTCTTCGCCCGCAAGACCATGTTCGTCAAGTACGCGCAGGCGTTCGTCGTGCTGCCCGGTGGGTTCGGCACCATGGACGAGCTCTTCGAGGCCCTGACCCTGGTGCAGACCGGCAAGGTCACCCGGTTTCCGGTGGTGCTGATGGGAACCGCCTACTGGCAGGGGCTGCTCGACTGGCTGCGCGACACGATGGCCGCGAGCGGCAAGATCGGCCCGACCGACCTGGAGCTGATCTGCCTCACCGACGACGTCGGCGCGGCGGTCCGGCACATCGTCGAGGCCGAGGCGGCGCTCTCCGCCGAGCAGGAGGCAGTCCGCGACGAGGCCGTCACCCGTACCGCTGCCGACCAGCAGGCCGCCGCCGAGCAGGCCGCCGAAAAGCCCCGGGAGGGCTGATGGCGGCGATCTGCGTCTTCTGCGCCTCCTCGCGTACCCTCGACCAGCGGTGGCTGGACCTCGCCACCGAGACCGGCGCGGAGCTGGCCCGGCGCGGGCACACGCTGGTCAGCGGCGGCGGCTGCGTCGGCATGATGGGCGCGTTGGCGGACGGCGCCCGGTCCGCCGGCGGGCGGACCCTGGGCGTGATCCCGCAGGCGCTGGTCGACCTGGAAGTCGCCGACCTGCGCTCGGACGAGTTGCTGGTGACCGATTCGATGGCCAGCCGCAAGACCTTGATGATCGACAAGTCGGACGCGTTCCTCACCCTGCCCGGTGGGCTGGGCACCCTGGACGAGGTGTTCGAGGTCTGGACCACCGCCACCCTCGCGCTGCACACCAAGCCGATGGTGCTGATCGACAGCGACGGCTTCTACCGGCCTCTGCTGGACTGGCTCGGCACCCTCGCCGACCAGCACTTTCTCAAACCCTCAGGCCTCGGCCTCCTCACCGTGGCCGACAACGTCCCCGCCGCCCTGGAGGCCATCGAGTCCCGCCTGGCCTGACCCGGGCCGGTCCGGGCCGATCCGGGTTGATCCGGGCCGACCTGGGTTGATCATGAGGTTGACGGCACCGCTGTCGGCGTGTCGCGCCGCCAACCTCATGATCGACCGATCTGGATGGGGTGGGGTGGAGAGGTTGGGTGGGGTGGGGTTGGTGTCGTATGGGCGTGATGGGATGAGCTGATGCAGGCGTACCGGTTGGTGCGGCGGCCCGGAGGGCCGGCGCGGGGGGACGGGAGCGTTGCTGACGGCAGCACCGTGGGTGCCGGTGACACCGTCCGCACTGACGACAGCACCCCGCCGGTCGGTGCCGAGCGGCGGGTCGATCCGGTGCAGGCAGAGGTGGTCGGGCACACCGACGGGCCGATGCTGGTGCTCGGTGGGCCGGGCACCGGCAAGACCAGCACCCTGGTCGAGGCGGTCGCCGCCCGGGTGGCCGAGGGGGTCGACCCCGAACGGATCCTGGTGCTGACCTTCGGTCGCCGAGGAGCCACCGACCTGCGTCGGCGGATCGAGGCCCGGGTGGCGCAGGACGGCCACCGGGTGCTGCGGGAGCCGCTGGTGCGCACCTTTCCGGCGTACGCCTTCGGGCTGCTCCGCCGGGCCGCGGCCGAGCGTGGCGAGCCGTCGCCCCGCCTGCTCACCGGTCCCGAGCAGGATCTGATCATCCGCGAGTTGTTGGACGTGGTGGGCGAGGAGCCCGAGGACGACCCGGTCGGCTGGCCGACCGACCTGCGCCCCGCCCTACGGACCCGAGCCTTCGCCGGCCAGCTTCGCGACCTGCTCATGCGCGCCGCCGAACGCGGTGTCGGGCCCGTCGACCTGGCGCGGCTGGGCGAGAAGCTCGGCCGCGCCGACTGGCCGGCGGCCGCCCGGTTCCTGCGGCAGTACGTCGCGGTGCTCGCGCTGCGTGACGTCAGCAACCGCGGCTCGATCGCGTACGACCCGGCCGAGCTGGTGCGGGCGGCCACCGGCCTGCTGCGCGACGACGAGGAGCTACTGGCCGCCGAACGCCGCCGGCTCGCCCAGGTGTACGTCGACGAGCTGGCCGACACCGATCCCGCCCAGCTCGACCTGCTGTCGGTGATCGCCGGCGGGGGCAAGCCGTTGGTCGCCTTCGCCGACCCGGATTCGTCCACGTACGCCTTCCGGGGCGCCGACCCGGCCGGCGTGAGCACCTTCCCGCACCGTTTCCGGACCGCCTCCGGGGCGCCGGCCGCGCAGGTGCTGCTGACCACCTCGTACCGGGCCGGCCCGGGCCTGCTCGCGGCGATCGCCCGGCTGGGCCGCCGGTTGCGGGGGCCGGCTGCGCACCGCCGCCTGCATCCGCTGCCGGACGCGCCGGCCGGCGTGGTCGAGGTGCACACGTTCCGTTCGGCGACCAGCGAGGCCGCCTGGCTGGCCCACGCGCTGCGCTCCGCTCACCTGCTCGACGGCATGCCCTGGTCACGGATGGCGGTGCTGGTGCGGTCGACCGCGTTGCAGCTGCCCACCCTGCAGCGGGCGCTACACGCGGCCGGCGTACCCACCGTGGTGCACGGCGAGGATCTGCCGCTGCATCTGCAACCGGCGGTGGCACCCCTGCTGCTCCTGCTGCGGTGTGCGCTGGAGCCAGACAGTCTGGACGAGGAGGCGGCGGTCGCGCTGCTGCACTCACCGCTGGGTGGCGCCGACCCGCTGGCCGAGCGGCGGCTGCGGCAGGGCCTGCGCGCGCTGGCGCTGGCCGTCGCGGACCGGCGCCCGTCCGGGGAGCTGATCGTCGAGGCGTTGCGTGACCCGGCCGAGCTGGCCGGCATCGACCGTCGGTGGGCGGAGCCGGCGCAGGCGGTCGCCGGGCTGCTGGCGACGGCGAGGGACACCGCCGCGCGCCCAGGGGCGACCGTCGAGGACGTGCTCTGGGCGGTCTGGCACGCCAGCGGGCTGGCCGAACGCTGGGCCGGCGCCGTCGGCGAGGGGCGGCCGGCAGCCGGCGAGGGGGACCTGGCCCGACGGCGCAGGGCCGAGGCAGCCGACCGTGACCTGGACGCGGTGCTGGTGCTCTTCGACGCGGCGGCCCGGTTCACCGACCGGCTCCCCGGCGCCCGCACCGAAGTGTTCCTCGACCACGTGCTCGGCCAGGACCTGCCGGCGGACACCATCGCCCCGACCGCTGACCGGGGCGCCGCCGTCCGGCTGCTCACCGCGCACGCCGCGAAGGGCCTGGAATGGGACCTGGTGGCGGTGGCCGGCGTGCAAGAGGGCATCTGGCCGGATCTGCGACTGCGCGGCAGCCTGCTCGGCTCGGAGCGCCTCGTCGACGTGCTGGCCGGCCGGTCTGTCGGCGGGGCGACCGCGGCGAACGTGATGGGTCAGACCTCGGCGCTGCTCGACGAGGAACGCCGCCTCTTCCACGTGGCCGTCAGCCGCGCCCGCCACCGGCTGCTGGTCAGCGCCGTGGCATCGGCCGCGGTCGGCGGTGACGACCACGAGGAGCAGCCGAGCCGCTTCCTCCACGAACTGGGCCCCGTCGCGCCGCCCACGCCGCCGAACGGCGCCGGCCCGGTCGACCCGCCCGCACCGCCCGGTCCGCGCGGCGGCCCGGAGACCGGCGGTACGCCGACCGCCGACGCGGCAGGGAAGGGCGGGTCGCACGGCGGGGAGGCCGTTGTCGACGCGGCGGGGGATGGTGAACCGGATCGGCCCGGTGCGCTGCCGGTCACCCGCCCGCCCCGCGCGCTCACCCTTCCGGCGCTGGTCGCCGAGCTGCGTACCGCGATCACCGACCCGGCCGCTTCGACGGCCCGGCGGCGTGCCGCGGCGACCGAACTGGCGCGGCTCGCCGCCGCCGGCGTGCCCGGTGCGCACCCCGACGACTGGTGGGGGCTGCGCGCGCTCTCCGACGACCGGCCGCTCGTCGAGGACGGCGAGCCGGTACGGGTCACCCCGTCGGCCATGGAGAGCGCGTTGCGGTGCAGTCTGCGCTGGCTGCTGGAACGGCACGGTGGCAGCGGCCCGACCAGCACCGCCCAGGGGGTGGGCAATCTGGTGCACGCCGCCGCGATGCTCGCCGAGGACGCCAGCGCCGACCGGGGCGCCCTGCTCGACTACGTGGCCGCCCGGTTCGACGCGATCGAGCTGGCCGCCCGGTGGATGGCCGGCCCGGAGCGGGAGCGCGCCGAGGCGATGGTCGACAAGCTGCTGCGCTGGTTGGCGACCAACCCGCGCCGGCTGCTCGCCATCGAGCACGAGTTCGCGGTCCGCCTGGACGACCCGCACCGACCCGTCGACCTGACCGGGCGGGTCGACCGGTTGGAGGTCGACGAGGACGGGCGGCTGGTGGTGATCGACCTGAAGACCGGCAAGTCGACCGCCGTCACCGGCACAGATCTGGCCGAGCACCCACAGCTGGGCGCATACCAGGCCGCGGTCGAGGCGGGGGCGTTCGCCGAGTTCGGCGACGAGTCCGGGGGCGCCGCGCTGGTGCAGCTCGGCACCTCCGCGAAGGATGCCCGGGAGCAGAACCAGCCGGCGGTCGGCGAGGGACCGGCGGCCGGCTGGGCGACCGCGCTGGTCCGGCGGACCGCCGATACGATGGCAGCCGCCACGTTCGCCGCGGTGGCCAACTCGAAGTGCCGGGTCTGCCCGGTACGGACCAGCTGCCCGGTCTCCGGGCAGGGGCGCCAGGTCGTCGAGCCGCCGACCGTCCGTCGTCCGGAGAACCCTTGACCCAGCCCACTCTCTTCGGTGCCGGCCCCGCTCCGGCGCCCCGGCTCGCCGACGCCGGCCCCCGGTACACGCCGGTGGAGCTGGCCAAGCTGCTGCGGCTGCCGGCGCCCACCCGGGAGCAGGCCGCGATCATCGCCGCCCCGGTGGAGCCGCTGCTGGTGGTCGCCGGTGCCGGGTCGGGCAAGACCGAGACGATGGCCGCACGGGTGGTGTGGCTGGTGGCCAACTCGTACGTGCGCCCGGAGCAGATCCTCGGGCTGACCTTTACCCGTAAGGCGGCCGGCGAGCTGGCCCACCGGGTACGGACCCGGCTCGACCAGCTGATCCGGCGCCTCGGCCGGCAGGGCCGCGACCCGCTGGACGACCCGCTGGCCGGTGAGCCCACCGTCTCCACCTACCACTCGTACGCCGGGCGGATCGTCACCGAGCACGGGCTGCGGTCCGGCTACGAGCCGTCCACCCGGCTGCTCACCGAGGCGTCCCGTTGGCAGTTGGTCGACCTGCTGGTGCGCAACTACGACGGCGACATGTCCGAGGTGGACCGGATGCCGAGCACCATCACCGACGCGGTGTTGGCGCTCGCCGGGGAGCTGGATGAGCACCTGGTCGCCCCGGACGAGCTCGCCGCCTGGACGGGCCGCTTCTTCGCCGAGGTGCAGTCCCGACCGGGCCGGGTCTACGCGGATGTCCGCAAGGCGCTCGCGCTCCAGCAGACACGGCTGCGCCTGCTGCCGCTGGTGCGGGCGTACGCCCGGCGCAAGGAGGACTTCGAGGCGATGGACTTCGCCGACCAGCTCGCCCGGGCGGCGCGGGTGGCCCGGGACCACCCCGGGGTCGGTGCGATCGAGCGCGACCGCTTCCGGGTGGTGCTGCTCGACGAGTACCAGGACACCAGCCACGCCCAGGTGGTGCTGCTCAACGCGCTGTTCGGTGGCGGGCACCCGGTGACGGCGGTGGGTGACCCGTGTCAGTCGATCTACGGCTGGCGGGGGGCCAGCGCCGGCACCCTGGACCGGTTCCCGACCGAGTTCGCCCGGGCCGGCGGTCAACCGGCCGCGGCGCTCGGTCTCACGACCAGCTGGCGTAACCGGCCGGAGATCCTCCGGGTGGCGAACGCGCTGTCCACCCCGCTGCGCGCGGCCGGCGCCCGGGTCCCGGAGCTGCGCTCCGCGCTCACCGTCCTGGATCCGATCCCGCACCGCAGTCCCGGCGGGGCCGCGGGCGGCACCGTGCACTGCGCGCTGCTGACCACCTACGCCGACGAGGCGGACTGGATCGCCGACAGCGTGCTCGCCGCGTGGCGTGGCGCGGCCCGGATGCCCGGCGCGGCTCCCGAGCACATTCCGGTGGCGCAGCGCCCGAGCACCGCCGTCCTGGTCCGTGTCCGCAGTCAGATCCCGGCGATCGAGTCGGCGCTGCGCGAGCGCGGTCTCCCGGTCGAGGTGGTCGGGCTGGGGGGCCTGCTGGACACCCCCGAGGTACGGGACGTGGTCTGCACGCTGCGGGTGCTGGCCGACCCGACCGACGGTGCCGCCCTGCTGCGGCTGCTGACCGGTGCCCGCTGGCGGACCGGGCCGCGTGACCTGGTGGCTCTGCACCGGCGGGCCCGGGCCATCGCCAGAGCCCGGCGGCAGGTGGCGGCCGACGACACCTCGGAGATCAGTCCCGACCTGCTGGACGAGGCGACCCTGGTGGAGGCGCTGGCCGACCTCGGTCCGGCACAGGCGTACTCGGCGGAGGGTTTCGCACGGCTCCGCGCGTACGGGCGGGAGTTGGCGTTGCTTCGCTACCGACTGGACCAGGCCCTTCCGGATCTGATCGCGGACATCGAGCGGACCATCGGCCTGGATGTGGAGGTCGCGGTGCGGGCCGGCCGGGACGGCGCCGGCGACGCCGGCCTGGCCCGGGGGCACCTGGACGCCCTCGGCGACGTGGCGGCCCGGTTCGGCGGCGAGACCCCCGGCGCGACCCTGGCCGGTTTCCTGTCCTATCTGGCGGCAGCCGAGGACGAGGAGCGCGGCCTCGCCCCCGGTGAGGTCGAGGTGGTGGAGGGTGCGGTGCAGGTGGTCACCGCGCACGCCGCCAAGGGCCTGGAGTGGGATGTGGTGGCGGTGGCGGGGCTGAGCCGTGGGCTGTGGCCCGGGCCGGTCCGCAACTCCGACCACTGGCTGGGCGGCCTGGGCGTGCTGCCGTTCCCGCTGCGCGGCGACCACGACGGGTTGCCGGAGCTGGCGCTCGACGAGACGGCCGACCAGCGGGCCGTGGCCCGGGCGGTGACCGACTTCACGGACGCCTGGCGGGCTCACGACGAGCGGGAGGAGCGCCGGCTGACCTATGTGGCGGTGACCCGGCCGCGTCGGTTGCTGCTCTGCTCGGGGTACTGGTGGGGGGAGGGGACCAAGCGGCCGCGTGGCCCGTCGGTCTTCCTGAGCGAGGTGTACGACGCCTGCCTGGACGGCGGCCCGGGGCACCTGGTCGACGTGTGGGCGCCGGAGCCGACCCCGGATGCGACGAACCCGACCGCCGAGGTGGTGCTCAGCGCGGAGTGGCCGGCCGACCCGCTGGGCGGCCGACGGCCGGCGCTGGCCGAGGCGGCCGCGCTGGTCCGCCGTCTGATGACCGACGGCCCTGTGGAGGTGGTGGTCACCGGCGAGCCGGAGGTGGATCCGGAGGTGGCGCGCTGGCAGCGTGAGGCGGCCCTGCTGCTCGCCGAGCGGGCCGAGTTGACGCGGCTCTCCGGTGCCCTCGAGGTGGCCCTGCCCGGTCAGTTGAGCGTCACCCAGCTGGTCGCGTTGCGTCGGGATCCGGCGGCGCTGGCCCGGACGCTGCGCCGTCCGGTGCCCACCGAACCCAACCCGTACGCCCGCCGGGGCACGGCCTTCCACGCCTGGCTGGAGCAGCGTTTCGGTGCCGACCGGCTGCTCGACCTGGACGAGCTGCCGGGTGCGGCCGACGCGGATGCCGCGCCGGACGAGGCGCTCGTCGAGCTGCAGGAGCGCTTCCTCGCCAGCGAGTGGGCCGACCGGGTTCCGGTGGAGGTGGAGGTGCCGTTCGCCACGGTGATCGCTCAGGTGGTGGTCCGGGGGCGGATGGATGCGGTCTTCTCGAGGCCGGGTGGCCGGTTCGACGTGGTCGACTGGAAGACCGGCGCGCAGCCCTCCGGCCCGGCGGCGGAGGTGGCCGCCGTGCAGTTGGCCGTCTATCGGCTGGCCTGGGCGCAGCTGGCCGGCGTGCCGGTCGATCGGGTCGGCGCGGCGTTCCACTACGTCCGGAACGGGGCGACGGTGCGTCCTGCCGATCTGCTGGACGTGACCGGGCTCACGGCCCTGATCGCCCGATTGCCCGAAGATTCCGACCAATCTTGACCGGGGCGGGAAAATCCGTGGTACGTTGACCGGGTTGCAGTTTTGGTTACCAGAGACTCTGTGTGCGCCTGGCGGGATTGTGGCCCCAGGCGCTCTTTGTTGTGTCCGGAGTTCTCCGGGCGGGGCGACCAGAAGCGACAGGCGATTCGCGCATTCCCGCGCGGAGCGCTCCTCTTCGGGCTCGCAACAAGTGCGAGTCCGACGTTCCGTCAAGGAGACGAAACACATGGCTATTGGCACCGTGAAGTGGTTCAACGCTGACAAGGGCTTCGGCTTCATCACCCCGGACGGCGGCGGCGCTGACGTCTTCGCCCACTTCTCGGCTATCCAGTCCTCCGGCTACCGGAGCCTGGACGAGAACCAGCGGGTCGAGTTCGAGGTGACCCAGGGCCAGAAGGGCCCGCAGGCGGAGAACATCCGCCCGATCTGATCTTCGGATCGGTCGGTACCACCCGCTGCGCCCTCCGGGCGCGACGGTGACGGGACCGGCCCGCCCCGCCGTCGACCTGCGTGAGCAGGCGGCGGCCCGGCGGCGGGCCGGCCCGTACAACCTTCGGTTCGTGCTTGTGAGTCCTGGCGGCCTTTTTCCGCCGGTGACAGCGCCGTTCGCGGCGCCCTCCCTCGACACGTGCCGCGTCGAGGAAGGCTTCTGCGTGACCACTGTTGTTCCTTCGTTCGCCCATACCGGTCTGGCGCCTGCGCTGCTCAACGCGCTGACCGCGCAGGGCATCCTGGAGCCGTTCCCGATCCAGTCGGCCACGTTGCCCGACTCGCTGGCCGGTCGGGACGTGCTCGGCCGGGGTCGCACCGGCTCCGGCAAGACTCTCGCCTTCGGGCTTGCGCTGCTCTCCCGCACCGCCGGCCGTCGGGCCCGGCCGGGTCGCCCGCTGGCTCTGGTGCTGGTGCCGACCCGCGAGCTGGCCCAGCAGGTCACCACCGCGCTGGCCCCGTACGCCCGCGCCGTCGGGCTGCGCTGCGCCACCGTGGTCGGCGGGCTGTCGTTGCAGCGTCAGGCGGACGCCCTGCGCGCCGGCGCCGAGGTGGTCGTGGCGACCCCCGGCCGGCTGCACGATCTGATCAACCGCGGTGACGCCCGGCTCGACCAGGTCGAGATCACCGTGCTCGACGAGGCCGACCAGATGGCCGACATGGGCTTCCTGCCGCAGGTGACCAAGCTGCTGGAGCAGGTTGCGCCGCAGGGGCAGCGGATGCTCTTCTCGGCGACCCTGGACGGCGGCGTGGACCGGTTGGTCCGCCGTTTCCTGAGCAGCCCGGTGACCCACTCGGTCGACCCGGGCACCGCCACGGTCACCGCGATGACCCACCACGTGCTGCACGTCGACGCGGTGGACAAGCCCGACGCGCTGACCCGGATCGCCGCCCGCGACGGCCGCACCATCCTGTTCATGGGGACCAAGCACCGCGCCGACCGGCTCGCCCGCCAGTTGCTCTCCAAGGGGGTACGCGCGGCCGCGCTGCACGGCGGCAAGTCCCAGCCGCAGCGCACCCGGATCCTGGAGCAGTTCCGCAACGGCCAGGTGACCGCCCTGGTCGCCACGGACGTGGCGGCCCGGGGCATCCACGTCGACGGTCTGGACATGGTCGTCAACGTGGACCCGCCGACCGAGGCGAAGGACTACCTGCACCGCGGCGGCCGGACCGCCCGGGCCGGCGAGTCCGGCAGCGTGGTCACCCTGGTCCTTCCCGAGCAGCGCCGGGACGTGTCCCGTCTGATGGCCACGGCCGGCATCCGGCCGGAGTCGGTGCAGGTGCGCCCGGGTGACGACTCGCTGGCCCGGGTGACCGGTGCCCGTGAGCCGTCCGGGGTGCCGGTGACCATCGTCGCCCCGCCGGCGGCCGCTGGTCGGGGACGTACCGTCGGTGGCTCCGGCGGCCCGGCCGCCGACGGCGCCGGCCGGCCGGCACACCGCGCGTCGGGCCGGTCCCGCCGCCCGCGCCGCCCCCGCACCGTCTGATCTTCTACGTCCGGCCCGACCCGCCCCGCTTCGGCTGGGCGGGTCGATCCGTTTGTGGCGCCGTTGTGCCCGGTCCGCTCGCCGTGCCAACCGGTCCGCGCCCGTTCGAGTCGGTATTCGGCCTCAGCCGGGTCGGCTGGCTGACTGTGCCACGGCCGCCGGTGGCCGAAGCTGACCCACGGGGGATACCGGGCGGGGGGCCCGGTGCGGGAGGGGTGACCATGGCGGGCGAAGCCGGCTCGGGGGCGCTGCGCGAACTGGTCCTGGTGGGCGCGGTCGCGCTCGCCGGGCTGTTGCTCGCCATGGTCGCGGCCTTCGCACCCTGGCATGCCACTCCGGCAGGTAACGCTCCCGCCGGCTTGGTGGAGCTGCACAGCCCCGGCGCCCCGGGCTTCGGCGCGGCGGACGTGTACGTGGGTTGAGCAGCGACCGGACCGACCGTGCCGGCGGAGGGGCAGGCCCGGTCAGGATCGGTACGAGGTGTGGTCGGGCCGGCGGGGCACCGGCTCGACCACACCGCCCTCCTCGTTCGTCGGGTGCCGGTCGAGCAGGTCGGCGAGGGTCCTGCTGTCGACCACGGTGGCGATCGCCCCGTGCACCGCCAGCCAGACGTCGGTCAACCCGGCCGCCACCCCGTGATATCCGGCCCGCTCGGCCGGCAGGCCGCGGACAGTGGTCAACGAGCCGCCGACCGCTCGCAGCACGTCACCGACGGTGATCTCCTGGGCCGGGCGGGTCAGCGCGTACCCGCCGTCGCTGCCTCGGTGGCTGAACAGCAGGCCGGCCCGGCGCAGGTCGAGCAGGATGCCCTGGAGGAAGCTGAACGGAATGTCCTGCGCCTCGGCCAGACTGGCCGCCTTCACCAGCTCGCCGCCTTCGCCCGCACCCTCGCCGACGACACCGGCGGCGACGGCGAGCATCGCCCGGAGCGCGTAGTCGCTGCGCGCGGAGACGTACACGTCACTGACCAGCCTGGTCCAGTACGCCCCAGCGGCGCCGGATCGCCTTGTCCGCCGCACCGAAGGCGGAGTCGACGGCGAGGCCGACGACGAGGATGACGATCATGATGGCCATCAGCCGCTCCGCGTCGGAGAAGTCACGGGCGTAGGTGAGCTGGGCACCGATCGAGGTTCGTGACGCGATCACCACCAGCAGTTCGCCGGCCATCAGGCTCCGCCAGGCGAAGGCCCAGCCCTGCTTCAGCCCGGCCACGATCGCCGGCAGCGCGGCCGGCGCGATGACGTACCGGTAGAGGCTGAGCCCGCTCGCGCCCAGGTTGCGCCCGGCCCGCTTCAGCAGCGGCGGTACGTAGTCCACGCCGTGGATCACGCCGTTGGCGATCGACGGCGCGGCACCGAGCACCACGACGAAGAAGATCGCCTGCTCGCTGAGCTGGAACAGCAGGATGGCCAGCGGAAACCAGGCGATCGACGGCATCGTCTGCAGGGCGGTGATCATCGAACCGATCGCGGCCCGCAGCACCCGCGACTGGGCCACGCCCAGGCCGAGGAGCAACCCGACGGCGACGGCGGCGGCGAAGCCGACCACGGCTCGCCGGGCGGTGGTGGCCAGGCCGTCCCAGAGCGCCGAACTCAGCGCGTAGTCGGCGAGGTCGGAGAAGACCGGACCCGGGCCGGGCAGGGCCCACGGGTCCTTCCAGCCGGTCCAGACCACGATCTGCCAGATGCCGATGGCGATGGCGAGCGCGGCCAGCTTGGGCCAGGTGGCCGCCCAGAGCCGGGTGGCCCGGGAGACCTCCTTGTCCCGACCGGCGATCTCCAGCGCGTCCAGTCCGGAGATCTGGGCGTCGGAGCGCGTGCTGGCGAGGGTGTCACTGGCCATGGCGGCTCACCTCCGTACGGAGCCGCTCGGTGACGTCGGCGGCGATGGCGGCGACCTCGGGGGAGTCGATCCGCCGGGGGCGCGGAATGTCCACGTCGGTGGAGTAGATGATCCGGCCGGGGCGGCTGGACAGCAGGATGATCCGGTCGGCCAGCCGGGCGGCCTCGCGCACGTTGTGCGTCACGAACAGCACCGAGAGCTTGCGCTCGGACCAGATCCGTTCCAACTCGTCGTGCAGGATGTCCCGGGTCATGGCGTCCAGCGCGCCGAACGGCTCGTCCATCAGCAGCACCGGAGTGTCCAGGGCCAGCGTGCGGGCCAGTGCGACCCGCTGCCGCATCCCACCGGACAGTTCGTGCGGGCGCTTGCGGCCGAAGTCCGCCAGGTGCACCGTCCGCAGCAGTTCGGCCACCCGATCCCGGCGTTCGGCCCGGGGCAGGCCGCGAAGCTTGAGCGGCACCTCCACGTTGGCCTCGACGGTCAGCCAGGGAAACAGTGCCGGTTCCTGGAACATCAGCCCCGGGCTGGCGTTCCCGGTCACGCCGATCTGCCCGCCGCTGGGTCGGTCCAGCCCGGCGACCAGGTTGAGCAGGGTGCTCTTGCCGCACCCGGAGGCACCCACCAGGCAGACGAACTCACCCTGTGCCACGTCCAGCGACACTCCGTCCAGGGCCAGTACGGCGTTCGCCCCTCGCCCGTACACCTTGGTCACGCCGGAGAGCGCGACCGCGGTGGTCGCGCTCTCCGGCGTCGTCGTGGTCGACGTCACGGCTGGACGACCTCGGGCTGGCCCTGCGCCTTGAGCGCCTTGTTGAGGTACGTCAGGTCGTACAGGCCCTTGAGGTCGACCGGCTCGGTCAGCCCCACGTCGACGGCGTGGTCGAGCCCGGCCTTGAGGGAGGTGGGGATCGGGTCGTTGGTGAACGTCAACGTCGGCCACGCCTGCTTGATCAGCTTCAGGTCCAGCGGCTTGCCGGTGATCTTGCCGATCGCGTCCGAGATGGCCTGCTGCGCCTCGTCGGGCTTGCTGTTGACGAACTCGTTCGCGGCGACCTGGCCGTCCACCAGCTTCTGCACCACGTCCGGGTGCGCCTTGAGGAACTTGGTGCTGACCAGCAGGTTGGTGATGACGAACTTCTTGTCCGGCCACAGGTCGCGCTCGTCGACCAGCACCTTGCCGCCGGCGTTGACCAGCCGGGACACGAACGGCTCGGGCACCCAGGCCCCGTCGATCGCGCCGCTCGTGAACGTCTCCACGGTCTGCGCGTTCTCCTGGGGCACGATCTTGACGTCGCCGCCACCCTCCTTGGTGGTGGTCAGCCCCTGCTGCTTGAGCCAGTAACGGATCGCCACGTCCTGGGTGTTGCCCAGCTGCGGGGTGGCGATCTTCTTGCCCTTCAGGCCCTGCGCGTCGGTGATGGTGGGCTTGACGACCAGCGCCACGCCACCGGAGGCGGCACCGGAGACGACCCGGACGGCCTCACCTTTGGACTTGGAGAACGCGTTCACGGTCGGGTTGGGGCCGATGTAGGTGGCGTCCAGCGCGCCGGAGAAGACCGCCTCGATGGCGGCCGGGCCGGCGTTGAAGGTCTTCGGTTCCAGCTTCACGTTCGTGCCGAGCTTGTCGGTGAAGATCTTCTTTTCCACGCCGACGACTGCCGGGGCGTGGGTGATGTTGGGGAAGTAGCCGAGTCGCAGCGTCACCGGGCCGGAGCTGCCGCCCGCGGCCTCCTTGTCGTCGCCGCACGCGGCGGTGCTGCCCAGGGTCGCCGCGCCGACCACGGCGAGGGTGGCCAGCGTGACCCACCGGCGCAGGGGGAGCCGTCTCATCGTCATCCAATCCGCAGTATTCCTACTTAGTTGGTAGGAAGAGTGGTCCAGGCCGGAGTCGACGTCAAGGGCCATCCATATATCGGGAAGCCGCGTCTCAGATATATCGGCATTTCCTACCAGCTTGCTAGGGTAATCCGGTGACCGCAGCACTGACGTTCCACTGGTTCCTACCCACCTCCGGCGACGGCGACCAGGTCGGCGCCGCCACCGTGACCGCCGGCGCCGCCCGACACGACCGGGCCGCCACCGTGGCATACCTGACCGAGGTCGGTCGGGCCGCCGAGACGCACGGCTTCGCCGCCGTACTCACCCCGGTCGGCGCCGGCTGCCCCGACCCGTGGATCGTCTGCGCGGCGGTCGCCCAGTACACCGAACGGCTCGGCATGCTGGTCGCCGTCCGAGCCGGCTTCGCACTGCCCACTCTGATCGCCCAGCAGGCCGAGGCGTTCCAGGCCGTCTCCGGTGGCCGGTTGTCGCTCAACATCGTGACCGGTGGCGACCCCGCCGAGCAGCGCGCGTACGGCGACTTCCTCGGGCACGACGACCGGTACGCGCGCACCGGGGAGTTTCTCGAGGTGCTGCGCGGCGCCTGGGCCGGCCGGCCGTTCGACTACTCCGGCACGCACTACCGGGTCGACGGCGGTGGCCTGGCCAAACCCCTGACCGATCCACCGCCGGTCTACTTCGGTGGCGCGTCCCCGGCCGCCGAGGCGGTGGCCGCCCGGCAGGCCGACGTCTACCTCATGTGGGGCGAGCCGCCGGCGTCGATCGAGGCTCGGGTGACCCGGGTCCGGGCGCTGGCCGCCGAGCACGGCCGCACCCTGCGCACCGGGCTGCGGCTGCACGTCATCGCCCGGCCCACCAGCGCCGAAGCGTGGGCCGAAGCCGACCGGTTGCTGGCCGGGATGAGCCCCGAACGGATCGCCGCCGCCCACGCCCGGTTCCGCCGGATGGACTCCGTCGGCCAGGCCCGGATGGCCGCGCTGAACGCCGGCCGCACCGACGGGCTCACCGTCGCACCGAACCTCTGGGCCGGCGTCGGCCTGGTCCGCGAGGGCGCCGGCACCGCGCTGGTCGGCAGCTACGCCGAGGTCGCGGCCCGGATCGACGAGTACGCCGCGCTCGGCGTCGACGAGTTCGTCCTCTCCGGCTGGCCGCACCGGGAGGAGGCCGAGCGGGTCGGCGCCGAGGTGCTGCCCCTGGTGGCCAACCCGGTGGCGGCTGCTGCACGGAGGTCGCCCGTGGCGGCGGTGCCGACGCGCTAGGGTCGATCCCGTGCCCACGCGCAGAACCCGAATTCCCGCCACGAAATATCCGGTCGAGCGGTTCACCCTCGACAACGGCCTGCGGGTGGTCCTCACCCCCGACCGCAGCGCACCGGTGATCGGGGTGGCGGTGGTCTACGACGTGGGCATCCGCTCCGAACCGGAGGGGCGTACCGGCTTCGCCCACCTCTTCGAGCACCTGATGTTCCAGGGTTCGGAAAATTTGGAGAAGCTGGCCCACTTCCGGCACGTGCAGGGCTCCGGCGGCACCTTCAACGGCTCCACCCACCTGGACTACACCGACTACTTCGAGACGCTGCCGAGCAACGCGCTGGAGCGCGCGCTGTTCCTGGAGGCCGACCGGATGCGCGGCCCCCGGCTGACCGAGGAGACCCTGCGCAACCAGGTCGACGTGGTCAAGGAGGAGATCCGCGTCAACGTGCTCAACCGGCCGTACGGTGGCTTTCCCTGGCTGACCCTGCCGCCGGTCATGTTCGACACCTTCCCCAACGCGCACGACGGCTACGGCTCCTTCGACGACCTGGAGTCGGCGACCGTCGCCGACGCCGCGGACTTCTTCCGCCGCTACTACGCCAGCGGCAACGCGGTCCTCGCGGTCAGCGGGGACATCGACGTGGCCGAGGCGACCGAACTGGTCAGCCGGCACTTCGCTGACGTGCCGGCCCGTCCGGCGCCGGTACGGCCCGACTTCACCGAGCCCGACCTGACCGCCGAGCGGCGCACCTCGTACACCGACAAACTGGCACCGCTGCCGGCGGTGGCCGGTGCCTGGCGGGTGCCCGACCCGGTCGGCGACTTCGCCGGCTACCTGCCGTACGTGGTGCTCGCCGAGGTGCTGACCGACGGCGACGCGTCGCGGTTGGTCGAGCGACTGGTCCAGCGCGACCGCACGGTGACCAGCCTCGGCGGTTACCTCGGCTTCATGGGCGACCCGTTCGACGTACGCGACCCGACGGCGCTGCTGCTGCAGGCGCACCTGCCGCCCGGCGGAGATGTGGACAAGGTGCTGCGCACCATGGACGAGGAACTGGACCGGCTCGCCACCGACGGGTTGACCGATGGTGAGCTTGCCCGCACCCAGGCCCGGATGGCGACACACCTGCTGCGGGACACCGACGCGGCGCTCGGCCGGGCGCTGGGCATGGCCGTCCTGGAACAGCAACGCGGCGAGCCGGGCCTGCTCAACGACCTGCCCCGGCTGGTCGGCGAGGTCACCGAGGAGCAGGTCCGGGCCGCCGCGTCCACCCTGCGCCCGGAGCGCCGGGCCGCGGTCGAGGTCATCGCGGGAGGTGTTCGGTGAGCGCGAGGAGTGAGCCGGTCTTGCGAGCCCCGCAGTCGCGAACGAAGGTGGTCCGGTGAGCGCGAGGAGTGAGCCGGTCTTGCGAGCCCCGCAGTCGCGAACGAAGGTGATCCGGTGAGCGCCACCACCGTCGCCCCTGGGCCGCGGACGCTGCCGCCGCTCGGTCCCACCCGCAAGCTCAAGGTGCCCAAGCAGTCCGAACGCACGCTGGGCAACGGTCTCACCGTGATCGCGGTACGCCGGCCCGCCGTACCCCTGGTCGAGCTGCGGCTCTGGGTGCCGTTCGGCCGGGCCCACCCGGCCCGCGGCGCGATGCTCTCGCAGACCATGCTCTCCGGCACCGACTCCATGACCAGCGTGCAGATCGCCGCCGAGCTGCAGAAGGTGGGCGGCGGGCTCTCCGCGGGCGTCGACCCGGACCGGTTGATGCTGTCCGGCGCCGGCCTGGTCACCGGTCTGGACCGGATGCTGGAACTGCTGGCCGAGGTGTTGACCGGCGCCAGCTACCCGAGCGACGACGTGGCCACCGAGCGGGACCGGCTGGTCGACCGGATCCAGGTGGCGCAGAGCCAACCGGCGCACCTGGCCCGGGAGGCGCTGCTGAGGCGGATCTACGGGCGGCACCCGTACGCCACGCAGACCCCGGAGCCCGGTCAGATCCGCGCGGTTCGCCCTGCGGCGCTGCGCAGCCTGCACTCCGAGCGGGTACACCCGGCCGGCGCGCAGTTGGTGGTTGTCGGCGACGTACAGCCGGAGCGGGCCCTGGACGCGGCCGAGCGGGCGCTCGATGGCTGGGCCGGCGCCGGGCGTGTCGCCACGCTGGCGCCCACCCCGGCGGTGGAGGCGGGTCCGCTTCTGCTGGTCGACCGGCCCGGTTCGGTGCAGTCCTCGCTGCGGATCGCACTGCCGGCCGTGCCCCGCACCCATCCCGACCACGCCCCGCTGCAGCTGGCCAACCTGGTCTTCGGCGGCTACTTCTCCTCCCGGTGGGTGGAAAACATCCGGGAGGACAAGGGCTACACGTACGGGCCGCACTCGGTGATCGAGCATTCGGTGGCCGGGTCGGTGCTGGTCGCCGCGGCAGAGGTGGCCACCGAGGTCACCGGCCCGGCGTTGCTGGAGACGACGTACGAGCTGGGTCGGCTGGCGTCGCTGCCTCCCAAGCCCGACGAGTTGGAGCAGGCCCGTCAGTACGCTCTCGGCACCCTCCAGCTCGGCATGTCCACCCAGGCCGGGCTGGCCGCGCTGACCAGCGCGTACGCCGGAAATGGTCTGCGCCTGGACTTCCTCGCCGAGTACGCGGCCCGGCTGGCGAAGGCGACCGTCGACGACGTCGCGCAGGTGGCGGCCCAGTACCTCGCGCCGGCCCGAGCCGCGGTCGTGGTGCTCGGCGACGCCGAGCGGGTCAGCCCTGGGCTGGCTGCCCTGACCACCGTCCGGACCGAGCCGGTGCAGCAGTGAGCCGGCCGGTACCGCCGGCGACGGAGGGCGCGGCGTGAGTGGGGAGACGGCGCCGCCGCTGGCCCGGTCCACGCTGGACCGTGCCGCCCACCGGCGGGGCGACTCGCAGTGGCTGACCGAGGCGTGGCTACGGGCCCGGGTGCTGCTGCTCGACTCGACCGACGAGGGGCGGACGCTGGCCCGTACCGACGCCTCGCCTCCGGCGCTCGTGTTGTTCGGTGCGGCCGACGTGCCGGTCGGGTCCGAGTCGGTGGCGATGTTCCTCGGTGTCGAGCCGGACGGGGTGCCGGTCTTCGCGGTCGACACGTCGCTGCCGGCGCTGCCCGGCACCCGCGCGGTCAACCTGCGCGAGGTGGGCCACCTGCTCGCCGACCGGGAGGCCGGCATCTTCACGACCGCGCTGGCGCTGGTCAACTGGCACACCCGGCACGGTTACTCGGCGGCTACCGGGGCGCCGACCGCGATGGACGAGGCCGGCTGGTCGCGGGTGGACCGCAACGGCAGCCGGGTCTGGCCTCGTACCGACCCGGCGATGATCGTGTTGGTGCACGACGGTGTCGACGGCCCGGACGGCTGCTGCCTGCTGGGCAACAACGCCGGCTGGCCGGGCACTCCGGGCGGCCGGCGCTACTCCTGCCTGGCCGGCTATGTCGAGCCGGGGGAGTCGGCCGAGGCGGCCGTGCTGCGCGAGGTCCGCGAGGAGGTGGGCGTCGGGGTCGACCACATCGGGTACGTGGGCAGCCAGGCGTGGCCGTTCCCCGGCTCGCTGATGCTGGGCTTCCTGGCCACCGCCGACCCTGCCGACCCGGTGCGGGTCGATCCGTCCGAGATCGCGTACGCCCGGTGGTTCTCCCGTCGGGAGATCGGGGCGGCGCTGGCGGGCCGGACCGTCGACGTGGGCGACGGGGCGCGGTTGATCCTGCCGCCACCGTCGTCGATCGCGCTGTTCCTCATCCATCGCTGGCTCGACGGGTGGGTGGACGCCGACCGGTGAGCACGGTCCCGGCCCGTGGACGCCGTTGCCGCGGCGGTCACGGGCCGGGAACACGGGCCGTCGTGGTCGGCTGGGGCGAGAAACGCGGCGGGGGAGCCGTTCCGACCACGACGGACGTTCGGTAGATCAGGTGCTGGTGCGGCCCGGCCGGTGCCGGAAGGCGGATCGGGGCTCGCTGAGCGGCAGGACCTTGACCCGTTGCTTGCCGGCGCGGACCGCGCCGACCGTGGACAGGGCCCGAGCCAGCAGCAGCGCCGCGTCCCGATCCTCGGCGTGTACGGTCTGCCGGCGCGGCTCGGGCGTGGTGGTCTCGTCGCGGAGTCGGTGGCCGTCGGCCCAGGCGGCGGCGATGTCACCGTCGGCGACGGCGCGGATGTCGGTGCGAACGATCAGGAACCGCATGAGGGTCTCCGGATGAACGGCGACGGATGAGCCAGTGTGGAACTTCCACGTGGTCGATGGCCATGTTACGCCGCGTGTTCGTCTCAGCAACCGAAACGCGCCTATCGGTTTCGAGGCTCGTCTGATCAGCGGATGGCTGCTCAGCGGGGTCGGCGGCCCGACAACGCGACGGGGCCGCCGGCGATGCGCCGACGGCCCCGAACCGGTCACCGGATCAGTTCAGATCGAACTGACCCTTCTTCGCTCCTGCGATGAAGCCGAGCCATCCGGCCCGGTTGAACTGCAGCACCGGGCCGCTCCGGTCCTTACTGTCGCGCAGCGCGACGGCCGACGGGCCAGCGGCCAGCGGAGCGACCTCCACGCAGTTGGAGGTCTGGCTACGCGTGCTGGTACGCCACGGGGCATCCGCCAGGTGGTGGGCGGCAACGGATGGTTTGTTGCGAATGTCGTTCATGGTTCTGCTCCTGGTGTGAACCGTTCCGATGGGACGAGTGGTGCCGCACGCCCCGACGGAGGGTCCCCCGTGGATCACCGGTCCGTCAGTCGCCCCGAGGCCCGGCGGCGTTGGGTCGGCGCCGTTGACGGCCCGAACGCCACTGTGGATGGGGGCGTCGCCTCGGTCAGCCGTCCGGTCGCCTCGATCAGCCAGGCGAGCGTGTCCGAAGCATTCAGTGCCGCCGTGCATAGCCACTCGAACGCCACTTTATAGCGATTTAGCGCGACTGCATCGGTCGACACGATGTCGGTGAACCCCCCTTCGATGGCGATCGTCTCCGGATCGAGGGGATCGGCGAACCGATAGAGGGAGAACGCGGTCGGCGGCAGGTACCAGTGGCCGACCTGGGTGTCGCGCGGCAGCACGTGCAGCGTCACGTTGGGCAGCAGTGCCAGCTCACAGAGCTGGATCAGTTGCTCGCGCAACACCTCGGGTGGCCCGGCCCGGCCGCCGAGCGCGGCCTCGTCCAGCACGGCGGTGTAGCGCGGCGCGTCGGGCTCCCGGGTCAACAGGCCCTGGCGCGCCAACCGGGCCTGGACCTCGGTCTCCGGTTCGTCGCCCCGCCCCGGATCGCCGGCACCCTCGTCCACCTGGCGGGCCGAGAGGATCCGGACCTGCGCGTAGTCGGCGGTCTGCAGCAGCCCCGGCACCAGCACCGGGTTGTACTCGGAGATCTCCACGCAGCCGGCCTCCAACTCGGCGAAGCCGCGCTGCTGCTCGGTCATCACCGGGAAGTTCTTCAACCAGCCCCGCACGTCGCCGGCCTCGCCGGTGATGCCGAGCAGATCCGCACGCTGCGCCTCGTCGGCGCCGTAGAGGTCGAGCAGGACACGGACGTCGACCGGATCGGGGCGGCTGCGCCCGTTCTCCAGGCGGGACAGTTTGGACGCGGAGGCCCAACCGATGCGCCCGATGACCTGGTCCCCGGTGAGGCCCGCGGCCTCGCGCAGGCTGCGCAGTTCCACGCCCAACCGGCGACGACGCATGATCGGGCTGTGTCCGGCAGGAGGCACGGTGTCCTCTTTCCCGTCGACCGCCGCAACGCGACGGTAACTGTATGAAATTCGCCCCCCACGGTCAGTATGGACGGCGCGACCGGCGTCGGAGGTTCCGGCGGGGGCGTGTCTTGCGAAAAATGGACCACGGCCACGCCGGACGACGACGCACCCGCGGTCCTGCCCCGTCGACCACGCCCACCCTGGGCGCGCCATCCCCGCCGGAGGGACCCCCATGCGCACCGTCCTGCGCCGACCCGACTTCCGCCTGCTCTTCGGCGGTCTGCTGGCCAGCATGACCGCCGAGTCGATCCTGCTGCTCGCACTCGCGATCTGGGTCAAGGACCTGACCGGCTCCGACGGGCTCGCCGGCGCAACGATCTTCGCCGTGATCGCCCCGATGACGCTCGCGCCGCTGGTCGGCTGGTTCGTCGACCGCTACCCGCGCCGGCCCTTCTTCGTGGCCGCGAACCTGGTCACCGCGGTCCTGCTCACCCCGTTGTTCACGGTCCGGGACGCGAACGACGTCTGGCTCGTCTATCTGGTGGCGGCCCTGTACGGCCTGTCGTACATCACGCTCAGCGCGGCGCTCAGTGGGCTGATCCGGCAGGTGGTGCCGGTGGAGCTGCTGGCCGATGCGAACGGGGTGCTGCAGACCGTACGCCAGGGGTTGCGGCTGGTCGGGCCTCTGGTCGGCGCGGCGCTCTACGCGGCGATCGGCGGGTGGGCGCTGGCCGCGATCGGCATGGTCGGATTTCTGACCGCCGCCGCGGTGGTGAGCGCACTGCCCAGCCCTCGGCCGGGACCGCCGACCGTGCGGCTGCGCTGGCCGGCCGAGCTGGGCGCCGGTCTGCGGCACCTGGCCGGTGAGCCGGTGCTGCGTCGGGCACTGCTCGGCTTCGGGCTCGGGTCGCTGGTGATGGGCTTCAGCGAGTCGCTCATCTTCGCGTACGTCGACCAGGGGCTGGACCGGGACGTCGCGTTCGTGGGCGTGCTGGTCACCGTGCAGGGCGTCGGTGGCCTGCTGGGCGCGCTCTGCTCACCGGCGCTCATCCGCCGTTTCGGTGAGGTCGGCACGCTGGCCGCCGGGGTGGCCCTCTTCGGTCCGGCGGCGCTCGCGCTCGCGTACCCCGATCTCCGGCTCGGGATCGTGGCCGTGCTGCTGGCCGGCGTCTCGCTCCCGCTGCGGATGGTGGGGCTGCACACGCTGATCCAGCGGCGTACCCCGCCCGGGCTGGTGGGTCGGGTGGCCGCCGCGACCGAGGCGGTGGTCAGCGGGCCGCAGGCCTTCTCC
This sequence comes from Micromonospora sp. 067-2, assembly GCF_046549295.1. Taxonomy (NCBI): domain Bacteria; kingdom Bacillati; phylum Actinomycetota; class Actinomycetes; order Micromonosporales; family Micromonosporaceae; genus Micromonospora; species Micromonospora sp. 067-2. The sequence goes on along the minus strand of NZ_JAJPWB010000005.1, from coordinate 373,669 downwards.
ATCGGCGCCGGAGCGCTGCTGGTCGGGTTCCTCGACTACCGGGTGCTGTTCGCGCTGGTCGGGGTGGCCACCGTGGCGGCCGGTTGCTACCTGTGGCGGGGCCGGCACCTGAGCGCGCCGTCGGGTGCCCGCCCGCCCACACCACCGACCCGCCCGGCGCTTCCGGCACCCCGCCGCTCCGCCGAGGACGCCGAGCGGCAGGTGACGACCGGGATCCACCGTCCACCGGGGCGGTGACAGATATCAGACACGCCGAGCGGCCGCCCCGCGTGGGGCGGCCGCTCGTTCGTGAGGGGACCCGGCCGGTCAGGCGGCGAGGGTCGCCAGGTGCTGCTTGACCTGGGTGATCGAGGGGTTGGTCAGGGCGCTGCCGTCGGCGAAGCGCAGCGTCGGCACCGTCTGGTTGCCGCCGTTGACGCTCATCACGAAATCCGCGGCCTTCGGGTCCTGCTCGATGTCGACCACGTCGTACCCGATGCCCTCCCGGTCGAGCTGCGACTTGAGCCGGTGGCAGTAGCCGCACCAGGGGGTGGAATACATCGTCAACATGCGGATCCTCCAACTCCTCCGGCCGCCGGCTTGGGGATCAAGCCGAGGCTGTTCGCTGCAACGTCCGGGGTAGCTGAGATGATTCCTGGTTGTGGTGGTTCACTCAGCGTCGGAACGCGTGCTCGCCGGGCTGGACCCGGAGCAACGCTCCGCGGTGACCGCACCCGCCGGCCCGGTCTGCATCCTGGCCGGCGCCGGCACCGGCAAGACCCGCGCGGTCACCTCCCGGATCGCCCACCGGGCGCTCTCCGGCGAGATCTCCTCCCGGCACGTGCTCGCGGTCACCTTCACCGCCCGGGCGGCCGCCGAGATGCGCAGTCGTCTCAGCGCGCTCGGGGTGGGCGGTGTGCAGGCGCGGACGTTCCACGCCGCCGCACTGCGCCAGGTGCGCTACTTCGCGCCCCGGCTGTTGGCCGGCCGGGCCATGCCCGAGCTGCTGGACAGCAAGGTGCGCCTGGTCACCCTCGCCGCCGCCCGGGTCGGCCTGCGCACCGACCGGGCCGCCGCACGCGACCTGGCCGGCGAGATCGAGTGGGCCAAGTCGTCGCTGGTCGAGCCGGGGGAGTACGTGGTGGCGTCGGCTCGGGCGCTGCGGGACACGCCGCACGAGCCCACGAAGGTGGCCGAGGTGTTCGCCGCGTACGAGCAGCTCAAGCGCTCCAACGGCGTGATCGACTTTGAGGACATGCTGCGTGCCGCCGTCTGGGGCATCGAGGAGCACCGGGACGTCGGCGAGCAGATCCGCAGTCAGTACCGGCACTTCGTGGTCGACGAGTACCAGGACGTCAACCCGCTCCAGCAGCGGCTGCTGGACGCCTGGCTGAGCGGCCGGGACGACCTGACCGTCGTGGGCGACGCCAGCCAGACGATCTACTCGTTCACCGGGGCCACCTCCGGCTACCTGGTCGACTTCCCGCGCCGTTACCGGGGTGCCACCGTGGTCCGACTGGTCCGCGACTACCGCTCCACCCCGCAGGTCGTCGGGCTGGCCAACGCGGTGATCTCCCAGGCCCGCGGCACCGAGGCCCGGCTGCGGCTGGAGCTGCGCGGGCAGCGCCCGCCCGGCCCCGAGCCGGACCTGCGGATCTTCACCGACGAGCCGGCCGAGGCGAACGCGGTGGCCGCCCGCTGCCGTGCGTTGATCGACTCGGGCACACCGGCGAAGGAGATCGCCGTGCTCTTCCGGATCAACGCGCAGTCCGAGGCGTACGAGAAGGCGCTCACCGAGGCCGCGGTGCCGTACGTGGTGCAGGGCGCCGAGCGGTTCTTCGAACGCACCGAGATACGCCAGGCGATGGTCGCGCTGCGCGCCGCCACCCGGTCGGTCGACGGCGGGACGCCGCTGCCGGTCGCCGTCGTCGAGGCGCTCAGCGCGGTCGGCTGGGCACCGGACTCGCCTCCGGCCGGCGGCGCGGCCCGCGAGCGGTGGGAGGCACTGGCCGCGCTGGTCCAGCTCGCCGAGGAGTACGCCGCCACCCCCGAGGTGCTGCCGATCGGCGAGGCGGCCTCCGTGGAGCGCGCCGTCACCCTGACCGACTTCACCGAGGAGCTGGCCCGGCGGGCCGCCCAGCAGCACGTGCCGACGGTGGACGGGGTGACGCTGGCCTCGCTGCACTCGGCCAAGGGGCTGGAGTGGGACGCCGTGTTCCTGGTCGGGCTCGCCGAGGGCACCCTGCCCACCACGTACGCCAAGAGCGTCGAGCAGGTCGAGGAGGAGCGCCGGCTGCTCTACGTCGGGATCACCCGGGCCCGACAGTGGCTCTGGCTGTCGTATGCCGCCGCGCGTTCGCCGGGCGGGCGAGCCCGGCGACCGTCGCGGTTCCTGCCGCAACTGGATCGGTCCGGTGGAGCCGAACGGGCCAGCGGCGGCAGCGGGCCGGCCCGCCGTCCCGAGCGGCGCCGGACCCAGATCGTCTCCTGCCGCATCTGCGGCGCCACGCTGCTCGCCGGCCCGGACCGGAAGCTGGGCCGCTGCCCCACGTGCCCGTCCGGCATAGACGATGAGCTGCACGAACGTCTCCTTGAGTGGCGCCGGCGGGTGGCCGGGGCACAGAAGGTGCCCGCGTACGTGGTGTTCACGGACGCCACGCTGACCGCGCTTGCCGAGCGGCGGCCCGGCCGACCGGAAGAACTGATCGCGATCGCCGGTATCGGCCCGCGCAAGTTGGGCCTCTACGGGGAGTCGGTTCTGGCGCTCGTGGGGGGCGCGGGGGTGGACGACGTCTGCCCGGAGAAAACTTTCGAAATCTCGTCGTAAATTCGTTTGCCCTCGCCCGTGCGCGAGGAATAGCCTCAGAACACACCACGCGAGCGGCGCCATTCCGGCTGCTCACGGGGGTCGGTCCGGTCGATTTCGAGGAACGTGAGGGAGGTGGTCACCGTGGAGATCTTCACCTATGAGCGTCTGGCGGCGATGCCACCCGTCCACGCTCCGCTGTCGGCTGTCCGGGTGGCCCTTCCGGTCGCACGACCGTCGGTTCCGCAGGTGCACCAGGTTCAGGCCGAGTTGATCCTGGCTGTCGCACCCACCGGAGTCGAGGGGACCAGTGGCATCACGGGCAGGGGCATTCAGTTCGCCAACAAGCGCACGGATGCCCGCGGCGTTCCACCTCGAGGTAGACCGGTCTGACCATCAGACTCCGGCTCACCTCGAGGCCGCGGAACCCGCTTACCGGGATCCGCGGCCTCAGTTTTTTGCCCCGCCGAAGTACGTCGGAATGCGATCCACGAGATCGAAGTGAGAGAGAGGTGACCGGGCGATGAGTCTGGCGTTGGCCCCCGTCGACGTGAGCGTCGAGATGGAGGCGAACCTGCCCTGCCGGAAGTTCGACCCCGACCTGTGGTTCTCCGATTCGCCTGCGCAGCTCGAGCTGGCCAAGTCGCTCTGCGGGGACTGCCCGCTGCGCGTCGAGTGCCTGGCCGGTGCGGCGGAGCGAGCGGAGCCGTGGGGCGTCTGGGGCGGCGAGATCTTCGAGCGTGGCGCGGTTGTTCCGCGTAAGCGGCCCCGTGGCCGTCCGCGTAAGGAGGACGTCGCCCGTGACGCCGCGCTCCGGGTCGAGGCCGAGGCGCGCCTGGAGGCCAGTGGGCTGTCCGAGGTGCGTGGCGCGGTCCGGCTGGCAGCCTGACATGTTCCCGATCCGTACCAACTACGCCGGTGTCACACCGGCAGTCAGCGAGAAAACGATGTTGAACGTTCCGAGTGGAGCCTTCGAGATGCAACTACTCCACGAAGCGTTGTCCCGGGCCCGAATGCGCCGGCCTCAGGCCGGTCGTACCACCACGAGCACTGAGGCAACCCGATCCGCCCGTACCGTCGCCATGAACAGCCGCAACCAGGCGGCGCGCGACCTGGGCGTTCTCTAGTAACCAACCACGCGCAAGGGCGGGTGCCACCGGCACCCGCCCTTGGCGTCGTGATCGGCGGCGCTCAGGCGACCGGGGCGAAGCCGGGCAGCCAGCGTTCCAGGATGCGCCGGTACGGCGCCTTCGCCTCCAGCTGGCAGAGCACCCCGATCGACCCGAGGGTCACCCGGTGGATGAGCAGGTAGGACGGCGGGAGGTTGAGCTGCCGACTCAGCTGGTAGGTGGGGGAGCGGGGTGTGGCCAGTCGGGCCGCCTCGGCGCGCAGCCAGGCCCGGGTGAACCGGAACTCGTCGGCGGCGATGGGCTCCAGCATCGGACGAAGGAAACTGAGCACTCCCTCGGCGTCGATGTCGGTGGTGGGGCCGATGAAGCCCTCCGACCGCAGCCCCTCCACGACCCCGTCGGCGTCGTTGCGCAGTGCCCGCGCGGCGATGCGACCGATCGGCTCCGGCGTGCCCTCCGGCATCCGCGCCACGGCACCGAAGTCGATCACTCCGAGTCGACCGTCGGGCAGCAGCCGGAAGTTGCCCGGGTGCGGGTCGGCGTGCAGCAACCCGGCCCGCTGCGGCGCGGAGAGGTGCAGGGTGGCCATCAGCCGGCCCGCCTCGTTGCGCTGTTCCTCGGTGCCCTCCCGGATGATGTCGGCCAGCGGCGTGCCCGTCACCCACTCGGTGACCAGCACCCGGGGCGCCGTGGAGACCACCGCCGGGATGTAGATCTCCGGGTCGTCGGCGTACGCGGCGGCGAAGGTGCGCTGCGACTCGGCCTCCAGCTCGTAGTCCAGCTCCTCGGTGATCCGTTCGCGCAGCTCGGTCAGGAGCGGCTTGACGTCCAGGCCCGGCTGGATGGCCCGGAACATGCCGCCCAGCCGGGAGAGCTGCTTCAGATCGGCGAGCAGTGCGTCACCGGCACCCGGGTACTGGATCTTGACGGCCACGTCGCGGCCGTTCGGCTCGCCGGACGGGCCGTACCCCGGCTCGCGCCACCGGGCCCGGTGCACCTGACCGATGCTGGCCGCGGCGGCCGGAGTGTCGTTGAACTCGACGAAGCGGTCCCGCCAGTCCGGGCCGAGCTGCTCGGTCAGCACCTTGTGCACGCTGGCGACCGGGAGTGGCGGCGCGGCCTCCTGGAGTTTGGTCAGGGCCTGGCGGTAGGGGGCGGCGATCTCCTCCGGCAGGGCCGCCTCGAACACCGACAGCGCCTGGCCGAACTTCATCGCACCGCCCTTGAGCTGGCCCAACACGCTGAACAGCTGCTCGGCGGTGCGCTGCTGGATCTCTGCCGAGATCACGTCGGAGGCGAGCCCGGTGACGCGCTTACCCATGCCGAGGACGGTCCGACCGGCGAAGCCGAGCGGCAGAGCGGCGAGCTTGGCGGTCCGGGACACGGCCCGGCGCGGGATGTCGGTCACTCGGTCATTGTTACCGACCGGAGGGCCTCGCTGCTGCTCTGCGGCCGGGCTGGTGCCCACGCACGGCTCCGCGAGCACCCGCACGCCGGATGCGGTGGCCAGCCCCGACGGCGGAAGCGGCCCGCGCCGATGATCTCCATGGCGCCGCCCAGCGTCTCGGGGCTGCCGCCGTCGACCTGCGCCAGCGCTTCGGCCAGCGCGTACCCGGTGGCCGCCAGGAGTGTGCCGGTCGCGCCGACAGCCATCGGCTCGGTGGCGGCGAGTTGGGCGGCGAGCCGTGGCCAGGCCGGGTCGCGGTCGGCCCGGTGCAGCTCGACGCAGTGCAGGCAGGGCCCGGCGGGCGGGCGGACCAACGGCCCGATGATCGGTACGCCTTCGCGCAGGGTGACCAGCAGGTGCGGCTGGCGGCGCTGGGCCAGCCCGGCGGCGAGCAGCGCGGGCGGACGGTCCGTGCCGAGCTGGATCACCAGGTCGACGCGGGTGGGTCGGCCCGGGTGGGTGCCGGTGCCCGGGGCGGCGCGGTTGACCGCCGCCCGGACCGCCGGGGCCAGCGGCTGGCCGACCTCGGCGGCGGGGATGCCGGTGCCGACCAGGTCGATGGGGCGTACCGGGCCGGTGAGGTGTGGGATCACCTGCCCGACGCCGGACTGGGCCAGCGCCACCGCCAGCGGCCCGCCGAGCGCCCCGGTGCCGCTGAGCAGCACCCGGGCGCCCAGCCGCCGACGCAGGACCTGCGCGGGGGTGCCGGGCAGTTGCGCGGTGACCAGGGCCAGGGCGGCGGACTCCGCGGCGAGGCGTGCCCGGACCGCACCGGCCAGGTCGCGGGGGAGCAGGTGGTGCGCGGGCACGAGCAGGCCCGCCGCGCGCAGGGCGTCGAGCAGGCTACGCGCCTCGTCGCCTCGGACCTGGGCGGCGACCGCCTGCGCCAGCACGGCGCTCTCGCTGCGGGTGCCGTCCAACAGGTCGAGAAGGCGGGCGGCTCGCGGGTTCGTCAGTTCCACCAGCACGGCGGGGCCCGGGCCGACGCCGAGCTGGAGCGTGTGCCGGTCCCGCCAGAGTCGGTTGAGGCCGGGCAGCAGCGTGGGTCGGGGCAGCGCGGTACGGGTCACGATGACGAATCGTGACCGCTTCCCTGCGCTCGGTCGATCGTTGTCCACAGGTGGCCAGGCGGCTGTCCAGCCTTATCCACAGGTTTTGCCGGGTTATCCACAGCCCGCTGGCGGCAGTGTCAGCCACCTGACAGCTCACCGTTCGGAACGGCGACGGGGGCGGGGTGGCCGTCGGCCACCCCGCCCCCGTCCACCCGTACTCCTCAGACCTTCGCCTTGCCGAGGATGCGGTTCACTGTTGTCCCGCACACCGGACACTTGCCCTTTGCCATGTTCATTCCGGTCTTCGAGACCTCCACGTGCCCCTCGAAGTCCCGCTTCTCCTTGCACTTCACGCAGTAACCGTTGTAGGTCGTCTGGGCCTGGTCGGCCACGGTGCCCTCCTCGTCTCGTCCGCCGGTCGATGCCGTCCCGGCGGGGTGCCCGGCGGCGGGCCACAGGGGGCTCCGGCGCTGGGTCTCACTCCGCGGCCACCATCGTGACCGCTGGTCCGCGGACCCTACCCAGGTGTGGGCGGTTCCATGTCAGCTGTGCATCGACACTGTGAGCTAGTCGACGTCGAGAGTGTGCACGGCGAATTAGGTCGGATAAGTCAGTTTGGCGGGGACACGCCGGCCAAACCGTCACAGCCACCCGTGCGGGTGCCCCCGAAGAGGCGCCGAGCGCAGTGATCACCTACGGTGGAGGGGCGCCGCGCGCAGCGCCGCCATCGACGTTCACGAAGGGTGACGGATTGGCGGATGGCCGACCCAACCAAGAAATTTTCGGGACGCCGGGCGACCAATCACCATTTTCTGGGCGCGTGTCATGCGGTTGACTCTTGCGGACCCCTGGTCAGTACGCATTAGCTTTCCTTCGTGACACGTAGCCGAGGCTGCGCGGGCCAGTGATGGCGGGGACGCGCAAGCCGGTCGTCGAGGTGCGGCGCAGTCAGCGTCGGCGACGCACGGTGTCTGCGTACCGTGACGGTGAGCGGGTCGTCGTCCTCATTCCGGACCAGTTCTCCCGGGCCGAGGAGAGCGAGTGGGTCGACCGGATGCTCGCCCGGCTCGCCGCCCGGGAGGGCCGGCTGGCCCGCTCCGACGACGAGTTGCTGGCCCGGGCCACCCGGCTGATCGATCTCTACCTCGACGGGTACGGCGCGAGGGCAGTTCCGGCCAGCGTCCGGTGGGTCACCAACCAGAACGGCCGGTGGGGCTCCTGCACACCCGCCGACCGCAGCATCCGGATCTCCCACCGGGTCCAGGACATGCCCGACTGGGTCATCGACTACGTGCTGCTGCACGAGCTCGCCCACCTCATCGTGCCCAGCCACAACGCCCGGTTCTGGGCCCTGGTGGGCCGCTATCCCAAGGCCGAGCGGGCCCGCGGCTACCTCGAGGGCGTCGCTGCCGCCTCCTGCGCCCCGCTGCCCACCTGAACTCCTCGGCCGAGGCCCCCTGAGCCCGAGGCCCCCTGGAACCCGTGTCGGGCGGGGTCGGGGTGGGGTCGGGCGGGGCGCTAGGGTCGACAGATGGCACGACGGGTGGTGGTGGCCTTGCTCGGCCCGGTCTCCTGGTCGCCGCCCGGCGTCGACCGGGCGCAGTGGCGGGCGGCCCTGGCAGAGGACGTCATCGACCTGCTCGCCACGCTCAACGAGGTGGAGATCGCGGTCGCGGTGTCCCCCGCCGATCGTGCTCTGGCCGATGCGCTGGTGTGGCCTGGCACGGCCGTGTACGAGGTCGCGGAGCCGACGCCGAACGCCGTTTTCGCCGCGTTGGAGGGCTACGACCAGGCGGCGGTGCTCGCCGGCGACGTGCCCGACCTACCCGCGCTGACCGTCGGCAAGCTGCTGCGACCGCTCACCACGCGGCCGGTCGCGGTGGCTCCGGTCGAGGGCGGCGGCCCGGGTCTGCTCGGGGTGGCCGTGCGACTGCCCGTGCCAGACTGGCTGCCGCTGTTGGACCTCGACACGGCGACGCCTGTCGAGGCGCGTTCGGGTGCCCCTCGACCGGGGGACGTGGCGGTCACCGCCGGGTGGCGACGGATGCGCGGCCCGGCCGACCTTGCCACGCTGGACCCCGCCTTCGAGGGCTGGGAAGCGACCCGTGCCCTTCTCTCGGGCTCCGGCCGACCCGCCTGACCAACCAGGCCGCCCGGCCGACCCGCCTGACCAACCAGGCCGCCCGGCCGATCCGCTCGACCCCCGGGTGCCCGCCGTCGATCGGTGCGGGCACCCGCGGTGAGGCGTCAGGGCTTGGCGTCGCCGTCGGTGTCGGTGTCGTCGGACTGGCCCGGAGCCTTCTCCTCCGCGCCGCCGGGGGCGGTGAAGTCGAAGCTGTCCAGCTCGCTCAGGTCCGTGTCGTTCATCGCGAAGGCCACCGGGTCGGCGAAGTCGTCGTCCGACGGGAGCAGGTCCGGGTGACCCCAGACGGCGTCCCGACCGGCGATGCCACGGTGCTCGGTGAGCGCGGCCCAGAGTGCCGCCGCCTCGCGCAGCCGGCGGGGCCGCAACTCCAGACCGACCAGCGCGGCGAAGGTCTGCTCGGCGGGACCGCCGGCCGCGCGGCGACGGCGGAACGCCTCACCGAGCCGTACGACGTTCGGCAGCCGCTCGCTGGCGGCGCTGTCCACCACATGGCAGACCCATCCCTCGACCAGGGCCAACGCGGTCTCCAGTCGGGCCAGCGACGCCTTCTGGGCCGGGGTGTCCTCCGGGGTGAAGATGCCCTCCAGCGCGATGGCCTGCATCGACTCCGGGTCGGTCGGGTCGACCCGACCCATCGCCTCCTCGATCGCCTCCCGGTTGACCCGGATGCCCGAGGCGTACATCTCGACGGCGCTGAAGACGTGCCCGCGCAACCAGGGGACGTGCTGGAACAACCGCTGGTGGGCGGCCTCGCGCAGCGCCACGTAGAGGCGTACCTCGTCCTCGGGAAGCTCCAGCCCTTCGCCGTACGCCCGGATGTTGGCCGGGATCAGTGCGGCCGTGCCGGCCGGGCCGAGCGGCAGCCCGATGTCGCCGGCGGAGAGCACCTCCGCGGCGAGCGAGCCGAGGGCCTGGCCGAGCTGGCCGCCGAAGAGCGCGCCACCGAGGGTCGCCACCATCGACTGCATCGGGCCGAGCTGGGCGCGCGCCTCCGGCGGGACCAGGTCACCCATCGCGCCGACCATCCGGCTGGCCACCGGGTCGCAGAGCTTGCGCCAGACGTCCAGCGTCTTGAAGATCCACTCATTGCGGTTCCAGGCAACCGGGGACTGGATGCCCGAGGGCCACGCCGAGGCGGGCTCGAGCCACAGGTCGGCGAGGCGCAGCGCCTCCTCGACCGCGTTGCGCTCGAACGGCGACACCGCCGGGTCGCCGGTGGCCGCCAACTGGCTGGCCGCCACCTGCCGAGCCAGGTCCCAGTTGACCGGCCCGCTGCCCGGAGCGGAGAGCAGATGCTGCAACTGCGACATGAACTGCTGCATCTGCGCGGGATCGTTGGGGTCTGGTGGTTGCCCACCCGGAAGCGCGAAACCGAACGGAATATCAGGCACGACGTCTACGGTACGCGCGCGCCGCCCCAGGTCGCCGCCGCTGGCGTTGCGCTGAGGGCGAAGTCGTGCGATGCATCCGGCAACCGTCCCCCGGGCGGTCGGTACGCTCTGCCGCATGAGACGTCGTGGCCTGACGGTCCTGCTCGGTGCCCTGTTCACCGCCCTGCTGAGCGTAGGGGTGCTCCGGGTGCCGATCCCGTACGTGGTGCTCGGCCCGGGCCCGACGGTCAACACCCTCGGCACGGCCGACGGCAAGGAGGTCATCCAGATCTCCGGGCGCGAGACGTCCAGCTCGGCGGGTCAGCTCAGGCTGACCACGGTGGGGGTCCAGCCCACGGTGCGGCTCCGGGGAGCCATCGCCGGCTGGTTCTCCGACGACGAGGCGGTGGTGCCGCGCGAGCTGGTCTACCCCCCGGGGGAGTCGACGGAGCAGGTCGAACAGCGCAATGCCGAGGACTTCAAGGCGTCACAGACCAGTGCCGAGACCGCCGCGCTGCGCGAGTTGGGCTTCCCGGTGCAGGTGGTCGTCAAGTCGGTGACCGCGGACGGCCCGTCCGCCGGGTCGCTCAAGGTCGGTGACGTGATCACCTCGGTCAACGGTCAGCCGGTGCCGGTGGCCGCGAAGCTCACCGAACTGGTCCGGGCCAAGCCGGCCGGCACGGCCCTGACCATCGGCTACACCCGCGACGGTGCGTCGGCCACCGCGGCGGTGACCAGTCGGGAGCAGGACGGCCGACCACGGATCGGCGTCGAGATCGACCAGCAGCAGCCGCACCCGTTCACGCTCGGCATCGACCTGGGCGACATCGGCGGGCCGAGCGCCGGCCTCATGTTCGCCCTGGGCATCGTCGACAAGCTGACCCCGGCGGACCTCACCGCCGGCAGGGTCATCGCCGGAACCGGCACCATCGACGACGAGGGCGCGGTCGGCCCGATCGGCGGCATCGCCCAGAAACTGGTCGGCGCGAAGCGTGCCGGGGCCAAGGTGTTCCTGGTGCCGGCCGACAACTGCGCCGAGGCGGTCCGCAATCCGCAGCCCGGTCTGCCGCTGCTGCGGGTGGGCTCGTTGGACGAGGCACTGACCGCACTGGAGACGCTGCGTTCGGGAGGCCAACCGACCCGCTGCTGACTCGTGTGACCGTGCCCCGACACGTCCAGGAACCTCCCGTACTCTGGGTGCCTGGTCGGAGCCGATCACATTCGAGCGTGCGGAGCCAACAGTGGTCATGCGTAGCAGCAGCCCCCTTCCGAGGATGAGCCGGCGCGGACGCGTCACCATCGCTGTCCTGGTCGGGGTGTTCGTGCTCTTCACCCTGCTCGGCTGGGGTGTCCAGGCATGGACGGACTGGCTCTGGTTCGACGAGGTCCGCTACACCGAGGTCTTCACCGGTGTGCTGGTCACCCGACTGTTGCTCTTCCTCGCCATCGGCCTCGGCATGGCCGTGATCGTCGGGGGCAACCTGTGGCTGGCCCACCGGTTGCGCCCGCGACTGCGTCCGCACTCGGTCGAGCAGGCGACCCTGGAGCGGTACCGGATGGCGCTCAGCCCACGCCTCGGCACCTGGATCGCGTTGACCGCCGCCGTCGTCGGGCTCTTCGCCGGTCTGTCCGCGCAGAGCCGGTGGAACCAGTGGCTGCTCTTCCGCAACGGCGGCAACTTCGGGATCAAGGACCCGGAGTTCGGGGTGGACATCGGCTTCTACGTCTTCCAGTTGCCGTTCTGGCGGTACCTGCTCGGGGTCGCCTTCACCGCTGTGGTGCTGGCCGTGATCGGTGCCCTGGCGGTGCACTACCTCTTCGGCGGCGTTCGTCTCCAGGGCGTCGGAGACCGGATGAGCAACGCGGCGCGTGCTCACCTGAGCAGCCTGGTCGCCGTCTTCGTGCTGCTCAAGGCCCTCGCGTACGTGCTGGACCGACGGGCGATGCTGCTGGAGTACAACGAGGGCGCCAAGTTGTACGGCGCCGGCTACGCCGACGTCAACGCACTGCTGCCGGCGAAGGAGATCCTGGCCTACATCTCCATCGTGGTGGCGATCGCGATCATCGTGTTCTCCAACGCCTGGATGCGGAACCTCGTGTGGCCGGGCATCTCGCTCGCCCTGCTGGGCGTGTCCGCCGTGGCCATCGGCGGCATCTATCCCTGGGCGGTGCAGACCTTCGAGGTCAAGCCGAGCGCCAAGGACAAGGAAGCGCCGTACATCCAGCGCAGCATCGACGCGACCCGGGCGGCGTTCGGGCTGGCGACCACCGAGACCACGCCGTACGCGGCGAGCAACCTCACCCCACCGGGCAACCTGGCCACCGACATCTCGGTGGTGTCGAACGTGCGGCTGCTCGACCCGCAGCTGGTCAGCGAGACGTACACCCAGCTCCAGCAGGTGCGCGGCTTCTACGACTTCGGCCCGAAACTGGACATCGACCGGTACGGGGTGAACGGCAAGACCTCCGACTACGTGGTCGGCGTGCGGGAGATCAACTATGGCGAGCTGACCGACCAGCAGAACACCTGGATCAACCGGCACACCGTCTACACCCACGGGTACGGGCTGGTGGCCGCTCCGGCGAACCAGGTGGTCTGCGGCGGGCAACCGTTCTTCGTCTCCGGCTTCCTCGGCGAGAAGACCCAGGAGGCGTGCTCCTCGCAGACCGAGCAGATCCCGGCCAAGCAGCCGCGCATCTACTACGGCGAGCGGATGGCGGCCGACGACTACGCGATCGTCGGTCAGGCCGACCCGAACAAGAAGGCCGAGTTCGACCGCCCGGTCGGTGAGGGTGGCGGCGAGTCCTACACCTACACCGGTGAGGGCGGCGTGAAGATCGGCTCCTTCCCGCGGCGGCTGCTCTACGCCATCAAGGAGCAGGAGTCGAACTTCCTGCTCTCCGAGGCCGTCAACAAGGACTCGAAGCTGCTCTACGTGCGCAACCCGCGGGACCGGGTGGAGAAGGTCGCGCCGTTCCTCACCCTGGACGGCGACCCGTACCCGGCGGTGGTCGACGGGCGGGTGCAGTGGATCGTCGACGGTTACACGACGGCGGCCACCTACCCGTACGCCGAGCGGGTCAACCTGCAGACCGAGACCACCGACGAGCTGACCAACCGGGGCACCTTCCAGCTGGCCCGGGAGAACGTCAACTACATGCGCAACTCGGTGAAGGCCACCGTCGACGCGTACGACGGCACCGTGCGGCTCTACGAGTACGACGACACCGACCCGGTGCTCAAGGCGTGGAACAAGGCGTTCGGTGGTGACCTGGTGCTGCCGAAGAAGGACATCCCGGTCGAGCTCACCGAGCACCTGCGCTATCCGGCGGACATGTTCAAGGTGCAGCGCAACCTGCTCACCAAGTTTCACGTGACCAACCCGGGCGACTTCTACTCGGCACAGGACTTCTGGCAGGTGCCCAACGTGCCGGACGCACCGGACAGCGGCCAGAAGCAGCCCCCGTACTACCTGTTCACCCAGTTCCCGGGGCAGGAGGGCCCGCGGTTCCAGCTCACCTCCGCGGTCACCCCGAACGGCCGGCAGAACCTCGCGGCGCTGATCTCCGGGTCGTACGTCGACGGGCAGCCCCGGCTGGAGGTGCTGGAGCTGCCGGACCAGACCCGGATCTCCGGCCCGGTGCAGGTCCACCAGCAGATGACCAACAACGCCAACATCCGTCAGCAGCTCAACCTGCTCTCCAGCAACCAGGCGCAGGTGCAGTACGGCAACCTGCTCTCGTTGCCGTTCGCCGACGGCATGCTCTACGTCGAGCCGGTGTACGTGAAGAGCAACCAGCAGGACGCCTATCCGCTGCTGCAGAAGGTGCTGCTCTCGTACGGCGACGGCGGCTCGTTCGTGGCGCTGGCCGACAACATCAACGACGGCATCAAGCAGCTGGTCGACCAGGGTAAGCGGGCCGGCACGGGCGCGCCGCCACCTCCGACCACCGGGGGCAACCCGACGGCGCCGACGCCGACGCCGACGCCAAGCGGCGGCACCGGCAACCCGCCGCCGACCGGCGGGCTGGCCACCGCCGCGGATCGGGTGCAGACCGCCATCACCGAGGTCCGCAACGCGCAGGCCTCGGGTGACTTCGAGCGGTACGGTCGCGCGCTCAAGGCGCTGGACGAGGCGCTCACCGCCTTCCAACAGGCACAGCAGGCGGCCAACCCGGGCGGTGCGCCCAGTGGCAACCCGTCGCCCGGCACCAGCCCGAGCACGGGAGGCTGACCAGCCCAGCCCGCGGCATCCTCCTCGGAGCCCTCGTCGTCGGACCGCACCGGTCCGGGCGCCGGGGGCTCCGGCGTCTTCAGTCACCTCTCCGACAGGGTTCGGCTGATTCGGCCCCGCAACCTGCGGCAACGGTCCGTCGTCCTTCCTGCAAGGGGATGTGGACGAGGGGGGATGGTCGTGAGGGACGCCGAGAGCTTCGACGACTTCTATCGCAGCACCGCCCGGCGGATGCTCCGGTACGGCTACGCGGTCACCGGCGACCACACCGAGGCGCAGGATCTCGTGCAGGAGGCGTTCGCGCGGGCCTGGCGGCAGTGGGGCCAACTGGCGGCGCATCCGGCTCCCGAGGCGTGGCTGCGGCTGGTGGTGGCGCGGCTCGCGACCGACCGCTGGCGGCATCTGCACCGTTGGCGGGCGGCGCTGAGCCGTACCGGCCCCCCGCGGGAAGCCCCACCACCGAGTGAGGACGGGGTGCTGCTTGTTCGCGCGCTCCGCCAGTTGCCGGCCGCCCAGCGGCAGGCGCTCGCCCTGCACTACCTCTTCGACATGTCGGTACAGGACATCGCCCGGGAGACCGACGTTCCGGTCGGCACCGTGAAGTCCTGGCTGTCCCGCGGCCGGTCCCGGCTCGCCGCCCTGCTACCTGATCTCGTCACCGTGGAACTGGAGGCCACCGATGTCGCGTGAACTTTCCGACCTGTACCGGTCGCTCGCCGCCTACGCCGACCGTCGAGAGCCGGGCGTCCCCGAGGTGCTGCGCCAGTGGGCGGACCGGCGGGCCCGGGTCCGTACCGTCGGGGTCAGCCTCGCGGTGGCACTGGTGCTGGGCGGCGTGGCGACCGGCACCCAGATGGTCCTCAGGCCACAGCTGGCGGCCGTACCCGCGCCGGCGGCGACCTCGGCGCTGCCGCCACAGCCCGCGACGCCGACGCCGACGCCGTCTGCCTCGCCGACGGCGATCGGCAGGCCGGTGGTGCCGGTCATGCCGCCGGCATCGCCTCCGCGACCTCGGGGCACGGCCGGCGGGTCGCCGGGTGGCACCACCGCGCCCCCGCTGACCCGCATCCCTGATCAGGCGTTCTTCGCCCTGGCGCCGTCGAACGAGATCGGGGTCCGGCCCCGGTTCCAGAAGCTGGAGGTGCTGCCGGACCTGTGCGGCGCGCGTTACCCGACCGAGGCCGCGGTGGTCCAACGCCGCACCCGGCTGCTGGTCTACAAGCTGCCGCGAAACCCCGGTGAGGGGTACGTCCCGGACGGCAGCTACGCGCACACCATCACCATCTATCGCGCCGGGCGTGCCGACGAGGTGCTCGACGAGCTGCGCCGGATGGTGCGTGCCTGCCCGGAGCAACGGCGGCCGGGCGATGCCGCGCCGGTGCTCAGCAGGCAGCGGCTGCTTCCCGACAGCGGGTTCGGCGACGATTCGGTGCTGTTCGAGCTGCGGAGCGCCAGCCGGGACGTCAACGGCGATCCGACCGGCGGGCAGGACGTTCGGCTGGTCCGCGCGATCCGGGTCGGCGACGTGGTGACGGTCCTCTGGGAGCAGGGTTGGGAGAACACCTCCAGCCAGCGCGCGCAGGTCGACGCCGACAGTCGGCGGGCGGTGGCGGCGATCAGGAGCTGGGTCGGTTGACAACGGCCCAGGTCAACGCGCTGGGCGAGGCGGTATCAGGGTCGCTTTGCGGTGCTCGTGGTGTGTGCGCTACGGTTAACCAGGCGACGCGGGGTGGAGCAGCTCGGTAGCTCGCTGGGCTCATAACCCAGAGGTCGCAGGTTCAAATCCTGTCCCCGCTACAAAAGAAACACCGCACACACAAGAGCCCGTCTCCCGCAATTGCGGGAGACGGGCTCTTGTGTGTGCGGCGGACGACGCTCGTCGCGCCGGCACCGCGTGTCGGTACGGAAGCAGCAGGCCCCCGGCGTGACCCGCCCGCGAGTGTGCGCGAAGGGGTGCGCTAGTATTTCTCCAGCGACGCGGGGTGGAGCAGCTCGGTAGCTCGCTGGGCTCATAACCCAGAGGTCGCAGGTTCAAATCCTGTCCCCGCTACCACTGAAGAAGTGCAATGCAGAACGCGGTCCCCGATCCAGGGGGCCGCGTTCTTGTCGTGGTGTGTGCCCGGTGAACGGATCGGCCCGTTGTTGACCGGATCATCACCGCTTGTTTAATAGATGCTGACAAATCTCGGTCAGGCTCGGCGGCATGGCTATCACCCCCCGACGCCTCCTGGCCGCCACCGTCGTGGCCGGGCTGGCGCTGCTCGCCGCCTGGACACCCGCGCGGGGCGCCGCGCCCGCCCCGGTGCCCGCCGCCGCACCCAACATCATCTTCGTGCTCACCGACGACCTGGCGTGGAACCTCGTGCAGTATCTGCCGCAGGTCAAACAGCTGCAGAACGAGGGCACGACCTTCACCAACTACACGGTGACCGACTCGCTGTGCTGCCCGTCCCGCTCCTCGATCCTCACCGGCCAGTTCCCGCACAACACGGGTGTGTTCACCAACGGCGGAGCCGACGGCGGTTTCGCGGTCTTCAAGGGTCGGGGCAACGAGAACCGAACCTTCGCCACCGCTCTGCAGGGCAAGGGCTACCGGACCGCCTTCCTGGGTAAGTACCTCAACGGCTACCTACCGGCGGACACCCAGGGCGGTGCGCTGCCGTACGTCCCGCCGGGCTGGTCGGAGTGGTACGTGGCCGGGAACGGGTACCCCGAATACAACTACGACCTGAACGAGAACCACACGGTCGTCCACTATGGCAACAAACCAGCCGACTACCTGACCAACGTGCTGTCCCGCAAGGGCAAGGACTTCATCCAGCGTTCGGCCGCCACCGGGACACCCTTCCTGTTGGAGGTCTCGACCTTCGCCCCGCACAGCCCGTTCACCCCGGCCAACCAGGACCTCGAGGACTTCCCCGGGCTCACCGCCCCGCGCACCGCCGCGTACGACCGGCTGCCCACCGACCCGCCGTCCTGGCTCGCCGGCAACGGGCCGTTGACCAGCAAGGAGAAGAGCACCCTCGACACGAACTTCCGCAAGCGCGCCCAGGCCGTGCAGGCGGTGGACAGACTGATCGGCAACCTGCGCGCCCAGCTCACCGCCAGCGGCGTCGCCGACAACACCTACCTGGTGTTCAGCTCCGACAACGGCTTCCACATGGGCGAGTACCGGTTGACCGGCGGCAAGCAGACCGCCTTCGACACCGACGTACGCGTCCCGCTCGTCGTCGCCGGGCCGGGCGTCGTCCCCGGCTCGCAGCGGGCCGAGATCGTGCAGAACATCGACCTGGCACCGACCTTCCAGCGCATCGGCGGCGCCGAGGTCAGCGCGAACGTCGACGGCCGCAGCCTGCTCGGCCTGACGCGGGGCGAGCCGGCGTCCGGCTGGCGTACCGGTGGACTGATCGAGCATCACGGGCCCAACCAGGCGGCCGACGACCCGGATGCCCAGGACCGGCGCAACGGCAGCCCCACCACGTACGAGGCGCTGCGGACAGCGACCTACACGTACGTGGAGTACTCGAACGGGGAACGGGAGTACTACGACCGGAGCGTCGACCCCCACCAGCTCGACAATCTGGCCGGCAGACTGCCGGCCGCGAGGCTGGCCGCGCTGCACCAGGCGCTCGCCGCGTACGTCGCCTGCCAGAGCCACGCGACCTGCTGGACGGCCGGCCACGTCCCGGCCTGACGGCTCAGCAGGCGCACGGAACTTCGCCTGAGAATCTGGCCTGGACCGACGTGCCCGGGTTGCGTCCTTCGGCGAGGATGGGCGCATGTCTTCAATCAACAAGTGGTGGGGCCGGCTCAGCGCGGTCCTCGGTGCGGTCGTGCTGGCGGTCTTCGTGCCCGTCGCGGCCTGGGCGTCCACGGGTACCGGCGAGCTGGTGGTCGAGGCCGCCCGGCGGCGGTCCCGTGGGGGCGGCTTCGGTTTCCTCGGCCTGCTCTGCTGCCTGGTGGTGGTGGCGATCATCGTGTTCCTGGTGCTGCGGCTGACGCGCAACCGCCGGGGCGGCCCGCCGCGCTGACCCGCCAGCCCTCGCCGAGACCGGCATGGTCACCGGCGGCAGGCCCTGAGCCTGTCGCCGGTGCTCACGCCGCCAGGGCGGCGTTGGCCTGGCCGAGAAAACGCGAGGTGGCCGCGCGGGTGCCGGCCCGTCCGGCGCGAATGCTCTCCGCGGCGGCGACCAGCAGGGTGCGTACCGTGGCGTGACCCTTCGGCGGTGGCACCGGTGCCGGCCCGAGCTGGTCGGCGATGCGGGCGCCGAAAGCGGCGGCGCGCTGCTGGGCCGGGTCGGTGATGCTGCCCTCGGCGTAGCGGCGCACCGCGAGACTGGCGTTGAGGCCGCGTTCGTGACCGAGGACGGTCCCGGCCTCGCCGTTCGTGGTCAGGAAGTTGATGACGTCGGCGACGGTGTCCGGGTGGCGGGTGCCCCGGAACGCCGCCCAGTACATCGACGCCCGCGCCCACTGGGCGCCCGGTGGGCCCGGAAAGCCGATCACGCCCAGCTCGGCCTCGGTGAGCCGTTGCAACTCCGGCAGCTGGTGAGACCAGGCGAACGACGCGGCGGTCAACCCCGTGACCACCAGTTGCCGGGCCGGCTCGCCACTGTCGGCCTGCTCCACCAGTGCCGCGCCGGGCGTGGCCCGCCCTCCGCGGGCCCGCTGCCACAGCTCGAACCAGGCGATCAGGTCGTCGGCGCCGAAGCCCAGCTGACGCCCGCGGTAGAACTCGCCACCCTGCGAGCGCAGCCAGAGCCAGAGTGCCCGGTAGTCGCCGGACGGGTCCATGGTGCCGGCCACCCGACCGTTGCTGGCCTCGGTGACCTGCTCCGCCCAGGAGATGTAGTCGGCCCAGGACATCCCGGCCCGAGGCTCGGGCACCCGAAGATCGCGCAGCAGGTCCCGGTTGAAGACCACGGCCGCGAGGGTCTGCCCGCCGGCCACGGCCATCGTCCGCCCGCCCACGGTGCCGTAGCGGATCAGCCCCTCCGGCAGGCTCCGCAGGTCCAACCGGTGGTCGGCGACCCGCTCGCTGAGGTCGAGGATGATCTGGCGTTCGGCGTACTCGGTCAGCACCGAGTCGTCGAGCTGGATCAGGTCGGGCACGTTGCCGCCGGCCGCCTGGGTGGCCAGCCGGTCGTAGTAGCCGTCGGCGCCCTGCCAGGTGACCCGGAAGGTCACCCGGGGGTTGCGCTCCGAGTAGAGCCGCAGCGCCTTCTCGGTGAGCTCTGCCCGCCTGGTCCCACCCCACCAGAAGACCGACAGCTCGACCGGCCCCTCCTGGGGCGATGTCTCGGTGCCGTCGCTGCATCCGGTCAGCCCACCGGAGGCCAGCAGGGGGGCACCGAGCAGCGCGGTGAGGAGTCGGCGTCGGCCCGGGTCGGCGCCGAGGCGATCGATCGGGGGTCGAACAACGGGCACGGGATCTCCTGGCACCTTCGGACGGGGTCGGACCATTCACGCAGGCGGCGCACGAGGGTGTCAACGTCCGTCCGGTCACCCCTGGGGCCGACCGGCGCGGGTGGTCGGATCGGGCCGCCGGGCGCCGCGTGGTGTACTAGGGCGCGTGGAACTTCTGCACTCGGGCAAGGTCCGGGACGTCTACGCCGACGGCGACGACCTGATCCTGGTCGCCTCGGACCGCATCTCGATCTACGACGTGGCGCTGCCGACGCCCATCCCGGACAAGGGACGCCTGCTCACCGCGCTCTCCCTGTGGTGGTTCGAGCAGCTCGCCGACCTGGTGCCGAACCACGTCATCTCGGCCACCGACGTGCCGGCCGAGGTCGCCGGGCGGGCGATCCGTGTCCAGCGACTGGAGATGGTGCCGGTCGAGTGCGTTGCCCGGGGCTACCTCACCGGCGGCGGCCTGCGGGAGTACGAGCGCACCGGCGCGGTCTCCGGCGTGCCGCTGCCGCGAGGGCTCGGTGAGGCCTCGATCCTGCCCGAGCCGATCTTCACGCCGTCGAGCAAGGCCCCCATGGGCGAGCACGACGAGCCGATCACGTACGGCGACGTGGTGGACAAGGTGGGTCAGGCCACCGCCGAGCGGCTGCGGCAGATCACCATCGACGTCTACCGGCGCGGCGCCGAGCTGGCCGCCGACCGGGGCGTCCTGATCGCCGACACCAAGATCGAGCTGGGCTGGGCGCCGGATGGCACCCTGGTCCTCGCCGACGAGTTGCTCACCTCCGACTCGTCGCGGTTCTGGCCGGCCGAGTCGTACCAGCCGGGTCGGGTGCAGTTCTCCTACGACAAGCAGTACGTGCGGGACTGGGCCACCGGCAGCGGCTGGGACAAGCAGGCCCCGGCGCCCGAGGTGCCCGCCGAGGTGGTCGAGGCGACCCGGGCCCGGTACGTCGAGGTCTACGAGAAGCTCTCCGGCAACCGCTGGGAGTGATCGTCGCCCCCGGCGGTCACTGGACCCAGTCGAGGGTGCGCTGGACGGCCTTGCGCCAGTTGCCCAGCTCCCGGTCGCGCAGCTCCGGGGCCATGTCCGGCTCCCACTGCGCGTCGGAGCGCCACTGGGCGCGCAGGGTGGCCAGGTCCGGCCAGAAGCCGACCGCCAGACCGGCCGCGTACGCGGCGCCCAGGCAGGTGGTCTCGGTGATCCGGGAGCGGACCACCGGCACGTCGAGCACGTCGGCGAGGAACTGCATGAGCAGCCCGTTGGCCGTCATCCCGCCGTCCACCCGGAGTCGGCGCAGCGCCACGTCCGAGTCGGCGTTCATCGCGTCGACGACCTCGCGGGTCTGCCACGCCGACGCCTCCAGCACCGCACGGGCCAGGTGTCCCTTGGTGATGTAGCCGGTCAGGCCGGCGATCACGCCGCGCGCGTCGCTGCGCCAGTGCGGGGCGAAGAGCCCGGAGAACGCCGGCACCACGTAACAGCCACCGTTGTCGTCCACGGTGCGGGCCAGCTCCTCCACCTCGGCGGCCGTGGAGATCAGACCGAGGTTGTCCCGCAGCCACTGCACCAGCGAGCCGGTGACCGCGATCGCCCCCTCCAGCGCGTACACCGCTGGTTGGCCGTCGATCCGGTACGCGACCGTGGTGAGCAGGCCGTGCGTCGACGGGACCGGGGTGGCGCCGGTATTGAGCAGCAGGAAACTGCCGGTGCCGTAGGTGCACTTCGCCTCGCCCGGCTGGAAGCAGGTCTGCCCGAACAGGGCGGCCTGCTGGTCGCCGAGCGCGCTGGCCACCGGCACTCCGGCCAGCACCCCCGTGGCCGTGCCGTAGACCTCTGCGGAGCAGCGGATCTCCGGCAGCATCGCCGCCGGCACGCCCATCACGTCCAGCAGCTCCTGGTCCCAGTCGAGGGTTTCGAGGTCCATCAGCATGGTGCGACTGGCGTTTGTCACGTCGGTGACGTGCGCGCCGGTCAGCTTCCAGATCAGCCAGCTGTCCATGGTGCCGAAGAGCACCTCGCCGCGCTCGGCGCGCTCGCGCAGGCCGTCCACCTCGTCCAGCAGCCAGCGCAGCTTCGGCCCGGCGAAGTAGGTGGCCAGGGGCAGGCCGGTCCGGGCCCGGAACCGCTCCTCGCCGTACGCCGAGGCCAGCTCGCGCAGCAGCGGCCCGGTCCGGGTGTCCTGCCAGACCACGGCGTTGGCCACCGGGCGCCCGGTTGCCCGGTCCCAGACCAGGGTGGTCTCCCGCTGGTTGGTGATACCGACAGCGGCCAGCCCGGCCGCCCCGGTGCCGGCGGCCCGCAGAGCCTCCCGGACCACGTGCTGGACGTTCTCCCAGATCTCCTCGGCGTCGTGCTCCACCCACCCGGGTCGAGGAAAGATCTGCCGGTGCTCACGCTGGGCCACGGCGACGATCTCACCGGCCCGGTCGAAGACGATGCACCGCGACGAGGTGGTGCCCTGGTCGATGGCGGCGACGTACTGGGGGGTCACCGCAGCACCGTACCCGGACCGGTGCTGCGGTGCGACATGCGTCACGGCCACCCGGGGCCCTTCGCCGTCCGTCGCCGTCCGCTTCGCCTACGATGTGCGAACGTGCGCGACATCGCAGTTTTCAGTGGAACCGCCCATCCCGACCTGGCTGCCGAGATCTGCGCCCACCTGGGGGTGCCGCTGCATCCGGTGCGGGTCTCCCGGTTCGCCAACGACTGCCTGGAAGTGCAGCTGCAGGCCAACTGCCGGGAGCGGGACGTCTTCCTGATCCAGCCGCTGGTGCCGCCGGTGCAGGAGCACCTGGTCGAGCTGCTACTGATGATCGACGCGGCCCGGGGCGCGTCCGCCGGTCGGATCACGGTGGTGCTGCCCCACTACGCGTACGCCCGTTCGGACAAGAAGGACGCGCCGCGGATCTCGATCGGTGCCCGGCTGGTCGCCGACCTGCTCACCTCCGCCGGTGCGGACCGGGTGCTCGCGTTGACCCTGCACTCGCCGCAGGTGCACGGCTTCTTCAGCGTCCCCGTGGACCACCTGCACGCGCTGCGCGAGTTGGCCACCCACTTCCGGCGCTACGACCTCGGCAACACCGTGGTGGTCTCGCCCGATCTGGGTAACGCCAAGGAGGCGGCGGCCTTCGCACGGCTGCTCGGCACACCGGTCGCGGCCGGGGCGAAGCAGCGCTTCAGCGACGACCTGGTCAAGATAAGCGCGGTCATCGGTGAGGTGACCGACAGGGACGTCATCGTGCTGGACGACGAGATCGCGAAGGGCAGCACCGTCGTCGAGCTGATGGAGCACCTGCGCGGCCTGAACGTCCGCTCGATCCGGCTGGCCTGTACGCACGGTCTCTTCTCCGGCGACGCGCTGCAACGGCTCAGCGAGCAGGAGGGCGTCCTGGAGATCGTCTGCACCAACTCGGTCCCCATCTCGCCCGCGAAGCACGTGCCCAAACTCGAGGTGCTCTCGGTTGCCCCCGCCCTGGCCGAAGCCATGCGGCGGATCCACAACGGGGAGTCCGTCTCGGCCCTCTTCGCCTGACCACCAGCCTTGGGGCGGGGTCAGTGCGAGGTGTGGTCGCTGTGCAGGGCGGTGGTGACGCGGACGGTCGTGCCGGCGGTGCCGGTGGCGACCTCCATGGCGTCGGTCAGCTCCCGGGCCAGCCACAGGCCCCAGCCGCCAGCAGTGTCCGGGACGGGCCGGCGTCGGTCACCCAGCCGCTGCGCGCTGATCCCGTGCCCGTGGTCGGCGACCTCGCACACCAGCATCCCCGGCTCACGCCAGAGCCGGAGCCATCCCTGCCCGCCGCCATGCCGCACCGCGTTGGTGATCAGCTCGTTGATCGCCAGCACGAAGTCGTCCAGCCGCTGCCCGCCGAGCCCGGAGGCGTGCGCGTACGAGGTGACCGAGTGTCGGATCTCGGTGACGTGTGCCTGGTCGAAGGCCTCGGCGATCAGGAGGGCAGGCTCAACGGGCGCAACCGTACGCGGTGCGTGTGCCTCTGCGTTCGTCATGGCCCGTCCCGACGCCGGATCTCAACGTATTTTCGCGGCTTTTCCACCGTACGTCAGGGTTCCTTGGTACGCACTCCGTGCCCCGGCCGGCTTGCCCCGCTATGGCATCCTGACCGCCATGCCGTTGCCGCCGGGTGGTTTCGAGGTGCCCCTGTGGCGGGCGCTCACGGTGTTCCGGTTGGCGTCCCTCGCGTACGTTTGCGTGCTCGCGGTACGCGACGCCGAGCGGTACGCCCACCCGTTCGCCGTCGGCGCGCTGCTCCTGGTGATGCTGGCCTGGACCGGAACGACGGCGATCGGCTACGCCCACCCGGCCTGGCGGCGCTGGCCGCTGCTGCTGGCCGACCTCGGGGTGGCGGTGGCCATCGTGCTGGCGACCCCGTGGGTGGTCGGCCGCGCGGCGCTCGACGCCGGCGTACCCACCCTGGGGGTGGCCTGGATGGCCGGCCCGGTGCTGGCCTGGGCCGTGTCCGGCGGCCGGCGGCGGGGCACGGTGGCCGCGCTGCTGGTCGCCGGCGCCGACCTGGCCACCCGGGAGCGGATCGGCCAGTCCTCGTTCACCGGGGTGATCCTGATGCTGCTCGCCGGCGTGGTGGTCGGGCATGTGGCCCGGCTCGCGGCGGCGGCCGAGGAGCGCCTGCAACGCGCGGTGGAACTGGAGGCTGCCACCCGCGAGCGGGAGCGGCTGGCCAGGGGCATCCACGACTCGGTGCTCCAGGTGCTGGCACTCGTGCAGCGGCGCGGCGTGCACCTGCCCGGCGAAGCCGGCGAACTGGCCCGGCTGGCCGGCGAGCAGGAGGCCGCGTTGCGTGCCCTGATCGCCGGCACGTCTCCGGTCGGTGACGCCGAGCCGGACGGCGCGGGCCTGACCGACGCCGGCGCGGTGGACCTGCGGAACCTGCTCGGGCGGTACGCCTCAGCGACCGTGTCGCTCTCCGCGCCGGCCACACCGGTGCCGCTGCCTCGGCGGGTGGCCGGGGAGCTGGCCGCCGCCACCGGCGCTGCGCTGGACAACGTGGGACGGCACGCCGGTGGCCGGGCCTGGGTGCTGATCGAGGATGAGGGGGACACGGTGACCGTGTCGATCCGTGACGAGGGGCCGGGCATCCCGGACGGCCGGCTGGCCGAGGCGGCCGTCCAGGGGCGGCTCGGCGTGACCCAGTCGATCCGAGGTCGGGTGGCGGACCTCGGCGGCAGGGTCCGGATCGTGTCGACCCCCGAGGTTGGCACCGAGGTCGAGTTGACCGTGCCGAGGGCGGACCGGTGACCCCGGTGCGGGTGATGGTGGTCGACGACCATCCGATGTGGCGGGAGGGGGTGGCCCGCGACCTGACCGAGGCCGGCTTCCTGGTGGTCGCCACCAGCGGTGAGGGCCGCCAGGCGATCCGGGTGGCCGCCGCCGCCCGGCCCGACGTGGTCGTCCTCGACCTGCAACTACCCGACATCTCCGGCGTCGAGGTGGTCCGCGGGCTGCGCGCGGCGCTGCCCGACGTGCGGGTGCTGATGCTCAGCGCCAGCGGGGAGCAGCAGAGCGTGCTGGACGCGGTCAAGGCGGGCGCCACCGGATACCTGGTGAAGTCCACGGCGCCGGCCGAGTTCCTCGACGCGGTACGCCGAACGGCTGCCGGCAACCCGGTCTTCACCCCCGGCCTGGCCGGGCTGGTCCTTGGCGAGTACCGCCGGCTGGCCGCCGGAACCGGACCGGGGTCGGCGGCCGGCCCGGCCGACGGCTCGGAGCCCGGAGCGCCCCAGCTCACCGAGCGGGAGACGGAGGTGCTGCGCCTGGTGGCCAAGGGGCTGTCGTACAAGCAGATCGCGCAGCGGCTCGGCCTGTCGCACCGCACGGTGCAGAACCACGTGCAGAACACCCTGGGCAAGCTGCACCTGCACAACCGGGTCGAGCTGACCCGGTACGCGATCGAGCGCGGTCTCGACGACTGATCCGGCGGCCGGGGCCGGGGTCAGACCGAGCGCGGCGGTTCCGTCTCGTGGATGGCCAGTTCCTCGGCCGTCGCCCCGCCGCCAGCCGAACCGGCGTCGTACGCCACGGAGTCGGTCTCCTGGTCGGTGTGCGCACCCTCGTCCGGTTCCACGAGCCGGCCCACCGTGTGGTCGGCCACCGTGCCGAGCTGGCCGTGGTCGTAGAGGGAGACCGGCGAGTTCGGGTCGGAGGTGGGCCCCGGGTCGATCACGTCGGCGTCCAGCTGGGCCTCCGCCGCGGCCTCCTGGTTGTCCGCCTCGAAGGCGATCTTCGGGTCGACCGTGCCGGCCAGTGGGTCGTCCACCGGGCGTTCGAAGGCCTCCCGCTGGAGCTTGTAGTCCAACGACTCACCGTCGAGCTGTTCCTCGGCGGTGGTTCCGAACCGGTCCACCGCCACCGGCGTCCGGTCGCCGGGCAGCTGTGCCGGCTCCGGGCCGTCCGCCTCGCGCCCGGTGAGCACGTCGTCGTTGGCGGTCGAGTCGTCGTCGGCGGTGTCGGGCAGCCCCTCCGCCTCGGTGTCGGACACGGGGGTCGGGAACTCGTTGTCACGCATGTCTGATCACTACCCGCTGCCCTCCCGCCATAACCGGGGCACTGCCGGTCCTGCGCTGGGGAGTCGGACAAC
This sequence comes from Micromonospora sp. 067-2, assembly GCF_046549295.1. Lineage (NCBI taxonomy): Bacteria > Bacillati > Actinomycetota > Actinomycetes > Micromonosporales > Micromonosporaceae > Micromonospora > Micromonospora sp. 067-2. The sequence continues at coordinate 347,477 of NZ_JAJPWB010000005.1, read as the reverse complement.
AGGGCCGCAACGACCCGTCAGCCGCGGGCGTCGGCCTCGTCTTCGGGGTACAGCACGCACCAGACGACCTTCCCGTCCGGTACGGGGCTACTGCCCCACCGCCGGGAAACCGTGTCGATCAGGAGCAGGCCACGGCCGCCGGCGCGGTTCAGCGGTGCGAGCCCGGCGAACGTCGGCCGGTGGGTCGAGTGGTCACGAACCGCCAGGTGCAGGGTGTCGTCCTGGGGAGCCACCCGGACGGTCATCGGTGTCCGGGCGTGTGCCACCACGTTGTTGACCATCTCGGTGACCGCGATGCACGCCGGTTCGGCGAGCGCCGACATGCCCCAACGCCGACAGCCGACGGTCACCAGCTCGCGGGCCTGCCGGGCGGCGCCGACGGTCGGGGCCAGGTCGGCGGTGAGCACCGCCGCGAGCGGCGCGGCGCTCAGCGCCGCCAGCGCACCGTCCAGGGTGGGCCAGGCCGGTGGGCCGTCCAGCGCCACGTCCGGACGGCGGGGCCCGCCGACCGCCGGGTCGCAGAGCAGCAGATCGGCGGCGGGCCAGTCGGCCACCTCCCGGCGGACGTCGCCGAAGACGTCTCGCCCACCCGTGTCGATCACGCGGAGCCCGGTCACGTCGGCCACCACCGGGCCGGGTCGGTCCCAGAGTCGGGCGAGCAGCGCCTCGCGAACCGTGTCCACGCCATCGGCGTCGAGCACACCGGTCACCCGGACCACCGCTGAGGACTCGTCGACCTCCACCTGACACCGCACGGTCGCCGACCTGACCGCCTCGGCGTGCCCGCTGGCGACGGACGCCGCCGTCCCGTCGTTCGTACGCGACTGCGGGGCTCGCAGGAGCGGCTCACTCCTCGCGCTCGCGTCCGGTCGCTCGACGCCCGTCATCAGCGCACCATCCGGGAGCGGCGGCTCATCGCCGCCATCGTGCCGACCGCCGTGCCGGCGGCAGCGAGGCCGAACGCGGCGGTCATCCGCACCATCTGCCGCCGCCGGCCGTGCCAACCACCGTCCCGACGGCCCTCCGCGTCGGCGTGGAACACGTTGCCGCTGCTGTCCGCCCGGGCAGCCGGGCCGAACTGGGTGCGGTGGGTGTACCAGCCGAGGGTTCGTTCCACCAGCGCGGGTGCCAACCGCCACTGCAGGCCGAGCAGCCGGGCCGCGCCACCGGCGTACGCCTCGCGGCGCGGTCGGCGCAGCAGCCGCACGATGGTCTCGGCGACCACCTCCGGCGGGTAGACCGGCGGCGGTGGCACCAGCTCGCGTCCGCTGTGGTTGGCCGCGTGCCGGAAGAACGGGGTGTCGATGGTGGCCGGCAGCACGGTGCAGATGGAGATCTGGGCCCGGCCGGTGACCCGCAGTTCCTGCCGGACGGTGTCGGCCAGCCCCCGGATGCCGTGCTTGGTCGCGTTGTACGCCGACTGGTACGGCATCGCCACCTCGGCCAGCAACGAGGCGTTGTTGACCAGCACGCCGCCACCGGCGGCACCCAGGTGCGGCAGTGCCGCCTTGATGCCGTGCACCGCCCCGAGCAGGTTGACCTCCAGTACCCGGCGGAACTCGGCGACCGGAATCTCGTCGAACAGACCCACCGCGCCCACCGCGGCGTTGTTCACCCATGCGTCGATCCGGCCGAACTCGGCGGCGGCCCGGTCAGCCAGCTGCTGCACCGACCCCAGGTCGGTGACGTCGGTGGGCACGGCCAACGCCCGACCGCCCAGTTGGCGGCAGCGCTGCGCGACCTGCTGCAGCGCCGGCTCGCTCCGGGCGCCCAGAACGACGGCGGCCCCTCGGCGGGCCAACGCGTACGCGGTGGCCGTGCCGATCCCGCTGGACGCGCCGGTGATCACCACGGTCGATTCGTCGAGGCTGCGGGTCAGCGGCATTCCTGGGCGGTACCCCCGGTCGGGCCAGGTCATACCAGTGACCGGCCGCCGATCGTCGGACACGCACGGAGATTTGTGACTGTCGTGGCACAAGCGTCCGTGGCACCGGTGGGCGCCGTTCCCGATCTGCCAGGTTTCGGCTCCCGACCTCCGGGTTAATGGGACGCTCTGACCGGGAGGACCACCGCCGAGGGAAATATCGCAGGGAGGTGACCCATGCGCGTTGGCCTCGTCTGCGCGCACACCAGTTCGTACCGGCACGCCGACGGCCCGCCGGTCGGCACCCACCAGCACATCACCCGGGTCGCCGCCGAGTTGGCCGGCCGGGGCCACGACGTCCGGATCTACGAACGCCAGGATGCCCCGGGGCTACCGGTGACCGTGGACGTCGACGGCTACCGGGTGCAGAGGGTCTCGGCGGGTCCGCCCACGCCACTGTCCACCGCCGAGCTGATCCCGCACGTCACCGAGTTCGGCCGCTGGCTGGCCGACGATTGGGGTGGCGCCTGGCGTCCCGAGGTGGTGCACGGGCACTACTGGATCGGCGGCCTGGCCGCCGCCCACGCCGTACGGGAGACCGACCTCCCGGTGGTGCAGACCTTCCACTCGCTCGGCGTCGAGCAACTGCGCCACCTCGGCGGTCGGTACGACGGGCCGGGGGAGCGGATCCCCCTGGAACGCGCACTGACCCGCGCGGTGGACATCGCGGTGGCCCAGTGCAACGACGAGGTGGACGAGCTGACGCGGATGGGCCTGCAACGCAGTTCGGTGGCGATGGTGCCCGCGGGCGTGGACATCGAGCAGTTCCACCCCGACGGAGAGGCGGCGCCGCGCGAGCAGCGGGCCCGGATCCTGTCGGTGGGCGGGCTCTCCCCGGGCCACGGCCAGGAGGACCTGATCCGGGCGATGCGGCTGGTCGGTGACGCCGAGCTGGTGATCGCCGGCGGGCCGCCGGCCGACCAACTGGCCACCCATGCGGAGGCACGTCGGCTGCGCGAGCTGGTCGAGCAGGTCGGCCTGGCCGGCCAGGTACGCCTGGTCGGCGCGGTGCCGCACGATCAGATGGCGACCTGGTACCGCTCGGCGGACGTGGTGGCCTGCACGCCGCACTACTCCTCCGCCGGCCGCGTCTCCCTGGAGGCGATGGCCTGCGGAGTGCCGGTGGTCGGCTACGCGATGGGCGGCCTGGCCGACGCCGTCGTCGACGAGGTCACCGGCCGGTTGGTGCCTCCCGGCGACGTGCGGGCCCTCGGGGTCTCCCTGCGCCGGCTGCTCGCCGACAACGCCGCCCGGTTCGCCTACGGCCACGCCGCGGTGGACCGGGTCCGCAGCAGCTACACCTGGGAGCGGACGGCCGGTGCGCTGGAGCGCCTCTACGAGCGGGTGGTGAGCCGCCGCAAACCGGTCGAGGCGTGACGCGGCGCCGGTAGCGGCCTGGCCTCCGCTCAGGCTCCTCGGGCGGCGCCGACCATGGCCGGGTCGCGGCGGCGCGCCGACGCGCGCTGCTGCTGCGGCTCGGCGTACCGGGTCAGCCCGATCACGGCGGCCAGGGTGACCAGGAAACCAACCGCGGCCAGCCACTCCCGGCCGGGCCAGATCTTGTCGTTGAGCAGCAGGAGGCCGACGATCGCCGCCGGCACCGCGCCGGCGGCGTCCATGGCGGCGACCGCGGCGGTCGTCGAGCCACGCTGCATGGCGAGACCGAGCAGCAGTTGGCCGACGACGGAGTGGACGATCAGCAGGTAGAACAGCGGGTTGGCGAGGAACGCCTCGGCCGACGACGCGGAGGCCAGGGGCCGGGCGGCCACCGCGGCCGAGGAGAACGCCAACCCGGCGAGCGAACCGAGGGCCACCGACCCGGGTGCCCCGTGCAGCCGTACGGCGAAGACACCGAGCACCGCGATCACGCCGAGCGCCGCCAGCAGGGCGACCGAGCCGGCGGTGCCGAGCTGCCGGGACGGCGCCGGCCGTGCGGACACCACCAGCGCGGTGATGCCGGCGAAGAGCAGGGCCAGCAGCACCACCTCGGCCACCGGTAGCCGCCACTTCAGCACCAGCACGCCGAGGATGGCGGTCACCCCGAGCCCGGCGGCCACGCTGGCCTGGACCAGGAACAGCGGCAGGTCGCGCCGGGCCAGGAAGGCGAGCACGAAGCCGGCGATCTGACAGCACAACCCGACCAGGTACGTCCGGTGCCCGGCCAGCCGCAGCAGCAGCCCCGGATCGAAGGTGTGGTGCACGGTGGTGCGGGCCGCGGCCACCGACTGGAGCAGGTTGGCGAAGCCGTACGCAACGATCATCGTCGCCAGGAAGCACCAGCCGGAGGAGACCACCTGGCGAGGATAGAGGTTGCGGGGGGTCAGCGCTCGGCTGGTCGATCCAGGCGGGTGAGGATGTCGGCGTGCAGTACACCGTTGGTGGCCACCACGCTGCTCTCGGTGCCGGGCGCACCAGCCGGGGCCGGTCGACCGGCCAGATCCGTGACCGTGCCACCCGCCTCGGTGATGATGGGCACCAGCGCCGCGACGTCCCACAGCGACAACTCCGGCTCGACCATCACGTCCAGTGCGCCCTCGGCCAGCAGTACGTAGCCGTAGAAGTCGCCGTACGCCCGGCTCCGCCAACTGTCGCGCATCAGGTCGAGCATCGCGTCGAGCCGTCCGGCTCGCTCCCACCCGGTGAGCGACGAGTAGCAGAAGCTGGCGTCGGCGACCCGCCGCACCGCGGACACACCGATCCGCTCACCGGCGGCGGGACCCGGTCCGGCGTACGCGCCCGCGCCCGCGCTCGCCCACCAGCGCCGCCCCAGCGCCGGTGCGGACACCACGCCGACCGCCGGGCGGTCACCGTCGAAGAGCGCGATCAGGGTGGCCCAGACCGGCACGCCGCGGACGAAGTTCTTCGTGCCGTCGATCGGGTCGACGATCCACCGCCGGCCGCCCGGACCGCTGGCCGGGGAGCCGCCGTACTCCTCGCCGAGCAGGCCGTCACCCGGCCGGTGCTCGGCCAGCAGCGCGCGGATCTCCCGCTCCACGGCGGTGTCCGCGTCGGAGACCGGCGTCAGATCGGGCTTCGCCTCGACCCGCAGGTCGAGCGCGCGGAACCGGGCCGTGGCGATGGCGTCGGCCCGGTCGGCGAGCAGATGGGCGAGGGCGAGGTCGTCGGCGTACCCGGTCATCCCGGCAACCTAGCCGACGCCCGCCGGCTCACTCGTCGGGCCCGCGCCGGTCACCCTCGCCAGGCCCGCGCTGGTCGCTCTCGCCGCGCGAGTCGCCCTCGCCCGCGCGGGAGGCGAGCAACCGGCGGTACGACGCCAGCCGGCGCGGGTCGGCCTTGCCGGCGGCCACCCAGGCGTCCAGCCCGCAGTCGGCCTCGTCGGCGGAGTGCGGGCAGTTGGGCGGGCAACTCTCGGTGCCCTCGACCAGGTCCGGGAAGCCGTGCAGCAGGCTGTCGGCGGAGACGTGCGCCAGCCCGAAGCTGCGGATGCCCGGGGTGTCGATGATCCAGCCCGGGTCGGTGTCGACGCCGGGGATCGGCGGCAGCCGGAGCGCCACCGCACTGGTCGAGGTGTGCCGGCCACGGCCGATCGCGCTGACCACACCGACCGCCCGAGCGGCGTCCGGGACGAGCCGGTTGACCAGCGTCGACTTGCCCACCCCGGAGTGCCCGACCAGCACCGACACCCGGCCGGCCAGCAGCGCGCGCAGGGCGTCCAGGTCGGAGTCGGGGCGGTTGAGCACGTACGGCAGTTCCAACTCGGTGTAGTAGCCCAGCACCTCCTCCGGCCCGGCCAGGTCGGCCTTTGTGAGGCAGAGCAGCGGCTCGATGTCGGCGTCGTACGCGGCCACCAGGCAGCGGTCGATGAACCCGGTGCGTGGCGGTGGATCGGCCAGCGCGCTGACGATCACCAACTGGTCGGCGTTGGCCACCACCACCCGTTCCAGGCGACCCTCGGCGGTGGTCTCGTCGTCGTCGGCGGTGCGCCGCAGCACCGAGCGACGCTCGGCGATCCGGACGATGCGGGCGAGAGCACCCTCGGCACCGGAGGTGTCGCCGACGAGGCTGACCCGGTCACCCACGACGACCGACTTGCGGCCCAACTCGCGGGCCCGCATCGAGGTGACCGTCGGCAGCTCGGCCCCGGCCACGCCGCGCTCGGCCCCGGCCAGCACGCAGGTGTAGCGCCCTCGGTCGACGGCGATGACGAAGCCGTCCACCGCGTCGGAGTGCCGGGGTCGTGTGCGGGTACGCGGACGTGAGGATTTTCCGGGTCGGACCCGTACGTCGTCCTCGTCGTACTCCCGCCGTCTGGTCGCCAGGACCGCCCCCTGTTCCGTCAGCTCTTGCCGGTCACCATCGCTGACCATAGTGCCGGGAACTCGGGCATGGTCTTCGAGGTACACCCGACGTCGTCGACCTCGATGCCGGGCACCGCGAGGCCGGCCACCGCGGCGGCGTGCGCCATCCGGTGGTCGTGGTAGGTGCGGAACACCCCGCCGTGCAGCGGCCGGGGCCGGATCTCCAGCCCGTCCGGCGCCTCGGTGACGGCCGCCCCGAGAGCCGTGAACTCCCGCGCCAACGCGGTCAGCCGGTCGGTCTCGTGGCCGCGGATGTGCCCGACGCCGGTGAAGGACGACGGCGAGTCGGCCAGCATCGCCAGCGCGGTCAGCGCCGGCGTCAGCTCACTGACGTCGGAGAGGTCGGCGGTCAGACCGTGCACCACGCCGGTGCCCCGGACGGTCAGCCCGGTGGTGGAGAGGGTGACCTCGCCGCCCATGCGTTGCAGCAGCGAGCGGAGCTGCTCGACCGGCTGCGAACTGCTGTGTGGCCAGCCCTGGAGGGTCACCTCGCCGCCGGTGACCAGGGCGGCGGCGAAGAACGGCACCGCGCCGGAGAGGTCTGGTTCGATCTCCCAGCCGCGCCCGGTGAGCGGGCCGGGCTCCACGGTCCACACGTCCTCGGTGGTGTCGTCGACCGCCGCGCCGGCGGCCCGCAGCATCTGCACGGTCATCCGCAGGTGCGGCGCCGACGGCACCGGAGGGCCGACGTGTCGCACCACGACGCCGCGGTCGAAGCGCGGCGCGGCCAGCAGCAGCCCGGAGACGAGCTGGCTGGAGGCGGAGGCGTCGATCACCACCTCGCCGCCGGTGACCCGGCCGGTGCCGAGCACGGTCAACGGGAGGCTGCCCTCGCCGGCGACGTCGATCCGGACGCCCAGCGAGCGCAGGGCACCGATCAGCGGGCCGAGCGGCCGGGTGCGGACGTAGGGGTCGCCGTCGAAGGTGATCCGCCCGTCGGCCAGCCCGGCCACCGGCGGCACGAACCGCATCACCGTCCCGGCCAGGCCCACGTCGACGTGCGCCGGGCCGACCAGCGGATGTGGCCGGACCAGCCAGCGCTCGTCGTCGCTGATCGACACGTGTGCGCCCATCGCCCGCAGGCCGGCCGCCATCAGCTCGGTGTCCCGGGCGCGCAGCGGCCCGGCCAGCGTCGACGGACCGGCGGCCAGTGCGCTGAGCACCAGGGCGCGGGCGGTCATCGACTTGGACCCGGGCAGGCGCAGCGTGGCCGCCACCGGGTCGGAGGCGGTCGGTGCGGTCCACGGCTGTGGCGGCCGGGTCGCGGTCAGATTCCCCACGGCTACATTCTGCCGTGTCGGCGGGTCGATGGCGCAGACCGGCGGTCGTACTCCCGGTTGGCGGGACAGCCGACGGGGCACCCGACGGGCTAGCGTGTGCCCCATGTGCGGCAGGTACGCGACGACCCGGAGCTCCGGAGAGCTGAGCGCGCTGTTCGAGTCGTCGGACGACACCGACGGCCAGGTCCGGCCGGACCACAACGTGGCGCCCACCGACCCGGTGCCACTGGTCCGGGTCACACCGGAGGGGCACCGCAGCCTCCGCGTCGGCCGCTGGGGCCTCCTGCCGCACTGGTCCCGGTCGGCCGCCGGCGCGGCCCGCATGATCAACGCACGGGCGGAGACGGTGGCCACGAGCCGGGCGTACGCCGGGGCGTTCGCCCGTCGCCGGTGCCTGGTGCCGGCCGACGGCTGGTACGAGTGGGTCCGTCAGCCCGACGGCGGGCGCCAGGCGTACTTCATGACCCCGACCGACGGCTCGGTGCTCGCGCTGGCCGGAATCTGGTCGGTCTGGGAGTCCGGTGCCGACACCCGGCTCACCTTCAGTGTCCTCACCACCGAGGCGCTCGGCGAGCTGGCCGAGGTGCACGACCGGATGCCGGTGCTGCTGCCGCCCGCGCGGTGGGCGTCGTGGCTGGCGTCGACCGACGAGCCGGATCGTCTGCTGGCTCCGGCGACGGCGGCCCAGCTTGCCGGGTTGGAGATCCGTCCGGTCTCCTCGGCGGTGGGTGACGTCCGCAACGACGGGCCGCAGTTGATCGAACGAGTGCCGGTGGTCGCGGCGCAGAGGCTCACCCTGTTCTGAGCCCACGTGCATCGTCGGGCACCGATTTGCCAGGGTTGCGAGCGATTCGTCTCCTGGCCGTTCAGTCATGTTCTTGGCAGCCCCTTGTCCCGGCGTCCGCAAGTGCGATAGAACACAGCGCCGGTAGTGGGCGTCGATTCGCACGGGGCGGACGACATCCACCGATCTTGCCGGTCCCACGGGGGAGGTGGGTGGATGACACGGGCGCGTATGCCCCGCCCGCACGAGGTGGCTGCGGCGCGGCGAGATCCGCGACTGCTGCGGGCCTTGCAGGAACGGCGTGAGGATGACGCCTGGCGCACCAGAGGAACGTGCCAGAGCGTCGATCCAGAGACCTTTTTTCCGGCTCCGAACGAGCCTGCTGACGCCGCCGTCGCGCTCTGCCGCGGGTGCGACGTCCAGGGGTCGTGTCTGGCCTGGGCGCTGGAGGTGGGTGACTGCCACGGCGTGTGGGGCGCGACCACGCCCCGGGAGCGCCGGGCGATGCTGGTCGCCTGGCGCGGCGAGGTCCAGCCGGATCCGGACGCCGTCGACGATGCGGGCCCGCCGGTGCGCGACCGCCTGCTCACCCTGGTGCCGCTGAGCTGACCAACCGCCGGGTCCCGGCCCGGGTGCCGACGTGTCGGCGCAGAATGGGTCGGTGCCGCCCATCGACGAAGTCGACACTCCGCGCGGTCCAGCGCGGATCGACACCGACCTGCCGGCCCGGCCGCCCGCCGCCCTGCTGGTGCTCGGTCACGGTGCGGGCGGCAGTGTGGACGCGCCCGACCTGCTCGCGGTGCGGGACGCGGCGGTCGCGGCCGGCCTGGCGGTGGCCCGGGTGACCCAGCCCTACCGGGTCGCCGGCCGCCGCGCGCCGGCCCCGGCGGGGCACCTCGACGAGGCCTGGATCGCGGTGCTCGCCGCGCTGCGCGACAGGTATCCCGACAGTGCGGCGTTGCTCGTCGGCGGGCGCTCCAGCGGCGCGCGGGTGGCCTGCCGGACGGCCCACACGGTGGGCGCGGTCGGCATCCTCGCGTTGGCCTTTCCGCTGCACCCGCCCGGCCGGCCGGAGCGTTCCCGGGCCGCCGAACTGGGAACCGGGCTGCCGACGCTGGTGGTCAACGGTGACCGGGACCCGTTCGGAGTGCCGGAGCCGGGGCCCTCCGTGCAGGTGGTGACCCGACCCGGCGAGACGCACGACCTGCGGCGGGACCCGGCCGGCACGGCGGCCGTGGTCGGCGACTGGCTGCGCGCGCAGCGCTGGGCCCCCGGCTGATCCGGCGCCGCCGGAACGAGGCAACGGCCCGGCCGCCTGACCACGGCGAACCCCGACCGGGGCGTCGCACGGGCGGGCGGACCGTGTCCGGCGCCGGGCGCGACTCGTTGCATCCGATGGTGCCGCCGGCCCGATCCGGACGGGCGGCGCCAATCCTCCCAGGCCCTTCCTGGTCCCAGCGCCGGCCGTGGCCGGGGCCGGGACCAGGAACGGGAGAGCCGGCCGGAATGCCCCACCCGCCTTCCCGCGTTACTACCCCCGGACGACTTTTCTGCGAGGGGGTGACGGGTGCCAACCGATACACGGAGCCTGGAACGGGACGAACGGGACACTCGGCAGCTGAAGCGGCTGTTGGGTGGCCCGGACTGGCCCGCGACAGCGGGACCGGGCGGGGTGGGCGCGGTGAGCACCAGCACACCAGCCGGAAGTGAATCTGTGGGCAGGTCCGTGCGCGTATCCTCGGCGGGAAAGCATCCGACGCGAGGGGATGTGCGGTTGACCACCGAAAAGACGGACGAGCGCAGGGCCCGTTTCGAGCGGGACGCGATGCCATTCGTCGATCAGCTCTACGCTGCCGGGCTGCGGATGACGCGCAACCCGGCGGACGCCGAGGACCTGGTCCAGGAGACCTACCTGAAGGCGTACGCCGCCTTCCACCAGTTCGAGCAGGGCACGAACCTGAAGGCCTGGCTGTACCGGATCCTGACCAACACCTACATCAACTCCTACCGCAAGCGGCAGCGCCAGCCGATCCAGGCGCCCACCGAGGAGATCACCGACTGGCAGCTCGCCGAGGCCGAGTCGCACACCTCCAGTGGGCTGCGCTCCGCCGAGACCGAGGCACTGGACCGGCTGCCCGACAGCGACGTCAAGGAGGCCCTCCAGCAGCTGCCGGAGGAGTTCCGCCTGGCCGTCTACCTCACCGACGTCGAGGGCTTCTCGTACAAGGAGGTCGCCGACATCATGGGCACGCCGATCGGCACCGTGATGTCGCGCCTGCACCGGGGCCGTCGTAATCTGCGCAAGCTGCTCGAGCGCTACGCGGGGGAGCGGGGCTTCAGTGCGGCCCGCGCCTCGAAGGGTTCCACCACTGCCGCTGCCGGCCGGGAGGTGTGACGTGAGCTGTGGGGAGCCGCACGAGACGGACTGCCGCGAGGTGCTCGCGGAGGTGTACCTCTACCTGGATCTGGAATGCGCGGACGAGCGGCGCTCGCTGATCCGGCACCACCTCGACGAGTGCGGGCCCTGCCTGCGCGAGTACGGCCTCGAGCAGGAGGTGCGGGCGCTGGTGGCTCGGTGCTGCGGCAACGAGACCGCGCCGGATGAGCTGCGCGAGCGGCTGCGGGTCAAGCTCACCGAGCTGGTGGTCTTCGAGACCAGCGATTCCCGCGAACTGGCCGACTGACCTCGGCGTACCGAACGGACAAACCGGTGGCCCGGGTCGATCTCGACCTGGGCCACCGGCGTCCGCCGGGCTTGCCTGACCGGTGACGGGCCGTTGGCCCGTCGGCGCGTTCAGGAGTTGGGACGCTTGCCGTGGTTCGCGGCGTTCTTCTTCCGGGCCTTCTTCTTACGGGACTTCTTCGCCATGGTGACCTCCTCGTGATGGGTCGGATCCGCCCTGCGCACGACCTCGCGCCGCTGCTCCTACCGGCGGCCCGGCGTCGGGTCCGACCCGCTGATGGTAGTGCGGCCGGCACCCGACGCCTTCCCCCGGGGCGGTCGAGCACGCGGCCGTACCGCTCCACACCCACGGTCCGCCGTCGCATGATTGGATACGTCGGCAGGCACATCGGGATGAGGGAGGGCCGTGGACATGGCCGAGGAGATCCGCGCCGAGATGGTGGCGAACGTGTGGAAGGTCGTGGCCTCGACCGGTGACACGGTGACCGAGGGCGACACCCTGGTGATCCTCGAGTCGATGAAGATGGAGATCCCGGTCATCGCCGAGTCCGACGGTGTGGTCAGCCAGCTCGCCGTTTCCGAGGGCGACGTCGTGCAGGACGGCGACCTCATCGCGGTGATCGGTTGACCGGCATGCAGGTCCGGCGCGCCGACCCGGCCGACTTTGCCGCGGTGGCCCGGCTGACCGTGGCCGCGTACGAGGCGGACGGTCAACTCAAGGGCGAGAACGGATACGGCGCGGTGCTGGCCGACGTGTCGGCCCGGGCCGCCAGCGGCGAGGTGCTGGTCGCGCTGGACGACGAGACCGGCGCGGTGCTCGGCTCGGTCACCTTCGTGCTGCCGGGCACCCCTTTCGCCGAGTTGTCGGGCCCGGGCGAGGCGGAGTTCCGGATGCTCGCGGTCGACCCGGCCACGCAGGGCCGGGGTGTGGGTGCGGCCCTGGCCCAGGCGTGTGTCGACCGTGCGGCCGAGCTGGGCTGCACCGCGGTGGTGATCTGCGTCCGCGCGGGGATGGCCGCTTCGGCGCACCGGCTGTACGGGCGGCTCGGGTTCGTTCGCTCGCCCGAGCAGGACTGGTCGCCGGTGCCGGGCGTGGACCTGCTCGGCCTGCGGCGGGTGCTCACCCGAGGCTGAGTGTGCCTCCTGCCGGCTATGGGCTGGGACGCCGGAGCCGGCCCGGGGGCTGAGCCTCCGGTCGATTCAGGCTGGCGGGCCGGCCGCGGTGGCCGGGGCCGTGTCCTCGTCGGGATCCGTGCCGATGGCGGCCAGCAACTCGTCGGCCACCTCCAGGGCGATCCGCCGGCGCTCGTCGTCGGTGATGTCCGGTGCCCGGACGGCGAACCAGCTGCTGTGCACCGCGAACAGGGACAGCGCGGCGCGCAGTTGGGCGGCGGGGGATTCGTCGCCCCGGCAGAGCGCGTTGGCGAGCTCCATCATCCGGCCGCGCATCTGCTGGCCGGCGGCGAGGCTCTTGAGCGCGGTCTGGTTCTGCTCGAAGAAGCGCATGACCGACGGCTGCTCGCCGGCGAACATCGTGTCGGCGTACCGGGAGATCAGTGCGCGCCGGGTGGCCAGGGTCGCCGGCTGCGACTCGGCCCAGGTCGTCAGCGCGTCCATCCGGTCCAGCCGGTCCTCGACGAAACTGGCGACGATGTCGTCCTTGCTCTTGAAGTGGTAGTAGAGCGCTGCCTTGGTGACGTTGAGGCGCTCGGCGATCTCCCGTAGCGAGGTCTTCTCGTACCCCTGCTCGGTGAAGAGCTCCAGCGCGACGGCCTTGATCCGCTCCCGGGTGCCGCCTGTGCTCTCCCTCACCCACGCCCCCTCATCGACTTGACCGCCAGTTGCTACCCAACTTACCGTGCGGCTAGTAAGGTGACTAGCCGGGCGGCAAGTAAGCACGACAATACTTTGGGGGAGCTTACCCATGACTGAGGCAACCCAGGCCGGCGCACGACCCAACGTGAGGGTCGTGCTGTTCGGGCTGATGATCGCGATGATGCTCGCGATGCTCGACAACATGATCGTCAGCACCGCGTTGCCGCGGATCGTCGGCGAGTTCGGCGGGCTCGACCACTTCACCTGGGTGGTCACCGCGTACGTCCTGGGCACCACCGTCTCCACCCCGATCTGGGGCAAGCTCGGTGACCTGTACGGCCGCAAGTCGGTCTTCCTGACCTCGGTCGGCATCTTCCTCTTCGGCTCCGCGCTCTGCGGCATGGCGGGTTCCGGGATGTTCGGCGGTCCCGAGGACGGCATGGTCCAGCTCATCGCCTTCCGGGCCGTGCAGGGCCTCGGTGCCGGCGGCCTCATGGTCGGTGTGATGGCGATCATCGGTGACCTGGTTCCGCCCCGCGAGCGCGGGCGCTACCAGGGCATGATCGCCGGCATCATGGCCATCGCCATGGTGGCCGGGCCGCTGGTCGGCGGCTTCATCACCGACCACCTCTCCTGGCGCTGGGCGTTCTACGTGAACCTGCCGCTGGGCGGCGTCGCGCTGCTCGTGCTGATCACCACGATGCACCTGCCGAAGTACCGCACCGAGCACCGGATCGACTGGCTCGGCGCCGGCCTGCTCTCCGTCGGCATCACCGCGATCGTGCTGATCACCACCTGGGGCGGTAACCAGTACGACTGGACCTCTCCGCAGATCCTCGGCCTGGCCGTGCTGTCCGTGGTCGCACTGGTGGCGTTCGGTCTGGTCGAGCGCCAGGTACCGGAACCGATCCTTCCGCTGGCGCTCTTCGCCAACCGCAACTTCGCGCTGATCTCGCTGATCGGCTTCCTGCTCGGCTTCGCGATGTTCGGGGCCATGAACTTCCTGCCGCTCTACCAGCAGACCGTTCAGGGGGCCTCGGCGACAAACAGTGGTCTGCTGCTGCTGCCGCTGATGTTCGGCATGTTGGTCGTCTCGCTGGTCATCGGGCGGGCGATCACCAAGACCGGCAGGTACCGGGCGTACCCGATCATCGGTGGCGTGGTGATGACCGCGGGCATGGCGCTGCTGACCATGCTCGACACCGACACCAGCAAGCTGCAGTCCTCGCTCTACATGGTGGTCCTCGGCGCCGGCATGGGCTTCCTCATGCAGACCTCGATGCTGATCGCGCAGAACAGCGTGGAGCAGAAGGACCTCGGCGCGGCCAGCGGCGCGGCGACGTTCTTCCGGTCCATCGGCGGCTCGTTCGGCATCTCGCTGTTCGGCGCGATCTTCGCCAACCGCCTTGCCGACTCCGCCGCCGGAGCGGCCTTCGGCGGCGGCGGCGGGTTCAACCTGGAGAAGCTCAAGGAACTGCCCGCCCAGGCCCGCGAGCTGGTGCTCGGCGGTCTCGCCGACTCGATCTCGCACGTCTTCCTGTGGGCGGTGCTGTTCACCATCGCGATCCCGGTGCTCGCCTGGTTCATCAAGGAGATCCCGCTGCGCACCGCGAACGAGGCGCCAGCGCAGGCCACGCCGGAGGAAGAGGCCGAGATCGCCCTCGGCAGGGCCCCGGTCGCCTGATCCCAGCCCTCCCCACCGCGCCGCGTCGTTCTCCCGGGAACGGCGCGGCGCGTCCGTGGGGCTTCAGGGGCGGCGGCGCAGGGTGGTGAGGCGCTGCCAGAGGCGGCGGAGCGCGTTGCGGGGGCGGGGAAGGTGGGACGGCTCGCCGCGCAGCAGTTCGGCGGCGAGCGCCGCGGTGGCCGGGTCCAGTGCCGGGGCGGCGAGCGCCAGGTGGGCCAGTGAGACGGCGATCGGCACCGGCCGTGCCCGGGCGACCGCCGCCGCGTCGGCCAGTCGCTCGGCCACCACGCGGGCCACGTCCGGTCGCACCGCCGGGTCCACCCAGGCGGCGGTGACCAGGGCGAACAGCGCCGCCTCGGTGATCCAGTCCTCCACGCCCCAGACGAGGTCCAGCAGCACCCGGCGGCGGGCCGAGCCGTCCCACGGCTCGTCGGTCCGGTGGTGCAGCAGTCCCAGGCAGGCCCACACCTGGACGCCGCGAACCCAGACCGACGGGTCGTGGGCGGCCAGCAGCCGACCGACCGCGTTGGCCGGCGCCGCCGGCGGGTGCACCAGCAGCCCGAGCAGGTCCGCCACGTCGAGACCGGCCAGGCCCACGGCGGCGTCGTAGGCGGCCGGCGGATGAGGCCACGCCGGGTGGGCGACCTGACCGATCCGCTCGACCGCCGCCGCCGAGGGTGCCGGCAACGCGGGCGTCGGAACAGTGTCCGCGTAGTGCCACAGCCGCTGGCCGGACGCCCGCCGGGGCTCGCGCGGGTCCGGCGCCTGCGTGCCGGCGACCTCGATCCGAAGCCCGGGCGCCACCGACGTGGCCGTCCGTACGGCACTCGGTGGGGCCGCCGTCGGCAGGCGTACCGCACTGCCGGAACCGTTGTCGTCGTCGAACACCGCCTGGCGCAGCGCGTCGACCAGCGGGCCTCCGGCCGGCGTCAGCTGGCCGAGCCACGGCCGGCCGCGGCAACACTGGGCGAGGTCGCCGTGCTCGTGGCTGTCGTCCGGGTGGTCACGCACGAAGTCGGCGAGCGCCACCAGGTGGGCCAGATCGCCGTCGCGCAGGTGTCGCAGGCGATGGGCGGTGTGCACCGCACAGTCGAACGACGGGTCACGGGCCAACGCACGCTCGGTCCACTCCAACGCCTCGTCCAGGCGGCCGGTCTCGGCCAGGGTGCCGGCGATGTCGGCGTAGATGGCCAGGTCGTCGGGGTCCAGCGCGACGGCCCGACCGAGCGCCGCGAGGGCCTCGCGGGTCCGGCCGGCGCTGCGGTACGCGTACCCCAGCCAGACCTCGCCCATCTTCGACGGCTGGGATCGTATCCCCCGAGTGGCCCACCGGATCGCCAGCGCGACCTCGCCGAGTCGCCGGGCCAGCGCGGACGCCGCGCCCAGCAGCAGGCCGTGCTCGGGGCGGACGGTGACCGCGTTGCGAGCCAGCGTGAGGTACGGCGTCAGCGCGCCCCGGCCGGCCCGTGGCACCGGGTCGGGCAGCGCGGCGCACACCTGCATGAGGACGCGGGCGATCTGCTCCGGGTCCAGCCGCTCGGCCAGTTCGGGTGCCGTCACCCACGGCACGCCGGCCCACTCGGTGCCGGGGGCGTGCCCGGTCGCCGCGGCCAGCAGCTCCAGCCCTTCGGCCGGACGGCCGGCGGCGGCCAGCAGGTGAGCTCGTGCGACGACGGCGCCGACGAAGGAATGGTGGGTGATCGGAAAGAGGTCGAGCCCGTCGCCACCGACCGCGGCCAGGCGGGCCAGGGTCTCGTGTACCTCCGGCAGGGTCGGCGCCCGGGCCAGCGCGCCGGCGAGGTGGCCGGCGGCGTGGTGGAGGTCGCCCTCTTCGAGTGCCAGCCGGGCCAGGGCCAGCTCCTCCGTCACGGAGAGCGCGGGGTCGTCCCTTCCCTCGGGCACGTCGTCCTTCCGTCGCAGCGATGCCGGGTGAAGCGGGGCAAGTCTAGTTGATATTGACATCACACGGTGATCATCTGCGCACTGCTGCTCGTTCGATTGCTCGGAGCCGTTCAAAGGTGCAACACTGAGCAGGAAACGCGCGGCAACCGCGCAAAAGGAGGAGTGCTCGTGACACGTGCAGGGGCCGGGATGGCCGCCGACATCGACGAGCAGCCCGCCGGCTACGCCCGCCTGCTCTCCACCGTCAACGCCGGGGAGATCGCCAGGGTGGCGGCGGTGGTCGCCGAGCGCCGGCCGCGGCACGTGGTCTTCACCGCACGAGGCACCTCCGACCACGCGGCCCTCTACGGGGCGTACCTGACCGAGATCCGGCTCGGACTGCCCGCCGGGCTGGCCTCGCCCAGCGCGGTCACGCTGTTCGGTGCCCGTCCCGACCTGTCCGACGCGCTGGTCGTCGGCGTCAGCCAGAGCGGCGGTTCGCCCGACCTGGCCGAGGTGCTCCGCGCCGCGCGGGCATCCGGCGCGCTGACCCTCGCGGTGACCAACGACCCGGGGTCGCCGCTGGCCGAGGTGGCCGAACTGAGCGTCGACATCGCCGCCGGACACGAGCGGGCGGTGGCCGCCACCAAGACGTACACCGCCGAGCTGCTCGCCCTGCTGATGCTCGTGGAGGGGATCCGCGCCGGCGACGGGGTGCTTCCGGCGGCCGAGCGGGAGGCGCTCGCCGAGCTGCCCGACCTGGCCGCCCGCACCCTGGCCGACGACACCCCGGCCAGGCTCGCGCCGCGCTACCGGTTCGCCCGCCAACTGGTCACCACCGGTCGCGGGTACGCCTACCCGACCGCCCGGGAGGCGGCCCTGAAACTGATGGAGACCTCCTACCTGCCGGCGCTCGCCTTCTCCGGCGCCGACCTGCTGCACGGCCCGCTCGCGATGACCGATCCGGAGGTCCCGGTGCTCGCCGTGGTCGGCTCCGGCCCGGGTGGCCGCTCGATGGGGGAGGTGCTGCCCCGCCTCGGCGAACGCCGCGCCGACGTGGTGGTGGTCGGCTCCGCCGACGTGCCCGGCACTGCCCGGCTCGCCGTTCCCGAGGTCGACGAGCGGTACGCACCACTGCTGGACATCCTGCCGTTGCAGAGGTTGGCCCTGGCGTTGGCGCTGACCCGGGGCGAGGACCCGGACGCGCCGCGCGGGCTGAAGAAGGTCACCGCGACGATGTGAAGCCCGGCGTGGCACCCTGGTCACCGTGTCCACGCTGCGCGACCTCGCCGAGGAGCACACCCATCTCCGTCCGGCCGACATCGACCACCTGCACCGGATCGCCGGCGACTGGCAACTGCTCTCCGACCTCTCCTTCGCCGACCTGCTGCTGTGGGTGCCGGTCGACGCCGACGGCACGTTCCTCTGCGTCGCCCAGGTCCGCCCGACGACCGCACCCACCGCGTACCAGGACGACCAGGTGGGGCGAATCGTCGGCGGGCCGGAGGTGGCCCACCTCCAGGTGGCGTACTCCCAGGGCCGGATCTGGCGGGAGGGCGACCCGGTCTGGTACGGCGACGTGCCCGCCCGGCACGAAGCGATCCCGGTCCGGCTGCGAACCGACGATGGGGAGGCCGGTGAGGTGATCGCCGTGGTCGGCCGGGACACCAACCTGTCCACCGCGCGAACCCCCAGCCAGTTGGAACTCAACTACCTGACCACGGCCGACGACCTGGCGCAGATGATCGCCGACGGCACCTTTCCGCCGCCGCGGCACCCCGGCGAGACCACCTCCGCGCCCCGGGTCGGCGACGGCCTGGTCCGGCTGGATGCCGGCGGCAAGGTCACCTACGCCAGCCCGAACGCGCAGTCCGCGTACCGCCGGTTGGGCTACGCCTCCCACCTGGTGGGGGAGGACCTGGCCGCGCTGCACCGCCGGTTGGCCGGTGACCCACTGGACGGCACGGAGGCGGCGAACGGCATCCTGGCCGCGCTGCGGGGCGAGGCGCCGCCGCGACGAGAGATCGACGCACGTGGCGCCACGATGCTCACCCGGGCACTGCCGCTGATGCCCGCCGGAGTGCCGATCGGCGCGCTGGTGCTGGTTCGGGACATCACCGAGGTACGCCGCCGGGACCGGGCGTTGATCACGAAGGACGCGACCATCCGGGAGATCCACCACCGGGTGAAGAACAATCTTCAGACGGTGGCCGCGCTGCTGCGCCTGCAGGCTCGCCGCGTCTCCATGCCGGAGGCCCGGGTCGCCCTGGAGGAGTCGGTCCGCCGGGTCGCCTCGATCGCGCTGGTGCACGAGACGCTCTCCATGTCCAGCGACGAGGCGGTCGAGTTCGACGGCATCGTCGATCGGGTGGCGAGCGCCGCGACCGAGGTCGCGGCGACGGAGGTGAGCGTCGGCATGCGCCGACGGGGCAGCTTCGGGGTGCTGCCCGCGGAGATCGCCACCTCGCTGGTGATGGTCCTCAACGAGTTGCTCCTCAACGCCGTGGAACACGGCTTTCCACCAGCGGACGAGGCGGACCCTCCGGCCGTGCCCGCCGCCCCGGACGCCGTGCCCGCCGTCGTTGCGCCGACCGATCCGGCGCAGCGGCCGGAGGTCGTGGTCTCGGCGCACCGGTTCCGCAAGATGCTGCACGTCTCGGTGACGGACAACGGCCGAGGGCTGCCCACCGGCTTCGACGCCGAGCGCGGAAGCAAACTCGGCTTGCAGATCGTCCGTGCGCTGGTCACCGGCGAGCTGCGCGGCACCATCGAGCTGCGCGCCGGTGCCAACGGCGGCACCGAGGCAATGCTGGTCGTCCCGCTGGCCCGCACCGCGCCCGACGGCCGCACACAAGCCTGACGCGCTCGGCCCGCTCCGCACGCGCCCGCTCCGCACGCGCCCGCCCGCTCAGCCCGCGCCCGCACGCGCCCGCCCGCTCAGCCCGCGCCCGCCCGCTCAGCCCGCGCCCGCACGCTCCGCACGCGCCCGTACGCGCCCGCACGCTCCGACCGCCCCGTCCGCCCCGCCCCGCCCGCGCTCGACGGGTCGTCCGGGACCGGTGCGCCGGAAAGCGTGATGCCTCTGAGGCATTTTGATGCCTCAGAGGCATCACGCTCATTGTGGTGAGGCCTACCCCGCGCTTCCGCCCCGAGCCCGAGGTCGGTGGTCTGACCTGCGTCGCGCCGAGGTCAGCGGCTGGGGCGACCGTTCAGCAGGGCGACGGTCAGCCCGGGGCGCTGCCAGACACGGGCGACGGTGAAGTCTGCGCGCAGCGCGTCCCCCTTGGCACCCGGCACCCCGGCCAGCGGATCGGCGTGCCGCCCGGCGACGACCAGCCACACCCTGGGCGTACCGGCCAGACACTGTGCCGGTCGGGGGCACTCCGCGGCCCACAGGTCGCCCCGGCGGGCCTCGTCCTCCGTCTCCAGCACGTCGCGGGGCGGATCGCCGAGGTGGTACTCGATGCCGAGGTCGAGAAAGAGCCAGCTCCGCCGGGGCGAGTAGACGACGGCGTCCCCCGGTCGCTGCCCGTCGGCGATCACCCGCGCGGCACCCGTGTAGTCCACCGGAGCGCTGCGCGGCCACTCGTGCGTACGCCGCAGCGCCGCCTGGTCGGGCAGGCCGAGCAGTCCGGCCAGGACCACCACGGCCAGCGCGGCCGGCGCGCCCACGCCGGCCAGCGCCGCGCCGGCGAGCAGACAGGCGAAGGGCACCACGAAGACCAGATACCGGGGTACCCACAGCGGCACCACCGTGCCGGCGGCGAAGAGCAGCAGGACCGGCAGCAGCACCGCGCTGAGCGGCAGCACGGCGCGTCGCCCGAGCCGGGCCGCGCCCAGCGTCGCGAGGCCGACGAGTAGCCCGCCCACCACGCTGCTCTGGGCCACCCCACCGGGCAGCGCGGCCAGGTCGTCCAGCCGCGCCGGATGCACCCAGTCCAGCTGCCGGGATCGCTGCGTGCCGGCCTTGAGCAGCAGCGGACCGACCAGTAGTGCGGTCGGCAGCAGCGCGACCGCCCACCGCCACACCCGTCGGTCCGGCCGGCCGGCCCCGCCTGCCAACCTGGCGTCGCCCAGCCATGCGGCGCCGCCCTTCGACGGGGTGATGCCGGCCGCCGCCGAACCCCGCCACCAGGCGATGAGGACGACCAGCGCGTGCGCGGCGAGCAGGGTGAGTGCGATCAGGTGGATGAGCCCGAGCGCCGCCACGGCTGCCGCGTACCCGGCCCATCGGGGCCAGCTCGGTCGGTGCAGCGCCGCCACCAGCAGCAGGGTGGCGAGTACCGCGAACATGGTGGCCAGCGCGTACGGGCGGGCCTCCTGGCCGTAGCGGGAGGTGCCGGGGAGCAGCGCGAAGAGCAGCCCGGCGAACAGGCCCGTCCGGTCGTCGACCAGCCGCGCGCCGAGCACGGCGACGAGGCCGGCGGCGACGGTCATCGCCAACGCGGCCGGCGCGCGCAGTGCCACCGTGGAGTCGCCGACGATTGCCACCCAGACGTGCATCAGCAGGTAGTACGGGCCGGTGGCGGCGTCGATGGTGCCGGCCAGCCGGGCAAGGTCGCCGGGTGACCGGGTGGCCGCGCTCCAGGTGGCCAGCTCGTCGCGCCACAGCTGGGCGGAACCCAGCCCGGTCGCGGTCACCACCAGGGTCAGCAGCGCCGGAGGAAGCCAGACCGGAACGCGCCCGAGGCGGACCCGCGCCGTCCTGGTCGACGTTCCGGACAATGTGCCCACGATCCGAGCCTGCCACGGCCGCCCTGATCGCGGGTGCGAGCCGGCGGCCCTCGGCCCGTGATGTGGGATCGCGCACGCGTACATTGGCCGGCCCCCATGGGGTGTGGCAGCATGGGCCCATGACCGCCGCTGTCGTCCGCCGCTTCGTGGCACGTCGCCACGTTGATTACGGCCGCGTGCGCAGCGCGATCTGTCCGGCCCACTGACGACGCCCGATCACTCTGTCTCGGGCGCGCTCCGCGCCGGCTGTCTTCGACATCGTTGTCCCGCCCGCTCCCGCAGGGCCGGCCGCCGCGCCCCGCGCCCGCCCCGAGGCACCGCAGACAACGGAGGACGCCGCGATGGCGGTCAGCAGCACCCCGGCCCGTTCCGAGGACCCGACGGCCAGCCCGAGCAGGGCAACGCGCCGGCCGCGGGGTGAGGGTCAGTGGGCGCTCGGCCACCGCGAGCCGCTCAACCCCAACGAGCGGACCAAGAAGGACGACGACCCGCTCAACGTCCGGGCCCGGATCGAGACCATCTACGCGCACCGCGGCTTCGCCTCCATCGACCCGCAGGACCTGCGCGGCCGGTTCCGCTGGTGGGGCCTCTACACCCAGCGCAAGGCGGGCATCGACGGCGGGCGTACGGCGGTGCTGGAGCCGCACGAGCTGGAGGACGAGTTCTTCATGCTCCGGGTCCGCATCGACGGCGGTCAGCTCAGCCTGGCCCAGCTGCGGGTGATCGCGGACATCTCCCGGGAGTTCGCCCGGGACACCGCCGACATCACCGACCGGCAGAACATCCAGTACCACTGGATCCGGGTCGAGGACATGCCGGAGATCTGGCGCCGGCTCGAGTCGGTCGGCCTACAGACCACCGAGGCGTGTGGTGACTGCCCCCGGATCGTGCTGGGCAGCCCGGTCGCCGGGGTGGCCCGCGACGAGGTGCTCGACCCGACCCCGGCGGTCGACGAGATCGTCGCCCGGTACGTGGGGGACAAGCAGTTCTCCAACCTGCCCCGTAAGTTCAAGACGTCGATCTCCTGGCTCGTGGACACTCCGTACCAGTCGAACGACATCTCCTTCCTCGGCGTCGACCACCCCGAGCACGGCCCCGGTTTCGACGTCTGGGTCGGCGGCGGTCTGTCCACCAACCCGATGCTGGCCCAGCGACTCGGTGTCTGGGTGCCGATGGCCGAGGTGCCCGACGTGTGGGCCGGCGTTGTCGGGATCTTCCGCGACTACGGCTACCGCCGGCTGCGCCACCGGGCCCGGCTGAAGTTCCTGGTGGCCGACTGGGGTGTGGAGCGCTTCCGCGAGGTGCTGGAGAAGGACTACCTCGGTCGGACGCTGCTCGACGGGCCAGCGCCGGACCTGCCCAGCAAGCCGGTCGACCACGTGGGCGTGCACGAGCAGGCCGACGGGCGGCACTACGTGGGTGCCGCGCCGGTGGTCGGCCGGGTGTCCGGCGGGCAGCTCGCCCAGCTCGCCGACGTGGTCGAGGCGCACGGCAGCGACCGGGTGCGGCTCACTCCGTACCAGAAGCTGCTGGTGCTCGACGTGCCGTCGGAGCGGACGGAGCCCCTCGTCGACGCGCTGCGCGGGATCGGCCTGGAGGCCCGGCCGTCGGCCTGGCGGCGCGGCACCATGGCGTGCACCGGCATCGAGTACTGCAAGCTGGCCATCGTCGAGACGAAGGCCCGCGGCGAGGAGCTGGTGGCGCGGCTGGAGGAGCGGCTGCGCGACTTCGACGCGGACATCTCGATCCACATCAACGGCTGCCCGAACGCCTGCGCCCGCACGCAGGTCGCCGACATCGGCCTCAAGGGCCAGCTCGTGGTCGGTCCGGACGGGCGCCAGGTGGAGGGTTTCCAGGTGCACCTGGGCGGCGGCCTGGGTATGGCGCAGGGGCAGACCGCCGGCTTCGGGCGCAAGCTACGCGGCCTGAAGACCACCGCCGAGGAGCTTCCCGAGTACGTGGAACGACTCGCCCGCCGCTACCTGGCCGGTCGGAGCGAGGGCGAGACGTTCGCCAACTGGGTGATCAGAGTCGACGAGGAGGCCCTGCGATGAGCAGCGAGAACCGAGCGGCACCTCTGTACTGCCCGTACTGCGGCGAGGAGGATCTGCGCCCGCACGAGGCGAGCCACGGCGCCTGGGAGTGCCACGCCTGCACCCGGGTCTTCTCGGTGAAGTTCACCGGGCTGCTGTCCCGGGCGGTGACCCGGTGAGCGTCGGGGGTGAGCTTGCGGGCCCCGCAGTCGTGAACGAAAGGCCAGCTCGGGTGGGCCTCGTCTCCGCTGCCGGCCTGGGCCTGGTCGGCCCGGGCGGTCCGACGCCGGTCGACCCGGCCCGACGCAGCCCGGACGAGCTGCGGGCCCTGGCCGAGCAGGCGGGCCGGGACCTGGAGGGCGCCCCTGCGCTGGAGATCGCCCGCTGGGCGGCGCAGGCCTTCGGCGAGCGGTTCTGCGTCACCAGCTCGATGGCCGACGCGGTGCTGGCGCATGTGGTGTCCCGGGTAGCCCCGGGGGTGGACGTGGTCTTCCTCGACACCGGCCTGCACTTTCCGGAGACGTTGCGAGTCCGTGACGAGGTGGCCCGGACGCTTCCGGTGAACGTCCGCTCGATCCGGCCCCGACTCACCGTCGGGCAGCAGGACGGCCAGTACGGTCCGCGGTTGTTCAACAAGTCGCCGGACGACTGCTGCCAGCTGCGCAAGGTGGAGCCGTTGGAACGGGCGCTGACCGGGTACGACGCCTGGGCCGCGGGCCTGCGTCGGGACGAGTCGCCGACCCGGGCCAACACGCCGGTGGTGACCTTCGACCCACGGCGCGGCAAGGTCAAGGTCAACCCGATCGCGGCCTGGTCGCAGGGGGACGTCGACGCCTACATCGCCCGTTGGAACGTGCCGGTCAACGAGTTGTTCAAGCAGGGGTACGGCTCGATCGGCTGCTGGCCGTGCACCCGCCGGACCAAGGCCGGCGAGGACGCGCGGGCCGGCCGGTGGGCCATGTTCGAGAAGACCGAGTGCGGACTGCACGTCTGACCTCCCCGACTCCGACCCCGACCTGGCCCGGTGCGCCGGGCGGGGCGGATCCGGTGGTGCTCGTCGCCCACGGCAGCCGCGATCCGAGGGCGGCCGAGGCCACCCGGGCGCTGGCCCGGGCCGTGTCGGCGGCCCGGCCCGGGCTCCCGGTCCGGGCGAGCTGGCTGGACCACACCGAGCCGGGTCCGACCGAGGTGCTGCGCGAGTTGGCCGTGGCCGGCCATCGTCGGGCGGTGCTGGTGCCGCTGTTGCTGACCGCCGCGTACCACCATCGGGTGGACATCCCGGCGGCCGTCGCCGCCGCGGCGCAGGCCGGGCCCCCACTGGCGGTACGGGTGACGGACGTGCTCGGCCCGGCCGACGGAAGGGTGGACCCGGCGTTGCTGGCCGGGCTGTGCCGTCGGCTCGGCGAGTCGCATCCGGGCCGGTTCGACGCGCTGGTGTTGGCTGCGGCGGGCACCCGGGATGCGCGGGCACGTGGCTCGGTGGGCCGGGTGGCGAAGGCGCTGGGCGCGGAGTTCGCAGTGACCTGCCGGGTGTCGTACGCCTCGGCGGCTCCGCCGGCGACAGGTGTCGCGGTGTCCGCCCTGCGCAGGGCGGGCGCGCGCAGGGTGGCGGTGTCCGGGTACTTCCTGGCGCCGGGCCTGTTTCACGACGCGGTCACCGAGGAGGCTCGGGCCGCTGGCGCGGTGGCGGTGTCCGCTCCGCTCAACGACGCGTCCGAGCTGGTCGAGCTGGTGCTGCGCCGGGTCGATGACCGGTCCGATCGCCGCTTCCTGAGATCGGCGGGGTGACCGGGGCTGGACAGCAGAACACCCCGGCGGGCGAACCTGCCGGGGTGTTGCAGCTGTGTCGGGGGATCAGGCGGAGTGAGCGCGCAGCACCCGGAGGCCGCCGCGCCGCTTGACAGCGCGCCGCTCCTCCTCGCTCATTCCGCCCCAGACGCCGGCGTCCTGACCTGACTCGAGTGCCCACTGCAGGCACTGGTCGGTCACGGAGCAGCGCCTGCAGACGGCCTTGGCCTGCTCGACCTGCAGGAGAGCCGGTCCGGACGTCCCGATCGGGAAGAACAGCTCCGGGTCCTCGTCGCGGCAGACAGCATGGTGACGCCAGTCCATGGCGGCAACACTCCTCATTCTGGATGGGTGGCAATTAATCGCTAGGTCGTGCTTTTCCTATATGCATCAGCAGTGCCGATGGTGACAGTTCGCGTCCGGCCATTCGGCATTGCGTGAGCAGGCAGTCAGCCCGTGGACCTGCTGGAACAGCTCAACCTGACGAGCATATCCAGGCAATGTCCCGGTAACTCAAGTTCGCTTGTGAATACTTTCACGAACAGTCGCGATGTCAAGGGTGACGCTCGGAAAAACTCCGGTCGGTGAGCAAGCCCACAACCCATTTGTCCGGGTTCCAGTGCCTTCCTGGTTACCCGCCGTGCCACAGTCGAGGATCAATATAGTACAGTGCGCGTGACATTGCTGACATTTCCGGCACCTGCCCCTCGGTGTGGCGGCGGCCGCGCCATTGCGATGTGGCGCCGCGTCGACCTAGGGCAGTACCCGAGACCTAGCAGATTACTCTCAGTGCGGCGGGAACGGAGGTGAATCTGATTTTCTCCCGCTCGCCGAGGTAGTCGCCGTCGAGCTGGAACGCCTGCGGACGGCTGGAGAGCAGGGTGAACTCCGCAGTGTCATGGAGTCGTAACACCTGCCGCCCCCGAGGATCCGGCCGCTGGGAGAAGAACTGCGTCACCGTTCGTGTCGTGCTCGCCACCCGGAGCTGACGCAGCGCCAGCACGTCGAGCCCGAGGTCGAACGACGCCGTCGGGTTCGGGTTGACCTCCCGATCGCCCAGGTACGTCCAGGGCGCGGTGTTCTGGATGATGACGGTGGCCAGCTCGGCCTCCGCCGTCTCGCCCGGGCGCTCCAGGACGATCGCGGGGTGCCGCCGGTCCGAGGCGAGGAAGTACTGGTTCATGATCGAGCGAAGGTAGAGCGCCGGGGTGGAGACCCGACCCTTGCGCCGGGCCTGTTCCACCCGGTGGATCACCGCGGCGTCCAGGCCGAACCCTGCGCAGAAGGTGAAGTAGCGGTCGTCCGCGCGGCCCAGCCCCACCGTCCGGCTCCGACCCAGACGCAGCCCTTCGAGGATCATGCTGGTCGCCTCCGGCCACTCCCGGGGCAGGCCCAGCGCGCGGGCGAACACGTTGGTGGAGCCGCCCGGAACGGTGGCCAGCGCGGGCAGCCGCTCGGCGAACGTGGCACCGTCGACCCCCGCCGGCGGCTCGGCCGTCATCAGGCCGTTCACCACCTCGTTCACGGTGCCGTCACCACCCAGGGTGACGAGGAGGTCGATTCCCTCCGCGGCGGCCTCCCGGGCCAGCGCCATGGCGTGCCCACGCCGACGGGTGTAGCGCACGCTGAGGTCGACTTCGCTGCGCAGCGCCCTGACAAGCACGTCTCGGCTGCGTTCGCTGGTGGTGGTGGCCTTTGGATTGACCACCAGGACGGCCCGCATGGGCGGCACTGTACCTCCCGGTAGGCCGGGTATCGTGTCGCGCGTGACCATCGACTCGGACCCGATTCCCGTCACGCTCCGCTGGGCGGTCCGGCTTCTGTGGGCCGAGGCGGTGGCAGTCGGGCTGATCTCCGCCTGGTTGGTCTGGGCCGATGTCACCGCCACGACCACTGATCTTCCGTCGGCGTTGCTGGTGACGGCATTCGCCGCCGGGGTGGCGGTCGCGCTGTGGGCGCTGGGCCGCGCGCTGCTGCGCCGCCGAGCCGGCGCGCGTGCCCCCGCGATCGTGCTCCAGCTGATGCTGCTGCCGATCGGGTGGTTCATGATCCAGGCGGGGCTGGGTTGGCTGGGCGTGCCACTGATGGCGCTCGGCCTGGGCGTCGGCTGGTTGCTGGTCAGCCCTCCGACGACCCGCGCTCTCGGCTTCGAGTGACCCGGCCCGGCAGGTGCCGGCGCGTCAGTACCCGCCGGAGCGGCGGGTGAGCAACGAGATCGTGGCCCGGCCCTCGGCGGCCGTGGCGAACGCCGACGTGGTCAGCGCGGTGAGCACCTTCCAGGCGAAGGACGACTCGGCGGGCAGCGTGGCGCCGCGCACGGTCGGCACGGTGACCTCGACGGTCAGTGCGTCGTCGCTGACCGAGAACCGGCACTCCAACTCGGCGTCCCGGGTGGCGATGGCGAGCAGCATGGCGCACGCCTCGTCGACTGCGATCCGCAGATCCTCGATCTCGTCGAGCGCGAACTGCAACCGGGCCGCGAGACCTGCGGTGGCGGTACGGAGCACGCCGAGGTAACCGCCGTCGGCGGGCACCGTGAGGTGCACCACGTCGTCGTCGGTCGCTGGCTGGCCGGTCAGTTGAGTCACGCCTCATCCCCCCGGTCGGGGACTCTACCCGGTCAGTCGCCCGCACGCGTGCCGGCGGCTGCCGCTTGGGCGGCAAGGGCGCTCAGCGCGTCGCCGCTGAGCCGGTAGGGCACCCACTCGCTCATCGGCTCGGCGCCGATCGAGGCGTAGAACCCGGCGGCCGGATTCCAGTCGATCATCCACCACTCCAGCCGCCGGTAACCGCGCCGCACGCAGATGTCTGCCAGGGTGGCGAGCAGGAGCCGGCCGGCACCGGTGCCACGGGCGGTCGGGCGGACGTAGAGGTCCTCCAGGTAGATGCCGTGCACGCCGGCCCAGGTGGAGAAGTTGAGGAACCACAGCGCGAAGCCGACCGGCTGGTCCTGCGCGTCGACCGCGACGTGACCGTGGAGCGCCGGCGCGGGACAGAACAGGGCTGCGGTCAGCTGCTCGGTGGTGAGGTGACACTGCTCGGGGGCGCGTTCGTACTCGGCCAGCTCGTGCACCATGGCGACGACGGCCGGCACGTCCTCGGGACGTGCCGGCCGGATCGTCGGGATGAGCGGCGACGTCACGCCTTCTTGGTCTCCCAGAAGATCTTCGAGATCTCGTCGATCTTCGCGAGCAGCTTGTCGGCGGTGGCCGGGTCGAGGCTGCCCTTGACGCCACCGGCGCCGGCGAGCTTGGTGGTCTCGTTGAACAGCGTGTGCAGGTTCGGGTACTTCTCGAAGTGCGCCGGCTTGAAGTAGTCGGTCCAGAGCACCCAGAGGTGGTGCTTGACCAGCTCGGCGCGCTGCTCCTTGATGATGATCGAGCGGGTACGGAACTCCGGGTCGGTGTTCGCCTGGTACTTCTCGCAGATCATTTTGACCGATTCGGCCTCGATCCGGGCCTGGGCCGGGTCGTAGACGCCGCACGGCAGGTCGCAGTGAGCGCTCGCGGTGACGCGGGGCGCAAGGATGCGTGGAAGTCGCATCAGGATCCTCCATGGGAAGTTTGCGATGATCAAAGGCGACATTACTCCTGGGAATGCTCCCCGAACCGGATGGAGGTGAAACCAGTGCGGGCCGATCACTCGGCGGAGGCGCCCAGACTGCGGGGGCCGCTGACCGCTGTCCTGATCACCGGTCCGTCCATGGCGCCGACCCTCCGGCATGGCGACGCGGTGCTGGTCCGCCCGGGCGGACGACCGATCCGCCCCGGAGACGTGGTGGTGGCGGTCTTCCGGACGCGCCCGGAGCTGCTGGTGGTGAAGCGGGCGGTCCGTCCACAGGACGGCGGCTGGTGGCTGCGCGGGGACAACGACCTGGTCACCGACGACTCCCGGGCGTACGGGGTAGCCGACGTGCGGGCACGGGTGGTGGCCCGCTACTGGCCGCGCCCCGGACGGGTCCCCCGTCGACCGTTATGACCCTGCTCACATCCGAGGGGCACCGTCGACACTATGCTCGGAAAGTGCCCGGGTGACCCCCGCACCGCGTGCCACCGCTCGCCGCCAACCTCGCGGCCGAGCGAGCCGCCCCGTCTGCTCGACAGATCCTGGAGTCACCACCATGTCGTCGTCCACCGTGGACCCCGCTGATCCCGTCTTCCAGCTGCACCGCGGCGGCAAGATGGCCGTCACCTCGACGGTGCCGCTGACCAGCCGGGAGGACCTCTCTCTCGCGTACACCCCCGGGGTTGCCCGGGTGTGTGAGGCGATCGCCGCCGACCCCGACCTCGCCGACGAGTACACCTGGGTGTCGCACGTCGTCGCGGTGGTGACCGACGGTTCGGCGGTGCTGGGTCTGGGCAACATCGGCCCGCGTGCCGCACTGCCGGTGATGGAGGGTAAGGCGGTGCTGTTCAAGCAGTTCGGCGGCGTGGACGCGGTGCCGGTCTGTCTGGACACCCAGGACGTCGACGAGATCGTCGCGGTGGTGCGCGCGCTGGCCCCCTCGTTCGGCGGGATCAACCTGGAGGACATCAGCGCACCGCGCTGCTTCGAGGTCGAGCGCCGGCTCGACGAGGCGCTCGACATCCCGGTCTTCCACGACGATCAGCACGGCACCGCCATCGTGGTGCTCGCCGCGCTGCGCAACGCCGCCACCCTGCTCAACCGCAAGCTCGGTGACCTGCGGGTCGCCGTCAGCGGCGCCGGCGCGGCCGGCGTGGCCGTGACGAAGATGCTGGTCGCCGGGGGCGTCAACCCCGACCAGGTGGTGGTGTGCGACTCCAAGGGGATCATCGGCCGGCACCGCACCGGGTTGACCGGCACCAAGGCCGAGCTGGCCGAGAGCACCAACGCCGACGGTCGCGAGGGCGACATCACCGAGGCGCTGCGGGGCGCGGACGTCCTGATCGGCGTCTCCGGCGGGCAGATCCCGGAGGCCGCGGTCGCCGGTATGGCGCCCGGCGGGATCGTGTTCGCGCTGGCCAACCCGACCCCGGAGGTGCACCCCGAGGTGGCTGCCCGGCACGTCGCGGTCGTCGCCACCGGGCGCAGCGACTACCCCAACCAGATCAACAACGTGCTGGCGTTCCCCGGGGTGTTCCGGGGTGCGCTGGACGCCCGGGCCACCCGGATCACCGACGGCATGAAGGTCGCCGCCGCGGACGCCATCGCCGGCGTGGTGGCCGAGTCGCTGACCGTCGAGGCGATCGTCCCGTCTCCGCTGGACCCGCGGGTCGCTCCGGCGGTCGCCGAGGCCGTCGCCGAGGCGGCCCGTCGCGACGGCGTCGCCCGCCGGTGAGGCGGGGCTCTTCTTAACGGGCGCTCAGCTTGTTACCGTGCCGATCATGCGTGCTGCCTTCGCCACCCGCCTCGACGACGCCGATCCGCTCGCCGCGCTCACCGTCGGTGAGCAACCCGAGCCGACCCACCCGGCCGACGACTGGGTGACCGTGCAGCTGCGGGCCACCTCGCTCAACCACCACGACCTCTGGTCACTGCGCGGGGTGGGGCTCACCGAGGCGCAACTGCCGATGATCCTCGGCTGCGACGCGGTCGGCGTCGACCCGGAGGGGAACACGGTGGTCGTCTACCCGGTGATCGTCACCCCGGGTGACCCCCGCGGGGTCTCCATCCTCTCCGAGCACTTCGCCGGCACCCTCGCCGAGCGGGTCGCCGTACCCCGGTCGAATCTGGTCCCGCTGCCCGAGGGGCTGGCGGTGACCGACGCGGCCTGCCTGCCGACGGCCTGGTTGACCGCGTGGCGGATGCTGACCACCAAGGGCCGCGTCGAGGACGCCGACAGCGTGCTGGTGCAGGGCGCGGGGGGTGGCGTGGCCACCGCGGCCGTCGCGCTGGCCGTCGCGATGGGCAAGCGGGTGTACGCGACCAGCCGCGACGCCGCCAAGCGGGAGCGCATCACGGGGCTCGGCGCCACCGCCCTCGAGACCGGTGCCCGGCTGCCGGAACGGGTCGACGTGGTGATCGAGACGGTCGGTGCGGCCACCTTCGACCACTCGCTGAAGTCGGCCGCGCCGATGGCCCGGATCGTGGTCTCCGGCGCCACCGCCGGGCACGAGCCGCCGGTGAACCTCCGTCGGGTCTTCGCCATGCAGCTGGAGATCCTGGGCACGTCGATGGGTACACCGGGTGAGCTGTACGAGCTGCTGGCGTTCTGCGCCGACCGTGCCGTGCGCCCAGTGGTGGACAGCGTGATCCCGTTCAGCCGCGTCGAGGACGCCTTCGCCCGTCTCCACTCCGGGGACGCCTTCGGCAAGATCGTCATCGACCACACGGCCTGACGCCGCCCCGCGTTACGCCGCCCCGCCCCGCCCCGCCCCGTCGCCGCCCCGCCCCGCCCCGCCCCGCCCCGTCGCGCCGCCGCCCCGCCGCCGCCCCGCAAGATCGCGCAACATCATGGAAATAGTGGCCTCGGCTTTGCGGGAGGCCACTATTTCCTGGTTATTGCGTGGTCTTGAGCAGCCGGAAGCGGGGAAGCGGGCGGGAGCGGTCCGCGTGTGCGAGCTCAGAGGTGATCGTCGAAGGTGGCGATGTCGCCGCGCGTCGCATCGGTGGGGATGCGCTTCTTGGCCTCCGTGTCGCCGTAGAGCGTCCAGCGGAGGAACTCGACGGACGTGTCCGACACCACCCGCAATGACGCGCTGTCGCTGAGCAGGGCACGCCCGTGGTCGCCCTTGGGCAGGCTCAGCATCGCCTTCGGCCAGGGCACCTTGTCGTACACCGCCTTGCCCGCCGCGTACTCGACCACCTCGTCCAGCTCGCCGTGCACGAAGAGCTGCGGGGCGGCCGCGCCGGCGAAGGCGGTGCCCACCCCGAGTGCCGTGCCGGCGAACACCACGCCGGCATCCAGCCGTTCGTCGCGGGCGGCGGTGAAGAGGCCGATGGTGGTCACCCCGCCGGCCGAGTGCCCGGCCGCGGCGACCCGGTCGGCGTCCAACCGGCCGTGCAGCTGGTCGTCGGTCCTGTCGTTCAGCGCGAGCACCTGGTCCAACGCATACGACACGTCGGCCGGTTGGTTGAGCACGTCGAGGACGTTGCCGTCGCCGCCCTTGGACGTGTGTGGGAACGTCGGCGCGGCCACCACGAAACCCGCGGCCGCCCACCGGGTCAGCAGCGTGGCGTAGTCGTCCGGCCGACCGCCGAGGCCGTGGCTGAACATCACCACCGGAAACCGGCCGCTGGCGGCGGCCACCGACCGCTTCGCGCCGCCGCCGGCATTCCCGGCCGCCGGATACCAGAGCGTCACCGGCAGCGCCCGGCCGTCCCGGTTCAGCTTCAGCTGGCGTACGCCGACGGCGAAGGCGCGCTGTGGCGCGGCCCCGGCGGGTGCCCGCGGTGCCGGTGTGGCGGTGGGCTGCGGCTCGGCCGGCGCCTGCCAGGTTTCGCCTGGGCGGGCATCTGCGGAGCAGCCGACCAGGCTGGCCGTGAACAGGGCACTGACCAGGAGCGCAGGAGTGACGCGACGCGACATGAATCCGATTGTGCCTTGTCCGCCACGACCGCTCGGCCAGGTTCGGCGTTGCGTGCCACCCGGCACCGGGCGTTCAGCCGTCCGCCGCGTCGACGTGCCTGCGGTGCAACCGGGCCAGGTCGTCGGCGTCCTTCGGCCGGCGGGGCCGCTCGGGCATCCAGACCGGGTACATCTGTTTGAACTCGATCTGGGCAGCCACCGAGATCGTCGGCGCGCTGAGCGAGCCGATCCGGCCCGGTGGCGCGTCGAGCATCCCGTCCGGCAGCACCGTGCCGACCCACGGCCCGGCGCCCACCGTCACCCGACCCTGCCGGTCCCGACCCAGGTACGCGACGCTGACCTCCACCTCGCCCGCGAACAGGTCGAGCTGCTGCTCCACCGGCATGCGGGGGTCCAGGCGCCAGCCCCGGGCCAGCAGCAGGGCGGCCAGCCGATCGCCGTCCGCCCGCCAGCAGTACCAGTCGACGTCGAGATGCGGCCGGGTCACCTCGCCGAGGTGGAAGTCCATCGCCCAGCCGCCGCGCAGCCACACCGGCACGCCGGCCGCGCCGGCGACCATGACCACCTCGGCGATGCTCGCCAGCTGGCGGTGTGCGAGGTCGTCCACCGGGCCACCGTACGGCTGGGGGCGGTGACCGCCAGCGGGGACGCGCCGAGCGCGGATCGAGGGTGAGCGTACGCACGCCGACGACGTACGACCCCTCGGGCGCCCGGCGCGCCGACCGCGCCTGCCCGGGGCGGCGGTGACCCTGCCTACCACGGCCAGCAGGGCTGTCACCGGTACGGCGATCAGCCGCCCCGCCCCCATCGTAGAGCGGTAGGTGCCCGAGTGTGCGGAGCGTCCCCGCCGTCCGGCCCGCCTGCGCCCGCCACCCGGTCGGGTTCGTTCCGCCGCCCGGTTCCACCAGACACGCCGACGCGGACCGGGGGCGGTGTGGCGTGACCGGCTTCGCTAGGGTCACCGGCATGCCTGAGAACTACACCGACCCCAGCGGCAACACCGAGGCGTTCCGCGCGTTCACCGAGATCCCGGAGGCGACCGCGCCGACGGAGCCGCCGTCCCGCCTGCCGCTGATCATCGCGGTGGCGGTGGTCGTCGTGCTGCTGGTGGCCCTGGTCGTCTGGCTCGCGTAGAGCCCAGCGCGGCCAGGTCGTCAGCCGACCCCGACCACGTCCCGGGTCTGCCGGGCGATCTCGCGCTCCTCGTCGGTGCGGATGACGCAGACGACCACCTCGGCGCCGTCCGGGGAGATCACCCGGTCACCGTCGGCACCGTTGCGGGACGGGTCCACGGCGATCCCGAGCCGGTCCAGCCCGGCCAGTGCCGCGGCTCGGACGGGCGCGGCGTGCTCGCCCACACCGGCGGTGAAGGCGATCGCGTCGACCCGGCCGAGCAGCGCGTAGTACGCGCCGACGTACTCGGTGATCCGCCGGCAGTACACGTCGAAGGCCAACTCCGCCGCCCGGTCCCCGGCCGCCCGGCGCTGGAGCACCTCACGCATGTCGTTGGCCCCGGTCAGCCCGAGCAGGCCGCTGCGGTGGTTGAGCAGGTCGTCGATGTCGTCCACCGACAGCCCACCCTCCCGGCGCAGATGGAAGATGACCGTGGGGTCGAGGTCGCCGCTGCGGGTGCCCATCACCAACCCCTCCAGCGGGGACATGCCCATCGAGGTGGCGACACTACGGCCGCCCGCCACCGCGCAGGCGCTGGCCCCGTTGCCCAGGTGCAGGGTGATG
This sequence comes from Micromonospora sp. 067-2, assembly GCF_046549295.1. Taxonomy (NCBI): domain Bacteria; kingdom Bacillati; phylum Actinomycetota; class Actinomycetes; order Micromonosporales; family Micromonosporaceae; genus Micromonospora; species Micromonospora sp. 067-2. The sequence goes on along the minus strand of NZ_JAJPWB010000005.1, from coordinate 313,326 downwards.
ATGTTGAGCTGCTGGTACGGGCGGCCCAGCAGCTCGGCGGTGCGGCGGGACACGTACCCGTGCGAGGTGCCGTGGAAGCCGTACCGGCGGATGTCGTACCGCTCGGCGGTGTCCCGGTCGATCGCGTACGTCGCGGCGGCCTCCGGCAGGGTGTGGTGGAACGCGGTGTCGAAGACGGCGACCTGCGGTACGCCCGGCAGTGCCTGCCGGGCCACCTCGATGCCGGCCAGGTTGGCCGGGTTGTGCAGCGGGGCGAGCGGCACCAGGTCCCTGATCGCGGCCAACACCGCGTCGTCGACGAGCACCGGCGCGCTGAACGTCCGGCCGCCGTGCACCACCCGGTGTCCCACCGCCGCCAGCCCGGTCAGGTCCAGCCCGTCCAGGATCTGCCGGACGGCGCTGGCGTGGTCCATCGGGCCGCCGCCGGGCTCACCGACCCGCTCGACGGTACCCTGGTCGAGTACCCGGTCACCGTCGTAGCGGCGCCACTTCACCGACGAGGACCCGCAGTTGAGCACCAGTACCCGGCTCACGACGCCTCCTCGGCCGCCTGGATGGCGGTGATCGCCACCGTGTTGACGATGTCCGGCACTCCCGCGCCCCGGGACAGGTCGTTCACCGGCCGGCGCAGGCCCTGCATCACCGGGCCGACCGCGACCGCCCCGGCGGAGCGCTGCACCGCCTTGTACGTGTTGTTGCCGGTGTTCAGGTCCGGAAAGATGAAGACCGTGGCCTGACCGGCGACCGGGCTGCCCGGCAACTTGGTCGCCGCCACCGCCGGGTCGATCGCCGCGTCGTACTGGATCGGCCCCTCGACCAGCAGGTCGGGCCGGCGCTCCCGGACGAGCGCGGTGGCCGTGGCGACCTTCTCCACGTCCGCGCCGGCGCCTGAGCTGCCGGTGGAGTACGACAGCATGGCCACCCGGGGCTCGATGCCGAACCGGGCGGCGGTGTCGGCCGACGAGATCGCGATGTCGGCGAGTTGGGCGGCGTCCGGGTCGCGGTTGACCGCGCAGTCTCCGTACACCAGCACCCGGTCGGCGAGCAGCATGAAGAAGACGCTGGAGGCCACCGAGACGTCCGGCACCGTACGGATGATCTCGAACGCGGGCCGAATGGTGGCGGCGGTGGTGTGCGTCGACCCGGAGACCATCCCGTCGGCGTGCCCGGCGGCCACCATGAGCGTGCCGAAGTAGTTGGGCTGCGCCACGACGTCGTACGCCACCTCGGCGGTGACGCCCCGATGGGCGCGCAGCCGGGCGTACTCGGCCGCGAAGTCGTCCCGCCACCCGCTGGTGACCGGGTCCACCACGTGCGCGTCAGCGACGTCGATGCCCAACTCCCGGGTGCGCCGGGCGATGTCGTCCGGCCGGCCGAGCAGTGTCAACTCGGCCACCCCACGGCGGAGCAGGATCTCCGCCGCACGCAGGATCCGCTCCTCGGCGCCCTCCGGGAGCACCAGGTGCCGCCGCTGCGAGCGGGCCCGGTCGATCAGCTCGTTCTCGAACATCAGCGGGGTGACCCGGGTCGACCGGCTGACCCGCAGCCGGCGGGCCAGGTCGTCGGTGTCCACGTAGCGCTCGAACGCGCCGAGCGCCGCCTCCACCTTACGAGGGTTGGCTGCGCTGGGCCGGCCCTCGATCCGGCTCGACGCGGCCACCGTGTCGTAGCTGTCGCTCCGCACGGAGAGCACCGCCAGCCCGGTGTTCAACCCCTCCACCAGCCGCATCACCCGTGGATCGGGCTGCTCGCCGAGGGTCAGCACCAGCCCGGCCACCGACACCTGCCCGGCCACGTGAGCGGCGCTGGCGGCGATGAGCAGGTCGGCGCGGTCCCCCGGGGTGATCACCAGGGCGCCCTCGGTGAGGTGGCCCAACAGGGTCGGCACGTGCGCGGCGCCGACCACGAAGTCCAGCACGTCCCGGCCGAGCGCGGCGTCGTCCCCGGCGAGCAGGGTGGCGCCGAGCGCCGCCGCCACCTCGGCCACCGTCGGCGCCGACACGATCGGCACCTCCGGGATGGCGTACGCCCCGACCGGCAGTTCGGGCAGGACCATCGGCCCCGGCACCCGGTTGGCGATCACCGCGAGCACCGTCGCGCCCAGGTCGGCCAGATCGTGGTACGCCCCCCGCACCGCCGCCGCCACGGCCGCCGGCTCCTGCCCGAAGCCGTCCACCACCGGCACCACGACGCTGCCGAACTCGGTGGCCAGCCGGGCGTTGAAGGCCAACTCCCGCGGACGGGCCGGGTCACCCGGGTCGTCGAAGTCACTGCCCACCACGACCACCGCAGGGCACTGCCGCTCCACCGCCCGGTACCGCTCGACAATGGTCGAGATCAGCTCCTCCCGCCGGCCGTCTGCGACCAGCGCGGCGGCTTCGGCGTAGGTCGCCCCGGCCAGCTCGGCCAACGGCAGCTGCACCCGGTACCGCTCGGTGAGCAGGGCGAGGATCGGGTCCTGACCGGTGTCGGCGACGAGCGGCCGGAACACGCCGATCCGCTCCACCTGACGGGACAGCAACTCCGCCAGCCCGAGTGCAATTGTCGACTTGCCCCCGCCCGAACCGACGCTGGTCAGATACACACTGCGAGCCACCACCCAACCCTAGGAGATGGTCGGTGTGACCGGGATGGTGGGCTGAGAAGGGCCCTGGGGGTTGTGCGTTTCGGCCGGCGGTTGGCGAGGTGTTCACGTCCGCCTTTGCTCTGCTTCAACCCACGCGACATCCGGTGTCCGGATGCCGGACGCTCAGTGTTGCGTCCGTTGAAGCAGAGCAAAGGGGGCGATGCGTGGTGTCGACTCCTGGTCCGACGCGTTCAGCCCTTCCTGGCCGTCCGCTCATCAGGGCAGGGTCGGGTTAGGCGTCTTCGTCATCGGGGTCGTCGAGGCGGGCCAGGTAGGTGGCCAGGCGTTCGATGGGGGTTTCGAAGTCGGGGTTGAGGTCGACGAAGTCGCGCAGGCGTTCGCCCAGCCACTCCAGGGTCACCTGCTCGTCGCCCCGGCGCTCGACCAGCTCCTCGATGCCACGGTCGGTGAAGTACATCGGAACGTCCTCGCTCGTCGTGTCTGCTGCCCCGGTCCGGGGCAGAAAGGCCACCGGTCCCGCCCGCGGGCAGCGGGGCGGGACCGGGGTGTCGGATGGGTCAGGGGCGGGGGAGGGCCGCCTCGATCAAAGCGTTCTGCTCGACCTCGTGCGTCTTGGCCGAACCGACCGCCGGGGCGGCCGCGGCCGGGCGGGAGATCCGCCGCAGCCGGACGTCCGTGAGGTGCTCCAGCAGGTTGAGCGCGACGAACGACCAGGCGCCCTGGTTGGCCGGCTCCTCCTGCACCCAGGCGAAGTCCTCCGCGTTCGGGTACTGCGCCAGGGCGGCTCGGATCTCCTCCACCGGCAGCGGGTACAGCTGCTCGATCCGCAGGATCGCGGTGTCGGTGACGCCACGCTCCTGCCGGGCCTGGAACAGGTCGTAGTAGATCTTGCCAGTGCAGAGCAGCACCCGCTTCACGGCCTCCGGCGCCGGGGCGGCCGTGTCGCGCAGCACCGGCTGGAAGGTGCCGGTGGTGAAGTCCTCCACCGAGGAGACGCAGAGCTTGTGGCGCAGCAGCGACTTCGGCGTGAACACCACGAGCGGCTTGCGCTTGGGTGACAGGGCCTGGCGCCGCAGCAGGTGGAAGTAGTTCGCCGGGGTGGTCGGGATGGACACCCGCATGTTGTCCTCGGCGCACATCTGCAGGAACCGTTCCGGGCGGCCGGAGGTGTGGTCCGGGCCCTGACCCTCGTGGCCGTGCGGCAGCAGCAGGGTGACGGCGGAGCGCTGGCCCCACTTCACCTCGCCGGAGGAGATGAACTCGTCGATCACCGACTGGGCGCCGTTGACGAAGTCGCCGAACTGGGCCTCCCAGGCCACCAGCGCGTTGATGTTCTCCACCGAGTAGCCGTACTCGAAGCCCATCGCCGCGTACTCGCTGAGCAGCGAGTCGTGCACGAAGAACCGGGAACGTTCGCCGTCGCCGGTCAGTGACTTCAGCGGCAGGTAGTCGTCGCCGGTGCGGGAGTCCACCACGGAGGCGTGCCGCTGGACGAAGGTGCCGCGGCGCGAGTCCTGGCCGGCCAGCCGGACGGTGACCCCGTCGTGCAGCAGCGCTCCGAGCGCGATGATCTCGCCGAAACCCCAGTCGATGTTGCCCTCGACGGACATCTTGGCGCGCCGGTCCAACAGCTGCTGGATCCGCTTGTGCGGGGTGAAGCCCTCCGGCAGGTTGACGTGCGCCTCGCCGACCGCCTTCACGACGGCCGCGTCGGTGGCGGTGTCGACCTGCGGCTCCGGCTCCTCCTGGCGGCGCGGCCGGTTGAGCTGGCGCGGTGTCGCGGCGGCGTCCCGGGTGGCCTTGAAGACCTTCTCCAGCTGCGCCTGGTAGTCGCGCAGCAGCTCCTCCGCGTCCTCCACGGTGATGTCGCCGCGGCCGATCAACTCCTCGGTGTAGAGCTTGCGCACCGAGCGCTTCGAGTCAATGATCTTGTACATCTGGGGGTTGGACATCGACGGGTCGTCGCCCTCGTTGTGTCCGCGCCGGCGGTAGCAGACCATGTCGATCACGACGTCCTTGTTGAACGCCTGGCGGTACTCGAAGGCCAGCCGGGCCACCCGGACCACGGCCTCCGGGTCGTCGCCGTTCACGTGGAAGATCGGTGCCTGGATCATCCGGGCCACGTCGGTGCTGTAGAGGCTGGACCGGCTGTATTCCGGGGCGGTGGTGAAGCCGACCTGGTTGTTGACCACCACGTGCACGGTGCCGCCGGTGCGGTAGCCGCGCAGCTGCGACAGGTTGAGCGTCTCGGCGACCACGCCCTGACCGGCGAACGCCGCGTCACCGTGCACCGCCAGCGGCAGCACGGTGTAGCCCTCCAGCTTGAGGTCGATCCGGTCCTGCTTGGCCCGGACGATGCCCTCGAGCACCGGGTCGACGGCCTCCAGGTGCGACGGGTTGGCCACCAGCGACACCTTGACGGCGTGTTCGCCGTCGGGGGTGGTGAACTTGCCGTTCTGGCCCAGGTGGTATTTCACGTCGCCGGAGCCCTGCGTCGAGCGCGGGTCGAGGTGACCCTCGAACTCGGAGAAGATCTTCTCGTACGGCTTGCCGACGATGTTGGCCAGCACGTTGAGCCGACCGCGGTGGGCCATGCCGATGACGACCTCGTCCTGCCCGCCCTCGGCGGAGGCCTCCAGGATCTCGCCGAGCAGCGGGATCAGCGACTCGCCACCCTCCAGCGAGAAGCGCTTCTGGCCGACGTACTTGGTCTGCAGGAAGGTCTCGAACGCCTCGGCGGCGTTGAGCCGGTTGAGCACGTGCTTCTGCTCGTCCGGAGACGGCTTCTCGTACTTGCGCTCGATCCGCTCCTGGATCCAGCGTCGCTCCTCCGGGTCCTGGATGTGCATGTACTCGATGCCGACGCGGCGGCAGTACGAGTCGCGCAGCACACCGAGGATCGAGCGCAGCTTCATCCGCTGCCGGCCGGCGAAGCCGTTCACCGGGAACTCGCGGTCCAGGTCCCACAGGGTCAACCCGTGCTGGAGGACGTCCAGGTCGGGGTGCTTGCGGATGGTGAATTCCAGCGGGTCGGTGTCGGCCATCAGGTGACCGCGCACCCGGTAGGCGTGGATCAGCTCGTGCACCCGGGCGGTCTTGTTGATCTGACCTTCGGAGTTGACCGCGACGTCGCGCACCCAGCGCACCGGCTCGTACGGGATCCGCAGCGAGGTGAAGATCTGGTCGTAGAAGGCGTGCTCACCGAGGATCAGCTCGTGCATCACCTTGAGGAACTCGCCGGACTGCGCGCCCTGGATGATCCGGTGGTCGTACGTGCTGGTCAGCGTGATGATCTTGCTGACGGCCAGCTCGGCGAGGGTGGCCTCGGACATGCCCTGGTAGGGGGCCGGGTATTCCATCGCGCCGACGCCGATGATTGCGCTCTGCCCCTGCATGAGCCGCGGCATCGAGTGCACGGTGCCGATGCCGCCCGGGTTGGTCAGCGAGATCGTGGTGCCGGAGTAGTCCTCCATGGTCAGCTCGTTGCGCCGCGCGCGTCGGACCACGTCCTCGTACGCCTGCCAGAACTGCCGGAAGTCCATCTGCTCGCAGCCCTTGATGGACGGCACCACCAGGTTGCGGCTGCCGTCGGGCTTGGCCAGGTCGATCGCGATGCCGAGGTTGACGTGCGCGGGGCGGACCACCGCCGGCTTGCCGTTGGCCTCGGCGAAGGAGTTGTTCATCTCCGGGTGCTCGACCAGCGCCCGGACCATCGCGTAGCCGACCAGGTGGGTGAAGCTGACCTTGCCACCGCGGCCGCGGGCGAGGTGGTTGTTGATCACGATGCGGTTGTCGACCAGCAGCTTGGCCGGGACCGCGCGGACGCTGGTCGCGGTGGGCACGCTCAGCGAGGCGTCCATGTTCTGGACGATCTTCGCGGCGACGCCGCGCAGCGGTGTGGTCTGCGGGCCGTCGGCGCTCGGCGCGGCGGCCTTCGCGGCCGGCTTGGCCGGGGCGGCCTTCGCGGGGGCGGGCGCGGCGGCCGGCTTGGCGGGCGCGGCGGCGGGCTTGGCGGGCGCCGGCTGCGCGGCGGCCGGCTTGCTGGCGGCCGCCGGCTTCGCCGGGGCGCTCGGCTGGCTGACCGTCGCGGCCGCTTCGGGCTGGCCGTCCGGCTCCGGCGCGGCGGCCGGCGTGCCGGCCGGCTCGTTGCCACGCGGGGTGGCGGCGCCCGGCGCCGGTCGGTAGTCGGCGAAGAAGTCGTGCCAGGCTGAATCGACACTCGTTGGGTCGGCGAGGTAGCGCTGGTACATGTCCTCGACGATCCACTCGTTCGGGCCGAAACCCGCCAGTGGGTTATCCTGCGAAGTCTGCTGGGTCGACACGGCCGGTAATCGCCTCTTTCACGCGGGTTTGTGTGTCACGCGGTGTCCGTCGCGCCCCGTTCGGTGCGTGGACAGGACGGCTCCCAGGCTACGCCGTACGGATCCCGCAGGCATTTCCGCCTCGGTCGCGTGGTCCGATTCACAGAAGATGCCAGAAGTTCAGCAACCGCTGCGTCGTCCGTCGACGACTGCTAGGGAAGCCGGGGCGGCGGCCGTGCCGCCACCCCGGGCTGTCCGTTCAGGAGATGTCGCGTCGACGCATCAGCAGGGTGCCGGCCACGCCGGTGACCACCGCGTACCCGATCAGCACGGCGGCGCCTGCCCAGCGCGGCGGGTTGCCGGGAATGTCCGCCCCGGTGACCATCAGCGACGAGGCCAGCGACGGCACCAGCAGTTGCAGGTTGTTGATCCAGTCACCCCACCGGTCGGCCAGGAGGGCGATCACGAAGATCGCACCGATCGAGCCACCCAGGTAGAGCAGGATGCCGGTCACGGTGGCACCGATCTGGCTGCGGAGCAGGACCCCGATGCCGACCCCGAACACGGCCCAGAGCAGGTACGCGAGCAGGTTCAACCCGATCGCCCGCCAGGCCGCGTCGTTGCCCAGTTGCGACCCCAGCCCGACGGCGTTCAACACCGCCGATCCGGCGACCAGGTTGAACGCGGTGGTGACCAGCCAGAACAGCAGCGCCAGGACGCCGGCGGCGACCAACTTGGCGCTCATCACCGCGGTGCGGTGTGGCGTGGTGAGGAACGTGGTGGTCACCGTCTGGTGGAAGAACTCGCTGGTCACCACGATGATGCCGAGCAGCATCACGATCAGCAGGCCGAAGAACTGCCCGGTGGTGAAGAGGTTCGACGAGAGCGCGTCCGGGCTGGCTGCGGCCTCGAGCTGTGCCGCCTGCTCGCCCGACACCTCGCCGATGTTGTTGCTGGTCAGGGCGTCGGCCTGCAACCAGTTGACGAGCAGCGTGAGCGCCCAGAGCGGCAGGCTGATCAGCGCGAAGATCCACCAGGTGCTGGTGGTACGGATCTTGAGCAGCTCGGATCGGACCAGGTTCATCGGATGTCCGCCTTTCCGGCCGTCAGCTCCAGGAAGACCCGTTCCAGGTCGGGCCGTTCGGTGGTCAGTTCGTGCAGCTCCACCCCGGCGGCCAGGGCGGCCCGGCCGATGGTCGGGGCGTCCACCCCGGCGACCAGGAGGACGCCGTTCTCGTCGGCGTCCACCGTGGCCGACTGTGCCTTAAGCGCGGCGGTCAGCGCCTCGGCCTGCGGCGTGCGGACCCGGACCCGGGCGCCCTGCGCCATCGAGCCGAGGACCTGGTCGACCGGTCCCTGCCGGACCAGCTGCCCGGCTGCGATGATCACCACGTCGTCGGCCAGCAGCTGCATCTCGGACAGCAGGTGGCTGGAGACCAGCACGGTGCGGCCCTCGTGCGCGAGGTTCTTGAGGAACCCCCGCATCCACCGGATGCCCTCCGGGTCCAACCCGTTGGCCGGCTCGTCGAGGATCAGCACCCGGGGGTCACCCAGCATCGCGGCGGCGATTCCGAGCCGCTGCTTCATGCCCAGCGAATAGCCCTTGAACTTGCGCTTCGCCGCCGGAGTCAACCCGACCAGGGCCAGCGCCTCGTCGGCCCGCTGCCTGGGCAGCCCGGCCGCCGCGCAGATGACCCGCAGGTGGTTGATGCCGGTGCGGCCCTTGTGCGCGCTGGACGCCTCCAGGATCGCGCCGACGTGCCGCACCGGCTCGGAGAGGTCGGCGTAGCGGTGGCCACTGATGGTGGCCGTACCTGCGGTCGGGGTGACCAGGTTCAGCAGCATGCGCAGCGTGGTGGTCTTGCCGGCACCGTTCGGGCCGAGGAAGCCGGTCACCCGACCCGCCGCGACGGTGAAGGACAGGTTGTTCACCGCCCTCACGTTCTTGTACTGCTTCGTGAGGCCGGACACCACGATCTGACCGTCGCTGGTGGGGCTTCGCTGCCCGTCAGTCATCGTTCTCCTCCCGTGTGAGGCGTCGAAGTACGCCGTGGCACAGCGTGACGGCCCCGAGCAACAAGGTCAATCAGGCGCGGGCGATCCAGGTGGCCCGGGCCACGCCGAGCAGCGCACCGTGCGGACTGGACAGGCCGGTGTGCACGAGTGCCCCTGCGGCCGCCGAGGCCGGTCAACGCCTCGTACGGCCGTGGTCGGACACATCCGCCGGCCGGCGTTCACCCGATCGACACCGGTGGTCACCGGAGATGGCAACTCGGGCACCTACACAGATCCCATGGCCGTTCTGCATGCCGCTGGCGCACCACTGACGACCAGCGGATACACCCTGCTGATCGCCGACGACCCGATCCAGGTCGCGGCCGCGCAACGCCTGCGCCACGAGGTGTTCGCCACCGAGCTCGGCGCCACCCTCCGTCCGGGCGCGGGCGGACTGGACGTGGACCCCTTCGACGCCCACTGCGACCACCTCATCGTCCGCCAGGAGAGCACCGGCGCGGTGGTGGGCACGTACCGGCTGCTGCCGCCCGGCCGCACCAACCGGCGGTACGCCGAGGACGAGTTCGACCTCACCGCGCTCGACCCGCTCCGCGACGTCCTGGTCGAGGCGGGCCGGTCCTGCGTGCACCCGGACCACCGCTCGGGCGCGGTGATCAACCTGATGTGGGCCGGCATCACCCGGTACCTGCACCTGCGCGGCTCGCGCTGGCTCGGCGGCTGCGCCTCGGTGCCGGTTGCCGACGGTGGCCGGGCGGTGGCCGAGGTGTGGGCGCAGGCTCAGGCCCGGCACCTCGCGCCGCCGCCGCTGCGGGTCCGTCCGCTGCGGCCCTGGTTCGCCGAGCCGTCGGCCGTCGACCGGACGGCCGGCGGCGCCGACTTGGTCGGCCGGGCCGCCGTGCCGCCGCTGCTGCGCGGCTATCTCCGGCTGGGCGCGTGGATCGCCAGCGAGCCGTCGTACGACCCCGACTTCCGGTGTGCGGACTTCTACGTGCTCTTCTCGCTGGACCGGATGAACCCGCGCTACCTGCGGCACTTCCTGGGCGGGGCGGAACAGTGAGCGCCGTACCGCGTGACCTCTGGCGGCCCACCTCGGGCTGTGACGAGGGTTGCCTGCCGGCCGCCGGCGCGGTGCCCACGGTGCCGGTGGCCCGGCGGGTGCTCCGGTTGGTCGCCGCGGCCGGCATGCTGCTGGCCGGGGTGGGCCTGGTGGTGCTGCTGCCGGTACTGCCGGCAGCGGAGCGGCAGGCGGCGATGCGTGCCTGGGCCCGGGGTGCCGCCCGCGCCTTCGGCGTTCGGCTGGTGATCCGGGGCCGGCTGCCCCGGCGACGCGCGCTGCTGGTCGCCAACCACGTCTCCTGGCTGGACATCCTCGCGGTGCTGGCGGTCGCACCGACCCGGATGGTCGCGAAGCGGGAGATCCGCTCCTGGCCGGTGGTCGGCCTGCTGGCCGCGGCGGCGGGCACGGTCTTCGTGGACCGGTCCCGGCCACGGGCGCTGCCGAGCACCGTGCGTCGGGTCGCCGACGCGCTGCGCGCTGGTCGGTCGGTCACGGTCTTTCCGGAGGGTACGACCTGGTGCGCCGGAAACGACGCGGCCGACTGTCGTCCGGGAGGCGGCTTCCGACCCGCGACGTTCCAGGCGGCCATCGACTCGGGCAGCCCGGTGGTGCCGCTGCGGCTGCAGTACCGCTGTTCGGCCACCGGGGAGCCCACCACCGCTGCCGCGTTCCTCGGTGCCGACACCCTGCTGCGCTCGGTGGCCCGCGTGGTGGCGGCGCGGGACCTGGTGGTCACGGTGACGATCACCGCCGCGCTGCACCCGGCCCGCGACGCCGACCGGCGGTTGCTGGCCCGGGCCGCCGAGTCGGCCGTACACCTGGTGCCCCGAACGGCTGCGCCGGCGCGGGCCCGGCTGCGCCCGGTGCCCACCCTGACCTCGGCGGTCGGCCCGACGGTGGCCGCGCTGACGCCCCACGATGGCCGGGAGCTGGACCTGGCGGCCTGAACAACAGCGGGTATTGTGGTATCGCGATGTATCGCGTTAGGGTCTGCCCGGTGGACGCGCGAGGGTGCGTCGTCGAGGAGGCCGCCGTGACCGCTGTGTTCAGCCACGGCCGGCTCCGGCTCTACCTGCTCAAGCTGCTCGACGACGGCCCTAAGCACGGCTACGAGCTGATCCGGCTCCTGGAGGACCGGTTCCTCGGGCTCTACGCCCCCAGCGCTGGCACCATCTATCCCCGGCTTCAGCGTCTGGAGGCCGAAGGGCTGGTCAGCCACACCGCCGCGGGCGGCCGCAAGACGTACGACATCACCGACGCCGGCCGCGACGAGCTGGGCCAGCGACACGGCGAGCTCACCATCCTGGAGGCGGACATCGCCGCCTCGGTCGCCGACCTCTCCACGGTCGCCGGCGAGGTGGGCGGTTCGGTACGTGGCCCCAAGCGGGAGCTGAGCACGGCCGCCCGGCGGACCCCGCGTGGTAGCTGGGAGCCGCCGTCACCGCCGCGTCCGGCGACGGGCCCCGCCGGCGAGGCACGTGACGGGCTGCTCGACGAGCTGGATCAGCGACTGGCGGCGTTTCCTGCCGAGGTGGGTCGGTTGGCGAAGACCCGGCAGTTCAGCGACACTCAGCTGCGCACCGCGATCCGGCTGCTCGACGGCGCCCTGGACGGGCTGCGCCGGCTGTTGCGCTGACCGACCTCGCCGATCGGTCGGCCCGACCACGGACTCACAGGGTTTTTGCAGGAAGCGTCCAGCGCCGGCGCAGCGAGTACGCCGAGAATGGGCACATGCCCGCTACCCAGACTGAGGCGCGACTGCTCGTCGTCGAGGACGACCCCAACATCCTCGAACTGCTCTCCGCGAGCCTGCGCTTCGCGGGGTTCGACGTGGCCACCGCGACCAGCGGGAGCGCGGCCCTGCACGCCGCCAAGGACCACCGGCCCGACCTGGTGGTCCTCGACGTGATGTTGCCGGACCTGGACGGCTTCGAGGTCATCCGGATGCTCCGCGAGGGCGGCACGCGTACCCCGGTGGTTTTCCTGACCGCCCGGGACGCCACCGACGACAAGATCCGTGGGCTGACCCTGGGTGGCGACGACTACGTCACCAAGCCGTTCAGCCTGGAGGAGTTGACCGCCCGGATCCGGGCCGTGCTGCGCCGCACCACCACCGGCGAACAGGCGCCCTCCCGGCTCACCTTCGCCGATCTGGAGTTGGACGAGGAGACCCACGAGGTGCACCGGGCCGGGCAGCGGGTGCAGCTCTCGCCGACCGAGTTCAAGCTGCTGCGCTACCTGATGCTCAACGCCAACCGGGTGCTGTCCAAGGCGCAGATCCTCGACCACGTCTGGAACTACGACTTCCGCGGCGACGACAACATCGTGGAGTCCTACATCTCCTACCTGCGGCGCAAGGTCGACACCACCCAGCCTCGACTGATCCACACCCTCCGTGGCGTCGGGTACGTGCTGCGCAAGCCGGCTGCGTGAGCGCGAGGAGTACAGCGCAGCGGAGCCCCGCGGTCGCGTACGACAGGTGGCCTCGGTGAACCCGGTCCAGCAGGCGAAGGGACGGCTGCGAGGCGTGCCGCTGCGGGTGAAACTGGTGACCTCGGTGCTGACGCTGGTCGCCGCCGCGCTGCTGGTGATCAGTTCGCTCACCACGTTCTTCCTGCGCGGTTATCTGGTCGATCAGGTGGACGCGCAGCTCCAGGGCACCACCCAGGCCATCGGGCCACTGCTGCCGGCCCTGCGTACCCGCAAGGTCGACGCGATGCTGCCCAGCGACTACGTGGTGGTGCTGGCCACTCCGAGCGCGGTCAGCCCACCCAGCTACGACCAGTACACCCTCGACCCGGCGCAACTGCCCCGCTTTCCGACCGACGTCGCCGGCTTCGCCAAGCTGGAGGGCAAGCCGTTCGACGCCGTCTCGCAGGACGGCAGGACCCGCTGGCGGCTGTACTACGCGGCGCAGCCCAACAACGAGGTGCTGGCGGTGGGGCAGCCGCTCACCGACGTGGACCGGGCGGTGCAGCGCCTGGTCTGGATCGACCTGCTGGTCGGCGGCGCGGTGCTGATCATGCTGGCCTCGGTGGGCGCGGCCATCGTGCGGACCAGCCTCAAGCCGCTGGTGGAGATCGAACGGACCGCCGCCGCCATCGCCGGCGGTGACCTGACCCGCCGGGTGCCCGACCCGGAGGAGGGGCAGGGGCAGCCCACCTCCGAGCTGGGCCGGCTCTCGCGCGCGCTGAACACGATGCTCGCCCAGATCGAGGCGGCCTTCACCGCACGGGCGGCCTCGGAGACCGCCGCGCGCTCGGCGGAGAGCACCGCCCGGGACGCGGCCGCCGCCGCCCAGACGTCCGAGGCGCGGGCCCGACGCTCCGAGGAGCGGATGCGGCAGTTCGTGGCGGACGCCTCACACGAGCTGCGTACCCCACTGACCACCATCCGCGGCTTCGCCGAGCTGTATCGGCAGGGCGCGGCCCGGGCGCCGGAGCAGACCGCCGGCCTGCTGCGCCGGATCGAGGACGAGGCGGCCCGGATGGGACTGCTCGTCGAGGATCTGCTGCTGCTCGCCCGACTGGACCGGGAACGGCCGCTCTCGCTGGCACCGGTCGAGCTGCCGGTGCTCGCCAGCGACGCCGTGCAGGCCGCCAGGGCGATCGCGCCCGACCGGCGGATCGAGCTGGAGATCGAGCCCGGCTCGGGCCCGCTCGTCGTCTACGCCGACGACGCGCGGCTGCGTCAGGTGATCGGCAACCTGGTCACGAACGCGCTGACGCACACCCCACCGGACGCCGAGATTCAACTCCGGTTGCGGGCCGAGCCGGGGAACCTCGCCGTGGTGGAGGTGGCCGACACCGGGCAGGGCCTCTCCCCGGAGCAGACGGAACGGGTGTTCGAGCGGTTCTATCGGGCCGACGCCGCACGGACGCGGCGGGCCGACGGCAACACCGGCACCGGCCTCGGCCTGGCGATCGTGGCGGCGCTGGTCGCCGCCCACCACGGCTCGGTCGAGGTCACCGAAACTCCCGGCGGCGGGGCCACCTTCCGCGTCCGTCTGCCCCAGGTGCCCCAGGTCGACGGGGTGGGCGAGTGACTTTCAGCCAACTTCCAGGGCCGTTCCAGGTTGGTCGCAGTGCACGGGGAGAAGGTAGTGGCATGACCGAGTTCGAGTCCGACCCGCAGCGCCAGCCGGCCGCCACCGACGCCGAGCCGTCGCACCCCACCGCCGAGCTGCCGCGCGACGAGCGCGTGCAGTCCGACTCCCCGACCACCCCCGTTCCGGTCGTTTCGACCACCGGGGACGCGGCGACCACGACCGCCGCACAGCCGACCGGGTACGAGCCTCCGGCCGCCACCGGATCGGCCCCGCCGTACCCGGTCCCGGGCCACCCGGCACCCGGCCAGCCCAGCCAGCTCGGCCAGCCTGGCCAGCTCGGCCACCCCGGCCACCCTGGCCAGCTCGGCCACCCCGGCCAGCCCGGCTACCCGCAACCGACCGCGGGCCGGTACCCCGGCGCCCCCTGGTACCCGGGCCAGCAGCAGTCCGGCTGGGCCGGCGGGGGCCAGCCGGGCGCGGCATACCCGCCGCACCCCGGGCAGCCGGTGCCGCCGTGGGGTCCGCAGACGGCGCCGCCCGGCAGCGGGCCCCGGCCCGGCCGGATCGCCAAGTTCGCCGGCGCCGGCGTGGCCGTGTTCGCCCTGATGCTCGGCTCCGGCGTGGCCGGTGGAGCGCTCGCACTCGCCCTCAACGGCGACGGCGGCGGGGTCACCCGCACCTACTCGGCGGCCCCGGTGCTCAACAGCGCCGACCTGCCGAAGATCGCCGCCTCCGTGCAGGACAGCGTCGTCTCCATCGCCACCGACAGCGGCGAGGGCTCCGGGGTGGTGCTCAGTGCCGACGGCTACGTGCTCACCAACAACCACGTGGTCGCCTCCGCCACCGGCGACACCGTGCAGGTAGTGTTCGCCGACGGCAAGAACGCCCAGGCGAAGATCATCGGCACCGACCCGAAGACCGACCTGGCCGTGGTCAAGGCCACCGGGGTGAGCGACCTCAAGCCGGCCACCCTGGGTGACAGCGACGCCATGCAGGTCGGCGACCAGGTGCTCGCGCTCGGCAGCCCGCTCGGCCTGCAGGGCTCGGTTACCTCGGGCATCCTCAGCGCCCGGGACCGCACCATCCGGGCCGGCGAGGGTCAGCAGCAGGACCCGAACCAGCAGAGCCAGGCGGTCAGCTCGATCTCCGGCCTGCTCCAGACCGACGCCCCGATCAACCCCGGCAACTCCGGCGGCGCCCTGGTCAACACCCGGGGCGAGGTGATCGGCATCAACACCGCCATCGCCACCTCGGGGCAGAGCACCGGCAACATCGGTGTCGGGTTCGCCATCCCCAGCAACAAGGCCAAGGACGTCGCGGGCAAGCTCCAGCGCGGCGAGAAGGTCAGCCACCCGTCCCTCGGGGTCGGTGTCAACCAGGCCGAGGGCGGCGGCGCGGTCGTCGCGTCGGTCACCCCGGGCAGCGCCGCCGAGAAGGCCGGCCTCCAGCGGGGTGACGTCGTCACCCGGTTCGGCGACAAGGCGATCAACGACTCCGACGACCTGGTCGGCGCGGTGCAGGCCGGCAAGGTCGGCGACCGGGTCGAGGTGCAGTTCAAGCGAAACGGTACGGAGAAGTCGGCAACCGTCACGCTTTCCGAAACGTCGTAACCGACAACTGAACCTGCCTCCTCCCTCCGGCGGCGGGTGGCGGGGCCAAGGGGGTTGGCTCCGTCACCCGCCGCTTCTTCCGCCTCGACGGCGGTTCACCCGGATCGGGTGGACCGCCGTCACCCGTGTGTCCGGCAGGTTCGAAAGGGCGAGCCCGCAACCGTACGGGGGGTGGATGCCATGAGCGTCGAGACGGATGTCCGGAACGACCAGAGGATCCAGCGTGACGTCCTGGCCGAGTTGGCGTGGGACGCGCAGGTGCAGTCGTACGAGATCGGCGTGACCGTCGACCAGGGGGTGGTGACCCTGACCGGTTTCGTGGACGGCGCCGCCCGGAGTTGGGCGGCAACCCGCTGCGCCCAGCGGGTCCGTGGGGTGCGGGCGGTGGCGGACGCCGTCGAGGTGCGCCTGCCGGGCACACCGGGGCGTACCGACGCCGAGATCGCCATCGCCGCCAGTCGGGCCCTGGAGTGGGACAGCTTCGTGCCCGCCGAGCGGCTGGACGTGACCGTCGCCAACGGGTGGCTCATGCTTCGCGGCGAGGTCGAGTTCGGCTGGCAGCGGCGCAGCGCCGAGGGGGAACTGCGCCGGCTGGACGGCGTGCGGGGGATCACCAACCTGGTGGAGGTGCGACCGCCCGCGCCGCTGGCCGCCGAGCCGCTGCGGCGGGACGTCCAGCGGGCTCTGCTGCGCACGATCGGCGCGGATCGGGTGACCGTCGAGGTGGACGGCGACACCCTGGTCCTCGCCGGGGTGGTTCGCTCCTGGTGGGAACGTGACCAGGTCGAGCGGGTGGCCTGGTCCGCCCCGGGGGTACGGGTGGTCCACGACCAGCTCCTGGTCGGCGGGTGAGCGTCCGTCTTGTCCGGTTTACTGCCGGCGCCACCGGGAAATCGCCGCCGACCGGCGACGACGGTCGACCGGGGATGATCGGGGAGGACTCGTGGCCGTGAACCACCTGCCCGCCGACCGCCCTCCGGAGCGGCCGTTGCGCATCGCGATGGTGGTTCCGCCCTGGTTGTCCGTGCCGCCGCCCGGCTACGGCGGCCTGGAACAGGTCGCTGCCGGCCTGGTGGACGCGCTGACCGGGCGCGGGCACACGGTGACCCTGTTCGGCGCCGGCGACGAGCACGGCACCGCGGCCGACCGCTTCGTCTCCACCATCGCGGAGGTCCAGTACGAGCGGCTCGGGGAGTCGCTCCCGGAACTGGCCCACCTCGCGCGGGTGAACCAGATGATCACGGCTGACGACTTCGACGTGATCCACGACCACACCACGATCGGTCCGCTGGTGGCTGGCCGCCGTGCCGTGCCGACGGTGGCGACCGTGCACGGCAACCCGGTGGGGGAGTACGGCGCCGTGCTCAGCGACGTCGACCAGGGCGTGGCGCTGGTGGCCATCTCCCACGCGCAGCGCCAGCTCAACCCGTTCCTGCCGTGGGCTGGCACCGTGCACAACGCGCTGGACATCAGCGGTTTTCCCCGCAAGACCACGCCCGGCCCTGGGCCGGTGCTGTGGCTGGCCCGGTTCAGCCCCGACAAGGGCCCCGACGTCGCCATCCGGGCGTGCCGGGCGGCCGGACTGCCGCTGCTGCTGGCCGGCAAGTGCAACGAGGCGGCCGAGCGCCGCTACTACGAGCAGGTTGTCGCGCCACTGGTCGACGAGGACGTCACCGTCGTACAGAACGCCGGCCGTGCCGAGACCCTGCGGATGCTGGTCGACGCCCGATGCCTGATCATGCCGATCCAGTGGGACGAGCCGTTCGGCATGGTGATGGTGGAGGCGATGGCGACGGGTACGCCGGTCGTCGCGCTGGCCAGGGGTGCGGTGCCGGAGCTGGTGCGTTCCGGGCTGACCGGGCTGGTCTGCGAGCGGCCGGAGGAACTTCCCGAGGCCCTCCGGGCGGCGGAGCACCTGGATCCGGACGACTGTGTCGCCCACGTGGCGGAGAACTTCTCGGTCGAGCGGATGGCGTCCGGTTACGAGAAGGTCTACCGCCGCGTCGTCGCCGGTCGGCACGGTGTCCGCGAGCCGGCCCGGGTCGCGATCCGCTGACCCAACCGTCGCACTGCCCCTGATCGGCTCAGACCCGGGCCGCACCCAGTTCGGCGATGGCGGCGTCCAGCCGCTCCGCGTACGCCGGACTGATGCCACCCTCACCGAGCCGGACCGCGACCTTCTCGCGCAGGCGGGCCACCGGCGGGGCCAGGTCGCTGCGCCCGGAGCCGACGGCCGCGGTCAGGTTGCGCAGCTCGTTGCGCAGGTCGAGCCCGACGTCGGACCGGATCTCGCCGGCGTCTAACCCGGCGCCGATCAGCTCGTTCACCCGGTTGGCGACCTCCACCAGCGTGCCCGGCGCCGAGGAGGGCGAGCCGGCGCTCGGCCCGGCCGACGGGGACGCGGCCGGGCGGGACGGCTCGACGGCCGGCGGGCCGCTCGACGCGGGCGCCACCGGGCTGGCGGTGGGTTGTGTCCGGGGCGTCGTCGGCCGCTGCTCGGGCAGCAGGGTCGCGACGGTCAGTGCCACGGCGACTGCCAGGGCCGCCGGGACCAGCAGCAGCGCCCGCCGCCGTCGGCGTGGCCGGGCCGGCCCGGCTATGTCCGGCCCGGGTGCGTCCGGCCCGGCTATGTCCGGCCCGGCTACGTCCGGCCCGGCTACGTCCGGCCCGGGTACGCCGGGTTCTGCCGTCACCGAGGCGGTGGTTCCGGGCGGAGGCGCCGGCGGCAGGGCCAGCGTGGGTGCCCGGGTGGGAACGGCCGGCGGGTCGGCCGGCAGTGGGTGGTCACGCAGGACGGTGGCGAGCTGCCGGGCGGTCGGCCGGTCGGCCGGGTCGCGGGCCAGGCTGCGCAGACAGATCCGGGCCACGACCGGCGGCAGCTCCGGCAGGTCGGCCAGCGTCGGCGGCGGGCCGCCGGCCAGAGCCACGCCGAGCTGCTCCCACGTGTCCGCCGGGTAGGGGACCTGACCGGTGAGCGCCTCGTGCAGCAGCACCCCGAGCGAGTACACGTCGGTGGCCGGCTGGGCGGGCGCGCCGTCGAGCCGTTCCGGTGCCACGTACGCGGGAGTGCCGAAGGTGCCGCCGTCCTCGTCCTCGTCCGGCGCGCCGATCCGGGTGGCGATGCCGAAGTCGAGCACCTTGGCGCCCACGCCGGTCATCATCACGTTGGCCGGGGTGATGTCACGGTGCACGATGCCGAGCCGATGCGCGGCGGCCAGCGCGTCGGCGATCTGGGCGCCCACCTGGACCGCCTCGGCCCACGGCAGTGGCCCCTCGGTGAGCCGCAGCTTCAACTCCTCGCCGTTGAGCAGCTCCATCACGACGAACGAGGTGATGGAACCGTCCGGGTCGACCGTCTCGCCATAGTCGTGCACCGACGTCACGTGCGGGTGCACCAGCTGGGCGGCGGCGCGGGCCTCCTCGCGCACCATGCCCCGGAACCGGGCGTCGGCAGCCAGGGCCGGGGCGAGCACCTTGAGCGCGACGACCCGGTCCAGCACCTCGTCGTGCGCGCGCCAGATGACCGACATGCCGCCGGCGCCGATCTGGTCGAGAAGTCGGTACCTGCGGGCCAGCAACCGGCCCGGATGCAGTGCTGCCTTCACGGATCGCACCTGCCTCGGGATGGGAGCGGTATCAGGTTGCGCGAATGTGTCCTGCCTGTCAACGCCGTCGTCGGTGGACGGCCCCCGCCGTGCGCCGAGCGTCCCCGCGACGTGGCCCACCGCTCGGCGGCGGGGCCGTGCCAGGATGAGTGGCATGGCGGGGGGACCGGTGGCATTCGTGCTCGGCGGTGGAGGTGTGCTCGGCGCGGTCGAGGTGGGCATGTTGCGGGCACTGTTCCGTGCCGGCATCCGACCCGACCTGGTGCTCGGCACCTCGATCGGCGCGGTCAACGGCGCGCTGGTCGCCGCCGACCCGTCGGAGGCGGTGACCGACCGGCTGGTCCGGCTCTGGGCCTCGCCGGAGGCCAGCGAGGTGTACGGCGACTCGGTCGCCCGGCAGTTGCGCCGCTTCGCCGCCCGGACCCACCTGCACTCACCCCGCCCGCTTCGCCGCCTGCTCGAATCCGAGCTGGGGGTGGACACCACGTTCGCCGACCTGCGGGTGCCGTTCCGTTGCTGCGCCGCGCACATCGAGCGGGCCGCCGAGCACTGGTTCGACAGCGGACCGGTCGTTCCGGCCGTGCTGGCGTCGGCCTCGGTGCCGGGCCTGCTCCCGCCCACCGAGATCGACGGCGCGCACTACGTGGACGGTGGCATCGTCAACTCCATCCCGATCGGCGAGGCGGTGGCCGCCGGCGCCGGTCAGATCTTCGTCCTCCAGGTGGGACGGATCGAACGGGAGCTGACACCGCCCCGACGGCCGTGGGAGATCGCCCAGGTCGCGTTCGAGATCTCCCGCCGGCACCGGTTCTTTCGTGAGATGGCCGCGCTACCCGAGGGGGTGGAGGTGCACGTCCTGCCGACCGGAGGGCTGAACCCGCGCGACGACACCCCGTGGGCGTACCGGGACGTGGCGGCGGTGGGGCGACGGATCAGCCGGGCGTACACCGCCTCCCGGCGTTATCTGGCCACCCATGTGGAGCGGTGATGCCGCTGCCCCCGAGGTGGCTGCGCCGGTTGCTGTTCGCTCCCGGCGTGGTGCTGCTCGCGGTCGCCGTGGTGACCACGCTGCCGGTCTGGTCGCTGGTCGCCGCGGCCGCCTCCCCGTTGGTCCCGGGCCGGTTGCGCCCGCTGCGGCTGCTCTGGATCGGCTGTGTGTACCTGGTCTGGGACGCCGCCGCGCTGCTCGCGCTCTTCGGGCTCTGGGTCGCCTCCGGCTTCGGCTGGCGGAGCCGGTCGCCGGCCTTCCAACGCGCGCACTACGTGCTGGCCGGCTGGTTCCTGCGGGTGCTGTTCTGGCAGGCCCGCTGGACGCTGCGCCTGCGCATCGACGTGGTGGGCACCGACCCGGACACCGCGCTGCCGGGCCGGCCCGAGCTGGTGCTCTGCCGGCATGCCGGGCCGGGTGACTCGTTCATCCTGATCCACGGGCTGGTCAACTGGTTTCACCGGGAGCCGAGGATCGTGCTCAAGGACAGCCTCCAGTGGGACCCGGCGATCGACGTGCTGCTCAACCGGCTGCCCAACCGTTTCATCGCGCCGACGCCGGAGCGGGGCGAGGAGACGGTACGCCAGGTCGGGCACCTCGCCGACGGCCTGGACGACAACGACGCCTTCGTGATCTTCCCGGAGGGTGGCAACTTCACTCCGAAACGTCGACTGCGCGCCATCGCCCGGCTGCGCTCCCTCGGCCTGGAGCGAATGGCGCTGCGCGCCGAACGGATGCGGCACGTGCTCGCCCCGCAGCCCGGCGGGATGCTCGCCGCGCTGGACGCCGCCCCGGACGCCGGGGTCGTCTTCGTCGCCCACACCGGGCTGGACCGGATGCTCACCGTCGCCGACGTGTGGCGTGAACTGCCGATGGACAAGCGGATCGTGATGCGGTTCTGGTCGGTGTCACCGGAGGACGTGCCGACCGGGCGGCAGGAACGCATCGACTGGCTCTACGACTGGTGGGCGCGTATCGACGCCTGGATCGCCGCCAACCGGGAGGCCGGCGCGTAGGTTGCGGTCGGGGACCAGATCCGGGCCAGCCACCTGGGTACACGAGCACACCCGTCCTGAGTACGCGCACTCTGGGTCGGCACCCCGCCGGGTTTCGAGAATGACCGGGTGGATGACACCGGCTATCCCTGCCCCGCCTGCGGCGCCCCGGCCGACCTGAGCACCGGGTGTGCCGGCTGCGGCCGTCCGCCCGACGAGGTCGCCGCCGAGGTGGTCCGGCTGGGTCGGGAGGTCGCCCGGCTCGCCCCGGAGGTGGAGCGCGCCCGCCGGACGTACGTCGAGCTGGCCGGGCGGCTGACGGCCAGTTCGCAGCGGCGAGCCGAGTTGGCGGCACTCGTCCGCGCCGGGGCGGCCACGTCCGTCGCGGTGCCCCCCGCACCGCCGGCGGCGCTGAGCGGGTCGGGGCGGCCGGCGGCCGGTACGGGTTCCTCGGCACCGGGCGCGGCGGAGACCTCGACGCGGACGATCCAGGGCCTGCTCTTCGTCCTCGGTGGACTTCTCCTGGGCACCGCGGCGGTGGTCTTCACGGCGGTGGCGTGGGCGGCGGTGGGTGTCGGTGGACGTGCCCTGATCCTGGCGGGGGTCACCGCGCTCGTCCTGAGTGTCCCACCGCTGGCCGTCCGTCGGGGGTTGCGTGGCACCGCGGAGACGTTCGCCGCGGTGGGGCTGCTGCTGGTGGTGCTGGACGGCTACGCGGCCTGGTCGGTGGACCTGGCGGGTGTGGCCGGCTGGTCCGGCAGCAGGTACGCCGCGCTGGTCGGGGGGGCCAGCGCGGCGGTCGCCGCGGGGTACGCCCGGTGGAGCCGGTTGACCGGGCCCTGGTTCGCCGCGCTGCTGGCCGCCCAACCGGTGGTGCCGCTGGTCGCCGTCGAGGCCCGGCCGGGATCGGTTGGTTGGACGGTGGTCCTGCTCGGGGTGGCGTTGCTGGACCTGGCCGTGCTGGCCGCGCTGCGCGGAGGCCAGGCGCCGGCCCAGCTCGCCGGGCGGGTGCTCGCCGGGATCGGGCACGTCGTCGCGCTGGTCGGTGCCGCCGGCTGCGCCCTGGTGCCGTTGCTGCTCGGCCGGGCGGAGGGCTCCCCGCTGCTGGCCGGGGCGCCGCTGCTGCTGGTCGCGCTGACCGGGCTCGGTGCGGCCCGGCTGGTCGGCGGACCGGCGTTGCAGACGGTGGCGGCCGGGCTGGTGGTGCCGGTGCTCGCCGCCGCGCTGCTGCGTCCGGTGGACGAGGTGCGGCCGTCGCTGCTGCTGATCGCGGCGGCCACGGTGGCCCTCGGGTTGGCCGGCGGCGTTCGACTGCTGCCGGCCGGTTGGCGGCCCGGCCCGCGCGCCGGGGCGCTGCTGGTGGTGGCGGGCACGCTGCAGTCGGCGGTGCTGGTCACCGGCGGGTTGGCGGTCGCCGTCGGAGCCCGGTCGCTGCCGCCCTGGGGCGGTGCCGAAGCGGGGCCGGACCTGGACTGGGGCTGGCAGCTCGCGCCAGCTCTGGCGTTGGCGGTCGGCGCGAGTGCGCTGCTGCTGCCCCGGGAGGCGCGGATGCCGCTCGCCACGGCCGGGGTGGTGGCGGTGCTGCTCGCCCTGCCCGCCGGCTGGGCGGCGACCTGGCCGGCGGTGCTGGCCGTGGACCTGGTGGGCGGGGTGGCGCTGCTGCTCGGCGTGCTGGCCCGCCCGGCGGCCCGCACCGTCACGCTGATCGCCGGGGCGCTCGGCGGCGCCGTCCTGCTCGGGCACGGGCTGCTGGTGGCCCTGGCGGCTCCGGCCGGTGCCCTGGTGGCGCTCGGGACGCTCTGCGTGGTCGGGCTGGCGCTGGCCGTGCGGCGGGCCGGCGGACCGTACCGGTGGGTGGCCGGCACGGGTCTGCTGGTCGCGCAGCTCGCGCTACCCGCGATCGCCGCGGTGGCGCTGTTCGCCGCAGGGGCGCCGCCCTGGTGGCAGGCCCGAGCGGCACTGGTCGCCGCCGTGCTGCCGCTGGTCGCGCTGCGCGCGGCGCGTCGCCACCGGGTGGAGCTGACCGGGTACGCCGTGACCGGTGCCGCCGTCGCGATCACCGTTTCCGGGCTCGCGCCGCTGGTCGTGGCGGGACACGAGCCGCTTGCGCTGTACGCCGCGCTGGCGGCCCTGGCCGTCGCGCTCGTTGTCCGGCCGGAACCGACGAGCAGCCGGTCGCGGGCGCTGGTGGTGGCCGGCGGCATGCTGGCGGCGGTGGCGGTGCTGGCCGCGCTGCCGGCGGTGCTGGGCGCGCTCGCCGCGCCGTACGGGAGTCCGGTGCCGGTCTGGTCCGGGGTGCCCGTGGTCGTGGCCGATCCGGCGGCGCTTCCCGCCGCGCTGGCGCTTGTCGCGGTGGCGGTAGCCGCCACGCTGGGTGGCCTGGGGGTCCGTCCGCCACTGCTGGCCGCGCTGCCGTTCGCCGGGGGCGCGCTGCCGGTGCTCCTCGTCGCGGTCGGCGCTCCGTGGCCGGTGCTGCCGGCGGCCGTCCTGGTCGCCGGGGTGGCCGTCCTGGTGCTCGCCGCCCTGGCCGCGCCCCGCCGGGCGCTCGCGTCGCTCGTGGTGCCGGTGGGGGCGGTGCTGGCGACCGCCGGCGCGGTGGGGCTGCTGGCCACCCGGGCCGGCACGCTCGGTACCGAGGGGGTGCTGCTGGTGGCGGCGGTGGCCGTCGCCGTCGGGGCGCGGGTCGTCGAGGTACGCGTCGCGGGTTGCCTCGCCGCGGTGGGGGCGGCGTCCGCGCTGGCGGTGACCGTACCGCTCGCCGACGGGCTGCCGCTGCGGGCGGCTGCGTACCCGCTGCTGGTGGTGGCGGCGCTGGTCCTGGCCGGCGCCGTCGCGATCAGGCCGGCGGCAGGAGCGCCCACCGACGGGTCCGCAACGGGGGCGGTGGGCGCTCCGGCGGGTGCGACGGCGGTGGCGCGAGGCCGGGTCGGGCGGGTCCTGGACGGTGCCGCGCAGGCGGTGGCGTCGGTGGCGGCGCTGCTCGCCGTCGAGGTGGCGCGGCACGTCGCCACGGTCCTGGTGCTCTGGGGCGTCGCCGTCGCGCTGCGGCTGCTGCGCCGGGGCGAACCCACCGGCCGGCGGTGGGCGTTCGCCGGCATCGCCGCTGGTAGTGAGCTGCTCGGGGCGTGGGTGCTGCTGGCCGCCGGTGGGGTGACCGTGCTGGAGGCGTACACCCTCCCGGCTGCGGCCCTCGCCCTCGGCGCGGGCCTGCTGGCGCTGCGTGCCCGGCCCGGATTGACCAGCTGGCTGGCGCTCGGTCCGGGGCTGGTCGCGGCGCTGCTGCCGAGCCTTGCGTCGGTCCTGGCCGGGCCGGACCCGCAGCCGTGGCGGAGGCTACTGCTCGGCGGGGCGGCGCTGGGCGTGGTGCTGGCCGGCGCCACCCGGCGCTGGCAGGCCCCGGTGCTGCTCGGCGGCGGAGTGCTGGCGGTGCTGGCCCTGCACGAGCTGGCCCGCGGCTGGGACCTGCTGCCCCGGTGGATCTACCTGGGCGCGGGTGGGCTGGCACTGATCGGGCTCGCCGCCAGCTACGAGCGGCGGCGGCGTGACCTGGCCAGACTGCGGGCCGCAGTGGCCAGACTGGGCTGAGCCGCGGCCGGGGGTAGGGCTCGCCCCACCCCCCGTTCGGGGGTTGTCAGGGTTACTCATCGCAACCGATATCGGGAGACTTGGGGATGAGCCCGGCCACCAGGCATGGGCGCTGAGCGGGACGGGAGCAGCGATGACGCTCGGAGCGGTGGCAGAACCGCCGGTACGACGGCGAGGCAGTGACTACGCACAGTTGTCACGGCGGATCACTCAGGCAGGACTGCTGGAGCGTCGCCCCGGCTGGTACGCCGCCCGCATCGTGCTCACCCTCGGTGCCTTCGTGGCCGGCTGGGTCGCCGTCGTCCTGGTCGGTGACTCGTGGTGGCAGCTCGTCCTGGCGGCCGCGATGGCGGTGGCCACCACCCAGGTCGCGTTCCTTGGTCACGACGCCGGTCACCGTCAGATGTTCCGCCGACGCGGCGCCAGCGAGATGGTGGGGCTCTTCGCCGGCAACGCGGCGGTGGGGATCAGCTACGGGTGGTGGGTCGACAAGCACAACCGGCACCACGCCAACCCGAACCACGAGGACGAGGACCCGGACGTCGGTGCCGGAGCCCTCGTGTGGACGCCCGAGCAGGCGCTGGAGACCCGGGGGTTCGCTCGCTGGCTGGCCAAGCGCCAGGCGTACTTCTTCTTCCCGATGCTCCTGCTGGAGGGTCTGAGCCTGCACGCGGCGAGCGTCCGGGCGATCGTCGGTCGGGAAGACGGCCGTTACTCCACCCCGATGCGGCACCGCGCGGTCGAGGCGGGGTTGCTGGTCGCGCACACCGTGGGCTACGTGGCGCTGCTGTTGGCGGTCATGTCACCGGTGAAGGCCCTGCTCTTCGCCGTCGTGCACCAGGCGCTGTGGGGCCTCTACATGGGCCTGTCGTTCGCACCGAACCACAAGGGCATGCCGATGCCGACCGCCGAGGACGAGCTGGACTTCCTGCGTAAGCAGGTGCTGACCTCGCGCAACGTACGCGGCGGCCCGCTGGTGGACACCGTGCTGGGCGGGCTCAACTACCAGATCGAGCACCACCTGTTCCCGAACATGCCCCGGGCCAACCTGCGCCGGGCCCAGCCGATCGTCCGCGCCTACTGCGTCGAGCAGGGCATCCCGTACGCGGAGACCGGGTTGGTCGAGTCGTACCGGCAGGCGCTCGGACATCTGCACGACGTGGGTCAACCGCTGCGCGGCTGACGCGGGGGCGGTTCGACAGGATTTCATCGGCGGGGCGGCATTTGATGCCGCCCCGCCGCTGCGTTCCCGCTCGCGTTTAGCGACGCACCGCCGCATATCCGGCAGATCCATTTGTTCTCAGCGTGTCCACATTGGAAATGATTGCTCCTTCACGTCGACGAAAATTGCCTGTGGTCGATAGTTGCCGCGGTCAATAGGGATTGCTAGGTTCACTCCGGCACCCACGGGGGGCGCTGATCCGACTCATTCCCTGAGCCTTCGTCGCGGTGTCCGGCGCTGTTTTTCGGCGCGCCGATTCCTTCTTCGCGGCTGTTCGACCGGCACACACACGGTGCCGGGGCCTTCGTGTCTTCGTCGTACGCATCCGTGAAGGGCAACACATGAGCAAGGTGGGTAATGCACGCCGCCTGATTGCGGCACTGGTCGGCGTCGTGCTGGTGGTGTCGGGCTCCCCGGCGTACGCGCGTCCGCCGGGCGACACCGAGCCGGCGCCGCGGCCGGGCACGGTCCTGCGCCCGCCGGCGCCGCAGGGTCGAGAGGTGCCCTCGACCCCGCCCGGTCCGGCGAGGGTGCTGCCCTCGGTGTCCCGGCCCACGCCCGCCGAGGCCATGCCGCCGGTGCGCCGGGTGCGGGAGGTACCCGAACGCCGCACCGCGACCACCAAGGTCTATCAGCTGGCCGACGGCCGGATGCAGGCCGAGGTGAGTCGCGAGCCGGTCCACTACCGGGACGGCAAGGGCCGCTGGCAGGACATTCAGCCGACCGTGTCGGCCGGTGACACCACGGGATATCCGTACGCCGCCACCCGCAACACGTTCGTCAGCAGGTTCGGCGACCGCAGCGACCGCGTGCTGTCGTACTCGATGGGTGGTCACGGGCTGACCCTCGGGCTCGTCGGCGGCCCGCGCGCCCTGCGCCCGACGGCGAGCGGCACCCGGGTCACCTATCCGGGTGCCGTCGGTGGCGCCGACCTGGTGTACGAGGTGACCCCGTCAGCGGTCAAGGAGCAGATCGTGCTGGCCGCACCGCCGAGCGGGCCGGCCGCCTACACGTTCACCCTGGACACGGACTCGGTTCGCGCGGTGCCGCAGGCCGACGGGTCGGTGTCGTTCTTCGCCACGGACCGCGAGGGGCCGGCGCTGTTCACGATGCCGCGGCCGTACATGTACGACAGCGCCGACGACCCCGCCTCGGTGGTCGGCAAGGCCGTCAGCTACCGGGTCAGCCAGCAGGTCAGCCAGCAGGACGGTCGAACCGTCGTGACGGTTTCCGCGGACGGTGACTGGCTGCGCGACCCGGCCCGGAAGTATCCGGTGGTGATCGACCCGACGATCAAGGTCCAGCCGACGTTGAGCCAGGCGCAGGACGTGATGATCGCCTCCGGCGGCCCGACGGAGAACTTCGACAGCACCTGGAAGCTGTCCGCCGGCGCCTCCACCGGGGGCACGTTCCGTGCCCTGACCAAGTTCGACCTGTCCAACGTGCCGGCCAACACCGTTCTGGACTCGGCACAGCTTCAGATGTACTTCGACCAGACCCACGGTGGCGCCGACGACGCCTCGATGGCGTTCGAGGCGCGTCGGGTGACCGCGGCGTGGAACGAGACCACCGCGACGTGGAGCAGCATGAACACCAGGTTCGCCGAGGTCGGCGAGAACCGGGAGCAGGTGGACGAGGCGGACGGCGCCAAGGTGTCCGCCAGCGGGGAGTGGGTCGGCGGCACCGGCTCGGACGTTGGTCAGGCGAACAACGGCGCCTACCGGTACAACGCCGACGCGTCCACCGGTCAGACGTTCACCTGGGTGCCGCGGCTGACCGAGAGCGGTCAGTACGAGGTGTACGTACACTATGTGCCAGGTGCCGACCGGGCCACCAACGCCCCCTACACCGTCTTCTACGACGGCGGCTCGGTGGTGAAGACGGTCAACCAGACCACCGGTTCCGGCAGCGGCAACTGGGTGTCGATCGGCTCGTACGGGTTCAAGGCGGGCACCACCCACAAGGTGGTGCTCGGCGACGTGGCCAACAAGAAGGTCGTCGCGGACGCAGTGCGGCTGGTCAAGCGGGCCGAGGTGACCAAGCCGCTGCACCAGACCAACGCCTGGCACAGCTACAGCGTCCGGTCGACGGTGCAGGGCTGGCTGGACAACCCCACCACCAACTTCGGCTTCATGGTCAAGGGCAAGGACGAGGCGAACAAGAACGGCGGCCCACGGTACGAGTCCGGCGACTTCTCCTACGGCGGCGAGGACGACCACGGCCCGAAGCTGGTGTTGACCTGGGGCAAGCCCGGTGTGGCGCTGAACCCGGTGACCACCGTGCGGGCCACCGGCGCCGACCTGTCCTGGTCGTCCTACGCCGACCCGTCGTCGTCGCCGGATGACGACCTGGTCGAGTACCAGGTGCACTCCAGCAAGACCCAGAACTTCCTGCCGAACGCGTCCACCCTGGTCGCCCCGGTCCGGCCGGGCCGCACGACATACTCGGACACCCACGCCACGCCCACTCCGGCGAACTCGGCGAGCCAGTTCGGCGACGCCTACTTCTACATGGTCGCCGCGCGGCTGCGGGACGGCACGGTCATCCCGGCGCAGACCCAGATGGTGCGGCTGCCCAAGGCCGGTCAGGTGATCAGGTTCTTCACCGGCGCGGACGACAACACGTTGACCAGCGCCAAACCAACAAGCAACTGGGACACGCTGGATGCCGGCGGCGAGCTCCAGGTCGGCAACAAGGGCTCGATCTACGGCACCAGCCGCGTGGTGATGAAGTTCCCCAACGTCACCGGTCTGCCCGCCCAGGCCAAGGTCATCAACGCGCAGGTCGGGCTGTGGGGCTGGTACACCGAGGGTGCCGACATCGGCCAGCAGCAGTTCCAGCTGCGCGGGCTGACCCGTGACTTCAGCGAGACGACCTCGACGTGGAACAGCGCCCAGTCCGGGGTCGCCTGGACGACGCCCGGCGGTGACGCCGAGTCGACGGTGCAGTCCACGGTCGGCTCGCTCAACGGCGACCCGGGCTGGGTCAACTGGGAGGCCGGGCCGCTGGTGCAGCGCTGGGTGGACACACCCAGCAGCAACAAGGGCGTGCAGATCCGGCTGCCCAACGAGGCCGGCCCGGAACAGCGGGTGCTCTTCCTCTCCGCCGAGGCGGCCGAGCCGTCGCTGCGGCCCCGGTTGCGGGTCATCTACACCGCGCCGAACAGCGCCAGCACCTATCACGCGCCGAACACGCCGAGCCGGATGATCCCGGGTGACCAGTACCTCGTGCCGGTCACCGTCACCAACACCACGTCGTCGATCTGGTCGCCGTCGGACTGGGTGCTGTCGTACCACTGGACGCGGCAGGACGGCACCGACGTCACCAACGCGGGCAACCAGAACGAGGCACCCCTGCCGTCCGCGCAGGCTCCCGGGGGCGTCGTCACCATCAACGCCACCGTGAAGGCCCCCACCGGTGGCGGTGACGGCGACCGCCGCGAGGACTACGTGTTGAAGTGGGACCTGCGCAACAAGACCAGCGGGCAGTGGCTGTCGCAGAGCACCCAGATCCAGCCCCTGGACCAGGCGATCGCCGTCGAGGACCCGACCTCCGACCAGCTCGGGCTGGAGAAGTTCTACCAGTACACCGGCGGCAGCGCCGGCTCCGGTGCCTCGCTCATGGTCAACCAGTTCTCCGGCAACGCCGTGGTCGGCGTCAACCCGCTCACCAACCCGAGCCGGGGTGTCTCGACGTTCGTCCGGCTCACCTACAACAGCCAGGACACGTCCACCTCGTCGATGGGGTTGGGCTGGTCGTTGTCCACCTCCAGTGCGGTCCGGCTCGGTTCGCCCCTGCAGTTCCGTGGCGGGGACAGCACGTGGCCGCAGCAGGTCGCGATGACCGACGGTGACGGCACCACCCACCTGTTCAACCTCAACAAATACAACAGCGCGAACTCCGCCGACTGGCGGTACGTGCAGCCCGCTGGCGTGCACCTGTACCTGCAACGCACCGGCACCGGCGACACCAGCCAGGCGTGGACGATGACCCGGCCGGACCGCAGCCAGTTCGTCTTCGACGAGCAGGGCTACCAGAGCGCCGTGCGCGACCGCAACGGCAACCAGCTCCTGTTCACCTACGAGCGGATGCAGGTCGACAACCGCGACACCGCGGTCCTTCGCTACCTGACCGACCCGGACAACCGGCAGACGCTGACCCTGGACTACTACGCCGCTGGGGACAGTTACACCGCGTTCGTCAGCGGTACGAGGCAGTCACTGACGAACCTGCAGAACCGGCGCATCATCAACCAGGTCAAGTCGATCACCGACGTCAGCGGGCGGGTGCTGTCCCTCGTGTACAGCGACGGTGGCCTGCTGCGGGAGGTGACCGACGGCTCCGGAACCGCCGACGCCAAGGTGTTCGGCTTCGCCTACGACGAGTCGCAGGGGCCGCAGAACGCGCGACTGACGAAGGTGACCGACCCGCGACTGGTCCCGACGAAGGTCACCTACAACGAGGCCGGTGACCAGTTCCTACAGGGCAAGGTCAGCTCGGTCACCGACCGGCTGCTCAAAAACACCTACGTGGACTACCAGGACCCGGACGGCGGGGACAGCGACGGGGTGCTCACCACGGTGACCGACCCCAAGGGCCGGGCCACCGAGAGCATGATCGACGGGTTCGGTCGGGCCACCCGCATCACCAACGCCAAGAACCAGGCCACCATCCTGGGCTGGGACGCCGACAACAACGTCAGCCGGCTGGAGGAGGCCAACGGGGCGGTCTCCACCTGGCGGTACGACCAGGTGACCGGCTACCCGCTGGAGATCAAGGACCCCGAGGCCAACCGGAACGGCACGCCGGGCCTGCGATTGGACTACCGGTACGGGCTTTCCGGGCACACCGCGGAGCTGACCGACAAGTACTCGCCGGAGGACCGGCACTGGAACTTCGGCTACGACGCGGTCGGCAACCTCACCTCGGTGACCGACCCGAAGGGCACGGCGACCGGAACCGTTGGCGACTACACCTCGACCTACGCGTACGACCCGGTCGGGCGGATGACCACGGCGACGGACGCCGAGGACAACATCACCCGCTACGCCGACTACGACCCGGTCGGCTACCCGAAGACGATCACCGACGCGCTGAACAAGGCCACGAAGTACACGTACTCGTCGATCGGTGGCGTGCTCACCGTCACCGACCCCAACCAGCGCACGGCGACCTACACGTACGACGGTTTCGGGCGGCCCTTGACGCAGAAGGTTCCCAAGGACGCCGCTAACGGCGTCTACATCACCACCCCGGCGCCCGTCTACGACAAGAACGACAACGTCACCCAGCAGACGACGCCGACCGGGGCGGTGACCACCGCGGTTTACGACGCACTGGACCGCCCGAGCACGGTCACCACGCCGAAGGACACCGCCACCTCCGAGGTGTCCACCACCAAGTACGACTACGACCAGGTCGGCAACGTCATCAAGGTCACCGAGCCGAGGGGCATGCTGACCCCGGCCGACCCCCTGGACTTCACCACGGTCTACGCCT
Organism: Micromonospora sp. 067-2; assembly: GCF_046549295.1. Lineage (NCBI taxonomy): Bacteria > Bacillati > Actinomycetota > Actinomycetes > Micromonosporales > Micromonosporaceae > Micromonospora > Micromonospora sp. 067-2. Next base: position 281,813 of record NZ_JAJPWB010000005.1, on the reverse strand, counting down.
ACGACGAGCTGAACCGTCCCACCGAGGCCACCGACGCGCTCACCGGCCGGGTCACCATCGACTACGACCTCGCCGGCAACGTCCGGCAACAGACCGACCAGCGGAAGAACGCGAGCCCGAACACCAACGACTGGAGCGCGCAGTTCACCTACGACTTCAACCACCGGATCAAGACGACGGTCGACCCGAAGGGCAACACCACCGCGGTCGAGTACGACCGGGACGGTAACCCGACCGTCTCGATCGACCAGGACGGCAACCGGGCGTTGATGACCTACGACCCGCGCTCGGCCCTGATCGAGGAGAGGGTGCCGTACCAGTCGGTCGGTGGGACGATCACCTACCGCACCACGAAGTACGAGTACGACGAGGTCGGTAACCTCACCCGGCAGATCAGCCCGCGCGGCGTGGACACCACGGACGACGCGGACGACTTCGCGACCGTGACCGTCTACGACGAGCTCAACCGGGTCAGTGAGGTCCAGCAGCCGTTCGACCGGGACGACGCGCAGTTCACCACGCCGCCGATCACGACCTACCACTACGACGCGATCGGCAACCTGGAGCGGATCTCCGCACCTCCCTCCAACGGGCAGTCGACCCGCAACGACACCGTGCAGACGTTCTTCGACAACGGCTGGATCCGCAACTCGAAGGACGTCGGCTGGAACATCACCACCACGTACGACTACGACAACAACGGTGCGCAGACCTCCCGGTCGGTCGCCGGCGCCAGCGGCACGCCGCGCCAGATGAACTGGACCTACTTCCCCGACGGCAAGAAGAAGACCCAGTCCGACAACGGCGCCGGCTCGTCCACGCCCAGCAAGAACTTCGCCTACGAGTACGACGTGAACAGCAATCTCACCAAGATGCTCGACACGAGCACCGGGGCGGCCATCGACACCTACGCCGTGTCGTACGACGTGCTCAACCGCGTCGCCAGCGTGGAGGAGAAGAAGAGCGCGGCGGTCAAGAACACCACCACGTTCACGTACGAACCCAACGACCTGCTCAAGAAGCGCACCCACGACACCCAGATCTCGGAGTACACGTACGAGGCCGAGCGTGACCTGGCCACCGAGATCAAGAACTCGACCTCACCGACGGACCCGAAGCCGAAGTACACGCGCTACACGTACACCAAGCGCGGGCAGTCGGCGACCGAGACCAAGGGCAACGGCAACGTCGTCACCACCGACTACTTCCTCAACGGCTCGGTGCAGAGCCAGGTCGAGAAGAAGTCCGGCGGCGCGGTGGTCAACCAGCACACCTACGAGTACACGGCCAACGGGCAGAAGTCGAAGGACGTCTCGCACAAGCAGAACGCGGACAACCGCACCGCCTACGTCGACACGACCAGCACCTTCGCCTACGACCCGCAGGACCGTGTCCGTACGGTCACCAAGACCGGCAGCGGCGCGGGCACCGAGAGCTACGTGCACGACGCCAACAGCAACGTCGTCAAGCAGACCGTCAGCGCTGTCACCACCGACTTCACCTACGACAAGAACCGCCTGACGACGGCCACCGCCACCGCCGCCGGCACGTCGCCGAGTTCTGCGAACTACGCGTACGACCCGTACGGCCGGCTCAAGACGGTGACCTCGGCCGGGACCACTGTGGAGAGCTACACCTACGACGGCTTCGACCACGTCGTCACCAACGTCAAGAACCCGGGCAACAAGACCACCACCTACACGTACGACCCGCTGGACCGGCAGGCGACCCGGACCTACGGCGGCAAGACCACCACGAACGCGTACCTCGGGCTGACCGGTGACATCTCCGCCGAGTTGGAGGGCACCAAGGTCGTCAAGTCCTACCAGCGTGGTCCGGCCGGTGACCTGCTGTCGCAGGTGAAGGTCAACACGGACAACAGCCAGGAGGACTCGTACGTCGGTTACGACGGGTCCTCCGACGTCGGGCAGATCACCGACGACAAGGGCGACGGGCGGGCCACCTACGGCTACACCGCCTACGGCAAGAACGACGCCGGCCAGTTCACCGGTGTGGACAAGCCCGACGCCGGCAACCCCGAGAACCCGGACAAGGCGCCCTACAACTCGTACCGCTTCCAGTCCAAGCGGTTCGACCAGGCGACCGGCGACTACGACATGGGCTTCCGGGACTACGACCCGGGGATCAACCAGTTCCTCTCCCGCGACTCCTACAACGGGGCGCTGGACGACCTGGGGCTCGCGGTAGACCCGTACACCGGCAACCGGTACGCCTTCGCCGGCGGCAACCCGGTCACCAACGTCGAGCTGGACGGCCACAACTGGCTCTCGGACGCCGCCGGCGAGGTCGGCGACTTCGTCAAGGACGCGGCCTCGGCGATCGGCTCCGACGTCAAGGGGGCTGCGGAGGGCTTCGCGCAGGTCGCCTACGACACCGCGGTCGGCGGTAACCCCCTGGTCGACAAGGACACCAGCGAGGCGGCCAAGGGCCGGGCCAAGGCGCGCGGCGACGTGGTAAAGAAGACGCTGAGCAATCCGGGTCAGGTCGTCAAGGACTGGTCCGATGGGCTGACCAACGACGTCAAGTCCGGGCATCCCGGTAAGGCCGCCGGGCACCTGTTGTTCGACGCGTTCAGCATCGCCGCTGGCGGCCGTGGGGCTGGCGCGGCGAAGGGAGGCGCGGCTGCCAAGGGCGGCGCGGCAGATGGCGCCGCGGGGGCGGGGGCCAAAGGCGGGGCGCCCGCCGGAGTTGGAGAGGCCGGGAAGGTCGGAGCGGGCGGAGGCTGGCGCCCGGACACTGGGACAAAGCTTCCGGCGTCTTGGGGTGCTGGTAAGGCGAACAAGAAGGGTGTGGGTTTCCGCTGGCAGGACCCCAAGAACCAGGGCAACGGGGTTAGAATCGATCAAGGCAACCCGAACTCACCCTTCCCGAGCCAGCAGGTCGACCATGTCATTGTCAGATCCGGCGGCAGGGTGATCGGACGAGACGGCAAGCAAATCAATGGTGCCATTGATCAGGACCCTACTAACGCGCACATCCCGCTCAGCGAGTGGAGGAACTGGTCATCCTGGGAAAGGCCATGACTGAGATTCGATTTCCGGACATGAGAAATGAGATCGTACGGGCTGTGAAAGCCCTGGCAGACCCTGCTTATCAGTGGTCTGCGTGGATCCGGAGGGAGCTGCCCCCAGGTGAATACGACGAGTTCACGCATCGCATCCATATCCTCTACGACGACACGGAGGTGCTGGAGGATCCGGATGCCGCGATTGGCATCTACCTGAGGTCTCAGGAGGAGGCTGATTCGATGCGGACATTGGCCCAGGCGATCGACTCGCTGTTCGACGAGTGTGGCACGCACCTTTCCGACGAGGCCTACCTGCGGGCTTCAGGTTGGCCTGCGGTTGTGCAGGCCGCGAATGCGGCGTTGTCCAGTCTCGAGAGCTAGCGCGGTCAGAGCAATCCCGGTCGAGCCTCGCGTCAGCGCCCCCGACCAATCTGATTGCAGCGGTCGACCGACTGCGGGTTGAGCCAACCGCAAGGTGGCGTGTCCGTCTTGCTGGACGTGCCACCGGTAGGGTCTGGGCATGGCAGACCTGCTCACCGCGGACGCGGTGCGGAAAGAGCTGGGCGGGTTGCCCGACTGGTCGGGCGACCCGACCGGCATCGGTCGTACCGTCCAGCTCGGCAGTTTCCCGGCCGCCATCGCGGTGGTGGACCGGGTGGCGACGGTGGCCGAGGAGCTCGACCACCATCCCGACATCGACATCCGATGGCGGACCCTGACCTTCCGCTGCGTCACGTACTCGTCCGGTGGGGTCACCCACCGGGACATCGAGTTGGCCGGGCGGATCGACGACATCGTCCGGAGCGCGGCATGAGATTCGAGATCAGCAAGGTGCTGGACGCCATCGAGGGGAGGGTCTGCACCGACCCTTCGCTGGCGCGGGCGGTGCTCGACCTGGCCGAGGTCATCCGCTACCAGGACATCGACGGTGGCCGGCCGGCCAGCCTGCTACGGCTCGGCATGGTCATCGACGCGCTCTCCCGCGAGCTGGAGGAGGACAGCGTCCAGGTCTACGCGGTGGTGCACCGGGCGCTGCTCTCCGACGCCGACCTCACGTCCAACGAGCGGATGGTGGTCCGCCGCTGGGCCGACGACGGGCTCGTCGAGGTGCTCGACAACCCGGGCGACCGGATGTTGGAGGTCGCCGACCTGCTCGGTTTGCCGGTGCTGAGCCGGGTCCGCTTCGACGGGCTGCGCGGGCGGTTCCCGTGGCTGGTGGAGCAGCCCGGTCGGGTGGTCGCGCCGGTGCCCGGTGCCGGAGGGCCGGTGTTCATCGCGCACGTTGGTGGCGGGCACGCGCCGGTCGCCGGCAAGCGCTCGCCGACCGGGGCGAAGCTCCTGGCCCGCCAGTGGCGGTGCCCCGAGTCGGGCTGCGCGCTCTTCGGCGGTGGTGGTGGAGGTGGCGCGTTCGCCGACCTGGCCCCCGTCACGCACCGCAGCCCGGCCGGGCAGCCGCCGCCGGCGCTGCGTAACGGCGTACCGACCTGCCCCCGGCACGGCGCGCGGCTCGGTGACGGCGGCCCTCGGCCTCGTTCGGAGGTGCTCGCGGTACGCGTCGGAGGCCTGGTCCGGCGGCGGTTCGTGCTGACCGAGGAGCAGCCGGTGGTGGCCGGCCGTGCTCCCGAGCAGGACGGCGGGATCATGCTCGGGCAGTGGCTCAACGACGAGGCCCGGCGGTGGATCAGTCGCGGTCACGTCAGCTTCGAGCTGCGGGTCGGCGAGGTCATCGTGACCGACGTGAGCACCAACGGCTCCGGTATCCGGCCGGCCGGCTCGATGGCCGAGTCGGACCGGATCCCCCTGGCGCCGCAGCAGTCCCGGGTGCTGGGTGAGAACGACATGATCGAGCTCTACCCCGGAGTGCAGATCGGCCGCGCCGAGGAGTTGCCCGCCGGCGCCCCGTTCACCCCCACCTCGGTGATGGCCGAGGCCCCAACCATGGCCATCCGCCTACCCCGCCCCTGAACACGCAGGGCGGGCGTTGAAACCCCGACGCCCGCCCGAACAACCCGGTCAAGGTCTGCGCCGCACCGTGTCTGCGCCGCACCCTCGTCAAGATCCGCACAAGATCAGGGAAAGTGCTGTCTCGTCATCGTCGGAGACAGCACTTTCCCTGTAGTTGCGCAGATCTTGACAAGGGCGCAGCGCGCCGCACGTCAGCGGGTCAGCCGGCCAGCACCTCGGCGAGCTGGGCCACTGCCAGGTCGATCTCCTCCTCGGTGATGACCAGTGGCGGGGCGAGCCGGATGGTGGAGCCGTGGGTGTCCTTGGCGAGCACGCCGCGCTCGGCAAGTCGCTCGCACGCCTCCCGTCCGCTCATCAGCGCGGGGTCGATGTCGAGCCCGGCCCACAGGCCACGTACGCGCACCCCGACCAGGCCCTTGCCGACCAGCCCCTCCAGGCCGGCGCGCAGCCGTTCGCCCAGCTCGGCGGAGCGGCGCTGGAACTCGCCGGTGGCCAGCAGCCGGACGACCTCGATCGCCACCGCGCAGGCCAGCGGGTTGCCGCCGAAGGTGGAGCCGTGCTGGCCGGGCTTGAGCACACCGAGCACGTCGGCGTTCGCGGCCACCGCGGACACCGGGACGATGCCGCCGCCGAGCGCCTTGCCCAGCAGGTACATGTCCGGTACGACGCCCTCGTGGTCACAGGCGAAGGTCGCGCCGGTCCGCCCCAGGCCGGACTGGATCTCGTCGGCGATGAAGAGCACGTTGCGCTCGGTGCAGACCTGGCGTACGCCCGGCAGGTAACCCTCCGGCGGCACCACCACGCCCTGCTCGCCCTGGATCGGCTCCAGCAGCACGGCCACCGTGTTCTCGTCGATCGCGGCGGTCAGCGCGGCCAGGTCGCCGTAGGGGACCACGGTGAACCCCGGGGTGTACGGCCCGAAGTCGGCGCGGGCGTCCTCGTCGGTGGAGAAGCTCACGATGGTGGTGGTCCGGCCGTGGAAGTTGCCCTCGGCCACCACGATGTTCGCCTGTCCGGGGGTGACGCCCTTGACCTGGTAGCCCCACTTGCGGGCCACCTTGATCCCGGTCTCCACGGCCTCGGCGCCGGTGTTCATCGGCAGCACCAGGTCCTTGCCGCACAGCTCGGCCAGCTCCCGGCAGAAGTCGGCGAACTGGTCGTGGATGAACGCCCGGCTGGTCAGCGTGAGCCGGTCCAGTTGGGCGTGCGCCGCGGCGATGAGCTGCGGGTGCCGGTGGCCGAAGTTGAGCGCGGAGTAGCCGGCCAGGCAGTCCAGGTAGCGCCTGCCGTCCACGTCGGTGAGCCAGGCGCCCTCCGCGGACGAGATGACCACCGGCAGGGGGTGGTAGTTGTGCGCCGTCCAGCGCTCGGCGTCGCGGACCGCTCCCGGCGTACGCAGAATGTCGTCAACGATCACTTGCTTGCCTTTCCCTGACGGAGTCGCAGCGTGCAGCACTTCGGTCCGCCGCCGGCCTTACGCAGCTCGGACAGGTCGACCCCGATGGTCTGGTAGCCCCGGTCGCGCAGCTTGGCGGCCAGGTCGGTCGCCTGCGCGGGCAGCACCACGTGCCGCCCGTCGCTGACCGCGTTCAGCCCCAGCACCTCGGCGTCGGCCATGGTGGCGTGCACGGCGTCGGGGAAGAGCCGACGCAGCACGGCCTGGCTGCCGGCGGAGAACGCCTCGGGCAGGTACGCCACGGTCCGCTCGTCGAGCACGGTCAGCGCGGTGTCCAGGTGGTAGAAGCGCGGGTCGACGAGCTGCATGGTGACCACCGGGTAACCGAAGACCTCCTGCAGCTGGGCGTGGGAGGCGTGCGCGGTGCGGAAGCCGGTGCCGGCCAGCAGGTGGTCGCCGGCCAGCAGGACGTCGCCCTCACCTTCGTTGATGTGCTTCGGGTCGTACATCTCGAAGCCGGCGGCCTCGAACCAGGCCCGGTAGGCGGGTGCCTCGTCGGCGCGCTGCGGATCGCGGAACTGCACGGCCATCGCCCTGCCGTCGATCACGGTGCCGCCGTTCGCGGCGAAGACCATGTCGGGCAGGCCCTGCACGGGGCTGATCTCCTCGACGGTGTGGCCCAGGTCGAGGTACGTCTGGCGCAGCTTCTCCCACTGCCGGATGGCCAGCGCGGCGTCGACCGGCGCGCTCGGGTCCATCCACGGGTTGATCGCGTAATCGACGGCGAAGTACGTCGGCCGGCACATCAACAGGCGCTGGCTGGTGGCGTCCATCGTCATTGTCCTGCTCCCAGGGGTCGGGCGCGCCCGGCCACCATGGCCCACGGGCTGGCGCCGTTGCTCAACGTTATGCGGCCTGAGCGGCAGGATCCACCATTGAGAGTTGCGCGGACCGAACATCCGTTGCGTCTGAGAGGTCGCGGCCTGCGATTCGTTGTGTGAAGGGCCGCCGAAGCTTCGGAAACGCCTCGGGGCCCGGCGGACCGGGCCCCGGAAACACGTCAGGGGCGGCGAATCGCCGCCCCTGAGGGAGTGTCACCCGACCGGTGAACCACCGGGTTGATCGGGCTGCCGGCGAACCGCCGGGTCTTTACCGGTGCATCACCGGCGAGCGGAACAGTGCCCGCTAGAAGCGATCGACAAACTGTGAGTCGAGCCACTCGCGGAGGCGCTGCACCCAGTCGCCGTCGGTGGTCGGCCAGTCGAACTGGCCGGTCATGGCCAGCACTCCGAGCACCACCGCGGCCAGCCCGATCAGGATGCCGAACAGCGCGTCGGTCTTGCCGGCGACGTGCCGGCGGCGGGTGGCGGACAGGCCGAGCACCGAGAGCACCGCGCCGAGGGCGCCGAGCGCGATGCCGTACCCGGCCAGGGTGCCGGTCAGCACGAAGAGCGCACCGACGACGGAGACGATCAGGCCGAGCGTGGCGAGCAGGCTGGCCCGCGGCTTCGGGCCGCGCGCCACCGGCAGCTCAGGCTCGCTCGGGGCAGGGGAGACCGGCCGTTCGGCACCGACCCGGTCCGTCGGGTCGGGTCGCCGGGTGGTCGCGTCGCGGTCAAGATCGGCGTCGCGGTCGGCGGTGCGCTCAGGGGTTGGAGTCGGGTCGGTGCCGGGTCGAGGGTCGCTGTCCACCGGTCGTGCGGTGGCGGCACGGGCCACGGCCGCCCGCTCGGCCGCCCGCCGCTCGGCCTCGCCGGCCTGCGCGGTGGGCGCGGCGGTGCTGCGGTACGTCGTCTGGTCGGAATCCCGGTCGGTGACGACGGGGCGCCCGACAGCGTCGTCTGACCGGCCCTCGGTCACCGCCGAGTGCTCCCGGTCAGTGACCGGGGTGTCGCGGCCGTCGATGCGGCCGTCGGAGTTGTCGTCCCGTTCCGGTGTCGGCTCTGACCGGCGGGACAGCGAAGGAATCTTGACCACAACACACCTCCTGAAGAATGCGTGGCGGCCGAAGGATCCGGGGAGCGCCCACGCGGTACCGTCGGGAAATACCCAGTTGGGCGTTTCTTGACACAGGCCGCCACCGACTCGGTTTTCCTGCACGTCGGCGCGTCCCGCTCACCCGCACCGCCCGGTTTCCGTGAGGCCGAGTCGATCAAGGGTCGGCCGCGCTGGTCTGCCCGTCCGCAGCGCTGGCGCGGCACGCAGCATCTCGATCCCGGCCTTCTGCACGTACACCTCCCGCTTGTCGACGGCGTCGCCCTTGTCGTTCACGACGTAGCCGGCCAGCCAGACCCACCCGTGGTAGGTCGGGCGAGGGTCCACGCTCACCAGTCGTAGGCGCAGCGCGCGGTCACCTTCGAACTGCACCGAGCAGGCCGCGCCGATCAGAAGCAGGTCACCGGGCTTCAGCTCGGTCACGTCGGCCAGTGCCCCCGGTTGATCGGAACGCGGTGGCGGGCCCGGCACGGCAGCTCCGCGCCGCACCGGCACACCCTGCGCCACCGCGTCCAGCTCCAGACCGGCCGATGCCGGCGGGCGAACGTCAGCGCGGTGACCAACAGATATTCGTTGTACGACACGCGCACCGCTGATCCTTTCCGATTGCCAGCACCGGCTGAGGTGTCAATTCGCACGAGGGAGACGGCACGTCGCCCACACCATTCCCGACGCCACTTTCGCGGGCTGCGACGCGTAACAGCTTGTTACGCGCTGGCCACCTTGTGCAAGGCTCCGAACCGCCCTACGCTCATGCCGAATTGACGCACGAGGAATGGACGACAAATGCGTGCGCGGCGAAACATCCGGTGTTGCAGGAGGGGCGCGGTGGTGTTGCATGACGGATGAAACAAGCGGGTCCACGGTTCCTCGGCGACAGCTCGGGCGGCTGCTCACGCAGCTCCGCGAGGACGCCTCGGTGACGCTGGACGCTGCGGCCGAGGCACTGGACTGTTCACGTCAGAAGGTGTGGCGCATCGAGAAGGGGCTGGTCCCGGTGCGCGTCGTGGACGCCCGTGCGATGTGCACGCTCTACCGGTTACCGGAGGACGTCACAGAGATCGTCTCCGGGCTCGCGAAGGAGACTCGCGCAAAGGGTTGGTGGCACTCGTACGGCGATGTCGTCCCGTCGTGGTTCTCGCTGTACGTCGGCCTGGAATCGTCCGCCACGCTTATTCGCCGATACGACTCAGAGCTGATTCCCGGACTTCTCCAGACCCGCGAGTACGCCAGCGAACTGTTTCGCCGGAAGAATCCGACCATGAGTGTGGAGGACAGGGAGAAGCTGGTGGAGGTCCGGCTGCAACGGCAGGGCATCCTCGTCCGTCGGCTGCCCACTGCGCCCGCCCTGCGGGTCGTCCTCAGTGAAGCCGTGCTGCGGCGCACGATTCCTGACCATCGGGCCATGGCGGGGCAGTTGCGGCATCTGCTCGACGTGGCGAGCCTGCCGAACGTGAGTCTGCGGGTGCTTCCGCTCGCCGCCGGCCCACCCCTGGCCAGCGAGACGGGCACCTTCGTCCTGCTGGATTTCCCGCAGGCGTTCGGGAGGGCGTCGACCGAGCCGACCACCGTCTACCTGGAGAACATCACCGGAGCGCTCTACCTGGACAAGCCCGCCGAGGTGGCCGCCTACGAACATGTCTGGTCGGACCTGGAGGGGCTCGCGTCCGGTGAGGCAGAATCAGAGAAGACGATCACGTCGATCATCGAGGAGCATCATGACTGACCTTGCCGGTGCCGTCTGGCGCAAGAGCACCCGCAGCGGCGGAAGCGGCGGTGACTGCGTCGAGGTGGCCGACAACGTACCCGGCGTGGTGGGTGTGCGGGACAGCAAGGACGCGGCGGGCCCCGCGCTGGCCTTCGCTCCCGCCGCCTGGAGCGCGTTCCTGGCTCAGGTGAAGGGCAGCTGACGGCACACCTGCAATCTGTTGGCGCCGCGCGGTCGCACCGCACTAACCTGCCAGCCGTGCCCCTCCACGATGACGAGATCCGAGCCACCGTCGATCTGGTGCGCCGCCTCGTGGCGGCCCAGTGCCCACAGTGGGCCGACCTCCCCGTGACAGCCCTGTCCGACGAGGTGGAGGGCACCGACCACGTACTCTTTCGCATCGGCGACCACCTCGTCGCCCGGATGCCCAAGACCGCCTCGGCTGTCGACCAGGCCGAGAACGATGCGCGGTGGCTGCCCCTGCTGGCGGCCCACCTGCCTGCGCGGGTTCCCGTTCCGCTGCACCTCGGCGAGCCGGCCGCGGACTACCCGTGGCGCTGGACCGTCGTGCCGTGGGTCCCGGGGAGCACGCCTGAAAGGCTCGGTTGCGACGACGCGCCCCTCGCGCGTGATGTGGCGTCCTTCGCTCGCGCCCTGCACGCGGTCGATCCGGCCGGAGGTCCGGTCAAGCCACCGGGCACCCGCGGGTCCGCCCTGCGCCACGCCGACGACGGCGTCCGCCGCGTGCTTCCCCGGCTCGCCGAGCATGACGACGGCTTCGACGTGCGCGCGGCCGAGGCGGCGTGGGACGCCTGCCTGGCTGCCCCTGTCTGGGACCGCGCCCCGGTGTGGATCCACGGTGATCTGCAACCGGGCAACCTGATCACCGACAACGGTCGACTGGCCGCGGTCATCGACTTCGGCGCACTCGGTGTCGGCGACCCCGCGCCGGACGTGGCTCCGGCGTTCTGGACCTTCACCGGCGCGGCCCGGGACGCCTACCGGCAGGCGATCGGGTACGACGACGCCACCTGGCTGCGAGCCTGCGGCTGGGCCCTCGTACCGTCGCTGACCGGCATCGACTACTACCGGCACACCTTTGCGCGGATGGCCGAGCACGGTCGCCGGATGGTGCGGGCGGTGATCGCCGAGCTGGCGTGAGTGCTCCTGGCCACGCGCGCGCAGCGGCCCGCGAACGGTGCGGTGGGCTCGGCGGCCGTACGGACTACGCTTGGCACCCGTGCCAGAGGGACACACGATTCATCGCCTGGCGGCCCGGCACGCCGAGCTGTTCGCCGGGGACAAGCTGCACGCCGCAAGCCCGCAGGGCCGTTTCGCCGAGGGCGCCGCGCTGCTCTCCGGCACGGTGCTGGAGGGCACCGAGGCGTACGGCAAGCATCTGCTGCACCACTACGCCGGCGAGCTGACCCTGCACGTGCACCTCGGGCTGTACGGCAAGTTCACCGACGGTGCGGGGGAGCCACCGGAGCCGGTCGGTCAGATCAGGCTGCGGCTGGCCAGCGACCGGCACTGGCTGGACCTGCGCGGGCCGACCGCCTGCGAGCTGCTCACCCCGCCCGAGGTGGCCGCCCTGCGAGGTCGCCTCGGGCCGGATCCGCTGCGCACCGACGCCGACCCCGAGCGGGCGTACGCCCGGATCTCGCGGAGCCTGACGCCGTTGGCCGCGCTGCTGCTCGACCAGTCGGTGGTGGCCGGTACCGGGTTGATCTTCGTGACCGAGGCGCTGTTCCGAGCCGGACTGCCGCCGACGCTGCCCGGGCGGCGGCTGACCCGGGCCGGCTGGGACGCGCTCTGGGCCGACCTGGTCGGGCTGATGCGGCTCGCCGTCGAGCACGGCCGGATCGACACGGTGCGTGACGCGCACCTGCCGGAGGCGATGGGCCGTCCGGCCCGGGTGGACCGGCACGGCGGCGAGGTGTACGTCTACCGCCGCCCGGGCGCGCCCTGCCACGTCTGCGGCACCGAGGTGAGTCGCGGGGCGCTGGCCGGCCGCAACCTCTACTGGTGCGGCACCTGTCAGCACGGCTGAGGTGTCCAGCACGATCACGCCTGCTTGATCGTGCTGCACCATGGAAACAGTGGCCTCCTGGGCTGCGGCAGACCACTACATCCTGGATCGAGCACGATCGAGCACGATCGAGCACGATCGAGCACGATCGAGCGGGGTTCCGGGCGACGTCACCCTTCGTCGAGCAGCCAGCGGGCCACCTCGACGTGGTGCGGAAGGGCGGTGCCGTCGGCGAAACTCCAGGCCAGGGTCTGGCCGATCGTCCAACCGCGGACCCGCTCCCGGTCCAGCCCCAGCTCGGCACTGAGCCGGTCCAGCCGGTGTCGGACCGCGGTCGGCGAGTGACCCAGCTCCTCACCGCGCACCAGCGGCACCACGGAGAACTCCCGTTCACCGGTCAGCGGCTTGGGGTCGATCACCAGCCACGGTTCCCGGTCGGCGGCGAGCACGTTGCCGGCGTGCAGGTCCTGATTGACCAGCACCTGCTCGCCCTGGCTGGTGGCCAGCCCGGCGAGCAGGGCCAGCGCCGCGTCGAGCAGCCGCCGCTCGTACGGCCGGCCGGCCCGCTCCCAGGTGCCGGGCATCCGGTCGATCCAGCCGGCCGCCTCCTGCGCCAACGGGGTGAACGGCGTGCCGGCCGGACGCCACAGCCGGGGCAGTAGCCCGATCACCACGTCCAGCGCTCGATCGGGGGGCAGATCGTTCAGTGGCGAGCCGGGCCGGCAGCGCTCCAGCAGCAGTGCCCGCCGCTGCGGGTCGTGTGCGAGCAGCCGGATCGCCCCGTCACCCTCCCACCGGGCCAGCGCGTCGGCCTCGTGGTGGCTCTCCCGGTCCGGGTACTGGATCTTCAGCACCGCCGCCGTGCCGTCGGGCAGCTCGGCGGGGATCACCAGCGAGGCGTAGGCGTGGACGAAGGGCGAGCCGAGCCGCAGCGACCATTGCTCGGCGCACTCCGTGAGCGAATGGGGGAGGATGGCCAGCCAGGCTCGGCCGGCGGGTGTCCGTCGTGCCCACCGCAACCCCTCGGGCAACTCCATCCGGCCATCCTCGATCACCCACGGGCTCGCCGTCGTCCCGGCCGTGCACCGCAACGGCGCCGATGTGATGCGATCGAATTGACAGGTCGAGGGCGACCGCGCCAGGGTGGACCTGAGACAACGATGTCAACGGGCAAATGGGAGGAAATGTTCGCATGATCCACCCGGCGAGGTCGTCAGCTCGCACCGTCCCGTTGGCGGTTCTCCGGCGCGGACCCGGTCCGTCCGCTGATTCTGGCCGTATGTCCCTTCCCTATCCGACGGTGAACAGCTGAGATGACCGACGTGCCCCGTTCTGAAGCCGAATCAACCCCCGCTCCGGCGCAGTCGCCCGAGTTGCCCGACATCGAGACGTTCCTCGCCGACCAGACCAGCACCCTGCTCGACACGGTCCGCCGCGCGGTCCGGCCCGAGGGCGGCTTCTGGTGGTTGACCGACGAGCGCACCCCGGACCGCAACGAACCGGTGTACACGTGGATCACCTGCCGGATGACCCACGTGGCCGCGCTCGCGCACCGGCGGGGCGACCCGGACGCCGCCGCCCTCGTCGACCACGGGGTCGCCGCGCTCAGCACGCTGCTGCGCGACGACGTCCACGGCGGCTGGTTCACCGCCGTCGACCAGCAGGGCACGCCGACCGACGAGCGCAAGGCCGGCTACGACCACGCGTTCGTGCTGCTCGCCGCGTCCGGCGCGGCGCGCGCGGGGCGGCCCGGCGCGGACCGGCTGCTCGCCGACGCGATGGCCGTGGTGCGGGACCGGTTCTGGGACGCCGACGCCGGAGCGGTCCGCGAATCCTGGAACCGGGACTGGACGGTCACCGAGGACTACCGGGGCGCGAACAGCAGCATGCACATGGTCGAGGCGTCCCTCGCCGCTGCCGCCGCCACCGGCGATTCGAGCTGGACCGAACGGGCCCTGCAGATCGGCACCCACCTGGTGCACTCCGAGGCCGCCCGGCACGACTGGCGGTTACCCGAGCACTTCACCGCCGACTGGACACCGCTGCCCGACTACAACTCCGACCGGCCCGCCGACCCGTTCCGGCCGTACGGCTCCACCATCGGCCACTGGCTGGAGTGGGCCCGGCTGCTACTGGAGCTGGAGGCGGTTCTGCCGCAGCCGCCGCGCTGGCTGCTCGCCGACGCCCGTGCCCTGTTCGCGGCCTCCGTACGGCGCGGCTGGGCGGTCGACGGCGCCGACGGTTTCATCTACACGATCGACTGGGACGACAAGCCCGTGGTCCGTTCCCGGATGCACTGGGTGCTGGCCGAGGCGATCGGGGCGTCGGTCACCCTGCACCGGCGCACCGGGGACGCGGTCTACGCCGACTGGTACCGGGTGTTCTGGTCCTACGCCCGCCGCTACCTGATCGACGACGTCGGGTGGCGACACGAGCTGGACCCGCAGAACCGGCCCGCCGGCACGGTCTGGCACGGTCGGCCGGACGTCTACCACGCGTACCAGGCCGTGCTGCTGTCCCGCTCGGCCGACGGGCTCGGCGGCCCCGGCCCGCTCGCCCCGGGCGAGGTGACCGCGTGATCGTCGTCGCGGGCGAGGCGCTGATCGACCTGGTGGTCTCCGCCGAGGGGCAGCGCGCGGTGCCGGGTGGCTCGCCGGCGAACGTCGCGGTCACCCTGGCCCGGCTCGACCAGCCGGTACGACTGCTGGCCCGGCTCGGGACCGACGAGTACGGCCGGCAGGTCGCCGAGCACCTGAGCGCCAACGGGGTGGACCTGGGTTGGGCGGTCCGTGCCGAGCAGCCCACCTCGGTGGCGGTGGCCACCCTGGACGCCACCGGGCAGGCCAGCTACGAGTTCCGGCTGGCCGGCACGGCCGACTGGCAGTGGACGCCGCAGGAGCTGCCCGAGCTGGCCGGCTCGTCGGCGACCGCCCTGCACACGGGGTCGCTCGCGCTCGCGCTGCAACCCGGGGCCCGGGTGCTGGAGGATCTGCTCGCCCGGGAGCGCCGCCGGGACGGGCTCACCGTCTCGATCGACCTCAACCTGCGTCCGGGCATCGTCGCCGACCGGGCCGCGGAGCAGGCGAGGGTGGAACGGCAGATCGGCCTCGCGCACCTGGTCAAGGCCAGCGACGAGGACCTGGCCTGGCTCTACCCGGACCGGAGCGTGGCCGACGTGATGGCCTCCTGGCGTGCCGCCGGGGTGTCCTGCGCGGTGGTGACCCGGGGCGGGGACGGTGCCTGGCTGGTAGCCCCGGACGGCTCGATGCTCCAGCAGCCGGGGCTGCCCACGACTGTCGTCGACACCGTCGGTGCCGGGGACGCGTTCACCGGTGGCCTGCTGGCCGCGCTGGCCGACCTCGACGCGCTCGGTGACGGCCCGGCTGCCCGACTGGCCGCGGTGAGCGCGCAGCAGTGGGCCACGGTGCTCCGGCAGGCCGCGACGGTCGCCGCGCTGACCTGCGGCCGTCGGGGTGCGGACCCACCCCGCCGCGCCGAGGTCGAGGCGCTGCTCGGCACGTGATGCCACGGGAGTCGGTCACGGAGTTGTGGGGGACCGCGTCGCGGCGTACGCGCGGCACCACAACTGTGTGATCGACGCCGTGCGGAGGGTGCAGCGCGGGGTCAGGCGGTCGGCGGGCGCAGGCCGCGGGCCAGCAGCCGGGTGGGCAGCACCGTGGTCGACGGTGGCGAGTCGTCGCCGGCGATCCGCTCGAACAGCCGCTCGGTGGCGACCCGGGCCAGCTCGCGGGTGTCGTACCCGACGACGGTCAGCGGCCGGGGCATCAGGTGGGCCAGCTCGAAGTCGTCGAAGCCGACCAGCGCGGCGTCGCTGCCCCGCCGGTGCAGCTCCTGAAGAGCACCGACGGTGAGCCGGTTGTTTCCGCAGAAGAAGGCGGTGGGCGGGTCCGGCAGGTCGAGCAGCTCCGCGACCGCCCTCCCGGCCTCCTCCGGCGCGACGAGCCGGTCGCGGACCAGGGACCCGTCGGGCTCGATCCCGGCGGCGGCCAAGGCCGCCCGCGCGCCGGCCAGCCGCTCGCGAATCGTGGGCACGCTCGGCGCACCGAGCAGAACACCCACCCGGCGGTGCCCCTCGTCCAGCAGCGCGCCGACCCCGGCCCGACTGCCGCCCTGGTTGTCCAGCAGCACGGCGTCCGCCAGCAGACCCTGCGGCGGTCGGTCCAGGAAGACCACCGGCATGCCCAACTCGACCTCGCGGTGCAGGAACGAGTGGTCCGGGCCGGCCGGCACCACCAGCAACCCGTCGACCCGGCGCTGGGTGAAGTCCTGGAGCAGGGCGCGTTCCCGCTCCGGGTCCTCCTCGGAGGAGGCGGTGATCAGCATGGTGCCGTGTTCGGCGGCGATGTCGGCGGCGACGCTGGCGATGGTGGCGTAGAACGGGTTGGCGATCTCCTCGATGAGCAGACCCACCGTGGCGTTGAGTTGCCGGGAACGCAGGTTACGGGCGATGTCGTTGCGCCGGAAACCCAGCTCGGTGATGGCGGCGAGCACCCGGCCGAGCAGCTCCTGACCGACCGGCTCGTCGTTGACCACCCGGGAGACCGTCTTCAGGCTGACCCCGGCGAGCCGGGCCACGTCGACCATCGTCGGGCGCCGACGTGCGAGCGGTCGGGTCGGGGTTTGTGTCACGGGGTGGTCCTCCACGACGGGCGCGGGTCAGCGGCCGACAGCGGCCAGCGCGTCGACCGCCTTTCGGGCGGCGATCAGCACCGGATCCCACACCGGTGCGTACGGCGGAGCGTAACCCAGGTCGAGGCCGGTCATCTCGTCCACCGTCATGCCGTTCCACAGCGCCACGGCCAGCGTGTCGATCCGCTTGGCAGCCTCGGACCGACCGACGATCTGCGCGCCCAGCAGTCGCCCGCTGGGCCGCTCGGCGATCAGCTTGACGGTCATCGGCTGCGCACCGGGGTAGTAGCCGGCCCGGTTGGTCGACTGGGCGATCACCGAGATGAATTCGAAGCCGGCCGCGGTGGCGTCCCGCTCGCGCAGGCCGGTCCGGCCCACCTCCAGATCGCAGACCTTGGTGACGGCCGTGCCGATCACGCCCAGGAAGGTGGCGTACCCGCCGCCGATGTTGATCCCGGCGACCCGGCCCTGCTTGTTGGCGTGGGTGCCCAGCGGCACGTGCACCGGCATTCCACTCACCCGGTCCAGCGTCTCCACACAGTCGCCGGCCGCCCAGACACCGGGCACCCCGGGCACCCGCATCCGGCGGTCCACCCGGATCCCCCCGGTCGGCCCGAGCGGCAGCCCGGCGGCCTCGGCCAGCGCGGCGTTGGGGCGTACGCCCAGACCCAGCACCACGAGGTCGGTCGGGATCGGCCCCTCGGCGGTGACCACCGCCGACACCCGGCCGTTCCGCTGCTCCAGGCCGGTGACGGCCATGCCGGTGCGAATCTTGATGCCCAGGCCGCGCATCGCGTCGGAGACCAGCTCGGCCATGTCGCTGTCGACCGTCGCCATGGGTTGGTCGGCCTGTTCGACCAGGGTGACGGCAAGGCCACGCACGATCAGTGCCTCGGCCAGCTCGACGCCGATGTAACCGCCGCCGACCACCACCGCCCGGCGCGGCTGCGGCTCGTTGTCCAGCCAGGTGCGCAGCGCCGCCCCGTCGTCGAGGGTCTGCATGCCGAACACGCCGGCCGTGTCCGTCTTCGCCCACGACGGTTTCACCGGCACCGCGCCGGCGGCGTACATCAGCTCGTCGAAGTGCTCGCGGACCTCGTCGCCCCGCTCCAGGTCCCGGGCGACCACCTCGCGGCGCTCCAGGTCGATGGCGGTCACCTCGTGGCGCATCCGCACGTCCATGGCGTACTCGCTGCGGAAGGTCTCCGGCGCCCGGGCGATCAACTGCTCGGGGGCGGACACCAGGCCACTGATCCAGTACGGAATGCCGCACGCCGAGTAGGAGGTGAAGTGGCCTCGCTCGAAGACCACGATCTCCAGGTCGTCGGGGCCACGGCGGCGGCGGGCCTGGGACGCCGCCGACATTCCGGCGGCGTCTCCGCCGATCACGATCAGCCTGTGCACCACGGGACCCATCCTGTCACGACGGTGATCAGCCGCGGGTCTGTCGCGCCACGTCCAGCACCACGTCCGTCAGTCGACCGGTACGGGCGAACACGGCGCGTTGCCGGGCGGCACCGCTGCCGTGCCGGCGCAGCCCGCCCAGCAGGTCGGTCACCTCGGCCCAGTCGTCGTGCTGCTCCAGCGCCGGACGCAGCCGCTGCACGAACTCGTCCAGCAGCTCCCAGGCCGGGCGCAGCTCGCCGTTGGTGACGTCGACGGCCGCACCCTCCAGGCCGTCGTGGGCGGCCCGCCAGTGCGCGCCGACGAGCAGGTGGTGGTCGGTACGCAGTGCGGGGCGGTCGGCCTCGACGTCCGTTATGGCGGTGGCGACCAGTGCGCGGACCAGTGCGGCGACCAGCACCGCGTCGTCCACCGACGGGCAGACGTCGCCGATCCGCAGCTCCACGGTCGGGTACTTCGCCGACAGCCGGGCGTACCAGTAGAGCATCCCCTCGTCGAGCATCACCCCGCTGGAGATCAATTGGCGGATCAGCCGCTGGTAGTGCTCGTGCGACTCGAGCCACGGCGTCGGCGCCACCGAGGGCCAGCGCTCCCACTCCACCGAGCGCCAGCTGGCGTAGCCGGTGTCCTCGCCCTGGGCGTACGGGGAGTTGGTGGTCATCGCGTGCAGCAACGGCAGCCAGGGCCGGACGTGGTTGAGCACCCGCACACCGGTCTCCGGGTCGGGGATGCCCACGTGCACGTGCATGCCGTTGTTGCCGGGACCGGGCACGAGCAGCCGGAACCGTTCGATCATCCGGTCGAAGCGG
Source organism: Micromonospora sp. 067-2 (assembly GCF_046549295.1). Classification (NCBI taxonomy): domain Bacteria; kingdom Bacillati; phylum Actinomycetota; class Actinomycetes; order Micromonosporales; family Micromonosporaceae; genus Micromonospora; species Micromonospora sp. 067-2. The sequence goes on along the minus strand of NZ_JAJPWB010000005.1, from coordinate 262,829 downwards.
GGCTTGTCCACCACCGGCGGCACCGGACCATCCACCGGGCCGGTGCCGATGGCCAGCAGCCGTACGCCGGCCCGCTCGGCGGCGTCGGCGAGCGCGGAACGCAGCACGCCGAGGGAGTGCCGGATCGACGAGAGCTCCAGACCGGGCGGTGTGCCGATCTCGATCTGGCTGGTCTGGAACTCGCGCTCGACCTGCCCGCGCAGTTCCGCGGGCACCTGCTCCAGGACGAGGTCGACGGCGGGCACCGCAGCCCCGGTGTGCGGGTCGACGAGCAGGAACTCCTCCTCGACACCCACGGTGCGCACATCGGTCCCCTCGGTCGTCCCGCTGGGAACCGCCGTCACCTGGCCGGTCATCGACACCACCGTCCGTTCCTACCGGTTGCGGTCCGTCCGCGTCGGTCGGTCAGGTGGTTACCCACCGTGGTGATGTCGGGAAACGTGGTGACGGCGCGTCGACGTGGACGCCGGGCCCTAGGCTGGGCACGTGCTGGTGTCGCTGGGGTTCTTCGGGGTCGCGTGGATGTCCGCGTTCGCCCAGGTCACCCTTCTTGCGAACCGCCCGGCCGACCTGCTCGCCGGCGCCGCGCTGACCGCCCTGGTGCTGCTCTCCGCGCTGCTCGCGGCGCGGGTGGTCGGCCTCTCGGGGCCGCCGGGCTCCGGGCGGCGCTGGATCGGTCTGCGGGCGCGCTCCCGTGGCCGCCGGGTGCCCCGGCAGGTCGACCCGGACGCCGCCGGCCGACCCCGCCCACGGGCACCCGGCCACCCCTCGGCCGCGTAGCGCTCCGCTGCCGCGGCCGATCCCGCCGTCACCGGTCCTTCCACCGGGCGGACGCCGCCGGGGGAGGACCCCACCGGAATCGGACCGAGGGGTTTCCCATGCTCGCCTTCGCACCACTGCACCACGCGGTCGTCGCCGCCGGCACCGCGCTGTCCTGGCTCACCGAACTGCTCGAACCGCTGGCCGGCGGCACGGCGACCGCCGCCGCCATCGTGCTGCTCACCGTCGCCGTCCGGTTGCTCATCTCGCCGCTCACCGTCGCGCAGGTCCGCGGGGAGCGCCGCCGCGCGGCGCTCGCCCCGCAGGTGCGCGACCTGCAGCGGCGGTACGCCGACGACCCGGCGAAGCTTCAAGGCGAGGTGTTCGCCCTCTATCGCTCGGCCGGCGCCAACCCGATCGCCGGCTGCCTGCCGCTGCTGCTCCAGGCGCCGTTCCTGCTGGTGATGTACCGACTGTTCACCACTGCCGAGGGCGGCACCGGGCTGCTGGGGGAGCGGTTGGCCGGGGTCTCGCTGGGTCACCACGTCAGTGACGGGCTGGCCGGGGCGGCCGGTCCGCTCTTCGCCGTCCTGCTGGTCGTCCTGCTGGCTCTTGCCTGGTGGTCGTCGCGGCGGGCCCGCCGGGCGTCGGCGGCGGTCGGCACGGTGGCCGGTACGCCCACCGAGGGGCCTGGCGCCGCCACGCTCGGTCGGTTGCTGCCCCTGCTGCCGTTCACGACGGTCCTCGTGGCGCTGGTGCTGCCGCTCGCGGCGGTGATCTACCTGGTCACCACGACCGCCTGGTCGGCGCTGGAACAGGCGGTGCTCCGACGGCCGCAGGCTGCTCCGACGGATGCCGACACCGCTCGCCGCTGACGATCGGAACGCGCTGATCAGCGACCGGCGGTCACCGACCGCCGGTCGTCGCGTGCCCGGCGTCGGCGGACCTTGCGGACCACCCAGCCGACCACCATGAGGACGAAGAACGCCACGATCGCGTAGTTGAACCAGTCGCTGTAGCGCTCCACGTCCTGCCAGCGACTGCCCAACGCGTAGCCGGCGCCGACGAGAAGGGTGTTCCACACCCCGCTGCCGATGGTGGTGAGCAGGAGGAACTGGCCCATCGGCATCCGGTTGGCCCCGGCCGGGACGGACACCAGGCTGCGGACCACCGGCACGACCCGCCCGATCAGCACCGCCTTGCGGCCGTGCCGGTCGAACCAGCGGTCGGCCTTCTCCAGGTCGTCGCCGTCCACCAGCGGGATGCGGTCCAGCCAGCGTTTGAGCCGCTCCTCACCCAGCGCCGCACCGAGCCAGTAGAGCACCAGGGCGCCGACGAGCGAGCCGACCGTCGCGGCCAGCACCACGAGCACCACGTTGAACCGGCCCTCGCTGGACAGGTAACCGGCGAGGGCCAGCACGATCTCGCTGGGGATCGGCGGGACGATGCTCTCCAGCGCCACCAGCAGCGCCACCCCGGTCGGCCCCATCGCCTCGATCACGGTGGCCACCCAACCGGTCACACCGGTGAAACTGCCCGGATCGACATGCTGGGCGAGCGCCATGGTCGTCCTTCCGTCGCGGGCTGGGGGATCGGACGGTCATACCCCCTCAGCTGCCCGGCACACCTGCCGGTGGGCTGGACCACACCGTCGCGACGGTCACTGCTCCGGGTGCAGCGCGGTGTCGGCCGGCCCCTGCCGCCAGCCGGTGAACACCACGGTCAGGCCGGCGCGGACCGGAGCACAGCAGAACGGGCCGGCCGTGACCTCGACCGTCGGGTCCAGCGGGGCCAGCCGGACCAGTCGCCACGGCTCGCCGTCGGCCCGCGCCCGGACGGTCAGTGCGTCGCCGGCCCGGCTGACCCGGACGGTCACCTCCCGGCCCGCCCACTCCGGCACCGGCGCCACCGACCAGTCGGAGAACTCCCGGGTCACCACCGCACCGAGCTGGAGCTCGCCGTCGCTCAGCTCGACGCCGGCCTTTGTCCAGGTCCGCTCGTCCACCCGGACCAGCGCGCCGGCCTGGTCGAACGGCCCGCTGAGGTCCAGGTGGAAGCTCACCTCCATGGCGCTGCCGACCGGCAGGGGGGCCAGCAGGGCAGGGGCGTTGTCGTGCACGAACCCGTAGCTGGTCCGCCGCCAGAGGTCGCTCTCCGCCGCCGGTTGCACGACCAGCTCGCCCGCGGGGCCCTCCTCGGCGCGTACGGGCTGGTGCAGCCAGTCGCCCCCGGTCCAGTCCAACGGCTCGCTCGGCGGTACGAGGTCGATCTCCATGGCCGGCACCGTACCCGTCGGGCCAGCCGTACGCCGCCCAGGTTTGCCACCCCGACCGACCGGAGATGTTTCTCCGACATGGGTGACAGGTGGTATTCCGAGGCTGTCGTGTACTGCCTCGACGTCGACACGTACGTGGACTCCGACGGCGACGGCATCGGTGACCTCCGTGGTCTGATCGGGCGTCTGGACTACCTGGCGCGGCTGGGGGTCACCTGCATCTGGCTGAACCCGATCCACCCGTCACCCAACAAGGACGACGGGTACGACGCGACCGACTTCTACGCCGTCGATCCGCGCCTGGGCACCCTCGGTGACTTCGCCGAGCTGCTGCACCAGGCGCAGAACCGCGGCATCCGGGTGATCATCGACCTGGTGGTGAACCACACCTCCGACCAGCACCCCTGGTTCCAGTCGGCCCGCTCCTCGCCCGACTCGCCGTACCGCGACTGGTACGTCTGGTCCGACACCGAGCCGGACGACCGGCACCAGGGCATGGTCTTCCCGGGTGAGCAGCACGAGACGTGGAGCTACGACCGCACCGCCAAGGCCTGGTACTACCACCGCTTCTACCGGTTCCAACCGGACCTGAACATCGACAACCCGAAGGTCCGCGAGGAGATCAAGAAGATCACCTCGTTCTGGCTCCAGCTCGGCGTCGCCGGGTTCCGGATGGACGCGGTGCCGTTCATCATCGAGCAGACCGAGCCGGGCAACCCGAACTCCCCGAAGGACTTCGAGTTCCTCACCGAGCTGCGCCAGCACGTGCAGTGGCGCCGCGGCGACGCGGTCCTGCTGGCCGAGGCGAACGTCGAGCCGGACCAGCTGTCGGTCTACTTCGGTGACGGTGGCGGGTCGAGCAACCGGATCCACATGCTCTTCGACTTCATGCTCAACGGCCGGCTCATGCTCGCCCTCGCGCGGGAGGACCCGGAGACGATCATCGACGCGCTGCGCGACACCCCGAAGCTGCCGATGGGCGCCCAGTGGGCGACCTTCCTGCGCAACCACGACGAGATCGACCTCTCCCGGCTCACCGCCGACCAGCGCAACGACGTGCTGGCGGCGTTCGGCCCCACCGAGGAGATGCAACTCTACGGCCGGGGTATCCGTCGCCGGCTCGCCCCGATGCTCGGCAACGACCGGCGTCGCCTCGAACTGGCGTACGCCCTGCAGTTCTCGCTGCGTGGCACACCGGTGCTGCGCTACGGCGAGGAGATCGGGATGGGCGAGGACCTGTCGCTGCCCGGCCGGGAGGCGATCCGTACCCCGATGCAGTGGTCGTTCAAGCCGAACGCCGGCTTCTCCACGGCGGAGGAGGAGAAGCTGGTGCGTCCCGTCATCGACAAGGGCGAGTTCGGTTACCAGAAGGTCAACGTCACCGCCCAGCGGTCCGACCCGAGGTCGCTGCTCGCCTGGTTCGAGCGGATGATCCGGACGCTGCGCGAGGCGCCGGAGATCGGCTCGGGCTCGACCAGTCACATCGACGTGCCGGCGCCGGCCGGAGTGCTGGCGCACCGGGCGGACGGGCCGACCGGGACCATGGTCTTCCTGCACAACCTCGGCACCGACGACGTCGAGGTGGACCTGAGCACCCTTGAGGCCGAGGCTGACCTGCCGATCGACGTGCTCAGCGACCGTGGCTACGGCGAGCTGGGCAAGCTTGGCGCGATCAAGCTCTCCGGCCACGGGTACCGCTGGATCCGTCTCTGCCGGGGCCAGGGGTTCTGACTGGACGGGGGCCGCGCCGATCGGCGCGGCCCCCGCTCGCGCGTGACGTCCGGCCGGTAGGTGTCGGCCGAACGTCACGCGATCAGCGCGGCGTGCCGGTCAGCGCACACCGAAGGCACGGAGCACGGTCTGCCTGATCGAGTTGCCCGAGCCGTCCGAGGCGCCGGCCCGCAGCGAGACGTACGTCGCGCCCCTCGGCGCCCGCAGCTTCGCCGTCCAGGAGCCGTCCCTCGAACGGTCCAGCGACTGCTTCTGCCAGTGCGCGCCGTCGTCGTAGGAGATCTCCAGGCTGACCGGCCGGATGCTGCCGCAACCGGAGACGCCGGGCAGGTGCGTGGCGGAGACGGTCAGGTCGGTCCGATTTCTCGCGGTGCCGGCGGCGTCGGTGTCGACCGCGTAGTCGAGCTGCAGCAGCGGCAGCACACTGGACTCCACGCCGACGGCGGGCGCCTTCGACCGGAACGTCCACTCGGTCGTGGTGCTGGTGGAGTACCGGCCGACTGTCGGGTCCTGGGTGGTGCCCACCACCAGTCGGTACGGCAGCTCGGACGCGCTCGGCGCGGTGCCGCTCACCCACGTGCTGCTGCTCTGACCGAGCAGCGTGGCGCCCTGGTAGAGCTGGTTGGTCTGGGTGGCGGCGCTCATCGCCATACCGACGTGGTCGTCCCCGCCCCAACCGGGCACGTCCAGGTCGAGGTTGTTCCCCGAGCGCTTGGGCAGCTTGAAGTTGTTGTTCAGGTGCGGCCGTTCGATCGGCTCGAAGAACTGTTCCGCGCTCCGGCTGCCCGGGCGGAAGCTGGTCCGGGGGTCGATCTGGTACGTGGCGGAGTCGAGGTACGCCTCCTGGCCCCAGGTGTACAGCTTGCCGCTGGACACCCAGTCGGTGCGGACCGGTGCGAGCGGTCGGTTGCTGCTCTGGCCGATGCCCCAGTCGTTGTACGACGGCCAGTCGTACCGGAACTCGCCACCCCGGGCCTGCGGGGTGGTCGGGATGGTGAAGCCGACGTCGATCCGAGCGAGCGTCTTCGGAGTCTCGGTCCGGCTCAGGTCGCGCGGGATCCGGTTGTGGTACGCCTGGACCAGGTCGTACACGTAGTCGGCGACCGGCTGCGAGACGACCTCGACCGCCGTCGAGCCGCGCTGGATCTGCCGGATCAGCGCCTCGCCCTCGTCGGTGCTGAGCCATGCCACCTCGATCGGGGTGGGGGTGAAGAAGTCGACCGAGTAGTTGCGGACCTCCCGCCAGGGGAAGTCGCTGACCACCAGCATCAGTTTCGCCCCGGCGGCGGTCGCCGCGGCGGCCTGGTCGCGGTCGCTGACATCCCAGTTGCGCCGCACCACGACGGCCCGGCCCCGGGCGTCCAGCCCGGCGTAGTCGCTCGCCGCTCCGTTGCCGGCGAAGACCACCGGCAGCGTCGAGCGACCCTTCGGCAGCTGGGTGGTGCCCTGCTGGCGCACCACGTCGTCGAAGCTGACCTTCGTGGTGCCGACGCTCAGCACCGGCTGCTCCTTGCGCCACCGGGCGCCGAGGTAGAAGTCCCCGTGCCGCACGTCCCTGCTGGTGGGCTGCGCATAGAAGCTGTCGTAGAAGACGCCGCCGGTGATGAACGAGCGCCACCGGCCCGCACCCTGCGACCGGTAGTAGTCCAGTCGGGTGAAGGTGTCGGCGGTCTGCTGCGGCACCGACGACTCGACCCGGCGGGCCGCCTTCCCGTCCAGCCGGATCGTGGTGTCCTTGCGCAGGTCGATGTCGGGGTTGCCGAGCAGCGCCAGGCCGAGCGAGTGGGGCCCGTGGCTGCCGGTGACGTTGAGGAAGCTCATCGCCGAGTAGACGCCCTCGGGCAGGTAGAGCTGCGTCGTTCCGTCCGGGTCGGTCTGCACGAAGGCGACGTCGTAGCTGCCCGGCTGGCCCAGCTCGATGATGCCGCTTGCCGGCTTGCCGGCCCGGTCGGTCATTTCCAGCCGAAGCTGGTGGTAGGGGGTGAACGTGCCGACGGCGATCGCCGTGCGGGTCAGCACCGCCCGGTCCGGTCCTGCGGCGACGACCTGACCGGTGTACCGGCTGCCGGCGTTGGCCCGGGAGGTGTCCGTGGTCAGGGTGACCGTGGCGGTGCCGTGCGCGGGCACGGTCAGCTGCGCCGCGGACAGGCTGAACAGCCCGGCCGGCGCGTTCGGGGCGTCCACCGACAGGCCCAGCGTGATGGGCTGGCCGGTGGTGTTGGTGTACGTCACCGGCTGCGTGCTGCCGCCCGCCCTCGCGGTGTCGGCACCCACGCTGGTGGAGACGGTGCCGGTGGCGAGGACCGGGGCGCGGACCGCGGCGGCGACATCGACCCGGCCGGTGCCGGCCTGGTAGGCGTCGTACTGCGGGGTGGCCCTGGTCGTGCTGACCAGGGCGTCCTTGAGCTGCTGCCCGGTCCAGTCCGGGTGCTGCGCGGCGAGCAGGGCGGCGGCGCCGGCCACGTGCGGCGCGGCCATCGAGGTGCCGTTCATGCTCTGGTACGAGCCCGTGCCGGGCGCGTACTGCGAGCGGGCCGCGAGCACCCCGACGCCCGGCGCGGTCAGCTCGGGCTTGATGGCCTCGTCGCTGATCCTCGGGCCCTGGCTGGAGAAGTCGGCGAGCTGGTCGTCGCCGTCGACCGCGCCGACGGTCAGCGCCGCGTCCGCCGCGCCCGGGGCGGCCACACTGCCGGGCAGGCCGGCGTTGCCGGCGGAGACGACGAACAGGGCGCCGGTCTCGGCGCTGAGCGTGTTGACCGCCTGGCTCAACGGGTCGGTCCCGTCGCTGGGCTGGTTGGAGCCCAGGCTCATGTTGATGACGCTGGCGTCGGCCTCCCGGGCCGCCCACTCCATGCCGGCGAGGATCCAGGAGTCCTGGCCGTACCCCTGGTCGCTGAGCACCTTGCCGATGGCGAGTCGGGCGTCCGGTGCGACACCCCTCTCCCGGCCGCCGGAGGCGGCACCGGTGCCGGCGATGGTGGAGGCGACGTGGGTGCCGTGCCCGACCCGGTCGGTGATCTCCTCGCCCGGCACGAACACCGCGGACGCGGTGATCCGGTCGGTCAGGTCCGGGTGACCCGCGTCGATGCCGGTGTCCAACACGGCCACCCGTACGCCTGCGCCGGTGTCGCCGCCGGCCCACACCTCGGGTGCGCCGATCTGCGCGGTGGTGTCGGCGAGGTCGGCGCGTACCCGCCCGTCCAGCCAGATCCTGGCGATCCCGCCGCCGAAGCGTCCGGTGCCGCCGCCGGCGGTGGCCGACTTCGCGGTGGTCGCGGTGATCGCCGCCCAGAACTCGTCGGCCTGGTCGCGGTCCTCGCTGAGCGCGGCGCCCGAGATGCTGCTCAGTGTGCGGGTGCGGGTCGCCCCGGCGGGTGCGGCGCCGACGCGCAGTCCGGCCGCGGCATCGGTGTACGTCACGATCAGCGGCAGGTGGTCCACCTGCGCGTCGTCGTACCCGTCGGCGATCAGCCGGGTGACGTTGAACAGCCGCTTGTCCAGGGTCTTCGCGGCCACGTAGGGGAGCACGGACTGCGGGTAGACGTAGAGGTCGTCGCCCGCCTCCACCACCCGTACCGGTGCGGCGGCACCGTCCGGGCCCCGCACGTCGAGGGTGCCGCCGTTGGCGCTGCGGCGGGTGGTGACGGTGTCTCCGGTGATCAGGGTGACCGAGTGGGTGCCGGGTGGCGTGGGCAGGTCGGTCGCGGGTGCGGCAGGCGCGCCGGGATCGGCCGGTGTGCCGGGGGCGGCCAGGGCGGGTGAACCACCGGTCGCCGCGAGGGCCGCGGAGACCACGGCGGCGAGCCAGGCTCCACGGGTACGCGAGAACTTCAACTGATGTCGTCCTTGCCTCGTCGTCATTGTGCTGGCGGGGGTGACAGCGAACGCGACGCTACGCGCGGAAGATCATCTCGTATAGATCAATAGTGTGAAGCGATGGTCATCGCCGGTGACTGCCGGGAAGGCGTTAGGCTCCTTCGATCGAGTCAAGTTACCGGGAGGTAATCATGTCGGAGGAGCCCCGCGTCGCCATCGTCACCGGAGCCGCGCGCGGTATCGGCGCCGCCACCGCCCGCCGGCTGGCCGCCGACGGGTTGGCCGTCGCCGTGGTCGACATCGAGGAGGCGGCAACGAAGGAGACGGTGGACGCCATCGCGGGCGCCGGTGGCCGGGCGCTCGGCGTCGGCGCCGACGTCTCCGACCGGGATCAGGTCGAGGCCGCGGTGGGCCGCGTCGTCGCCGAACTGGGCGCGCCCACCGTGCTGGTCAACAACGCCGGCGTGCTCCGCGACAACCTGCTGTTCAAGATGACCAACGCCGACTGGGACACGGTCATGGGCGTACACCTGCGCGGTGCGTTCCTGTTCAGCCAGGCCGCCCAGAAGCACATGGTGGACCGTGGATGGGGGCGGATCGTCAACCTCTCCAGCACCTCGGCCCTGGGCAACCGGGGCCAGGCGAACTACGCCGCCGCCAAGGCCGGTCTGCAGGGCTTCACCAAGACGCTCGCCATCGAGCTGGGGCCGTTCGGGGTGACCGTCAACGCGGTCGCGCCCGGCTTCATCGTCACCGACATGACCGCGGCCACCGCCGCCCGAATGAAGGTCGACTTCGCCGACTTCCAGAAGCACGCCGCCGCCGAGATTCCGGTACGCCGTCCGGGCCGGCCGGAGGACGTCGCGCACACCATCTCGTTCCTGACCAGCGAGGGTGCCGGCTTCGTCTCCGGTCAGGTCATCTACGTCGCCGGCGGCCCGCGGGACTGACACCGCACTCCCGACGAGGGCGTTCCTGTTGCCAAGGGACGCCCTCGTCCCCTTCCTCAGGCGGGGTCGCGGCGGGTGCGCCAGAGCCAGAGCAGGCCGAGCACCGGCAGGACCAGCGGGATGTAGCCGTACCCGCTGCCGAACTGCGACCAGACCGTCTCGTCCGGGAAGAGTTCCTTGTCGGCCAGGCTCAGGATGCCGACCGCGACCACCCCGACCAGCTCCACCGAGCAGCACACCAGCGCGACCCGCCGGCCGGTGTGCCCGGCGCGGGCCAGCCCCACCGCGGCCGCGATGTAGATGAGCGCGGCCAGCGCGGAGAGCAGGTACGCCACGGGCGCCTCGTCGAACTTCGTGGCGATCTGCAACCCGGCCCGGCTGGTCGCCGCGATGGCGAAGAGCAGGTAGACCGCGATCAGCAGGCGGCCCGGGCCACTGTTCGTGGCCCGCCGCGTCGGTCGTGACTCAACCACCGAGTGCCTCCCAGGTCTGCTGCAACCGGACCACCACCACCGGGGCCACCAGGCAGACCGCGCAGACGATCGCCGAACCCCAGCGGGTCGGCTCCATCCGGGCCAGCACCCAGGCCAGCGGCGGCAGGCAGACCAGCGTGACCAGGTAGCCGTAGAAGGCGCCGGGCTCGCCGGGCCGGTCCCCACCGGCGATCGCGACCAGCGCCACCACGCCCAACACGAGCAACGCCAGTTCGAGTACGGCCAGGCCGAGGAACTGGACCCGGTCCGGCGGCCGGTGGCGTACCGCCGCCACCAGTGCCCACACCGCGACGAGCAGCGACAGCACGATGGGCGCCGTCGCGAGGAACCCGTCCACCGGTGAGTCGACGCCTGCGCTCGTCACCGGATCCGTCCGGTCGTTGCCTCGGTCACCGGCACAGCCTACTAACCGTCGTAGTAACCAGGTCATGCCGCCTCGCTCGCACCGGGATCCTGCGGGCTCCGGTTGGTCGACCCGCCGCCGGCACGCCTGGTGGGGCGACTAGCGTGGATCTCGCCCGTGGCGTCGCCGCGGTGCGGACGACGGCGGAGGTACACGTGCTGCGGTTCGGCTTGTTCGGCACCGGTCACTGGGCGATCGAGACCCACGGGAAGGCGCTGCACGCTCACCCGGACGCGGAGCTCGTCGGCGTGTGGGGGCGCAACCCGGAACGGGCCGCCGCGCTGGCCGAGCGGTACGGGGTGCCCGCGTACGCCGACGTGGACGCGCTGATCGAGGCGTGCGAGGCGGTCGCCGTCGCCCTGCCGCCGGACATCCAGGCCGACATCGCGGTCCGGGCGGCCACCGCGGGCCGGCACCTGCTGCTGGACAAGCCGCTGGCGCTCACCGTCGCCGACGCCGACCGGGTGGTCGCCGCCACCGAGGCGTCCGGGGTCGCATCGGTCATCTTCTTCACCCAGCGGTTCCAGCCGAACGTGACCGCGTTCCTCGCCGCCACGGCAGCGGCAGGGGGGTGGCAGCACGCCCGGACGACCGCGTTCGCCTCGATCTTCCAGGAGAGCAGCCCGTACGGCGGCTCGCTGTGGCGCCGGGAGCACGGCGCGCTCTGGGACATCGCCCCGCACGCGCTCTCGATCATCCTGCCGGTGCTGGGCCGGGTGACCCAGGTGGCCGCCATGAACGGGCCGAGCGGGATGGTCCACGTCCTGCTCACCCACGACGGTGGCGCGACCAGCAGCGCCTCACTCTCCCTGGACGCGCCGCCCGAGGCGATGGCCCGCGAGTTCGTGTTCTACGGCGAGAACGGCATCGAGACCGTTCCGGCCGGCGAGAACGACCCCGCGACGGCGTTCGGCGTGGCGATCGACCAGCTGATCGAGCAGGTCCAGTCGGGCACCCGCGACCACCAGTGCGACGTCCGCTTCGGCCGCGACGTGGTGACCATCCTGGCGGCGGCCGAAACCGCCCGAACCGAGTCCCGCACGGTCCCCCTCCCGTAACCCGCACACCACCCCGCCCGAGGGGTCATGGGAAGGGAAATGGGTGGTGCGGTGGTGTGGGGTCGTCTAGGTTCGCGTGCATGTCCACGCATGCCCTGATCGAGGGGGTCGGCACGCCGGCCGCCTGGGGACCCCTGCTGGTGTCCCGTCCGCGAGTCCGGCGTCCGGCCCTGGCCGGCCGGAACGCGACCCGCCGCTGATCGATCCATCGACGCGGCTGCGCCGGGGCCGAACCCCGCCGCCGCTGAATGGTTCACGCCTGCCGTCGTACCGGGTTGTCGCCCGGTGCGTCGCTGCCGCACCGCGTTTCCGCGCCATCGTCCAGGGCCGTCCGAGTCCCGATCCACTCGGACAGGCCCGGAATCCCCGCTGCCTGTCCCGCCTCGTCGCCGAACGGCGACAGACAGGACGACGACCCGTGGCGCCCCGCAGGACCAGAGCAGCCGAACGCGACCGGTCCCGTCGCGTACTCTCGCAGAACTTCCTCGCCGACCCGACCGCGATCACCCGGCTGGTCCGCGCCGCCGACCCCGACCCGAACGGACTGGTGCTGGAGGTCGGCGCCGGTCGTGGGCAGCTGACCAGGCCGCTCGCCGCTCGGTGCGGACGGCTGACGGCGTACGAGGTCGACCCGACAGCGGGCCGGCAACTCGCCGCGGTGTGCGCGGCCCTGTCCAACGTCGAGCACCGGCAGGCCGACTTCCTGGCCGTCGAGCCGCCGCCGGAGCCGTTCGCGGTGATCGGCAACATCCCCTGGTCGCTGACGGCCGCGGTGGTCCGGTGGTGCCTGACCGCGCCGGCGTTGCGCTCGGCGACCCTGCTCACACAGCTGGAGTACGCGCGTCGGCGCAGCGGCGACTACGGCCGGTGGACGCGGCTCACCGTGTCGACCTGGCCGGAGTTCGACTGGCGGCTGGCCGGGCGGGTGCCGCGTGGCGCGTTCCGTCCGGTGCCCGGGGTGGACGCCGGCATCCTGCGGCTGGAACGGCGGGTCGAGCCGTTACTCGCTTCGGGCGCGCTGCCCGCGTACCGCCGGTTGGTGGAGGCCGGCTTCGGCGGTGTCGGCGGCTCGCTCGCGGCCACGCTGCGCCGGCACCACCCGCCGGCCCGGGTGGCCGCGGCGCTGCGGGCCGTCCGGATCGCCCCGGACACCCCGGTCGGGTACGTCTGGCCGGAGCAGTGGCTGGTGCTGTTCCGGCTGCTGCACGCCCGCTGACCACCGGAGACGGGCTTCGAGGAGCACCGCCGCGAGGCGCCGATCGTTCACGGGAGGGTCTTCAGCGCCTCGCCGAGCTCGGTGGGAGACTCGATCTGCTCCGCTGGCAACGCCCGCAACATCTGCAACATCGACGTGCTGGCGCCGTTCTCCTGCCCCCAGCGGACCAGGTCCTCCCGGGAGACCGGATAGTCGAGCCCCGCCAGGTACTCCTGCAGCTGCACGCCGGTGACGGTCATGCCGGCGGGCTACCCGCTGGCTGTCCGCGTACACGGGGCTGGTCGGCGGGGCCGCGATCACCCGGCGGCCGGCGTGTCGTCGGCGGCGCGCCGACGGTTTGTCGCATCGGCCGCCGGGTAGCCGCTGGCATGCTGGTTCAGCGGCTCGGCGCGCCGAGCGACTTCGACCCGTTGCTGGAGCGCGTCCGGGACGCCCGGGTGGTGATGATCGGCGAATCCACCCACGGCAGCTACGACTACTACCGGCTGCGCGAGCAGCTCACCCGCCGGCTGATCGCCGAGTGCGGCTTCTCGTTCGTGGCCGTCGAGGGCGACTGGCCGGACTGTGACCGGGTGCACCGATCGGTCACCGCCGCGCCGGGCGGGGCGCTCGATCCGCAGGCCGCGCTGGAGCGCTTCGAGCGGTGGCCGACCTGGATGTGGGCGAACGCCGAGGTGGCCCGGTTCTGTCGCTGGCTGCGGGCGTGGAACGTGGAGCGCCCGCAGGACGAGCGGGCCGGGTTCCACGGGCTCGACGTGTACAGCCTGTGGGATTCCATGCAGGCGATCTTCGACTACCTGGGCGAGGAGGATCCGACCTCGCTGGAGGCGGCGCAGGACGCATACCGGTGCTTCGAGCCGTACGGCAAGCGGGTCGAGGAGTACGGCGCGGCGAGCCGTTTCGTCTCCGCCCGGTGCGAGGAGGAGGTGATCAGGCTGCTGGCCCGGACCCGGGAACAGGCCCTCTCCGACGGCCCGGACCGCTTCTCGGCCTGGCAGAACGCTGAGGTGGTGGCGGGCGCGGAGCGCTACTACCGGGCGATGGTGGCCGGTGGGCCGGATTCGTGGAACATCCGTGACACCCACATGCAGGACACCCTGGACCGGCTGTTGGACCGGTACGGCCCGGACGCCCGGGGGATCGTCTGGGCGCACAACACGCACGTCGGGGATGCCCGGGCCACCGACATGGCCGCGGACGGGATGGTCAACATCGGCCAGCTGGCCCGGCAGCGGTACGGCGACGACGCGGTGACGCTTGTCGGTTTCGGCAGCTACCGGGGCACGGCGATCGCCGCACCCCGATGGGGTTCACCGCCCGAGGCGATGGTGGTGCCGCCGGCCCGGGAGGGGTCGGTCGAGAGGCGGATGCACGAGCTGATGCCGGACCGGGCGGTCCTGGTCTTCGGCGGCGAGGACCAGCCGGGCTGGGTCACCGACACCGCGGACCACCGGGCGATCGGGGTCGTCTACGACCCGTCCTTCGAGTCCTGGGGCAACTACGTGCCGACCCGGCTCGGCGAGCGCTATGACGCCTTCATCTGGTGCGACGAGACCACCGCCCTGCACGCGCTGCCCGTCCCGGCCACCCCCGGCGAGATGCAGACCTATCCCGCCGGGGTGTGACCGGTCGCCGTCAGACCCGAGTCGGGGTGCGGTCGGTCAGGTGGGTGCGCAGGCCCTCGCCCTCGATGTCCACGTTCGGCAGGATGCGGGACAGCCAGCGGGGCAGCCACCAGGCGCGGTCACCGAGCAGTGACATCACGGCCGGCACGATGGTCATCCGCACCACGAAGGCGTCGATGGCCACACCGACGGCGAGCGCGAAGCCCATCGACTTGATCACCGGATCCTCCAGGAAGACGAAGCCCCCGAAGACCGACATCATGATCAGCGCGGCGGCGGTGACCACCCGCGCGCCGTGCCCCATCCCGCTGATGGTGGCCTGCCGGGCGGACGCGCCGTGCACGAAGTCCTCCCGCATCCGGGACACCAGGAACACCTCGTAGTCCATCGCGAGCCCGAACAGGATGCCGATGAGCAGGATCGGCAGGAAACTGATCAGCGGGCTGGGTGTGTCCAGGCCGACCAGGCTGGCGAGGTGCCCCTGCTGGAAGACCGCCACCGTGACGCCGAACGTGGCGGCGACGGTGAGCAGGAAGCCCAGCGCGGCCTTGACCGGCACCAGCAGCGAGCGGAAGACCAGCATGAGCAGCAGCACCGAGAGCCCGACCACCAGCAGCAGGTAGATCGGCAGCGCGTCGGAGAGCTTCTCGGAGACGTCGATGCCGATCGCGGTGGCGCCGGTGAGCAGCACGTCCGCGTTCTGGATCCCGCCGACCGAGCGACGGATGTCGTGCACCAGGGTCTCGGTGGCCTCGTCGGTCGGGCCCGTCTTCGGTATGACGCCGAGCAGCGCCGTCCGGCCGTCCGGGCTGAGCTGCGCCGGTGCCACCGCGAGCACATTCTCGGTGCGCTGGAGCAGTGCGGTGACCTGCGGCACGGCGGCCGAGGCGGCCTCCGGCGTGTCGCCGGCGACCACCACGGCGAGCCGCCCGGTGAAGCCGGGCCCGAAGCCCTCGGTGGTCAGGTCGCTGGCCACCCGGGCGGGTGAGCCGACGGCCGCCGTCGAGGCGTCCGGCAGGGCCAGCCGCATGTCCGGCGTGGGCAGCGCGAGCAGCCCCAGGCCGAGCAGCCCGACCAGGATGACCGGTACGCGGAACCGGGTGACCAGCCGCGCCCAACGGAACCCGAACCCGGGTGTGTCCTCGTGTGGCGCGTTGCCGGCGAGCGTCCGGTCGGTGGCGCCCGGCGCGTCGTCCCCGGCGTCCGTGCCGATCGGGCCGTTGGCGTCCGTGCCGCTCGTGGCGTTGGCGTCCGTGCCGCTCGTGCCGTCGACGACGGCGGATCGCAGGCGGCGGGGAAGCACCCGGCGGCCGGCGAAGCCGAGCAGCGCGGGCTGGAGGGTGATCGCGACGAGCACCGCGACGGTGACCGTGCCCGCGGCGGCGAGACCCATCACGGTGAGGAACGGAATGTCGACCACGGCCAGCCCGGCCAGGGCGATGACGACGGTGGCGCCCGCGAAGACCACGGCGGACCCGGCGGTGCCCACGGCCCGACCGACCGCCTCCTCCGGGGACAGGCCGTCGAGCAGGTTCTGCCGGTGTCGGGAGGTGATGAACAACGAGTAGTCGATCCCGACCGCGAGGCCGAGCATCAGCGCCAGGATCGGCGCGGTGCTGGTCAACTGGACGACACTGCTCAGCGCGAACAGGCCGGCCATGCCGGCGCCCACGCCGATCAGGGCGTTGAGCATGGTCATCCCGGCGGCCACGAGCGAGCCGAAGGTGATGATCAGGACGATCGCGGCGACCAGTACGCCGAGGGCCTCGGTCGAGCCGATCTCCGGCTCACCACCCAGCACCTCACCACCCGGGGCGACCTGCCAACCCTGCTCCTCGGCCGCCTTGCCGACCTGCTCGTACGCGCTGCGCTGCGCGTCGGTCACGTCGTCGGCGCCGGTGGCGAACTGGACCTGGACCAGCGCGTACCGACCGTTGGGCGAGACCGCCCCGACCTGGAACGGGTCGACCGAACCGACCACGCCGGGCAGCGTGGCGGCCTGCTGGACCAACTCCCGCACCACGGCCTGGCCCTGCGGGCTGGCCAGTTGGCCGTCCGCCGGCGCCTTGACCGTGATGGTGCCGGTGGCGCCGCTGGCCGCGGGGAACTGCTCGGCGAGCAGGTCGAGCGCACGCTGGCTCTCGGTGCCGGGCATCGTGAAGTTGCTCGCCGTCGGGCCGCGCAGGGTCGCCGCGGCCAGGCCGGCGAGGACGAGTACGACGAGCCAGAGCGCGACGACGAGCCGGCGCCGGCGTAGCGCGCCCCGGCCGAGCCGGTAGAGCAGGGTGGCCATCAGGTTTCCTTGTCCTCGGTCGTGGGTGGGAGGGGCAGGGGTGCGTCGACGGGTTCGAGGGCCCGCCGGACGAGGGTGAGCAGGGCAGGGCGCAGCTCGTCGTCTCCGATGTCGACGAACTCGGCACACGCCTCGGAGATGCCGGCGAGCAGCACCAGCGCGGCGATCCGGGCGCCCGGCCGGTCGGAGTGCCCGGCCAACGCGTCCCGCAGCCGGTCGGAGATCTGCTGGATGGGCGCGAAGGCCGGCTGGCACAGCAGCTCCGGGAACTCGCCGCGCAGCACCGCGATCTCCCGCCGGAACCGGACCGCGAGGTCGACGAAGCCGGTTGCGGCGACCTGCTGGGCGGCCGCTCCGGTCAGGCCGGTGAGCTGGTCGTCGAGGGCCTTCAGCACCCCGATCGCCGGGGCCATCAGCTCGGCCAGCAGAGCTTCCTTGTTGGCGAAGTGGTAGAGCACGGTGGCCTTGGAGCAGCCGACCTCGCCGGCGATGTCCTGCAACGAGGTGCCCCGGTAGCCGGTCACCGCGAACCGTCGTGCCGCCGCGGCGAGGATCTCGCCGTGCGTCTCGGACACCGCTCTGACCATGGCCGGTCCACCTCCCGCAGACCAGCATGCCTGACCGATCGGTCAGATGCTGACCGATCGGTCAGAGAATCGCGGTGGCGTTGCCCACACCCCGGGTCGGTTCAGTGGAGGTGCTCGGCGTCGTACCTGGTCCGCGCCTCGGCGATGGCGCGGCGGTGCCGCTCGGCCCAGCTGGTCAGCGCCACCAGCGACTCGTAGAGCTCCAGTGCCATCGGGGTGGCCGTGTATTCGACCTTCGGCGGGACAGTCGGGTAGACCCGACGATGCAGCAGGCCGTCGCGTTCCAGGTTGCGCAGCGTCAGCGTGAGCATGCGACGGCTGATGCCCTCGATGTGCCGCTCCAGCTCGGTGAAGCGCACCGGGCCGTTCGAGGCGGCCACCAGGATGCCGATGCTCCACTTGCCACCGACCCGGTCGAGCACCTGGCGGACGGTGCACGCCCGGGCCTGCCCGGGGGTGAACGGCACGTTCTCGGCCGTGCAGGTCAGCTCGGCGTCGACCGGCGTGGGCACATCGCTGTTCCTCTGGGACATCACAGTGCCTCCTTCCGCTGCGGTTCATGGTCACAGACGATGACGTCGGTAACAAACCATGCACCAAGGAGGGTTCCATGGATCGCGTCGTCGCGTCCCGCTTGCCGACGCTGCTGGTGCTCTGCGCCGGCAGCCTGATGATCATCCTGGACGGCACCGTCGTCGCGGTGGCGCTGCCCGCCGTCCAACGCGACCTGCACTTCACCGCCGCCGGCCTGGCGTGGGTGGTCAACGCCTACCTGGTCGCCTTCGGCGGGCTCCTGCTGCTCGCCGGCCGCCTCGGCGACCTGCTCGGCCGCCGGCGGGTCTTCCTGGCCGGCGTCGCGCTGTTCACGCTGGCCTCGCTGGGCTGCGCGGTCGCCACCGGGCCGGCCCTGCTGGTGGGCGCCCGCTTCGGCCAGGGCGCTGGCGGCGCACTGGTCATGGCGGTCAGCCTCGGCATGATCGTCCGGCTCTATCCCGAGTCGGCCGAGCGGGCCCGCGCGATCGCCGTTTTCAGCTTCACCGGGGCGGCCGGTGCCTCGATCGGTACGGTGGCCGGTGGCGTGCTCACGGACCTGGCCGGCTGGCGGTCGATCTTCCTGGTCAACCTGCCGATCGGGGCGGCCATCCTGGTCGCCGCCGTCCGCCGGCTCCCCGCCGAGCGGGGCATCGGTCTGCGGGCGGGCCTGGACCTGCCCGGCGCGCTGCTCGCCACCGCCGGCCTGATGGCCCTCGTGCTGGGCATCGTCGGGACCGGCGAGCACGGCTGGACCAGCCCCCGCACCCTCGGCGCGGCGGCGATGGCGGCGCTGCTGCTCGGTGGGTTCGCCGTACGCCAACGGGTGGTGTCCACCCCGCTGCTGCCGGCCCGGGTGCTGCGCGTACCGGGCCTGGTGGCGGCGAACGCCGTGCAGTTCCTCATGGTGGCCGCGTACTTCGGCTTCCAGTTCCTGCTCGCCGTGGAGCTGCAACTGGTGCTCGGGCTGGACGCGGCCGCCACCGGCTGGGCCTTCCTGCCCACCCCCGTGGTGATCGCGGTGGTGTCGCTCGGCCTGGCCGGTCGACTGATCGCCCGGTGGGGTGCCCGGACCGTGTTGCTGGCCGGGCTCGGCCTGGCAACCGTCGGCTTCCTGCTGCTCGCTCGGCTGCCCGCCGACGGCGGCTACCTCGCCGATGTGCTCCCCGCCATGCTGGTGTTCGGGGTGGCCGGCGGTTTGACCCTGCCGGCCGTCACCACGCTGGCGATGGCCGGTGCGACCGACGCGGACGCCGGTCTCGCCTCCGGACTGGCCAACACGACCCAGCAGGTCGGCGGTGCGGTCGGACTCGCGGCTCTGGCCACCCTGGCCGCCGCACGTGCCGACGCCCTGCGGGCCACCGGCTGGGCCGAGACGGCCGCGTTGGCCGGCGGCTACCGGATGGCGTTCGCCGTGGCCGCCGCCCTGGTGGTCGCCGCCCTGCTGGTCGCGCTGACCACGCTGCCGGGCCGACCCGCCGAAACCGACCGCCGTGTCAGGTTGACCGACGACGCCGAGGCCGGAAGGGTGATCGGATGAGCGAGGCTGACGAGACCCGCGACGGCGTGGCCCTGACCAACCTTGACCAACCGCTGTCCGATGCCGTCGACGCCACCAAACGCGACCTGGTCGACTACCTGGACGCGGTCGCGGCCCAGCTCCTGCCGCAGTTGCGGGACCGGCCGCTGTCAGTGATCCGGGTCCGCCCCGGTCAACCACCGTTCATGCAGAAGAACCTTCCCCGGTACACCCCCGACTGGGTCGGCCGGGTGCCGGTCTGGGCGGAGGCGTCACACCGGGAGATCTCCTACGCCCTCTGCGACGACCGGCGCACCCTGCTGTGGTTGGCCAACCAGCGGGCGGTGGAGTACCACCCGACCCTGGCCACCGTCGCGGACCTGCACCGCCCGACCCATCTGGTGCTCGACCTCGACCCGCCGGAGGGTGCCGGGTTCGGCGCGGCGGTCTCCGTCGCGCTGCTGGTCCGCCAGGCGCTCGCCGACGCCGGCCTGAGCGGTGCCGTCAAGACCAGCGGCGCGAAGGGCGTGCACGTCTTCGTTCCGGTGGCCGGCGACCCGACAGCGGAGGAGTTGGCCGCTGCCACCCGGGCGCTCGCCGTCCGCGTCGAGCGGCTGGACCCGGCGCTGGCCACCACGGCGTACATCAAGGAGGACCGGGGTGGCAAGGTCTTCGTCGACGCCACCCGCTCCGGTGGGGCAACCGTGGTCGCCACCTACAGCCCGCGGCTGCGCCCCGGAATGCCGGTCTCGTTCCCGGTCGACTGGGCCGAGCTGACCGAGGTGACCTCGGCTGACTTCACCATCCGGACCGTGCCGTCGCTGCTGGCCGGTGCCGACCCGTGGGCCGCCGCGATGCCCGCAGCCCAGCCGCTCCCGGCCGACCTGGTGGCGCAGGGACGGACCATCCCGGTGGCCCGGGTGCAGGCCATGCACGAGGGCAAGCGCCGGGCCCGCGCCCGCCGCCAAACCGGCTGACGGTACGCCTCAGGGGTGCGCCGACCAGCCGTGGTCTCCGCGGGCGAGGGGGCTACCGCGGAGACCACCGGCTGTGGCGCCTCAGCTCTGGGCGCCGGCTGCGGCGATCGCGGCGCGTACCTGCTGGGCGAAGCCGGCGACCGTGAAGCCGGGGGCGACGCTGTCGACCAGGATGAGGTCGGAGATCGAGTTGTTGACCCGCAGCGGCAGGATCGCCTGGTACTCGGCGGAGTTGTACCAGTTGTCGGCGTCGGCGCGGCTCGGGAACTCGATCAGGACCACCGAGCCCGGCCAGGCGCCCTCGACGGTGTCCACGCCGCCCTGGGCCAGCCACGTGCCGCCGTACGGCTTGACGGTGGCCTCGACCTGCTCGAGGTAGGACAGGCCCTGCTCGTTGGGTACGTCACCGGGGATGCGCAGGTGGTTGATCAGGTAGGTGCTCATCGGGGCCTCCAGGTTGTTTTGGATTACGTTCGTAATCTAATCCATCCCAACCGTCGGACGCCTGCTTAGATTTCCGATGTAATCTAAATCTCGGGCCGACGGCCGGCCTCGGCGAGCGAGGAGCGGCATGGGCAGGGCTACACGCGCCGACGCGCTGAAGCGTCGCGAGGACGTGATCGACTCCACCTCGCGGTTGCTCCGCGAACGCGGCGCCGCCGCCATGAGCGTGCAGACGCTGATGGCGGCTGTCGGCCTCACCCAGGGCGGCTTTTATAAGCATTTCAAATCAAAAGAGCAGTTGGTGGACCTTTCAACCGCGAGGGCCTTCGCGGAGATCCTCGACTTCCTGAAGAGCACGATCGAGGGCTTCCCCGACCGGGCGCGGGCACGTGCCGAGCTGCTGCGGCACTACCTCTCGCCCGAGCATCGAGACGCGGCGGCGACGGGGTGCGCCAACACGGCCCTCGCCAGCGATGCCGCCCGCGCCGTGGCAGGCAGCCCCATGCACGCGGCGTACGCCGGCGGCGTCGAGAAGACCATCGACGCGCTCGCGGAGTACGAAGGGGCGCCGGACGACGACCGGGCCGAGTCACGCCGCCGCGCGATCGTCGACCTCGCCACCATGGTCGGGGCGCTCACGCTGGCACGGGGGACACGCGAGACACCGCTGTCGGACGAGATCCTCCAGGTCGTCCACGAAGCCCTCGCCGCGCCGCATCCTGCCGAGTCGGGCAGGGGTGGCGCCGACTCCGCTGCCGGGAGCGCCACCAACTCGCCCTCGGGCTGACCAGCCGCCGCTCTCCCGGCCCGGCCCCGTCACCAGGCCGAGCCGGGGGAGTGGCGAGCTCTCAGCGTCCCTGCAGGCGCTTCACGTTGTCGCCGAAGGTCCAGCCCTTCGACCCGTCCCAGTTCGCCGACCAGGTCATCAGGCCCTTGATGCCGGGAACGCTGTTCCACGCCTGCGTGACCAGGGACGTCGACAGGTAGCCGCCGCCCGCGCCGTTCTGCGCGGGCAGGCCGGGAACCTGCTTGTCGTACGGGACGCGGATCGTGGTGCCCTGGATGGTCAGACCGTTGTTCAGGCACTGCGTCTGCACGGTGAAGCCCTGCACCGTGCCGGCGGGATACGAGTCGCCGGCGCAGCCGTACATGCTGCCGTTGTAGTACTGCATGTTCAACCACCAGAGCCGGCCGTTGTCCACGTACTTCTTGATGATCGGCAGGTAGGAACCCCAGATCGACCCGTACGTCACGCTGCCGCCGGTGACGTAGGCCGTCTCCGGCGCCATGGTCAGGCCGAAGTTCGAGGGCATCCGGGCCAGCACTCCGTCGATGATCCGGATCAGGTTGGCCTGCGACGTGGACAGGGTGTTGATGGTGCCGCTACCGGTCAGACCGGTCTCGATGTCGATGTCGATCCCGTCGAAGTGGTAGGTCGTCAGGATCGGCACGATCGTCGCGACGAACCGGTCGGCGACCGCGCTGGAACTCAGGTCGATGCCCGCCGCGGCCCCGCCGATCGACATCAGGATTGTTGCGCCGGCGGCTTTGGCCTGGCACATCTCGGCCGGGGTGGCCACCTTCACGCCGGCGTCCATGCCGTTCTCCCAGAGCACCGTGCCGTCCGCGCGGATCACCGGGAAAGCCGCGTTGATGACGTTGTAGCCGTGCTGGCCGAGCCGGCTGTCGGTGATCGGGATCCAACCGAGGCCGGGGTGTACGCCGTTGGAGGCGCCGTCCCAGTTCTCCCAGTAGCCCTGCAGCACCTTGCCGGCCGGCCGGGACTTCACCCCGCAGGTTCCACCGCTGGGCGGTGGCGTGGTCGGCGGTGGCGTGGTCGGCGGTGGCGTGGTGGGCGGTGGCGTGGTCGGCGGTGGTGTGGTGGGCGGTGGCGTGGTGGGCGGCGGGGTGCCTCCCGAGCACGCGCCGAGGTCACGCCAGAGCGACGGGGTCGCGGCCGGGTTCCAGCCGGCGCCGGGGTGCGCGGTGTGGGTGACCAGAGCCTGGTAGAGCCGGCCACCGTAGGTGACCTGGGTGCCCACCGGATAGGTGTTGCCCTCGGCCCAACCCGGCGCGGTGCAGGCGACCATCAGGGCCGCGTCCGCCGAGGCCGCGCCGGCCATGCTGCTGGGGACGAACGCGACGGCCGTCGCGACGGTCATCGCCGCCCCGGCCACCACTGCGAAAATCCGACGGCTTCTCATGGCTCACTCTCCAGGCATCGACGACCCTTAACCTCCACATATTGACGTTCGTAACGGTTATTAGCAAGGGTTGTTAACAGATCCGGGGGTGTGGGTCACTCTGACGGTGTGGACGTTGCCAGACCTGGATCGAGCTGAAGATCGATCAGCGACGGCGGCCGCGCCCACGGCGTCCCGGACTCGCTGAACATCGACAGTCGGGCGACCGCAGCACCGATCGCGGCATCGACACCTGTCAGTTCGACAGTGCGGGTGGCTCCGGCTCCGTGGATGCGCACCGCGTCGGTCGCGACGGGCGTGGGTGGGGACGCCAGGGCGATCGCCTCGGCGAGGACGGTGAACTGTCGCGTCGCGTCGAGCGGAGCGATCAGGGGTGTGCCCAGCGGGTCGGTGCGATGCGCGAGCAGGTTCTCCAGCAGGTCGACACGGCCCAACGCCGGCGCGACCGCGGCGCCGCCGAGCCGAGCCGTACCGGGTGGATGCAGGGCGAGCCGATCAGTCGCGTACTCCAGCACGGCCGTTCCCGCCGTACCGTGCACGACCACGTCACCCTCGCGGAAGGTCGATGCGCACAGCGTGACCGCCACCAGGACCGGTGGGCCGGCAGAGAGCCGCACCCGAACACAGGCGGTGTCATCCACCTCGATGTCCCGGCAGCGGTAACGCTCGAGTTCGAGCGCTACCGGCGCGACCCCGGGCGTGACCGCCTCCGCGATCGTGAGGCCCAGCATCAGCATGTGGGCGAACGGGTTGACCAGTGCGCCGTCCAGCACCAGCCGGCCGTCGTGCGAACGCCGGCCGGCCCAGGGCGACCGCTGGTAGTAGCTGTCGTCCCTGATCCACGTGCCGCCGGCGACGATCCCGGTGACCGTACCGAGCCGACCCTCGGTGATGGCGCGGCTCAGGGCGGCCAGGGCCCGCGAGCCCTGTGCCTGGAACCCGACCTGGGCGACCTTGCCGGCGTCGGCGAGAGCGGCGGCCAGCATGTCGTGCTCGGTGACGCCCGCAACGGGCGGCTTTTCGAGCAGCAGGTCCACCCCGGCGGCGATGAGGTCCAGGGCGATCGGAAGATGGGTGTGTGGCGGTGTGCTCACCACCGCGATGTCGGGCCGGGCCTGGTCGAGCATCGTGCGGTGGTCGGGAAATTTCTGGACGCCCACCGGGACGTCGGGGGTTGGTCGAGGATCGCAGACCGCGACCAACTCGATGCGCCCGCTGGTAGCCAGGCGGGCGATGTTGCGCAGGTGGTTGGCGCCGAAGCCGGTTGCACCGACCAGGGCGACGCGGGGAAGGGTCGCAGCCATGTGACCACGCTATCGAATGTTTTGAACGATTCAACCCGTGGATCGTTGGCCACGGACCCGGCCCGGAGGACAACGAAGCTCCTGCGGACAACTGGTCCTGGCGCCAGCGTCCACAGGAGCTTCGTTGCCGACCCCGACCAGGACCTGACGGATCGTGCCGCCCGCCGTGGTCTCAGTCGGCGGCCAGGGCCACGGTGTCGTACATGTCGCCGCCACCGGCCGAGATGCCGTTGGCCCGCAGCGTGAGGGTGTTGGCGCCAACCGTGAGCGCGGACGCCGGGAAGTTCAGTGTGAAGCGGTGGTAGTAGCCGCTGGTGTTGGCGCTGCGATAGATGGCGCCGTCGTTGGCGTAGGTCGGGAAATCGCCGATCGAGGTGCCGTTGACGGCCGCCGTGATGTTGGGCGATCTGGTGGTCGCCGCGAGGGCCACGGTGAGGTGGCCGTTTCCGGCGTAGCTCTGGCCGAGGGTGAATTTCACCGTCCACGTGCCGGGTTTCGTCTGTGCGTAGTACCAGTCGTTGCGCGCGGTGCTCGATCCCACCGTGTAGGTGAGGTTCGCCGGCACCTGGTCGAACAGCCCGTACTGGCGGGGCTGGTCGCCGAGTCTGAACTCCCTGGCGGTGCGATCAGCCGTACCGATCTGCCAGAGCGGGTGGCCGTAGGTGGTCGGTGACCAGGTCAGCGTGCCGAGATTCGTGGTGCTACCGGAAACGGCTACGTTGTCGCGCTGGTACTGGTCGGTGACGGTGCCGATGGCACCACTCGCCGTGGAGCCGCCATTCGCGTACGCGTAGAGGCTGTAGCTGCCGGGCCGGACGTTGGGAATCCGGAACTGGCCGTTCGCGCCGGCCGTCGTCGAGTAGATGTAGTCGCGGCCCATGGCGTAGAGGTCGCCGCCCGGTTGCCCGAGTGTCACTGTCGCGCCGGCGGCCGGCTGGCCGTTTCGGAGGTTCAGCGTCCCGGTCACGGCGGTACGGCTCAGCGGGTAGCGCGGGTTGGCCAGCCAGGTGTACGGCCAGGCTGCGCGTTCCTGCGTTGCCCTCGCCCGGGCATCGGCGCTGTCACCGTTGTTGAAGTAGATCAGCCACGGGCCGTAGATCTTGCCGGCGGGGATCGCCACTGCCGGATTACCGAAATGGCTTGCGGACAGCATGCCGAGTGCGGTGGCGTCACCCGTGTTGCTCTCCAGGTGGACCATCAGCTCCTGCTTCATCGGTCCACCGTTGTTGTACTCGTGACTGGCCGGAATGACCCAGACGCCGTATCCGTTCCCGGACAGCCCGTGGAAGAGGTCCTCCGACTGCAGCGTCGCCCAGTCGTACTTCGTGTACACCGTTCCGTTCGGAAGTCGGTAGGTGCTGTCCTGCAGCACCGTGGCGTTCTGGATGTCGCCGAGCGTCGGCAACGTGCCGGAACGCAGCGAGTTGGCGCCGACGCGGAAGATCGAGCCGTCGAGGCGGTAGACGCTGCGGAACTCGCCGGGCGCCCCGATCCCGGCGGACGTGACGAAGTACGAGTAGATCCCGTTGACCCCGCTGCGCATCACGTAGTGCTGTTCACCCCGCGGTCCCACGTAGGCGATGTCTGCCAGCTGGATGGTGTTGGTGACAACGGTCAGCTTCGTGGGTGCGAGGCCGGCGGCTCCACCATCGAAGTCGGTGTAGAAACCGGCCGCCTTGCCGATCAACTCCCGGCCGTTGGCGACCAGGGAGTTCGCGGCACCCTTCGCGTTGAACGTGACCGTGTAGGCCCCGGTCGTCATCGTCGCGGTCATGCCGGACACGGTCAGTTTGACGTCGCTGCTCGCGGCGGAGGACGACGGCGCGACGGCCGCACCCGCGGCAAAGGCGACCAGTGCGCAGCCTGTGGAGAACGAGAGGCGGAGGAAACGGCGCATTCCAAAGGGCATGGTGGTCTCCGATGTGTGGACGTGTGCCTGTTACGGACGGACCTGAAGGCGGATGACGTCGTACATGACCCCGCCGATCGGCTCCATCCAGTTGTCCACGGTGTTGGCGCGGGTCCGCGGCGCCAGCGGCGCGCGTACCGGGGTCAGGGTGATGATGTTCTCGCCAGGCCGGATCGACGTCGCCGGAAAGACGACGGGTGCGAGCTGCCGGTAGATCCCCCGGCACGCCAGTCGGTAGGACGACGCGTCGCCCAGGTTGCCCGGCAGCGGGTCGAAGCTGGCGAGTGTCGTGCCGTTCAGCGCGATTCTCAGCGTGCCGAAGACCGAGCCGGCGAGTGCGATGTCGAGCGTGGCGGTGCCCGCCGTGTAGCCGTTCGAGTCGAACCGGATCCGCCACGTCGTCAGGGAGTAGTCCGGTGTCGTCCCGCGCCGCTGAAGTTGCAACGGCGTTCCGGGGGTGCGGTAGCAGGGCTGGAAGTAGTTCCACTTCACGGCCGGGTCGTCGACCCCGACTCGGAAGTCGACGCCGTTGGGAAACTCGTACGGATACTCGAGCCAGGCCAGTTGGCTGCGGAAACCGTCCGGGCCGCCGGGGATGTGGAACTCCTCGGCCGACCGGTTCGGTGACCCGATCTGCCACAGCGTCTGACCACTGCTCACCGGCGTCCACGTCAGGTTGCCGATGGTGACCTGCGGGCCGCTCGGAATGGTGACGTTTCTCTTCTTGTACTCACCGAGCACGCCGTCCACGAAAGCCGTCACCGTGTAGGTGCCGGGGCGGACGCCAGGCACCCTGAACGTCCCCGAACTGTCGGCCCGTGCGCTGTAGACGTAGTCCAGCGTCCGGTACTGCCAGTCGTCGCCGGAGAGGGTGACGCCCTGATACTGCCGGTCCGCGCCGGTCGTCGACAGGACCACCCAGGCGCCATTCGGGGAGGCGCCGCCCGCTATCGCCAGCTTGCCGGTCACCGTCGAACGCGCGTTCGCCGCGTACAGCGGATCGGAAACCCATCGGTACGGCCACTTCGCCTGCTCCCGGGACGCAGCCACCTTGGCATCGGCCCACATCGCGGCGACATTCGCCCTCGGGTCGGTGCCCGAGGCCTCGTTCACGTGCAGGTAGAACGGGCCGTACGCCTTCTGCCAGCCCTTCGCCGGTTCCAGGTCGGGCGTGCCGTAGTGCGACGTGAACGGGTGCCACAGCAGGATCTCGCCGTTGTTGTAGTCGTGGCAGGTCAGTTCCTGCTTCGTTGGTCCACCGGCGAAGTACTCCTTGCTGGCCTGCACCATCGACAGACCGAGCTTGCCATTGGAGATCATGAAGACAGCACTGTCGCCCTCGAGGTCGCTGCTGTTCTGGTACTTCGACCAGATCTCGCCGTTCGGCAGTTCGTACGTGGAGTCCTGCAGCGTGACCCACCGCGTGGAGTCCTGGACGGATGGCCGCTGCTGGACGCCCCGCGCGTCGTCGACGATGAAGTACGTGAAGGACGGATCGCCGGCGGCGAACGCGTACCGAAGTTGTTGGATCGCCAGCCCGTTCGGCATGTTGCTCGGATATCCGAAGACCATGTAGCAGTAGAGCCCGGTCATTCCCCGCTCCATGGCCATGTGCACGTCGACCGCGAAGGGGAGCGTTGCCGGGTTGTTGGTCGTCATCGCGATCTCGACCCGGTCGGGCGTCTGCTGGACGATTCGGTACGAGGCGCCCGACAGCCCTTTGGAGGACCGCGTCGTGCCCAGGTGGTAGTCGAAGGTGGTGTAGCCCCCTCCGCTGGAACCACCGACCAGGTTGAACCCGGCGTTGCCGCGGGTGCTACCGATCAGGCGGACACTGGTGATCCGGGCGGTGGCCTTGGTGACGACGACGCTGAGCAGTCCGTTGCTCAATGTGACCGTGGAGCCGCTGTCGACGAGTGAGACCGCGGGGTCGGCGGCCAGTGCCGACCCCGGAAGGCATGCCGCCCCGGCTGCGGCGGCCAGAACGCCGAGCGCCGAGCGGCGTGAGAGTTGCCCTGGATCTGTCGCCATGGATCCTCCTCGGGTAGAGCGCTGTTCGACGGGGGTGGTGTGCGGTGTGTGCGCCGGAGCGTGGGACAGGGGAAGGCGGCTTCGATTCAGCCCTGCGCTCGACCTGAGCCCCGGCCAACGGAGCGTTTTGTTGAAACGGTTCAGGTTTCGACAGTGTTGCGGCCGTCACACTGGAAGTCAATGTTGTCCGATGTATGGATTCGACGACTGCATTGTTTGACCGGATTAAGGCAGTATCACTACCGTCGAGCAATCGGAAACCTTGACATATTCATAAACTGCCCCTAGCATGGCTTGACCGTTTCTGAAACGGTTCATAAAAGCCGTAGGGCTGGTTCCACGGCGTTGTGCTGATGATCCCGGACGCGGCGACCGCCGGTGTCCGCTCCGGCTGGACGGAGCGGATCGTGGCCAGGCGGGTCGTCGGCCAGCGGTCCGAATGGTGAGTGCAGGACATCTCGTCGCAGCGGCAGGATGATCACATCGAGGTGATCCGCCGCGGTCGGTCGATCACAGGAAGGCTAGCCCGGTATGACAGACGACAGGTTTCCGCGAGAAGTGCCAGCCTGGTACCGCGATGCGAAGTTCGGCATCATGATCCACTGGGGGCTCTACTCGGTGCCGGCATGGGCGCCGCTCGACGACGAGGTGGTGAGCCTGCTCGGCGACGGCCGCACCGCCCCGGTCGTCGACAGCGAGGTCGACCCGTTGGCCCGGCACTCCTACGCGGAGTGGTACCAGAACACCTACCTCCTCGATGGCCCGACCCGTGCACACCATCGCGAGACCTACGGGGACCGGTCCTACGCCGACTTCCGCTCCGAGTTCGAGGACTCCGTCAGGAGTTGGGACCCGGCTCCGTGGGCGGACCTGTGCGCCGCGTCGGGTGCCCGGTACGTCGTTCCGGTCAGCAAACATCACGACGGCTTCCTGCTGTGGCCCTCGTCGACACCCAACCCGACCGTGCCCGACTGGTCGACGGCACGCGATGTCATCGGCGAACTCGCCACCGCGGTACGCACGGTGGGGCTGCGCTACGGGGTCTACTACTCCGGGGGCCTGGACTGGACGTTCGGCAACCTGCCGATCCGGCGGATGGCCGACATTCCGGACGGCGTGCCAACCTCGCCGGAGTACGCCCGCTACGTCGACGCGCACTGGCGCGAGCTGATCGAGCGTTACCGCCCCAGCATGCTCTGGAACGACATCGGCTACCCACGTGCGGGTGACCCGCACGAGCTGATCGACGACTACTACACCCAGGTTCCCGACGGGGTGGTCAACGATCGCTTCGAAGCCAAGACCTGTGACGTACAGACACCGGAGTACCGGCTCCGCGTGGACATCGACCCCGTGGTCTGGGAAACCGTTCGTGGGCTCGGGCTCTCGTTCGGTTGGAACCGGCAGGAGACGGCAGAACAACTGCTCTCCAGCACGGAGCTGGTCCACCTTCTCGCGGACGTGGTGAGCAAGAACGGCAACCTCCTACTCGGTATCACCCCGGACGATCGGGGCGTGATCCCTGGCGAGCAGGCGGAAACCCTCCGCACGCTCGGTCGATGGCTCTCCACGTACGGCGAGGCCATCTACGACACCCGGCCCTGGCACACCGCCGAGGCGGTCACCGGCGACGGAGTTCCGGTGCGCTTCACTCAGCGGGACGACACGCTGTACGCCATCGTGTTGGGCACCCCCGGCCGGCACCTGACCATTCCCGGGCTGGAGCTCGGCCCGGGCGCCCGTGCGCGCATCCTCGGCGCGGACGCGGACACGGACGTTGCGGTCCGTTCCGGTACCGACGGTGTCGACTTCACGCTCGGCGCGTTGCCCGACTCACCCGCCCAGGTCCTGGCCATCGAACCCGCGGATCAGGTCAGCCTCACGCGGGCGGCCTGACCGGGCTGGGCTGCCCTTCCTCGGGCTTTCTGACACGTCCTTGCAGGACCTTCTGCCGTCGCCAGTCCATTGTGGATGGACTCCGCAACGATGCGGACACATGCACGTAACGCGGCCTTGACAAGGCAACGGGGTGGCCCTAGCGTCCGGGCTAATTAAATCGTTTCAGCTGATTGGTAGCCACAAGATTCGCACGATCTCGCTGAACTCCATGCGCACCGCGAAGGAGAAGTCAAGCATGCTCAAGGCTCTGCGCGCCGCACGAACGGCGCGAGTCGTCGCAGTCGCGGCGTCGGCACTGTTGGCGCTGCCGCTTGCCGCGTGCAGCGGCGGCGACGATTCGAAGGACACGGGTCCGGTCACCCTGCAGTTCGCCTGGTGGGGCAACGACGGGCGAGCCAAGGTCACCGAGCAGGCGATCGACCTGTTCGAGAAGAAGTACCCGAACATCAAGGTCAACACCTCGTTCGGGGGCTTCGACGCCTACTTCCAGAAGCTGTCCACGCAGATCGCTGGCGGCGACGCCCCTGACGTGGTGCAGATGGACCGCGCCTTCCTGCGCGAGTACGCCGACCGCCAGGCCCTTCTAGACCTGACGAAGTACATCAGCGACGGCACGCTCAAGGTCGGCGACATCACCCCGACGCTGCTGCCGGCCGGCAAGGTCGGCGACGCGACGTACGCGATCCCGATCGCGCAGAACACCCAGGGCATCTTCTACGACGCGGCGGCGTGGAGCAAGGCTGGTGTCGAGGCGCCGAAGCCGGACTGGACCTGGGAGGACCTGCGCGCCGCGGGACAGAAGCTCGGCCAGGCCGGCGGCAAGGTCGCCGGGTTCGGCGACTTCGGCTTCGCCATCGACTGGTTCGACATCTGGCTGCGCCAACGCGGTAAGCAGATCTACACCGACGAGGGCAAGCTCGGCTTCACCCAGGAGGACCTGGTCCAGTTCTGGACCTTCACCGACGGGCTCCGCAAGACGCCCGGCGTGTTGGCGCCGCCCTCGCTGACCACCCAGCTGGACGGATCCGTCGCGAACTCTTCGCTCATCAAGAAGGGTGTCACTGCCGAGGTCAACTACGACTCCGGTTTCACGCCGATGGTGGCCGCCTACGGCAGCCCGCTGGCTATCGCACCCATGCCCAGCGACACGGACAAGCGCGGCATGATCGCCGCGATGGCCATGGCCTACAGCGTCGCGAAGCGCAGCGAACATCCCAAGCAGGCGGCGATGCTCGTGGACTTCCTCATCAACGACCAGGAGGCGGGCAAGGTGCTGGCGGTCTCCCGCGGTATGCCAGCCAACAGCAAGGTCCGCGACACGCTCGCCGCGTCCCTGTCACCGACGGACAAGCTGGTCTACGAGTTCGAGAGTTCCGTGACCGACAAGTTGCTGCCCACACCGGCACCCCAGCCGAAGGGTGGCGGCGCGATCAAGACCGAGTTCCAGCGCGTGTACGACGACATCATCTTCGGTCGGGCCGACGTGTCCAGCGGTGCCAAGCGACTGATCGACGAGGCCAACAACCAGCTCAGTTAAGCCTAGGCAGCAAATGGGATCCCCGGCTGCTCCTGTGGGCGTGGTGGGACGGCCAGCGTCTGACGATCTCGCATCTGACGCGATGCGGGGTCGGGACGTTGGCCGTTGCCGCTCGGCGACCACGGGACACGAGGTCGATGAGGGTAGGTCGCGGTCGTCCTCAACGAGGAAGCCCAGGACGGCATCTCTGCTGGTCCTGGGCTTCGTCGGAGGCCAGGAGACGGTATCCGTGAGCCGATTCGGCGGACATCACCGGGCAGCAGGATGACCGGTTTTCGGTGGCCCCGTGGGTGCTTACCCGTGCGGCAGCCCGCCAACGCACCACGCCCGTCCACAACGCCGGCGTCCGGCCCCGCGCGGTGATCACGCTCGATCAAGGATGCAGTGGTATCGCAGTCGGAAGGAGGCCACTACATCCTGGATCGAGCACGATCACGCTGCGGTTTCCGCAGGTGAGTCGAGCGGCGATGATGATTCCGGAGTTGGACGTTACTCATGTCCGTGTACAAATGGTGCCCCCGGCAGGATTCGAACCTGCGCCACCGCCTCCGGAGGGCGGTGCTCTATCCCCTGAGCTACGGGGGCTCAGCGACGGGAGAAGAGTAGCAAACCCCCTTCCCCGTCGCCGAACCAGTATCTGGAGGCCCGACCGGGTTGCCGGCCATCCTGCCGTCCTGACCCGTCCGCGGCGGTCAGGCCGCGGCCATCGCCCGGCCGCAGCTGGGCAGGGGGTGCAGCACGATCCGTCGGGGGAGCCGGCGGGGCCACTCGTTGCGTGGCCAGGAGCCGTCGATGATCAGGTGTACGGTGCGCTGCTCCTCGCCGCTGAGTCGCAGCACGAAGTCGCGGGGGAGCGGCGGGTCGACCGTCGGTGTTGTGATCATGAAGCGCACCCGGCCACGGGACGAGACGGCGGAGATGACGTCCGCCGCCGGCATGGTGCCGCGCAACCGCACCCGCCCGATCCAGTAGACCTCGGCGAGGTGTTCCTGAGCAGCCCGGGTGATCGCCGGGTACTCACTGCGGACCCAGCGTTCGACAGCGCTGACGCAGAGCCCGCAGGCCCGCTCGCGCGGCTCCCGCGGACCCAACCCCCAGGCCCGCAGGTACGCCCCGACCGCTCCGGCGTCCAGCGGCAGATCGAACCGGCGCTGGATGAGCGTGGTGAGGCTCTGCCGCGTCCACAACTCCTCGTCCAGGCCGAACTCGTCCGGGTGGACCCCCCGCAGCGTGTCGATCAGTTCGAGTTCCTGTTCGCGGCTGAGCAATCCCGGCTCGCCCTGCCGCTGTCCGCGACGGACGGCTGCCACCGCCCCGTCACCGCCGATGGTGTGGCGCCGGCACCAGCTGGTGACCGAACGCCGTGCGTCTCTGAGTGCAACCCCCACGTCCTGCGCAACGAGCCCGAATCGCAACTGGTCACGATATGTGCGGAGAAAACTCTCCAAACAACGTAATCGGTTGTCCCGCGCAAAACGCCCACAAGGGGCGTCGGTGCGTGTCCGAAGGCGCCGGCGCCGCTGACGCCGCCAGCGGCGTGACCGCCACCGTGACAGGACGCGGGCCCGCGTCCCGCCTGCTCACGGCGGTGACGCGGGCCCGGGTGCGCCCGTCCGGTGGATCAGCCCTTGGCCTGCTCCTGGAGTTGCCGGAGATTGTTCAGCTCGCTCTGCTGGGTGGACTTCATGGTCTGCGCCACCCGAAGCACCTCGGCGTTGTCCGTCTCGTCGAGGGCCGCGTCGATCATGTGGATGCCACCCAGGTGGTGGTTGATCATCAGGTCGAGGAACTGGCGGTCGACCTCGATGCCCTTGGCGTCGCGCAGCGCGGCCATCTGCTGCGGGGTGGCCATGCCCGGCATCAGCCCGTCCTTGACTGTGGCGCCGTCGGACATCCACGACATCGGCGGCGTCGACCCGGTCGGGCTCAGCTTCCACTCCCGCAGCCAGGTCTGCATGGCCCCGATCTCGCCCTGCTGACCGGTGGCGATGTCCACGGCTATCTGCCGCACCTCGGGCAGCGTCGCCGACCGGTAGGCGAGCAGACTCATCTCCACCGCCTGTGCGTGGTGCGTCGTCATGTCCCGCGCGAAGCCCGCCTCGACCGAGTCGTCACCGGGTCGGGTGAGCCCCGGGGTGAGCAGACCGCCGGCGTACCCGAGCAGCAGGCCCACCACCAGCATGGCGGCCAACGCCAGCAGGCCGTAGCGCCCCGCCGGGGCACGGCCGCCCCTGTCCGGGGCGGCCGTCTCCTCGTCGTGCTCGCTGTCGGTGGTGGCGGCGGGAGCAGTCATCGCGGTCCTTACTGGGTGGGCTGCTGCTGGAGGTCACGCGGCGTGGTGCCGGTGGCGGTGATGCCCGTGTTGCAGAGTGCGGTCGGACCCTCGGTGGAGGCGTTCACCCGCAGGTCCTTGATGAACTCGTCGATCCGCTTGTCGTCGGCGTTGTCGACCTTGAGCTGGTAGCCCCACGCCTGGAGCGAGATCGGCTTGTCCAGCCCCTCGTACGGACTCATCAGCGTCTTCTCGACGCCGCGCACCTTGCCGGCGAGCTTGTCGATCTGGTCCTGTGGCAGGCCCGGGCGGTAGGTGATCCAGACGGCGCCGTGCTCCAGGCTGTGCACCGCGTTCTCGCTGGCGATCGGGGCGTCGTACACGTCGCCCATGCAGTTCTGCCAGGCGGCGTTGTGCACCCCGCCCACCGGCGGCGAGTACTTGTACTTCAGGGGGCCGGATTCGTGCTTCTCGTACTTCAAGCTGTCCGGATCCGACTTGCGGATGTTGGCGATGCCGTCGATGGCGTTGGCCTTCTTGTCCCACGGCTTCGCGCCCTGGAACGAGGCCCATGCGCCGTACCCGATGATGCCGACCGCGAGGACGCCCACGGCCACGAAGAGCGCGATCGGGCCCCAGGCCCGGCCCTGGCTCACCTTGACCGGGGTGATCGGCTTGCGGGGGCCCTTGCCACCGGCCCGCGGAGTGCCCGCCGGCTTTCCGGAACCGGCCTTGACGTCGGTCGCCGGCCGGCCCGCGGCCGGCTTCTTGCCGGTGCTGACCACGGTCGGGCGGCGCTCAGGGCCGCCCGGGGTGCTGATGCTCATCGTGCCTCGTCAGGTCGGTCGGTCAGGGGAGGTGGCGGGCCAGGTGATGCGCAGGGTCGCCGCCGAATGCCCGAGTCTACCCCCGATAACATGGTTCGGTGACTCCTGCAGAACTAGCCTCGGTCGTCCTCACCGCTGCCCACGCCGTCTTCGTCGAGCGCGGCCTGGACCGCGCCGCGCTGCCGGAGCGTACGGCGGTGGAGCGACCGCGTAACCCCGAGCACGGCGACTACGCCTCCACGCTCGCCCTGCAGTTGAGCAAGAAGGTGGGCGTCGCGCCGCGCGAACTGGCCACCGCCCTGGCCGACGAGCTGGGCCGGGCGCCCGGTGTCAAGTCCGTGGAGATCGCCGGGCCGGGCTTCCTCAACATCCGGCTGGACGCGGCCGCCGCCGGCCAGCTCGCCCGGGTGATCGTCGAGGCCGGGGCGGAGTACGGGCGCAGCGACCGGCTCGCCGGCGAGAAGATCAACCTGGAGTTCGTCTCGGCCAACCCGACCGGCCCGGTGCACATCGGTGGCGTCCGCTGGGCGGCCGTCGGTGACGCGCTCAGCCGGCTGCTGCGGGCCACCGGCGCCCAGGTGGGCACGGAGTACTACTTCAACGACGCCGGATCGCAGATCGACCGGTTCGCCCGCTCGCTGCTCGCCGCCGCTAAGGGCGAGTCCGCGCCGGAGGACGGCTACGGCGGGGCGTACATCGGTGAGATCGCCGCCGAGGTGCAGGCCCGCCGCCCGGACGTGTCGACCATGGCCGACGATGCCGCCCAGGAGGTCTTCCGGGTCGAGGGCGTCGCGCTGATGTTCGACGAGATCCGCTCCTCGCTGCGCGACTTCGGGGTGGAGTTCGACACCTACTTCAACGAGAAGGACCTGCACGACCGGGGTGAACTGGACCTCGCCCTGGCCCGGCTGCGCGAGCAGGGTCACCTCTACGAGGCCGAGGGCGCCACCTGGCTGCGCACCACCGACTTCGGCGACGACAAGGACCGGGTGCTGCGCAAGTCCAACGGCGAGTGGACCTACTTCGCCGCGGACTGCGCCTACTACCTCGACAAGCGCGAGCGCGGCTTCGAGCGGGTCGTGATCATGCTGGGCGCCGACCACCACGGCTACATCGGCCGGATGAGGGCCATGGCCGCCTGCTTCGGCGACGACCCGGACCGCAACCTGGAGATCCTCATCGGGCAGCTGGTCAGCCTCCTGCGGGACGGCGCCCCGCTGCGTATGAGCAAGCGTGCCGGAAACGTGATCACCCTCGAGGACCTGGTCGAGGCGATCGGCGTGGACGCCTCCCGGTACGCGCTGGCCCGCTACTCCAGCGACTCCCCGATCGACATCGACATCGAGCTGTGGACCCGGGCCACCCGCGACAATCCGGTCTACTACGTGCAGTACGTCGCCGCCCGGACGGCCGGCGTGGCCCGCAACGCAGCCGAGGTGGGGCTGGTCCAGGGCGGCGCGGGCGACTTCCGCCCCGAGCTGCTCGGGCACGAGAAGGAGAACGAGCTGCTCAAGGCGCTGGCCGAGTTCCCCGCGGTGGTGGCCACGGCCGCCGAGTTGCGGGAGCCACACCGGGTGGCCCGCTACCTGGAGGAGAGCGTGGCGGCGTCCTTCCACCGGTTCTACGACAACTGCCGGGTCCTGCCGTTGGGCGACGAAGAGGTCACCGACCTGCACCGGGCCCGGCTCTGGCTCAACAACGCCACCCGCACGGTGATCGCCAACGGGCTCTACCTGCTGGGTGTCTCCGCTCCCGAGAGGATGTAGTCCCTGATGCGTGCTCATGAGGCCGGTGCGCTGCACGCGGACATCAGCAACCGGGGGCCGGCCTGGCTGCGTACCCCGGAGGATGTCAACGCCCTGGTGCCGGCGCTGTGGCCGCGCAACGTGACGCGCGGCGCCGACGGCGCCGTCGCCGTCGCGGGCCTGGGCGTCCGCGACCTGGCGGCCGAATTCGGGACCCCGGTGTACGTGCTGGACGAGGACGACCTGCGGTCACGGTGCCGGGACTTCCGGGCCGCCTTCCCGACCGCGGACATCTTCTACGCCGGCAAGGCGTTCCTCTGCCGCGCCGTGGTCCGGATGATCGCCGAGGAGGGGCTGCACCTCGACGTCTGCAGCGGCGGCGAGCTGGCCACGGCGCTGGCGGCGGGGATGCCGCCGGAGCGGATCGGTTTCCACGGCAACAACAAGTCGGTGTCCGAGCTGAGCCGGGCACTGGACGCCGGGGTGGGGCGGATCATCGTCGACTCGTTTTCCGAGATCGACCGGCTGACCGCCCTGGCCCGCGAGCGGGGGGTCCGCCCCCGGGTGCTGGTACGCGTCACCGTCGGGGTGGAGGCGCACACCCACGAGTTCATCGCCACCGCCCACGAGGACCAGAAGTTCGGCTTCTCGCTGGCCGGCGGCACCGCCGCGGCGGCCGCCTTCAGGATCCTCGACGAGGGTGTGCTGGAGCTGCGTGGGCTGCACTCGCACATCGGCTCCCAGATCTTCGACGCCAGCGGCTTCGAGGTCTCGGCACGCCGGGTGCTCGCCCTGCAGGCGCAGATCCGCGACGCGCGCGGAGTGGAACTGCCCGAGCTGGACCTGGGCGGGGGTTTCGGCATCGCGTACACCAGCCAGGACGACCCGGCCGCTCCGCAGGACCTGGCCAAGCGACTGCACAAGATCGTCGACTCGGAGTGCGCGGCGGAGAACCTGGCCGTGCCGCACCTGTCGATCGAGCCGGGCCGGGCCATCGTCGGGCCGGCCGTGTTCACCCTGT
The DNA here is from genome assembly GCF_046549295.1 of Micromonospora sp. 067-2. Lineage (NCBI taxonomy): Bacteria > Bacillati > Actinomycetota > Actinomycetes > Micromonosporales > Micromonosporaceae > Micromonospora > Micromonospora sp. 067-2. Next base: position 225,402 of record NZ_JAJPWB010000005.1, on the reverse strand, counting down.
ACGAGGTCGGCACGGTCAAGGACCTCGACGGCATCCGGACGTACGTCAGCGTCGACGGCGGGATGAGCGACAACATCCGCACCGCGCTCTACGACGCGTCCTACTCGGCGACGCTCGCCTCCCGGGCCTCGACCGCGCAGCCGTTGCTCGCCCGCGTGGTGGGAAAGCACTGTGAGTCCGGGGACATCGTGGTGAAGGATGAATTCCTGCCCGCCGACGTGCAGCCCGGAGATCTTGTCGCCGTGCCCGGCACCGGCGCCTACTGCCGCAGCATGGCCAGCAACTACAACCACGTACCCCGGCCGCCGGTGGTCGCGGTGCGCAACGGCCAGGCGCGCCTGATCGTCCGGCGGGAGACCGAAGAGGACCTGCTCGCCTTGGATGTGGGATGACGTCACCTGTGCGCTTGGCACTGCTCGGCTGCGGCACCGTCGGTCAGGAGGTGGTCCGGCTGCTGCACGCGCAGGCGGCCGACCTGACCGCCCGGATCGGCGCTCCACTGGAGATCGCGGGCATCGCCGTCCGGCGGCTCGGCCGCGACCGTGGTGACCTGCCGGTCGACCCCGCCCTGTTCACCACCGACGCGCTCGGCCTGATCAAACGCGACGACGTGGACGTGGTGATCGAGGTGGTCGGCGGCATCGAGCCGGCCCGAGGGTGGCTGGTCGAGGCGCTGCGCGCCGGCAAGAGCGTGGTCACCGCCAACAAGGCGCTGCTCGCCGAGGACGGCGTGGCACTGCACGAGGCGGCGGCCGAGGGTGGCGGCGATCTCTACTACGAGGCGTCCGTGGCCGGGGCCATCCCGCTGCTGCGTCCGCTGCGCGAGTCACTGCACGGAGACCGGATCAACCGGGTCACGGGCATCGTCAACGGCACCACCAACTTCATCCTCTCCGCGATGGACGCCACCGGCGCCGGCTTCGCCGAGGCCCTCGAAGAGGCCACCGAGCTGGGGTACGCAGAGGCCGACCCGACCGCCGACGTGGAGGGCTTCGACGCGGCGGCCAAGGCGGCGATCCTCGCCTCGTTGGCGTTCCACACCCGGGTTGGCGCCGCCGACGTGCACCGGGAGGGCATCACCGAGGTCACCGCCGCGGACGTGGCCAGCGCCCAGGCGATGGGCTGCACGATCAAGCTGCTCTGCATCGCGGCCCGCGGTGTCGACCCGGCCGGCCGGGAGACGGTCAGCGTCCGGGTGCACCCGGCGATGATCCCGCGCAGCCACCCGTTGGCCAGCGTCGGCGACGCGTTCAACGCGGTCTTCGTCGAGGCGGACGCCGCCGGGCAGTTGATGTTCTACGGCCGGGGTGCGGGTGGTGCGCCGACCGCGAGCGCGGTGCTCGGCGACGTGGTGGCGGTGGCCCGCAACCGGCTCGCCGGGGTGCGGGCGGCCAGCGAGAGCGCGTACGCCGACCTGGCGGTCCGGCCGATGGGTGAGGCGCTGACCCGCTACCACGTCAGCCTGGACGTGGCCGACCGTCCGGGTGTGCTGGCCGCGGTCGCCGGCGTGTTCGCCCGGCACGACGTGTCGATCGCGACCGTCCGGCAGGGCTCGGCGGGCGGGTCGAGCGGCGCCGCCGGCCGGGCCGGTGACGCCGAGCTGGTCATCGTCACCCACGTGGCACCGGACGCCGCGCTCGCCGCGACGGTGGGCGAGCTGCGTGGTCTGGACATCGTCCGGTCGGTGACCAGTGTGCTGCGGGTCGAGGGCGGCGTCTGAGTCGTTGACCCGATGGTGGGACGGCCTGCTCGTCCCGCCAGGTGGGTTACCCGGGGTCTGCCGTCGGTCGCTGCGGCAGGCTGGTCCTCCGGTGGCCTGATTCCTCAGGTCGGCGTGGCGGCAGAGGCGAGGAGAGCGACATGTGGCGCGGTCTGATCGAGGCGTACCGGGATCGGCTGCCGGTCACCGCGGCCACGCCCGTCGTCACGCTGCACGAGGGGAACACCCCGCTGCTGCCGGCGCCGGTGCTGTCCGCGCGACTCGGATGCGACGTGCACCTCAAGGTGGAGGGCGCCAACCCGACCGGCTCGTTCAAGGACCGCGGGATGACCCTCGCGGTCTCCAAGGCGGTCGAGGCCGGCAACAAGGCGATCATCTGCGCCTCCACCGGCAACACCAGCGCGTCCGCGGCGGCGTACGCGGCCCGGGCCGGGCTGACCTGCGCGGTGCTGGTGCCGCAGGGCAAGATCGCGCTGGGCAAGCTGGCGCAGGCGTTGGTGCACGGCGCGAAGCTGCTCCAGGTGAACGGCAACTTCGACGACTGCCTCGCGACCGCTGCCAAACTCGCCCAGGACTACCCGGTCGCGTTGGTCAACTCGGTCAACATCGACCGCCTGCACGGGCAGAAGACGGCCGCCTTCGAGATCGTCGAGGCGCTCGGCGACGCGCCCGACATCCACTGCCTGCCGGTCGGCAACGCCGGCAACATCTCGGCCTACTGGATGGGCTATGCGGAGGAGCGCGACGCCGGCGCCACCACCCGCTCACCGAAGATGTACGGCTTCCAGGCCTCGGGCGCGGCCCCGATCGTCACCGGCAAGGTGGTGCCGGAGCCGTCGACCATCGCCACCGCGATCCGGATCGGCAACCCGGCGAGCTGGACGAGGGCACTGGACGCCCGCGACGCCTCCGGGGGGCTGATCGCGGCGGTGACCGACCGGGAGATCCTGTCCGCGTACCGGCTGCTTGCTCGTGAGGTGGGGGTCTTCGTCGAGTTGGGCAGCGCGGCCAGCGTGGCGGGCCTGCTCCAGCAGGCCGCGGCGGGCGCGGTGCCGCCAGGTTCGACGGTGGTCTGCACGGTGACCGGCCACGGCCTGAAGGACCCGGAGTGGGCCATCTCCACGGCGCCCGCCCCGCTGACCATCGCGAACGACCCGCTGGCCGCAGCCCGCGCCCTCGACCTGGCCTGACTGGGGTTGGGACCGGGTGGGGGGTCGCGAGGGTCTGAGTGATCGGGTCGGGCACACTTTCACGTATCCCGCCCGCATTCTCTCTTCAGGAGTGAGCCAGCCCGATGTCGCTGCTCGCCAGGTTCAGCCTCGCCAACCGGGTGCTCGTCGCCCTCATCGCGGTGGTGATTACGGCGTTCGGAGTGTTCGCCGTGCCGTCGCTGAAGCAGCAACTGCTGCCGTCGCTCGAATTCCCGGCCGCGTTCATCGTGGCTCCCTACCCCGGCGCCGGACCCGAGATCGTCGAGTCGCAGGTCACCGAGCCGATCGAGAACGCACTCCAGGGCATTCCGGGGCTGGACAAGGTCACCTCCACCTCCCGCGAGGGTTCGGCGACCATCCAGGTGCAGTACGAGTTCGGCACCGACCTCGACGACGTGGTCAACAAGATGCAGACCGCGTTGAGCCGGATCGACGCCCAGCTGCCGGAGAACGTCGACCCGCAGGTCATCGCCGGCAGCACCGACGACCTGCCGGCGGTCGTGCTGGCGGCGGCCGGCGGAGGCGACGAACGGGCACTGGCCGAGAAGCTGCGCGCCACCGTGGTCCCGGAGCTGGAGGGCATCGAGGGGGTACGCACGGTCGAGGTGACCGGCACCCGCGACAACGTCGTGGTGCTCACCCCGGACCCGGCCAAGCTGGCCGCGGCGAAGCTCCCGCCCACGGCGATCGGCGCCGCGCTGACGACGAATGGCGTGGCGGTGCCCGCCGGTGTGGTGGTCGACGGCACCCGGTCGCTCCCGGTGCAGGTCGGCACGCCGATCGCCACCCTGGACGACCTGCGGGGCATCGTGGTCGCCCCCGGCCCTGCCCCGGTCCGTCTCGGTGACGTGGCCACCGTGGAGCAGCAGCTCGCCCCGGCCACCGCGATCACCCGGACCAACGGCAAGGACAGCCTCGGCATCGCCGTCACCGCCGCGCCGGACGGCAACGCGGTGGCGATCTCGCACGACATCCGGGACCGGCTGGCCGATCTGAAGGACGCCTCCGGCGCCGAGCTGACCGTGGTCTTCGACCAGGCGCCGTTCGTCGAGAAGTCGATCGAGTCGTTGACCACCGAGGGTCTGCTGGGCCTGCTGATGGCGGTCATCGTCATCCTGGTCTTCCTGCTGTCGGTGCGCTCCACCCTGGTCACCGCGGTCTCCATCCCGCTGTCGGTGCTGGTGGCGCTCATCGCCCTCTGGATCGGCGACTACTCGCTCAACCTGCTCACCCTCGGCGCGTTGACCATCGCGGTCGGCCGGGTGGTGGACGACTCGATCGTGGTGTTGGAGAACATCAAACGGCATCTGGAGTACGGCGAGGAGAAGCGCCACGCCATCATCACCGGTGTGCGGGAGGTGGCCGGGGCGGTGACCGCGTCCACCCTCACCACGGTCGCGGTGTTCGCGCCGATCGCGCTGGTCGGCGGCTTCGTCGGGCAGCTCTTCGCGCCGTTCGCGATCACCGTGACGGTGGCACTGCTCGCCTCGCTGCTGGTCTCGCTGACCGTGATCCCGGTGCTGGCGTACTGGTTCCTCAAGCCGCGCGGCGGCACCGTGGACGACGAGGCGGTGCGCCGCGCCGCGGAGTCCAAGGAGCTGCGCAGCCCGTTGCAGCGGGCGTACCTCCCGGTGATCGGGTTCGCCACCCGCAAGCGGTCCACCCGCTGGATCACCGTCGGGCTCGGTCTGCTGGTGCTCTTCGGCACCTTCGGTCTGTCCCAGAAGCTGGAGACCAACTTCCTGGACGACTCCGGGCAGGACACGCTGAGCTTCTCCCAGGAGCTGCCGGCCGGCAGCGGCCTGGCCGCCACCGACGCGGCGGCCAAGCAGGTCGAGACGGTGCTCGGGCGTACCGACGGGGTGAAGACCTACCAGGTGACCGCGGGCGGCGGGGACAACCCCTGGGCCGGTGGCGGCGGCAACAACATCGCGAGCTGGTCGGTGGCACTGGACGGGGACACCGACGCGAAGCAGATGCGCGAGGTGCTGCGCAAGGAGTTCGACGGGCTCGGCACCGGACTGGGCGAGATCAGCTTCGGCGGCGGGCAGGACGCCTCGACCAGCCAGCTCGAGGTGATCGTTCAGGCCCCCGACCCGGAGGTGCTGACCCGGGCCGCCGAGGCGGCACGGACGGCGATGGCCGGCGTCCCGGACGTCGAGGACGTCACCACCAGCCTGGCCACGCGGGTGCCGCGGGTCGACGTGACCGTCGACCGGGTCGCCGCCGGCCGGGTCGGGCTCACCGAGGCTGCGGTGGGTCAGCTGGTGTCGCAGGCGTTCCGGGGGGCGCCACTGGGTGAGGTCGCGCTCGACGGTCAGCAGCAGAACGTGGTGCTGCGCCTGGGCACGCAGCCGCCGGTGTCGGTGCAGGAGCTGCGGGCGCTGCCGGTGGGCCCGGTCAAGCTGGACGACATCGCGGACGTCACCCAGGCCGAGGGGCCGCAGCAGGTGACCCGGATCGACGGTGAGCGCAGCGTCTCCGTGACCGGCACGGCGACCGGCTCGAACCTGGGCGCGACCAGCCAGGAGCTGCAGAAGCGGCTGGACGGCATCGACGTGCCGGGGGCGAGCTTCGCGATCGGCGGCGTCAGCGCGGACCAGGCCGACGCGTTCGGTGACCTGGGCCTGGCGGTGCTGGCCGCGATCGCGATCGTGTTCCTGATCATGGTGGCGACGTTCCGCAGTCTCACCCAGGCACTGATCCTGCTGATCAGCATCCCGTTCGCGGCGACCGGCGCGATCGGCCTGCTGCTGGTCACCGGGACGCCGCTGGGCGTGCCGGCGCTGATCGGCGTGCTGATGCTCGTCGGCATCGTGGTGACCAACGCGATCGTGCTACTCGACCTGATCAACCAGTATCGCGCCCAGGGCTTGGGGGTCGGGGAGGCGGTCGTCGAGGGTGGCCGTCGCCGGCTGCGCCCGATCCTGATGACCGCCGTCGCGACCATCTTCGCGCTGCTGCCGATGGCACTCGGGCTGACCGGTGAGGGCGGCTTCATCTCCCAGCCCCTGGCGGTCGTGGTGATCGGTGGTCTGCTCAGCTCGACCCTGCTCACCCTGATCCTGGTGCCGACGCTGTACACGATGGTGGAGCGCACCAAGGAGTCGCTGCGGGAGCGGCGCCGTCGACGGCGTTCCGGCGAGCCGACGGTGACCGGGCCGACCGGCCCGGACACCGACGAGACGTCGGGCCCGAACCAGGTCGCGGTGCCGTCGGCTGCGCCGGCTGCGGCGCGGGCCGAGGGCTCGCAGCCGGCGGCAGGTCGTTCCGCCCCGTCGGGTGCACTGGTGGACGGAACGGACCAGTTCGAGGTGCTGCGGCTGCCCCGCAGCCGTACCTCGCCGCTGCCCCCCTCGGAGCCGACCGAGTAGTCGGACGGCATCGTGGAACGCCCCCGGCGGGTTTCGACCCTCCGGGGGCGTTCCGGCTTCCGGAGACCGGACGTTGCGAGCGGATTGGCGGGACCTGTCGTGGCTGGTCGCGCCCGGTATCGAGCGACGTCATCCGGGTATGGTCCTGCTCCGTGGCGTCCACCCTCTCCGTCCTGACCGGCAACCGCAGCTTTCGCAATCTCTTTCTCGCCGAGTTGGTGGTCTTCGGTGCCGACTGGTTCGTCATGGTGCCGCTCCTGGTGCTCCTGCCCCAACTGACCGGCAGCGGGGTGTGGGGTGCGTTGGTGCTGGCCGTGGACACCGGCATCGTGGCGCTGCTGTTGCCCTACACCGGGACGGTGGCGGACCGGTTCGACCGGCGGAAGATCATGATCGTGGCGAACGTGGCCGCGCTCCTGGGCGTGCTGCTGCTACTCGGCGTCCGGGCCGGAACGGCGTGGTTGGCGTTGGTGGCCATCGGACTGGTCGCGGTCGCCAAGGCGTTCTACTCACCGGCCGCCCAGGCCGCGCTGCCCAACGTGCTCGAGCCGGACGAGCTGGCCGCCGGTAACGCGGTCGCCGGCTCAGCCTGGGGCACCATGACGGTGGTCGGCGCCTCGCTCGGGGGCGTGCTCAGCGCGGCTGCCGGCCCGTACGTCTGCTTCTGGGTGGCGGCGGTGGGCCTGGCGCTGGCCGCGGGCCTCGCCGCGCGGATCCGCCGGCCGTTGCAGGCACCGCGGGACCCGGACCTGCCGACGCAGCGGACCTGGGCGGCGGTCCGCGAGGCGCTCGGCTACATCGGGCACCGGCCGCGGGTGCTGGCGCTGGTCACGGTGAAGTCGGCCGTTGGGCTGGGCAACGGGGTGCTGACCGTCTTTCCGCTGCTCGCCACCGTGTACGGGGTGGGTTCGCTGGGCGCTGGCCTGCTCTTCGCGGTACGCGGGGCGGGGGCTCTGGTGGGGCCGATCCTGATGCGTCGAGTGCTGACCAACCGGTCCTGGCTGCTGCCCGGGCTGGCGCTGTCCATGTCGCTCTACGGCCTGTCCTACCTGGGCGCGTCGGTGGTCCGCTGGTTTCCGCTGGTGCTGCTGCTGGTCTTCGTGGCGCACTTCGCGGGCGGCAGCAACTGGGTGATGTCGAACTTCGCCCTGCAGGGTGAGGTGCCGGACCGGCTGCGCGGGCGTGTCTTCGCCACCGACATGATGCTCGCGACGTTGGCCATCTCGGTGAGCCAGCTGGCGGTTGCGCTGGTGGTGGACGTGGTCGACGAGCGGGTGGTGCTGGCCGGCTGCGGGCTCGTCACCCTCGTGTACGCGGTCGGCTGGCGGATCGCCACCCGCCGGCTCTCGCTCACCGAACCGGCGGTCGCGCCGGTACCCCTACCATGACCCCGTGCCGACGAACTTCACCGCTGGGCCGGTCCGGGTCCGGGTTCCCGCGACCAGTGCCAACCTGGGCCCGGGTTTCGACGCGCTGGGTCTCGCCCTCGGTCTCCACGACGACCTGGCCGCCGAGGTCACCTCTGCTGGCGTCCGGGTCGCGGTGACCGGGCAGGGCGCCGGTGAGCTGCCCGACGACGACCGCCACCTGGTGGTGCGGGCCATGCGGGCCGCCTTCGACGTGCTCGGTGCCCAGCCCGAGGGGCTGAGCGTGGAGTGCGTCAACCGGATCCCGCAGGCACGGGGGCTGGGCTCCTCGTCAGCCGCGATCGTGGCGGGGGTGCTGCTGGCCCGGGCGCTGGTCATCGATGGGGAGAGCCTGCTGGACGGGGCGGCCGTCCTCCGGCTGGCCGCCGAGATCGAGGGCCATCCCGACAATGTCGCCCCGTGCCTGCTCGGCGGCTTCACGCTGGCCTGGTCCGAGTCGACCGGCGCCCGCGCGGTGTCCCTGCCGGTCGCCGACGGGGTGCGGCCCACCGTTTTCGTTCCGGCGGAGCGCGGTTTGACCGCGACCGCGCGGGCCGCGTTGCCGGCCACCGTGCCGCACGGCGACGCCGCGTTGACCGCCGGGCGGGCGGCGCTGCTGGTGCACGCGCTGACCACGGACCCGACGCTGCTGCTGCCGGCCACCGTCGACCGGCTCCACCAGGACTACCGCGCATCCGCGATGCCGGGAACGTTCTCCCTGGTCAACGCGTTACGCGCGGTGGGTGTGGCGGCTGTGGTCAGTGGGGCGGGCCCCACGGTTCTGGCGCTCACCGACCCTCCGGCAAGCTTCCCCGCGGGAACAGACTGGCAGATCTGGCAGTTACCGATAGACGTCAGCGGGGCGCGGATCGCTCGGGGTAGACTTGGACACGCCGAGCGGGACCCTGTTGCCGCAGGTCGGAAGAGTTGATTACGCTCTAGACCTAGCACAGCCGCGAAGCACGCGATCTCCTGCGGGGCGGCGCACCCCCGAAGCTCTCGGCGGTAAGCCCGTCACCCCTGCCAAGGCCCACGCCGCACCGCAGTTTCCACAGGTCGCCGCAGACGGCGAGACCTGCTCACCGACCCTTGGTGAGTCGGGATACCGACCGGCTGCTGTGTCACAGACTCCCGCGACGCGTCCTTGCGAGGCGGGTGCACCGAGGCCGCCCGGCCACCTGAGTTCCGACTCCGGGCAGTCCCGGCCTTTATCGAGGGAAGGAATCCATTGAGCGACACCACCGACGTGACGTCGGATGTTTCCAACGTCGCTGGCGATGCCACCACAGCCGCCCCCGCCCGTCGGCGGCGTAGCGGCACCGGTCTGTCGGCGATGCTGCTGCCAGAGCTGCAGAGCCTGGCCGCGTCGCTCGGCATTTCCGGCACGGCTCGCATGCGCAAGGGCGAGCTGATCGCCGCGATCTCCGAGCGGCAGGGCGGCAACGCCGCCGGAACCCCTCGACCGCGGGCTGAGGTGGCGGCTGCGGCCGCGCCGACCCGTGAGGAGGTGCGGGAGACCGTGGACCGTCCGGCAGCCGAGGGACGCAACACCGACCAGGCGCCGGCCGAGCCGGCCGCCGAGACCGAGAGCCGGGGTCGTACCCGGCGGAGCCGGACCGCCACGGCGGAGGCTCGTGCCACCGAGGCACGTCCGGCTGAGGCTCGTACCACCGAGGCTCGTACGGCTGAGGCGCGTACCACCGAGGCGCGTCCCACCGAGGCGCGTGCCACCGAGGCGCGTACCGACGAGGCGGACACGGGCGAGCGGACCGAGCGCGGCGAGAACCGCCGGGACCGGGCCGAGCGTCCGGAGCGGGGCGAGCGTGCCGAGCGGGGTGACCGTGCCGAGCGGGGCGAGCGTGCCGAGCGGGGCGACCGTCCCGAGCGGGGCGACCGTCCCGAGCGGGGCGACCGTGCCGACCGGGGTGACCGTGCCGAGCGGGGCGAGCGCAACGACCGGGGCGAGCGTGCCGAGCGGGGCGACCGTCCCGAGCGGGGCGACCGTGCCGACCGGGGTGACCGTGCCGAGCGGGGCGAGCGCAACGACCGGGGCGAGCGTGCCGACCGCAACGACCGCAACGAGCGGGGTGACCGCAACGACCGTGGTCAGCGCGTCGAGCGCGTCGAACGCGACAACGACGACGATGACGGCGAGGGCGGTGGCCGGCGTGGCCGGCGCAGCCGCTTCCGGGATCGCCGCCGTGGTCGCAGCGAGCGCCCCGAGACCGGTGGCGACACCGGTGGGCGCGAGCCGCAGGTCAACGAGGACGACGTGCTCGTCCCGGTGGCCGGCATCATCGACGTGCTCGACAACTACGCCTTCGTGCGGACGACCGGTTACCTGGCCGGCTCGAACGACGTGTACGTCTCGATGTCCCAGATCAAGAAGTACGGCCTTCGTCGCGGTGACGCGATCACCGGTGCGGTGCGTGCGGCCCGCGAGGGCGGCAACAGCGGCGATCAGCGGCGGGACAAGTACAACCCGCTGATGCGGTTGGACACCATCAACGGGATGGAGCCGGAGGAGGCGCGGCGCCGGCCGGAGTTCTACAAGCTCACGCCGCTCTATCCGCAGGAGCGCCTGCGCCTGGAGACCGAGCCGCACATCCTGACCACCCGGGTCATCGACCTGGTCATGCCGATCGGCAAGGGCCAGCGGGCGCTCATCGTGTCACCGCCGAAGGCGGGTAAGACGATGGTGCTGCAGGCGATCGCGAACGCGATCACCCGCAACAACCCGGAGTGCCACCTCATGGTGGTGCTGGTGGACGAGCGGCCCGAAGAGGTCACCGACATGCAGCGTTCGGTGAAGGGCGAGGTCATCGCGGCCACGTTCGACCGGCCGCCGCAGGACCACACCACGGTGGCGGAGTTGGCGATCGAGCGGGCGAAGCGTCTGGTCGAGCTGGGGCACGACGTTGTCGTGCTGCTGGACTCGGTGACCCGGCTGGGTCGGTCGTACAACCTGGCGGCGCCGGCCAGCGGCCGGATCATGTCGGGTGGTATCGACTCCACCGCGCTCTACCCGCCGAAGCGCTTCCTCGGCGCGGCCCGCAACATCGAGAACGGCGGGTCGCTGACCATCCTCGCCACGGCGCTGGTCGAGACCGGGTCCATGGCTGACACGGTCATCTTCGAGGAGTTCAAGGGCACCGGTAACGCGGAGCTGAAGCTGGACCGGAAGATCGCCGACAAGCGGACCTTCCCGGCCATCGACATCAACCCGTCCGGCACCCGTAAGGAAGAGGTCCTGCTCGCGCCGGAGGAGCTGGCCATCATCCACAAGCTCCGCAAGGTGCTGCACTCGCTGGACTCGCAGGCGGCACTTGACCTGCTGCTGGACCGGCTCAAGCAGTCCCGTACCAACATCGAGTTCCTGATGCAGATCGCGAAGTCGACGCCGGGGGAGTGACGTCCCCGCAGCGGTAGACGACGGAGGGGCACGGCCGACCGGCCGTGCCCCTCCGTCGTGCCTCACATCACCAGCACCGCTTCCCGCAGGCCATCCCTGGGTCGCGCCCTTTGCTCTGCTTACCTCTGCGCATCAGTCATGGTCCGTGCATGGTGCGCGGGGGTAAGCAGAGCAAAGGCGGCGGCGAGGGTGGGCGGCGGTCCGCCGGGCGGGCGAATGCTCTGCCGCGGGACGGGAATGCGGACGGGGAGGCATGTGTTGACGATGCCGGACGAGGTGTGCGGCCCGATTGCCGGGTCGGCTCAGGCCCATGGCACACTGGTCAATCGGCCACCGGTTCCGGTTCACGCCCGAGCCCGTCGTGCACGGCGCGACGGGCGGTGACGGCGACCCGGCGACCACCAACGAGAGGACCGAGGCGAGATGAAGGCAAACATCCACCCGGAGTACGTGACCACCGAGGTCAGCTGCTCCTGTGGCAACACGTTCACGACCCGCAGCACCGCCAAGGGCGGGGCGATCCACGCCGAGACCTGCAGCGCCTGCCACCCGTTCTACACCGGTAAGCAGCGCGTTCTCGACACCGCCGGCCGGGTCGCGAAGTTCCAGCAGAAGTACGCCAAGGTTCAGGCCAAGAAGGCCAAGTAACTCCTCGTTCGGCGCCCGCGTCCGGTTTCTTGCCGGATGCGGGCGCCGTCCGCATTTCCGCCGGACGCGGTGCCGTCCGCATCTCCCCTGTGTCGAAGGAGCATCCGCAGCATGAGCAGCGAGCGTCTGGCCGGTCTCCTCGACGAGTACGCGGAGTTGGAGAAGCGCCTGGCCGATCCGGCCATTCACGCCGACCAGGCCACCGCCAGGCGGGTGGGCCGCCGGTACGCCGCGCTGGTTCCGTTGCACAAGGCTGCCGGTGAGCTGGAGCAGGCACGCGCCGACCTGGCCGCGGCCCGTGAGCTCGCCGCCGAGGACCCCTCCTTCGCCGCCGAGACCGAGGCGATCGCGGCGTCCCTTCCTGCCCTGGAGGAGCGCCTCGCCGAGCTGCTCATACCGCGTGACCCCCACGACGCGAAGGACGTGATCGTCGAGATCAAGGCCGGTGAGGGCGGCGAGGAGTCCGCTCTGTTCGCCGGCGACCTGCTGCGGATGTACAGCCGGTACGCCGAGCGCCACGGCTGGATCACCGAGGTGATCGACGCGCAGGACTCCGACCTCGGTGGGGTCAAGGACGTCTCGTTGTCGATCAAGACCAAGGGCGTTCCGGAGGGCGGCAACGGCGTCTGGTCGCGGCTCAAGTGGGAGGGCGGCGTGCACCGGGTGCAGCGGGTTCCGGTGACCGAGTCGCAGGGCCGGATCCACACCTCCGCAGCCGGGGTGCTGGTGCTGCCGGAGGCCGAGGACGTCGACGTCACCCTCGACCAGAACGACCTGCGCATCGACGTGTTCCGCTCGTCCGGCCCGGGCGGCCAGTCGGTCAACACCACCGACTCGGCGGTGCGGATCACGCACCTGCCGACCGGCATCGTCGTCTCCTGCCAGAACGAGAAGTCCCAGCTGCAGAATCGGGAGCAGGCGATGCGGATCCTTCGGGCCCGGCTGCTCGCCGCCGCCCAGGAGCAGGCCGACGCCGCCGCCTCGGACGCCCGCAAGGCGCAGGTGCGAACGGTGGACCGCTCGGAGCGGATCCGCACCTACAACTTTCCGCAGAACCGGATCACCGATCACCGGATCGGCTACACCGCGTACAACCTGGATCTGGCGCTGGCCGGCGACCTGGACGGCGTGCTGGATGCCCTGACCGAGGCCGACCGCGCTGCCCGGCTGGCCGGCGACACCGAACTGACCCGCCGCTGACCCGTCGTTCCGTCGACGTCCGGCAGCGCCCGGCCGGCCGGTCAGCTGGCTCGTGGACGGGACTTGGCGCGCAGCATCTCCCGGTCGGCCTGCTCGAAGGCGACGCTGAGCGCGTCGCGGAGCCCGGAGCCGGAGACCTCGGCGAAACCGATGCTCACCCCCACCGGTGTGCCCGGCACCAGGGACTCCCAGTCCTCGGCGCGGACCGCCACCTCGATCCGGCGGGCCACCTCGGCCGCCTCGGCCATGCCGGTCTCCGGCAGCACCACCACGAACTCGTCACCGCCGTAGCGGGCCACGAAGTCGCCCCGGCGCATCACCCGGTTGATCACCCCGGCGATGCGTTGGAGCACGAGGTCGCCTGAATGGTGCCCGTGCCGGGTGTTGACCGCCTTGAAGCCGTCCAGGTCGCAGACGCCGATCACCACCCGGTCGCCGCGGGTGACCACCGCGCTGATGTACCGCTCCAACCGCCGCCGGTTGGGCAACCCGGTGAGCGGGTCGGTCAGTGCCTCGCCCTCGAATCGCGCCGCCTCCCGGCGCATCTCCTCGTGGTCGATCCGGGCGGCGATGCCGTCGATGTAGACATCGCGCAGCCGGTCGTTGCGTTGCGCGGCCAGCCGGAACGCCAGCCGGTCGGCGCGGTGCGCCGCCGGGTGGTCTCCGGCCCGGCTCAGCGCGATGCTGCGAAGCCGGGCCGGCTCGGCGGCGCCGAGCGTCTCGGTGGACACCCGGATGGTGTCCAGGCGGGCGACCGCCTCGATGGGTCGCTCATCGGCGACGGCCAGGCAGACCAGTCCGAGTTGGCGCATGTCGCGGGCGCGGGCGCTGTCCCCGCCGTGGACGAGCAGCCGGGACGGCTCGCTGTCGCCGACGGACTCCAACCGGTCGCCCAGCGAGGCCTGCCGGGCTGCCGCGTACCCGTACGCGGCGAGGCTGCTCGGGCGCAGCCGGCCGGCCCGTCCGGTGCGTACGAACCGGGCCAGGTCGGCGGCCACGTCCCGGAGCACCCGCAGGCAGCCGTCGCTGTCGCCGTTGTGGTCCAGCGCCACGGCGTTGCGCAGCCGGATTCCCGGCGCGGCGAACGTCTCCTCCGGGATTCCGGCGGTCAGCCCGAGTTGCCGGGCCCGTTCGATCGCACCGAGGGCGTACCCGTGGAAGCTGAGATAGCTGTAGGCCATCGCCAGGTCGTGCCAGCCCCAGGCGGTGTCCCGGTCCGGGTCCTCCACGGAGCCGAGCGCCCGGGCCGCCTTCACCAGGTGGGTGACACAGCGGTCCAGTGCGCCCTGGTGGTGGGCGGCGAGCGCGGCCAGCGCGTTGAGGTGCCCGTGCAGGTAGGGCTCGGCAAGGTCACGGACGGCCGCCGAGGCCTCCTCGATGGCCCGGGTGAACTCCGCCGTGCGACCGAGATTGATCAGCGTGCAGAGGCGCTGCACCATCGCGTCCGCCCGCGCCGCCGGGTCCGTGGTGGTGCGGATCACCCGCTCCAGCAGGGTGTACGCCTCGGCGGACCGACTGGCCTCCTGCAACGCCCGAGCGCGCGTGAGGGCGTCAACCTGGTCATCGACCCGGTCGAGCCAGCCCACCCGCAACCTCCAGTCGTGTGCGTGGCGACGCACCTGTTTCGTGACGTCGTCCGCGACGCTCCATGATTATGACGTGACGACTCTGCCGCAACACCCCCCCGAAGGGACAGGGCGGCTCCGTCCGTCCGCCGCAGTGGCCCGGGCGGCCCGGGTACTCGCCGCCGCCGGGGTGGGTTCGGCCCGCGTGGAGGCCGAGCTGCTGGCGGCGTACGTGCTGGGTGTGCCCCGGGGTCGGCTGGCGCTCGCCGACGACCTGACAGCCGACCAGGAGGCTCGGTTGGGCGAGCTGGTGCGCCGTCGCGCCGCCCGGGAGCCGTTGCAGCATCTGACCGGTCTTGCCGGCTTCCGGCACCTGGAGCTGGCGGTCGGTCCGGGCGTCTTCGTACCCCGTCCGGAGACCGAGCTGCTGGCCGGTTGGGGCGTCGAGCAGGCCCGGAACCGGCCGGACCCGCTCGTGGTGGACCTGTGCAGCGGCTCCGGCGCCATCGCGCTGGCGGTGGCCCAGGAGCTGCCGGGAGCGCGGGTGATCGCGGTGGAGCGGTCTGCGGCGGCGTTGGGCTGGCTACGCCGCAACGCGGCGGAGCGGGCCGCGGCGGGGGACCGCCCGATCGAGGTGGTCGAGGCCGACGTCACCGCGCCGGACCTGCTGGCCGACCTGGTCGGCCGGGTGGACGTGCTGCTCTGCAACCCGCCGTACGTACCGGTCGACGTGGTCGTGCCGCCGGAGGTGGCCGGGCACGATCCGGCGGAGGCGGTCTTCGGCGGCGCGGACGGGCTGGCGGTGATCCGGCCGGTGATCGACCGAGCGGCGGCGCTGTTGCGCCCCGGCGGTGGATTCGGGGTGGAGCACGACGACACGCACGGCGCGGCGGTGCCCGCGCTGCTCGCGGCGCACGGTTGGTTCGCCGGCGTGCGGGAGCATCTGGACCTCACCGGCCGGCCCCGATATGCGACCGCATCCCGACGGGCGGACGGCCAGGACACGACGCCGGGGTCGGCGTGGCAGACTGACTCCTCGTGATGCTCTACGACTGCCGATCGGCCGCCGATCGGGACCGCGGCATCGCCGCGGCCATCGAGGCGGTCAAGAACGGCGAACTGGTCGTCCTGCCGACCGACACCGTCTACGGCATCGGCGCGGACGCGTTCACCCCCTACGCGGTCAAGGCGCTGCTGGACGCCAAGGGCCGGGGTCGGCAGATGCCGCCGCCGGTCCTGATCGGCTCGCGGCACACCCTGGACGGGTTGGTCTTCTCGCTGCCCTCGGCCGCACGGGACCTGGTGGAGGCGTTCTGGCCGGGTGCGCTGACGATCGTGGTCGAGCACTCGCCGAGCCTGCAGTGGGACCTCGGCGACAAGACCGGCACGGTGGCGGTGCGGATGCCGCTGCACCCGGTGGCGCTGGAGGTGCTGCGGGAGACCGGGCCGATGGCGGTCTCGTCGGCCAACAAGACGGGCCAGCCCGCCGCGGTGACCGCCGAGGAGGCGCGTGACCAGCTCAGCTACTCGGTGCGTGCCTATCTGGAGGCCGGGCCCTGCCCGGACCCGGTGCCCAGCACGATCGTGGACCTGACCGGCGAGGTGCCCCAGCTGCTGCGGGCCGGTGCGATCCCGCTGGAGAAGCTGCGTGACGTGGTGCCGGATCTCGTCGACGGCCAGGGGGCCTGAGTGCCCCCGTTCACCGTTCTGCACGTCTGCATGGGCAACATCTGCCGCTCGCCGATGGCGGAGCGGCTGCTGGCCCTGACGGTGCGGGAGCGGTTGGTCCGGCGCGCGCTGGACCCGGCGCGGGCCGAGGAGCTGCTGCACAGTCACAGCGCCGGCACCGGCGGCTGGCACGCCGGCGAGGAGATGAACCCGCCGGCGGCGCGACAGGTGATCGGCCGGGGTGGGGACGTCGAGGGGTTCGCGGCGCGCAAGCTGCGCTCGGACCACATCGACGCCGCCGACCTGGTCCTGACCGCCACCGCCGACCAGCAGGAGTACGTGGTGGCGCTGCGTCCGGACGCGGCGGCCCGCACCTTCGTCCTGGGTGAGTTCGGCCGCCTGCTGGCAGCGGTGGACGCTGCCGCGTTGCCGCCGGCCGAGGCGACCCCGGAGGGGGTGTACGCCCGGGGCACGGCCCTGGTGGCGGCGGCTTCCAGCGCCCGGCTGGGAGCCTCGTCGCTGCCCATTGACGATCTGGACGACCCGTGGGGCCGTGGCGACCAGTGCTTCAGCCGGGTTGCCGACGAGATCGAGGAGACGGTTCACCCGTTGGCGGCCGCGCTGCTGCCCTGAGCCCCGTGCGAGTTTCGTCCGGGTTTGGGGAAAAGCCGGGGCGAAAGGGTCGCTCCGGGTCATTCTGGACGGGTCCTAGCGTGACCGGCTCCTGCGGGGAGAGCTGATGATCCGGGCCCGACTCGACAAACTGTTGACCGTGGTGATCGCCGGTGTGCTGGCCGGGCTGGTGCTGGCGGCGGCCGCCCTGCCCGCGGCGCTGGTCTTCGGAATCGGCTTCAGCGCCCTCTCCACGCCCTACTCGGAGTTGCCGAACACGCTGCGCACGCCGCCCACCGCCCAGCGTTCCAACCTGTTCGCCAACGACGGGACCACCCTGATCACCTCCTTCTACCAGGAGGACCGGGTGGACGTGCCGCTGCACGAGGTGGCCCCGGTGATGCGCCAGGCCATCGTGGCGGCCGAGGACGTCCGGTTCTACCAGCACAGCGGGGTGGACCTGCGCGGCGTGGTGCGTGCCTTCACCGTGAACAAGCGTGACGGCCGGACCCGGCAGGGCGCCTCCACGCTGACCATGCAGTACGTCCGTAACGTGCTCAGCAGCGACCCTCGGCTGACCGAGCGACAGCGGGACGCGGCCACCGAGATCACCACCGCCCGCAAGGTCCAGGAGATGCGGTACGCGCTGGCGTTGGAGCGGGAGCTGAGCAAGGAGGAGATCCTCACCCGCTACCTCAACATCGCCTACTTCGGCGCCGGGGCGTACGGCATCGCGGCGGCCAGCAAGCGCTACTTCTCGCGATCCCCGGCGGAGCTGACCCTCACCCAGGCCGCGATGCTGGCGGGCCTGGTCCGGTCGCCGGACAGCGACGATCCGATCAACGGCGACGCCGACAGCGCGTTGCAGCGGCGGGGGTACGTGCTGGACCAACTGGTGGAGTCGAGCCAGGTGTCGACGGACGCGGCGGCGGCGGCCAGGGCCCAGCCGCTGGACCTGAAACCCAGCGAGACCCCGAACGACTGCACGGCGGTGCCCGACGGGCTCAACGACTGGGGCTTCTTCTGCGACTGGTTCACCCAGTGGTGGAGCAGCCAGTCGGCGTTCGGATCCAGCGCCGACGAGCGGCAGCGCACCCTGCGCCGGGGTGGGTTCTCCATCGTCTCCTCGTTGGACCCGGGGGTGCAGCGGGCCACCACCGAGCAGGTGCTGCGGGTCTACCCGCCGACCGATGCGCGGGCCGTGCCGACCGCGGTGGTGCAACCGGGATCGGGTCGGGTGCTGGCGATGTCGGTGAACCGCACCTACAGCGTGGCGGGCAACCCGGCCGGGCAGAAGAACCACCCGAACACGGTGAACCAGCTGGTCGCCGGCGGCGGCTCGATCGAGGGATACCAGGCAGGGTCGACGTTCAAGCTCTTCACCATGCTGGCCGCGCTGGAGGCCGGCCTGCCGCTGTCGACCGACTTCGTCGCGCCGAGCCGGCTGGTCACCCGCTTCCCGGTGACCGGGGACGGGAGCTGTGACGGCCGCTGGTGCCCGGCGAACGCCAACCCGTCGTCGATGGACGGCCCGCGCACCATGTGGACGGCGTTCGGGCGCTCGGTCAACACCTACTTCGCCTGGCTCACCGAGCGGGTGGGCGCCGACCGGGTGGTGGAGATGGCCGAGCGGCTCGGGATCGTGCTGCGCGCCGACTCCGACGCCCGGCTGGCCCGCTACGGAGCGAAGAACTGGGGGCCGTTCACCCTGGGCGTGGCCGCCACCACCCCACTCGATTTGGCCACGGCGTACGCCACGGTGGCGGCCGAGGGGACATGGTGTGCGCCGCTGCCGGTGGTCTCGATCACCGACTCGGCGGGCCGGCCGGTCGACGCCGCCAAGCCGAACTGCCGGCAGGCGCTCGACACCGACGTGGCCCGGGCCGCGACCGACGCGGCTCGCTGCCCGGTCGGCGACCAGTCGATGTACGCGCGGTGCGACGGCGGCACCGCGTCCGACCTGCGGGCCAAGCTCGGCCGGCCGGTGGCCGGCAAGACCGGCAGCTCGGAGCGGTACGAGACGGAGACGGTGGTGGCGTTCACCCCGCAGCTCGCGGTCGCCTCGATCGCGGCCAACCCGGACGACCCACGCGACGCCGTCGGTCAGGAGGTGCAGGCCCGGATGGTCGACGCCGTCAGCGCGGTGCTCACCGCCGGCCTGCGCGGCCAGCCGGTGCGGGACTTCGTTCCGCCGAGCGAGAAGACCGCCTTCCAGGTCACCGGCGCCCGCACGGGCAACTAGGTGAGGTGTTCGGCGCCGCGGGCGATGTTGCGGGCCATGCCCCCGAAGATCACGGCGTGGAACGGGGCCACCGACTTCCAGTAGGCGTGCCCGGGCAGCCCGCGCGGCAGGAAGACGGCGCGCTGCTGGTAGCGGCTGCCACCGTCGTCGGCCGGCAGCGCCCGCATCTCCAGCCAGGCCCGGCCGGGCAGCCGCATCTCGGCGCGCAGCCGCAGCAGCTCACCCGGGATGATCTCCTCGACCCGCCAGAAGTCCAGGGCCTCGCCGACCTGCAGGCGGTGCGGGTCGCGCCGGCCGCGGCGCAACCCGACCCCGCCGACCAGCCGGTCCAGCCAGCCCCGGATCGACCAGGCGAGTGGGAACGAGTACCAGCCGTGCTCGCCGCCGACGCCCTCGATGACCCGCCAGAGCGCGGCCGAAGGGGCGTTCACCGCATGTTCCCGGACGTCGGTGTAGGCGGTGCCGCCGGACCAGACCGGGTCGGTCGGCAGCGGTTCGGCGGGCGCGTCCGGGCCGCTCGCGGTCGACCAGCGGGTCTCCACCTGGGCGTCACGCACCTTGGCCAGCGCCAGCGCCACGGCCTCGTCGAAGCCGGTCAGCCCGCCCGGCGGGTCGGGCACGTACCGGGCGATGTCGTGTTCGTGCGCGACCGCCTCGTGGATCAGGCTCTCCACCAGCGGGCGGGCGATGGCGTTCGGTACCGGGGTGATCAGGCCGACCCAGTGCGAGGAGAGCGACGGGGTGAGCGGGCGGACCGGCACGATGATCCGCCGACGCAGCCCGGCCACCCGGGCGTAGCGCTGCATCATCTCGCGGAAGGTGAGCACGTCCGGCCCGCCGATGTCGAAGCCCCGGTTGACCTCCGTCGGCAGCGCGGTGCAGCCGGCGAGGCAGCGCAGCACGTCGCGGACCGCGATCGGCTGGATCCGGTTGCGTACCCAGCGCGGCGTCACCATGGCGGGCAGTCGCTCGGTCAGGTAGCGCAGCATCTCGAACGACGCCGATCCGGAGCCGATGATCACTGCGGCCCGGAGCACCGCCGTGGGCACTCCGCTGGCCAGCAGGATCCGGCCCACCTCGGCCCGGGACCGCAGGTGCGGGGACGGCACCTCCGCGTCGGCCGCCGGTTGCGGGCCACCCAGGTAGACGATCCGGCGTACGCCGGCCGCCCTGGCCGCCGCCGCGAAGTTCGTCGCGGCAGCCCGGTCGGCGGCCTCGAAGTCGGCCCGACCCAGCGAGTGCACCAGGAAGTAGGCGACGTCCACGTCGGCGAACGCGGCGGGCAACGTCTCCGGCCGGCTCAGGTCGCCCTCGACGATCTCGGCCGCCGACGCCCAGGGCACGTCACGCAGCCGGACCGCCTTCCGGGCGAGGCAACGGACGGCGTGTCCGTCGGCGAGCAGCAGCGGCGCCAGCCGTCCGCCGATGTACCCGGTGGCTCCCGTGACGAGGCATCTCACGGGTCCCAGTGTGCGGCCACCTAGACTCGTTCGCTGTGAACACCGAGACGAGCACCTTCTGGGGGCCGGATTTCGCCCAGCTCAGGGCCACCGACCCGGAGATCGCCGGGGTGGTCCTCGGCGAGCTGGACCGGCTGCGAGGCGGCCTGCAGCTGATCGCCAGCGAGAACCTGACCTCGCCGGCGGTGCTGGCCGCGCTGGGTTCGACGCTGACGAACAAGTACGCCGAGGGCTACCCGGGTCGGCGCTACTACGGCGGCTGCGCCGAGGTGGACCGGGCCGAGGAGATCGGCATCGCCCGGGCGAAGGAGCTCTTCGGCGCCGAGCACGCCAACCTCCAGCCGCACTCCGGGGCGAGCGCCAACCTGGCCGCCTATGCCGCGCTCGTGCAGCCGGGGGACACCGTGCTGGCGATGGACCTGCCACACGGGGGGCACCTGACGCACGGCAGTCGGGTCAACTTCTCCGGCAGGTGGTTCGACACGGTCGGCTACACCGTGCGGCGGGACACCGAGCTGATCGACTACGACGAGGTACGGGACCTGGCCCGGGCACACCGGCCCAAGATGATCATTTGCGGCGCCACCGCGTACCCGCGGTTGATCGACTTTGCCCGGTTCCGGGAGATCGCCGACGAGGTCGGCGCGTACCTGATGGTGGACGCCGCCCACTTCGTCGGCCTGGTCGCCGGCCGGGCGATCCCGTCCCCGGTGCCGCACGCCGACGTCGTCTGCGCCACGACCCACAAGGTGCTGCGCGGCCCACGCGGCGGCATGATCCTCTGCCGGGAGTCGCTGGCCGAGCGGATCGACAAGGCGGTCTTCCCGTTCACCCAGGGCGGGCCGTTGATGCACGCGGTCGCGGCGAAGGCGGTCGCGCTGCGGGAGGCCGCCCAACCCGAGTACCAGACGTACGCCAGCCAGGTGGTCCGAAACGCCCAGGCGCTCGCCGCCGGGCTGGCCGCGGAGGGGATGCGCCCGGTGTCCGGCGGCACCGACACCCACCTCGCCCTGATCGACCTGCGAGAGGTGGGAGTGACCGGCGCCGAGGCCGAGAGGCGCTGCGATGCCGCGACGGTCACCCTCAACAAGAACGCCATCCCGTACGACCCGCAGAAGCCGGTGGTCGTCTCCGGTATCCGGGTGGGCACGCCCAGCGTCACCACGCAGGGCATGCGGGAGGGGGAGCTGCGGCAGGTGGCCGGTCTGATCGCCCGCGCGGTGCGCGCCGATCCGGGTTCCCCGGGTGGCGCCGACGAGCTGACCCGGGTCCGTGCCGAGGTGGCCGAGCTGGCCGCCGCGTTTCCGGCGTACCCCCGTGGCTGAGCCGCGGATGGTCGAGGCCGACGCCGACCGGCGTTGGCGGCTGCGGCACCTGCCGGTGCTGTTGACCGTGTCGGTCGCGCTGGCCGCGGTCGCCGCGGTGGTCGGCGGGGCGACCGGCGGTACGACGGCGGCGTTCGGCGCGGCGGCCGGCGTCGGGGTCACGGTGTTCAGCTACACCCTCACCACCGTGGTGCTGGCCTGGGCCGACCGGATCAACCCGCAGCTGGTGCTGCCGCTCGGGCTGGGCCTGTACGCGCTGAAGTTCACCCTGCTGGGCGTGGTGATGGTGGCGGTGGCGTCGACCGGCTGGCCCGGCCTGATCCCACTCTGCCTGGGCATCGTCGCCGGGGTGGTGGTGTGGACCGCGGTGCACATCTGGTGGCTCAGCACTGTGCACGCCCGTCGGTCGCGCGGCTGACCTGGGGATCGGCCGGTCGTCCCATCCATCGGACGCGCGACAAGCTGTCGGCCACCGGTCATTCTCTCACGGCCGGAAGGGGAGTAGCGTGCCCACAGACGACGCGGCCCCCGAGATGCCCACACAACGACGGTTGTGCGGGGGGTGAGGCACAGCCTCGTCTTCCCGGCTGATATCGTTCGCCCCGTCATGGCTGGTGACCAAACCCCCCGTCCCGCCGGCGAACCGGACGACATTCCGTCCGGCGCCGGTCAGGGTTGGACCGCGCTCAGCTACCTCATCGGAGGCATGCTCGTGTGGGGTTTCATCGGCTGGCTGGTTGACCAGTGGCTCGACACCGGCGGCGTCGCCACCGGGATCGGCGTCGTGCTCGGCATGGCCGGGGGAATCATCCTGGTCGTCCGCCGGCTCGGCACGCCTACTTAGGAAGGGACGCGGTGTTCGGACAGGCGAACGTTCTGGCAGCGGGCCAGGCGATATTTCCACCCAGTGTGGAGGACTTCTACCTGCCCAGCATCCTGCCCTGGGGTGCGCACGACTCCTACTGGTTCACCAAGATCACGGCGATGATCTGGATCGCGGTCGGCGTCCTGATCATCTTCTTCCTGGCGACCTACCGGAACCCGCAGCTGGTGCCGACCAAGAAGCAGTGGTTCGCCGAGTCGATCTACGGCTTCGTGCGCAACAACATCGCGGTCGACATGATCGGGCACGCGGGTGTGCGCTTCGCGCCCTACTTCACGACGCTGTTCTGCTTCGTCCTGCTGACGAACGCGTTCGCGATCATTCCGTTCTTCCAGATCTCGCCGAACTCGCACATCGCCTTCCCGGCGATCCTCGCGGTGATCAGCTACGTGCTGTTCAACTACATCGGCATCAAGAAGCACGGCTTCGTGAAGTACTTCAAGAACTCTCTGGTTCCGCCGGCGCCCTGGTTCATCCTGCCGCTGCTGATCCCGATCGAGCTTTTCTCGACCTTCCTCGTCCGGCCGTTCTCGCTGGCCGTCCGTCTCTTCGCGAACATGTTCGCGGGGCACATGCTCCTGCTGGTCTTCACGCTCGGCGGCTTCGCGATGCTGAGCGCCAACGCCTGGCTGGCGCCGGTCTCGGTGCTCTCCTGGGTGATGACCATCGCGCTCACCTTCCTCGAGTTCCTGGTGATCGTCCTGCAGGCCTACGTCTTCACCGTGCTGAGCGCGAGCTACATCCAGGGCGCGCTTGCCGAAGAGCACTGATCCACGCACCAACCGTTGTCGTCCCGCGTGAGAGTCACGCGTGATAACCAGGAGGAACCCTAATGGATTACGTCGCCGCCGCAGAGGGTGTCGTTGGCAGCACCGCCGCCATCGGCTACGGCCTCGCGGCCATCGGTCCGGGTATCGGCGTCGGCCTGGTCTTCGCCGCCTACATCCAGTCGACCGCCCGCCAGCCGGAGTCGTCGCGGATGACCCTGCCGTACGTCTGGATCGGCTTCGCCGTCATCGAGGCGCTCGCGCTGCTGGGCATCGCGTTCGGCTTCATCTGGCAGGGTGAGCTCGGCGCCTAGGTCCGACCCTTTCGACCGGGAGGTCAGCCATGTACTTCCTCGCCGCTGAGGGTGGTGAGTCCCACAACCCGATCATCCCGCTCTGGCAGGAAATCGTGGTGGGGTCCGTCGCCTTCGCCGTGCTCTGCTTCGTGCTGATGAAGTTCGTCTTCCCCCGCATGGAGCAGACGTTCCAGGCTCGGGTCGACGCGATCGAGGGCGGCATCAAGCGCGCCGAGGCCGCCCAGGCCGAGGCGAACCAGCTGCTCGAGCAGTACCGTGCCCAGCTCGCCGAGGCCCGCACCGACGCCGCCAAGATCCGCGACGACGCCCGGGCCGACGCCGAGGGCATCCGGCAGGACATCCTCGCCAAGGCGCGGGAGGAATCCGACCGGGTCATCCAGGCCGGCAAGGACGCACTCGCCGCCGAACGGGCCACCATCGTGCGTGAGCTGCGCACCGAGGTCGGCACGATCGCGGTCGACCTGGCCAGCAAGATCGTCGGTGAGTCGCTGGCCGACGAGGCACGTCGCAAGGGCACCGTCGACCGGTTCCTGAGCGGCCTCGAGAGCGCGGGGGCCCGCTGATGCAGGCCGCCAGCCGGGAGTCGTACAAGGCTGCGGCGGAGCACCTCGAGACGTACGTCCGCGGAGCGGAGCCGTTGGCGGTGGCCAACGCCGCCGCCGGCCTCCTCTCCGTCGCCACCCTGCTGCGGCGCGAGCCGCGGCTGCGCCGGGCGCTGTCCGAGCCGGCCCGGTCCGGCGCGGACCGTGCCGGCCTGCTCGGCGAGATGCTGCGCGGCAAGATCGACGCGGAGGCGCTGGACCTGCTCTCGACGCTGGTCGCCGGCCGGTGGTCGGCACCGTCGGAGCTGCTCGACGGCGCCGAGCGTCTCGGCGTGGAGGCGCTGCTCGCCAGCGCCGACTCCGCCGGCGGACTCGGCGAGGTCGAGGACGAGTTGTTCCGCTTCGGTCAGGTGGTCGCCGGTCAGTCGACGCTGGGCAACACGCTGGGCGACCCGGCGGCTCCGATTGAGCGGCGGGCCGCCCTGGTGCGCGAACTGCTCGCCGACAAGGCCCACCCGATCACCGTCCGCCTCGTCGAGGCGGCGCTGGGTGGGCTCGGTGGACGCTCCTTCAGCGGGGCGCTCACCCGGCTGGTGGAACTCGCCGCCGAGCGACGCGACCGGCAGGTGGCCTACGTGACCGTCGCAGCCCCGTTGAGTGACGAGGATGAGCAGCGGCTGGGAGCGAGCCTCAGCGCGATATACGGTCGGGAGGTCTCCGTCAAGCAGGCGGTGGACCCCGACGTCCTGGGTGGCGTGAGCGTGCGGGTCGGCTCCGACCTGTACGACGGCACCATCCTGCGTCGCCTCAACGAGACCCGCAACGCGCTCGCGAAGCGCTGAGCGGCTCCGCCGCCTAACAATGCGGTGGCTCCGCCGCCTAACAATGCGGTGGCTCCGCCACCTCAGTGTTGGGGCGGCGCCGCCGCCACAGCGCCCGGATTGACAGACGCCATTCGGACCGGTCGGTACTAGGTATCCCGGGCCCCTGAATTTTAAGGAAGCAGAGGATGGCCGAGCTGACCATCTCGACGGAGGAGATCCGCGGCGCCCTGGAGCGCTACGTCTCCTCCTACTCGTCCGACGTCTCCCGCGAGGAGGTCGGCACCGTCGCCGACACCGGCGACGGCATCGCCCACGTCGAGGGCCTGCCCTCGACCAAGACCAACGAGCTCCTGGAGTTCGAGGACGGCACGCTCGGCGTGGCGTTGAACCTCGACGTCCGGGAGATCGGTGTCGTCGTTCTCGGTGACTCCGCCAAGCTGGCGGAGGGGCAGCGCGTCAAGCGCACCGACCGGGTGCTCTCCGTGCCGGTCGGCGACGCGTTCCTCGGCCGCGTGGTCGATGCTCTCGGCCAGCCGATCGACGGGCTCGGTGACATCGCCAACGAGGGCTTCCGCGAGCTGGAGCTGCAGGCGCCGAACGTGATGGCCCGCCAGTCGGTGTTCGAGCCGCTGCAGACCGGCATCAAGGCCATCGACGCCATGACCCCGATCGGTCGGGGCCAGCGGCAGCTGATCATCGGTGACCGCAAGACCGGCAAGACGACGGTCGCCCTGGATGCCATCCTCAACCAGCGGGACAACTGGCGCTCCGGCGACCCCAAGAAGCAGGTTCGCTGCATCTACGTCGCCATCGGCCAGAAGGGCTCGACGATCGCCTCGATCAAGGGCCAGCTGGAAGAGGCCGGCGCGATGGAGTACACCACCATCGTGGCCTCCCCGGCGTCCGACCCGGCCGGCTTCAAGTACATCGCCCCGTACACCGGCTCGTCCATCGGGCAGCACTGGATGTACGGCGGCAAGCACGTCCTGATCGTCTTCGACGACCTGAGCAAGCAGGCCGAGGCGTACCGGGCCGTGTCGCTGCTGCTGCGTCGCCCGCCGGGCCGTGAGGCGTACCCGGGTGACGTCTTCTACCTGCACTCCCGCCTGCTGGAGCGCTGCGCGAAGCTCTCCGACGAGCTGGGTGGCGGCTCGATGACCGGTCTGCCGATCATCGAGACGAAGGCCAACGACATCTCGGCCTTCATCCCGACCAACGTCATCTCGATCACCGACGGTCAGATCTTCCTGGAGACCGACCTGTTCAACCAGGGCGTCCGTCCGGCGATCAACGTCGGCACCTCGGTCTCCCGGGTCGGCG
Organism: Micromonospora sp. 067-2; assembly: GCF_046549295.1. Classification (NCBI taxonomy): domain Bacteria; kingdom Bacillati; phylum Actinomycetota; class Actinomycetes; order Micromonosporales; family Micromonosporaceae; genus Micromonospora; species Micromonospora sp. 067-2. The sequence goes on along the minus strand of NZ_JAJPWB010000005.1, from coordinate 198,906 downwards.
GCGCCGCGCAGGTGAAGCCGATGAAGAAGGTCTCGGGTTCGCTGCGACTCAACCTGGCCCAGTACCGCGAGCTGGAGGCGTTCGCCGCCTTCGCCTCCGACCTGGACCGGGCCTCGCAGAACCAGCTGAACCGTGGTTCGCGCCTGGTGGAGCTGCTCAAGCAGCCGAACTACTCGCCCTACCCGGTGCAGGAGCAGGTCGTCTCCGTCTGGTCCGGCGTCGAGGGCAAGCTCGACGACATCCCGGTCGGCGAGGTGCGGCGCTTCGAGTCGGAGTTCCTCCAGTACCTGCGGCACAAGCACGAGGGTGTCCTCGCGTCGATCGCCGACAACCAGTGGAACGACGACATCACCAACTCCCTGGACACGGCGATCGCCGAGTTCAAGCAGGTCTTCCTCGGTAAGGAGGACGAGCGTCGGGTCAACGACGCGCCGGCCGCCCCGCTGGAGGGCGACGAGAACCGCGAGACGGTGACCCGCTTCCGCGACGGCACGACCGACCGCCCGGCCGAGAGCTGATCTGATGGCGGCCCAGGTACGCGTTCTTCGTCAACGAATCCGCTCGGCGAAGTCGATGAAGAAGATCACCAAGGCGATGGAGCTCGTGGCGACGAGCCGGATCGCCAAGGCCCAGGCCCGGGTGCAGGCGTCCCTGCCGTACGCCCAGGCCATCACCGGTGTGCTCACGGCGCTGGCGTCCAACGCACGGATCGACCACCCGCTGCTCACCCCGCGCGAGCGGGTGCGGCGGGCGGGCGTCCTGCTGGTCACCAGCGACCGTGGCCTGGCCGGCGGCTACAGCTCCAACGCGATCAGGATGGCGGAATCGCTGATCGCGCGGCTCAAGGCGGACGGCAAGGAGCCGGTGCTCTACGTCATCGGGCGTAAGGGTGTCGGGTTCTACCGGTTCCGCAACCGGCCGATCGAGGCGAACTGGACCGGGTTCAGCGAGCAGCCGTCGTTCGAGGACGCCCGCACCGTCGGTGAGACGCTGATCAAGGCGTTCACGGCCGGTGCGGACGACGCCGACGGCACGGCCGGAGCGGACGGAGTGCTCGGCGTGGACGAGTTGCACATCGTCTACACCGAGTTCCACTCGCTGATGACCCAGTCCCCGGTCACCAAGGTCATCGGGCCGATGCAGGTGGAGGACCGGCCGCGCTCCGAGGGGTTGCTGCCGGCGTACGAGTTCGAGCCGGAGGCGGAGGCGCTGCTCGACGCACTCCTGCCGCGCTACATCAACACGCGGATCTACGCGGCGTTGATCGAGTCGGCGGCGAGCGAGTCGGCGGCGCGGCGGCGGGCCATGAAGTCCGCCACCGACAATGCCGAGGACATGATCGAGAAGTACACGCGTGAGATGAACTCGGCCCGGCAGGCCGGTATCACCCAGGAGATCAGCGAGATCGTCGGCGGCGCCAACGCGCTGGCCGCGTCGGGAAGTGAAGTGTGATGACTGCACCAGTGGAGACCAAGACGGCCACGGGTCGCGTGGTCCGGGTCATCGGCCCGGTCGTCGACGCCGAGTTCCCGCGCGACGCCATGCCGGCCCTGTTCAACGCCCTGCACGTCAAGGTGAACCTGTCCGGCGGTGAGAAGACGCTGACCCTGGAGGTTGCCCAGCACCTGGGTGACAACCTGGTCCGCGCCATCTCGATGCAGCCGACCGACGGCCTGGTCCGCGGCGCGGAGGTGCGTGACCTCGGTGAGCCGATCACGGTGCCGGTGGGCGACGCGGTCAAGGGCCACGTCTTCAACGCGATCGGCGAGGTGCTCAACCTCAAGGAGGGCGAGACGTTCGAGGCCGACGACCGGTGGGGCATCCACCGTAAGGCCCCGGCCTTCGCGGACCTGGAGCCGAAGACCGAGATGCTGGAGACCGGCATCAAGGTCATCGACCTGCTGGCCCCGTACGTCAAGGGCGGCAAGATCGGCCTGTTCGGCGGCGCGGGTGTGGGCAAGACGGTGCTCATCCAGGAGATGATCACCCGAGTGGCCCGCAACTTCGGTGGTACCTCGGTCTTCGCCGGGGTGGGTGAGCGCACCCGTGAGGGCAACGACCTCATCGCCGAGATGACCGAGTCCGGCGTCATCGACAAGACCGCGCTGGTCTACGGCCAGATGGACGAGCCGCCGGGCACCCGGCTGCGGGTGGCGCTCTCCGCGCTGACGATGGCGGAATACTTCCGGGACGTGAAGAAGCAGGAGGTGCTGCTCTTCATCGACAACATCTTCCGCTTCACCCAGGCCGGTTCGGAGGTCTCCACCCTGCTCGGCCGGATGCCGAGCGCGGTGGGCTACCAGCCGACCCTTGCCGACGAGATGGGCGAGCTCCAGGAGCGGATCACCTCCGTCCGGGGCCAGGCCATCACCTCGATGCAGGCGATCTACGTGCCGGCGGACGACTACACCGACCCCGCCCCGGCCACCACGTTCGCCCACCTGGACGCGACCACCAACCTGGAGCGGTCGATCTCCGACAAGGGCATCTACCCGGCCGTGGACCCGCTGGCGTCCTCGTCCCGGATCCTCGCCCCGGAGTTCGTCGGCCCCGAGCACTTCCAGGTCGCCACCGAGGTCAAGCGGATCCTGCAGCGCTACAAGGACCTGCAGGACATCATCGCCATTCTCGGCATCGAGGAGCTCTCCGAGGAAGACAAGATCACCGTGGCCCGTGCCCGGCGAATCGAGCGCTTCCTCTCGCAGAACACCTACGCGGCAGAGCAGTTCACCGGCGTGCCGGGCTCGACGGTCCCGATCAAGGAGACCATCGAGGCGTTCCGCAAGATCAGCGAGGGCGAGTACGACCACTTCCCCGAGCAGGCGTTCTTCATGTGCGGCGGTCTCGAGGACCTCGAGGCCAAGGCAAAGGACCTGATGAAGGACTGACGTCCCGATCGGTCCCATGAACAAAAGACTGCCCCGGCAATGCCGGGGCAGTCTTTTGTTCACCTTCAGGTCCTACCATCGCCGCAGTCCGTTTCTTGCGTTCGTCGGTTGCGCACCATGCGAGATACGGTCGTCCAGCCCGTTCACCTGAACGAGCGTTGATCTTTGCAACCTTTCGGCTACGTGCGCCCGTCCCCTACTCGTGGGCGTAACGAACGGAGATTCTCGTGGGTAAGGCCGGCAAGAGTGGCCGAAAGTCGTCCATCTGGCGGGGCGTGCCGCGCTGGGCCAGGATCTGCACGGTGTTCGGCACCGTGCTGACCGTGCTCAGCGGGGCGGTGCTGGTCGGCACCGAGGCGCTCATGGCCCGCTACGAGGGGGCCGTCGGCAAGGCTGACCTGTTCGGCGACCAGGCGGCGGGCGCCCAGGCGAAGAAGAGCGACATCAAGGGCCCGCTCAACATCCTGCTGGTCGGCATCGACCCACGTACGCCGACGTCGTCGCCCCTGGCCGACTCGATCATGGTGCTGCACGTGCCGGCCACGATGGACCGGGCGTACCTCTTCTCGGTGCCCCGCGACCTCTACGTCGACATCCCGGCCTTCAAGAAGGCCAGCTTCCCGGGTGAGACCACGAAGATCAACGCCGCCATGTCGTTCGGCAGTCGGGTGCCGGGGGCGAACCCCGACGCGGCGCGGGGCTTCGAGTTGCTGGCCGCCACGGTGCAGAATGTGACCGGCATCAAGCGGTTCGACGCCGGTGCGATCATCAACTTCACCGGCTTCCAGAAGATCGTGGACGCCATGGGCGGCGTCGACCTGTACGTCGAGCGGGATGTGAAGTCCGAGCACAGGCAGCCGGACGGTAAGCCGCGGCCGGGCAACACCCGCGGTGAGGGCTACGTCGGCCCGCAGGCGGTCTACAAGAAGGGCAACCACCACCTCAGCGGGTGGCAGGCACTGGACTACGTCCGGCAGCGCTACCCGAAGAACGGTGTTCCGGACGCCGACTACGGCCGGCAGCGCCACCAGCAGCAGTTCGTCAAGGCAATGGTCGGTCAGGCGTTCGGCGCGGACGTGGTGGCCAACCCGCTGAAGCTGGACAAGGTGCTCCGCGCGGCCGGCCAGTCGCTGATCTTCAATGGTCGGGGCAACAGTGTGGTCGACTTCGGGCTCGCCCTGAAGGACATCCGTCCGAACACGATCGAGATGATCAAGCTGCCCGGTGGCCCGGTCTACCAGGGCAAGACCTACAAGGGCGAGCAGTTCCAGGCGGGCGTCCCGGATTTCTTCGCAGCCCTGCACAATGAACAACTGGACCCATTCCTGCTGGAGCACCCGGAATTCCAGAACAAGACCAAGTAGGCGTGGCGCAGCTCGGCACACCCGCCTTGGGGCCGCGTCAGCCATCGGACTAGACTTTCGGCAATTCGCCGCCGCAGCAAGGAGACAGCGTGGCAAAGCAGCTTCACGTCGAGCTCGTCGCCGTCGAGGAGAAGGTCTGGTCCGGTGACGCCGAAATGGTCGTCGCCCGGACGACCGAGGGTGAGCTCGGTGTCCTGCCGGGGCACGCGCCGCTGCTCGGCCAGCTCGCCGAGCCCGGCCAGGTGCGCATCAAGCTCGCCGGTGGCGAGCAGGTCTCCTACGAGGTGGCCGGCGGCTTCCTCTCGGTGAGCGCCGACGGCGTCATCGTGCTGGCCGAGAGCGCGACCCCGGTCTCCGCGCAGGGTCGCTGAGCCGTACCGGGGATGCAGATCGTCGAGGGAATCGGGATCGGCGTCGCCGTCATCCTCGGTGCGCTCCTCATTCTCTTCGCCCGGCGGGCCGTGGTCACCCGCAGCGGTGGCATCATCCGACTCAGCGTCCGGGTCACCACCATGCTCGACGGCCGTGGCTGGTCGCCGGGCTTCGGCCGGTTCGCCGGTGACGAACTGCGCTGGTACCGGATGTTCAGTTTCGCGTTGCGACCCAAGCGGGTGCTCTCCCGCAAGAAGTTGGTGGTGGAACGCCGCCGGCTTCCCGAGGGCCAGGAACGCCTCTCCATGCCCGCCGACTGGGTGATCCTCCGCTGTACCAGTCAACACGCACCGGTGGAGATCGCCATGGCGCGGTCGACAGTGACCGGTTTCCTCTCCTGGCTCGAGGCCGCCCCTCCGGGGGCGGTCTCGCCGCGTCTGGCGTCCCAGGACTGGCCGGCGGCCTGATTCTTCTCGCCCGTTACCGGTCTGGGACGGTGGCGATCAGTTCCGCTTCGTACCCCTGGTGGTCGGTGAGGTAGGCGGCGTAGGTGTCCGGGCCGCCGGCGTGTGGGTGACGCTCGGGGAAGAGCAGGGTCCCGCCGTGTGCCGGCGCGGCCGCGACCAGCCGGTCCACGACGGCCGGCGGGCCGGCGTGGAACGCCAGGTGGTTGAGGCCCGGGGCGAGCCGGTCGTGGACCGGTCCGGAGAGCGCGGGTGACTGCTCGAGCACCAGGTACGTGGGGCCGAGGCGCCAGGAGCGGCCGGCCGGCCAGTCCTGGAACAGTGTCCAGCCCAGCTCGCCGAGGAGCCAGCCCCAACTACGCGTGGCCGCGTCGAGATCGGGAACCCAGACCTCGACGTGGTGCAGAGCGCCGACGTTCAGCGCTTGCCGCCCGGCACCCATAGCACATCTCCCGCCGGATTTGCCGTTCTTGACAGGATAAAGAGCAGATCGGAGAGCCGGTTGAGATACTTTGCCGGGAGCGTGCTGGTCCGTTCCGGATCGTGGCTGACCAGCGCCCACGCTGCCCGTTCGGCACGCCGGGCGATGGTCCGTGCCACGTGCAGCAGCGCCGCGCCCGCGGTGCCGCCGGGAAGGATGAAGGAGTCGAGCTTGCTCAGGCGTGCGTTGTACTCGTCGCACCAGCCCTCGAGGCGCTCGACATACTCCTCGGTCACCCGCAGCGGCGGGTACTTCGGCTCCGGCTCCACCGGCGTGGACAGGTCGGCGCCCACGTCGAAGAGGTCGTTCTGCACGGAGCCCAGCACGGCCCGCAGGTCCTCGGCGAGCTGGCCCAGAGCGAGGGCGACGCCGATTGCCGCGTTGCACTCGTCGACATCGGCGTACGCGGCGATCCGGGGATCGGTCTTCGGCACCTGCTCGTTGTTACTCAGCCTGGTCATGCCGGCGTCGCCGGCCTTGGTGTAGATGCGCGTGAGGTGGACGGCCATGACGCACAGCCTACGGATACCGGACCTGACGATCCCGGCGCGGCCGGACCCCACCGCCGGCTGGCCCGCAGTCGTGGGTCCCGGCGACGCCGGCGATCCGGCGGTCAACGACGTTGATGTCATCCGGGTACGCGGTGATGCCCGGCTCGCCGGCACCGTGCACGTGGTCGGCGCGAAGAACTCGGCGTTGAAGCTGATGGCCGCCGCGCTCCTCGCGCCGGGCCGCAGCGTGATCACCAACGTCCCGCGGATCACCGACATCGCGATCATGGGGGAGGTGCTGCGCCGGCTGGGCTGCGAGGTCCGGTTCGACGCGGACGACCCGGTCGACCCGATGGTCGCCCGGGGTGGCGTGGCCCGGTCCCGCTCGGTGACCATCGACGTGCCCGACGAGCCGGGCGCGGACGCGGACTACGACCTGGTCCGCCGGCTCCGCGCGTCGATCTGCGTGCTCGGCCCTCTCCTGGCCCGTCGGGGATTCGTGCGGGTGGCCCATCCGGGCGGCGACGCGATCGGCTCGCGTGGGCTGGACATGCACATCTCCGGGCTGACCCGGATGGGCGCGGACATCTCCGGTGAGCACGGGTTCGTCATCGCCGCCGCGCCGCGCGGGCTGCACGGCGCCGACATCGTGCTGGACTTCCCCAGCGTGGGCGCCACCGAGAACCTGGTGATGGCCGCAGTGCTGGCCGAGGGCACCACGATGATCGACAACGCGGCACGGGAGCCGGAGATCGTCGACATCTGCACCATGCTCAACCAGATGGGGGCGCGGATCTCCGGTGCGGGCACGTCCACCCTGCTGATCACCGGGGTGCCGGGGCTGCGCCCGGTACGGCACGCCACGGTGGGGGACCGGATCGTCGCCGGCACCTGGGCGTTCGGTGCGGCCATGACGCGCGGCGACGTGACGGTGACCGGCCTGGATCCGGCCTACCTGGAGGTCGCGTTGGACAAGGTGATGGCGGCCGGCGGACTGGTGGAGACGCGGGGGAACGGCTTCCGGGTACGCATGGAGGACCGGCCCCGGGCGGTGGACGTGGTCACCCTCCCGTACCCCGGCTTCGCCACCGACCTGCTGCCGATGGCGATCGGGTTGGCAGCGGTCAGCGACGGCGCTTCGTTGATCACCGAGAACATCTTCGACGGCCGGTTCATGTTCGCCAACGAGATGATGCGTCTCGGCGCGGACATCAAGACCGACGGGCACCACGCGGTGGTTCGCGGCCGGGACCGGCTCTCCGGCGCACCCGTACGGGCCACCGACATCCGCGCCGGAGCAGGGTTGATCATCGCCGGGCTCTGCGCGGACGGAATCACCGAGGTCTCCCACGTGCACCACGTCGATCGGGGTTACCCGGACTTCGTGGCCGACCTGCGTGCGCTCGGCGTGGCCGTCGAGCGGGGCACCACCCCGGAGGAGCCGGCGCTGGAGATCTGACGCCACCGGGCTTAGTCGTCGTTCAGGCTCGCCGACTAGGGTGCAGACAGCACTCAATCGCAGCGAGGGAGAAGTAGATGGCGGGTCGACTCGCGGTCGTCGGGGCCGGACTGATGGGCTCCGGCATCGCCCAGGTGGCGGCGCAGGCGGGCTGGCAGGTGACGCTGCGCGACCTGGACGCCGCGGCCACCACCCGAGGGCTCGGCGGCATCCGGAAGTCACTCGAGAAGTTCGCCGAGAAGGGCAAGATCGAGGCGTCCGAGGTCGAGGCGACGCTCGCCCGGATCACGCCGACCACCGACCTGGAGGCGGCGGCCGACGCGGACATCGTGGTCGAGGCGGTCTTCGAGCGGCTGGAGATCAAGCACGAGGTGTTCCGCGCCTTGGACAAGATCTGCAAGGCCGACGCGGTGCTGGCCACCAACACCTCGGCCATCCCGGTCACCCAGATCGCCGCGGTCACCGAGCGGCCGGAGTCGGTCGTCGGCACCCACTTCTTCTCCCCGGTGCCGATGATGCAGCTCTGCGAGCTGGTTCGCGGTTACAAGACCAGCGACGCCACCCTGGCCACCGCGCGGGCCTTCGCCGAGGAGATCGGCAAGACGGTCGTAGTGGTCAACCGGGACATCGCCGGTTTCGTCACCACCCGGCTGATCTCCGCGCTGGTGGTGGAGGCGGTCAAGCTGGTCGAGTCCGGTGTGGTGTCCGCCGAGGACCTGGACACGGCCTGCCGGCTGGGCTTCGGGCACGCCATGGGCCCACTGGCAACCACCGACCTGACCGGCGTGGACGTGCTGTTGCACGCCTCGAAGAACATCTACACCGACACCGCCGACGAGAAGTTCTTCCCGCCGGAGCTGCTCCAGCGGATGGTCACCGCCGGCGACCTGGGCCGCAAGACCGGCAAAGGCTTCTACACGTACTAACCCCCACACCCCACCCCTCCCCGCCCCAGATCGACGAGGCGGCGGGGGCGGGCGGGGGTCAGCCGTCGCGTTTGGTGGTCCAGCGGAAGGTGGTCAGGCAGAGCACAAGGCCGATCACGCACCACAGGGCCAGCACCAGTGCCACGCGACCCAGCTCGAACGAGCCGCCCGGCTCCTGGGCGCCGAAGCTGGACGGCAGGAAGACCGCACGCAGCCCCTGGCACATCCACTTGAGCGGGAACAGCGCCGCGACCTGCTGCATCCAGGTGGGCAGGTCGGTGAAGACGAAGAACACCCCGGAGATGAACTGGAGCACCAGGGCGACCGGAGTGACCACCGCCGAGCCGCTGCGGGCGGTACGGGCCAGTGACGAGATGGCGATACCGCACAGGGTGCAGGCTGTCACGCCGAGCACGGCGACCCAGCCGAAGGTGAACCACTTTCCGGCCGTACCCGGCAGGTCGAGGTCGAACAGCGCCACCGCCACGGCCAGCAGCAGCGCGGTCTCGGCGATGCCGATCGCCACCACCATGATCACCTTGCCGGCGAACCACACCCACTTCGGCATCGGCGTGCCCCGGTAGCGCTTGAGCACGCCCCGGTCCCGCTCGATCGGGATCCAGATGCCGAGGTTCTGGAAGCTCACCGTCATCAGACCGGTCGCGATCATGCCGGTGATGAAGTACTGGGTGAACTTGACCCCGCCGCCGATCGTGCCGTCGAAGATCGACGCGAAGATCAGGATCATGATGATGGGGAAGCCCATCGTGAAGACCACGGACTCCCGGCTGCGCAGGAACTGGGTGATCTCCAGCCGGCCCTGCCGGAGGGCGAGCGCGCCGGGGTTCGCACGCCGGCCCCGAGTCGTCGCGACCGGGGCCGCCGCCTTCGTCGTGGTGGTCATCGCGTCTGTCCGATCATGGTGAGGTAGACGTCCTCCAGAGTCGGCCGGGTCACGGTGAGCCCGGGGACCTCGCCGCCGTGACGCGCGGCGAGGTCGGCCACCAGGGCCGTCGGCGTCGCGCTCTGCGCGGTCTCCACCAACCCCTCGGGGGTACGCCAGGAAACCGTGGCGAGGGCCTCCTGCCGGTTGCCCAGCCGGTTCGGGGCGGCCACCTCGACCAGCCGGCCGGCCGCGATCACACCGACCCGGTCGGCCAGCGCCTCCGCCTCGTCCAGATAGTGGGTGGTCAGCACGATGGTGGTGCCGGCCGCGGCGAGGTCGCGGATCAGTTCCCAGAACTCGCGGCGGGCCTCCGGGTCGAAGCCCGTGGTCGGCTCGTCGAGAAAGAGCAGCTCGGGGCGGCCGATGATGCCGAGCGCCACGTCGAGCCGGCGCTTCTGCCCACCGGAGAGGGTGTGCGTGCGGGCCTTCGCCTTGCCGGCCAGCCCGACCCGCTCGATCACCTTGTCCGGATCGTCGGCATCGGGATAGAACCCGGAGAAGTGCCGGATCACCTCGGCGACGGTCAGCTCGTCGAACTCGCCGGTGCCCTGGAGCACGATGCCCACCCGGGACCGCCAGCCCGGGTCCGGGTGAGCGGGGTCCGCGCCGAGCACGGAGACCTCGCCGGCATCCCGGCGCCGGTAGCCCTCCAGAATCTCCACCGTGGTGGTCTTGCCAGCACCGTTCGGGCCGAGCAGGGCGAACACCTCGCCACGTCGAACGTCGAGATCCACGCCCGCCACCGCGACGTTGTCGCCGTACGCCTTGCGCAGACCCCGGACGGAGATGGCCAGCTCGTCATCCATGGCGTCCAGTGTGCGTCCTGGCCAGGGCGGTCCGCAGCCCGGGGTGTGGCGGTCGGCGCCACCGCGCGCGCTTTCCACCCGGACGTCCGCGACATGGACCTGTGTGGTTTTCCACAGCCCGTTTTACTGAACGGTAACTTAGACTCTGGCCATGGACGAGAAGGCATACCCGGGGCGGCTGCCCGAGCGGGACCGCCCGTGGGTCATGCGCACCTACGCCGGCCACTCGTCGGCCACCGCGACCAACGCCCTCTTCCGCCGCAACCTCGCCAAAGGGCAGACCGGTCTCTCGGTCGCCTTCGACCTGCCCACCCAGACCGGGTACGACCCCGACCACGAACTGGCCACCGGTGAGGTCGGCCGGGTCGGCGTGCCGGTGGCCCACCTCGGTGACATGCGGGCGCTCTTCGACGGCATCCCGTTGGCCGAGATGAACACCTCGATGACCATCAACGCGCCGGCGATGTGGCTGCTGTCCCTCTACGGGACGGTGGCGACGGAGCAGGGCTGGACCCCCTCGATGCTCGCCGGCACCACGCAGAACGACATCATCAAGGAGTACCTGTCCCGGGGTACGTACATCTTTCCGCCGGCGGCATCGCTGCGGCTCACCGCCGATGTCATCGCGCACACGCTGACGACGATGCCGAAGTGGAACCCGGTCAACATCTGCTCCTACCACCTGCAGGAGGCCGGCGCCACGCCCGTGCAGGAGGTCGGCTTCGCGCTGGCCACCGCCGTCGCCGTGCTCGACACCGTCCGCGACTCCGGCCAGGTGCCCGCCGAGCGGATGGGCGACGTGGTGCAGCGGGTCTCCTTCTTCGTCAACTCCGGGGTGCGCTTCGTCGAGGAGATCGCCAAGATGCGCGCGTTCGGCGTGCTCTGGGACGAGATCACCCGCGACCGGTACGGCGTCACCGAGGCCAGGCAGCGCCGGTTCCGCTACGGCGTGCAGGTCAACTCGCTCGGCCTGACCGAGGCGCAACCGGAGAACAACATCCAGCGCATCGTGCTGGAGATGCTCGGCGTCACGATGTCCCGCGACGCCCGGGCCCGCGCGGTGCAACTACCCGCCTGGAACGAGGCGCTCGGCCTGCCCCGCCCCTGGGACCAGCAGTGGTCGCTGCGGATGCAGCAGGTCCTGGCGTACGAGTCGGACCTGCTCGAATACCCCGACCTCTTCGCCGGCTCGCACGTGATGACCGCGCTGGTCGACGAGCTTGTCACCGGTGCCCGCGTCGAGCTGGCCACGGTGCTGGAGCTGGGTGGCGTGGTCGCCGCCGTGGAGACCGGCTACCTCAAGAGCGCGCTGGTGGCCTCGCTGGCCGAGCGCCGCCGCCGGATGGAGTCCGGTGCCGATGTCGTGGTCGGGGTCAACCGGTACGCCGAGACCGAGCCCTCCCCGCTGACCGCCGCCGGCGCGGAAGCCGTCGAGCAGGTCGACCCGGCGGTGGAGGCCGCGGCCGCGGACGCCGTACGCCGATGGCGTGCCGATCGGGACGCCGCGGCCGTCGACGCGGCCCTGGCCCGGCTCCGGGCGGACGCCGCGACCACCGCGAACCTGATGCCCGCCACCCTGGAGTGCGTGCGGGTCGGCGTGACCACCGGCGAGTGGGCGGGCGCGCTGCGCAAGGTCTTCGGCGAGTACCGGGCACCCACCGGGCTGGCCGGCGGCACCGCGACCGGCGGCGACCCGGGCCTCGCGGCCGTCCGCGAGCGTGTCGCCGCCACCGCCCGCGAATTGGGCAGCGGCCGGCTGCGGCTGCTGGTGGGCAAGCCCGGCCTGGACGGGCACTCCAACGGCGCCGAGCAGATCGCGGTACGCGCCCGCGACGCCGGCTTCGAGGTCGTCTACCAGGGTATCCGGCTGACCGCCGGGCAGATCGTCGCCGCCGCCGTGGAGGAGGACGTCGATCTGGTCGGGCTCTCCGTGCTCTCCGGCTCGCACCTGGCCGCCGTGCCGGCGGTGCTCGACGGGCTACGCGCCGCCGGCCGAGCGGATCTGCCGGTGGTCGTCGGGGGCATCATCCCCGCCGGCGACGCCGACACGCTGCGCGCCGCCGGGGTGGCCAGGGTCTTCACCCCGAAGGACTTCGCCCTCACCGGCATCATCGACGACCTGGTGACGGTCATCCGTTCCGCGAACGACCTGCCCTGAACCGGTGGATCTGGCAGGTCACCGACCGTCGTAGGTGATGCAGTCGGCCATGTCGTTGTCCGGGCCGACCCGGATCGACGCGGCGTGGCACTCCAACTGCTCGTTGTGCCGGCAGTCGGAGCGCTGGCAGGCGCCAACCTGGGCGATGAGGCCGTCCGCGCCGCCGCGGACCGGTGACTCGACGAAGGTGTGGCAGTGGGCGTGGTCCATGCTGCCGATCGTGATGGCGAAGGCGTGGCAGTCGCCGCTGTCGTTGTACGCGCAGGCTGCGACCACGCACTCCTGAACTCGGGGCATCTCCATGGCTGCGGTCATGCCGGCCTCCTCTGGCTCTCTGCCCGATTCTAGGCTTTTGTCTTGGGTGCCGGGTTGATGTCCGTCGGCGGAGTGTGGCGTCGGGTCCGTGGGAGGGGGCATCCGCCGCCGGGGTTCGTGGGGGGTGGGGTGGGGCCCGCCGTGCCCGGCTCCGGGCGGTCAGGCTTGATCCCTGCGCCGGGCACGGCGGGCCCCACCCCGGTCGGTGGTCGCCGTTCGTGCGGGTGTGGCGCGCCTGCCCGTTCCCGGTCGGTTGGTCACCGTCCGCGGGCTTGCCCAGCCCGCTGGCTGAGTGCGGCGGGTGCTCGGGTGTTCGGGGCGGGGTGACTGTGCTCGGCGTCGGGAGTCGGTCCGGTGGCGGTCGCTGTGGTGTGTGTGATGCCTGTGTGGCATAAATATGCCTGGGTGGCATCACGGGTTTTGTCGACTCCGATCGGATTGCGTACCGGTGCGGTGGTCGATCCGGGGTCGAGTGAGTCGATCACCGGCAGGTCGGCGCGTGACGCCCGCCTGATCAGGCGGCCTGACCAATGATGTCGGGTTTGCGATCTGGGGTGTGGTCGGGCGCACTCGCCGGCCGGAATGATGGCCGGCCGGGGGTCGTTACATACCCTGACGATCGCAGCACCACGGCTCGCCGGCCTGACCGGTCTCTGGTTGGAATGCTGGCCCCCGCCCGGTCGTTACAGTCCCCACGAACGACCCCCCCCGGACCACCTGGATGAGGGTGGCGACGGGATGGGCCACGCCCGGAATGACGGCGGCCCGCCGGTCGTTACATCTGGACCCGGCGCCACGAGCCCTCTCGGAGGCCGCCGACCCCGGCGCCACGAGCCGCCCGCCCGTAGGTCGCCGACCCCGACGCTGGGCCGCCGGAGGTTGCCGGTCCCGGCGCTGAGCCGCCGGAGGTTGCCGGTCCCGGCGCTGGGCCGCCGTAGGTTGCCGGTCCCGGCGCTGAGCCACCGTAGGCGTCGACCCCCCCCGAAGACTTTTCTGATGCGCCCGGACGAGGTGCTCGCACCCGGCTCGCCGTTCCCCCCTTGGCGGTTGGGTGTTCTACCCCCGAAGGAGCTTCCCCCATGAACACGATCATGCGTAAGAGTGTGCTGTCCGTTGCTGGTCTCGCGTTCGCCGGTGGTGTGTTCGCCGGTCCGGTCGCCGCCCACGCCGCCACCCCCGTCGACGGCAAGCCCGTCGCGGTCGCGGTCCAGGCCCCCAAGCCTCAGGGTGAGCAGTCCCGGATCACCCTGAACGGTGAGCAGACCGGTAACGCCAAGGCGATCATCGCCGCCACGAAGAAGGCCGGTCTGCCCGAGCGGGCCGCGGTCATCTCGATCGCCACCAGCCTGCAGGAATCGAAGTTGGACAACCTGGGCCACCTGGGTGACGCCAACGACCACGACTCGCTGGGCCTGTTCCAGCAGCGCCCGTCCTCTGGTTGGGGCACGCCGGAGCAGATCACCGACCCGGCCTACTCCACCACCGCGTTCCTGAAGGGCCTGCGGCAGGTCGACGGGTGGCAGGACATGGCGTTGACCGACGCCGCGCAGACCGTGCAGGTCTCGGCGTACCCGGATGCGTACGCCCAGTGGGAGCAGCAGGCCACCGACCTGGTGCACCAGCACTGGAACAGCTGACCCACCACAGCACCACCGCACCACCGCACCACCACGTCAAACCGACCGCTGGCCGGCACCCGTTATGGGTGCCGGCCAGCGGCATGTCGGGACCCGGCGGGATCACCGTGGCCCGTTGGCCCGTCAGACGCGGAAGCCCGCGGCGCGGGCCGCCTGGCGCTCCCGGCGGCGTTCGGAGCGTCGACGTACGAACCAGAAGGTGAATGCCACCAGGCCGAGCAGGAAGGCGAGCACCAGCACCGGCAGGATGATCGCCGCCAGGGAGACCACCACGCTTGTGGCGTCCTCGGCGGTGCTGGCCACCGGAGCGCCGAACCCGGCGGTGGTCGCATTGATCACCGGCCGCGCGGCGGACTTGAGCAGGTGCACCCCGAATGCGAGCACAACGCCGGCCGCCACCGGCACCCACTGGTGCGACGAGAAGAAGCTCCCGGGGTCGCTCACCGTCACCGTCTCCGACGATGACCCGGCGCCGAAGGCGAGGCCACCGGCGGTGGGCCGGACGACGGTCTGCACCACGTCGTTCACGTGGTCGACCACCGGCACCTTGTCCGCCACCATCTCGACGGCGAGCAGGGCGGCCAGGATGACGATGACCCAGCCGTTGCCGAGCCACGTCCATCCGCTGGGCAGGTCGATCAGGTCGGAGTAGCGCGCGAGCAGACCGAGGGTGAGCAGGGGGATGTAGGCGTTCAGGCCCGCCGAGGCGGCGAGACCGGTACCGGTGAGGACTTCGAGCACGGTCTCAGCATCGCACCGACGCGCCAGTGCCGCTTGCCAGCGACCGTCCGGTGCTCGGCTACCCTCGTCGGGTGCGGTTGGTCATTGCGAAGTGCTCGGTGGACTATGTCGGACGGCTCTCGGCTCACCTGCCGCTGGCCACCCGGCTGCTGATGGTGAAGGCGGACGGGTCGGTGTCCATCCATGCCGACGACCGGGCGTACAAGCCGTTGAACTGGATGAGCCCGCCGTGTCGGCTGGAGGAGGCCCCCGGTGTGTGGCGGGTGGTCAACAAGGCCGGCGAGGAGTTGCGGATCACCCTGGATGAGATCTTCCAGGACACGTCGTACGAGCTGGGGGTTGATCCCGGCCTGCGCAAGGACGGGGTGGAGGCGCACCTGCAGGAGTTGCTGGCCGCCAACCCGGGCACGTTGGGCGAGGGCTACACACTGGTCCGCCGCGAGTACATGACGGCGATCGGCCCGGTCGACCTGCTCTGCCGGGACGCCAACTCCGGCGCGGTGGCCGTCGAGGTCAAGCGGCGTGGCGACATCGACGGGGTGGAGCAGCTCACCCGCTATCTCGAGTTGATGAACCGCGATCCGCTGCTCACCCCGGTCGCCGGGGTCTTCGCCGCGCAGGAGATCAAGCCGCAGGCCCGGGTGCTGGCGGCCGACCGGGGCATCCGGTGTGTGGTCGTCGACTACGACCGGCTGCGCGGGATCGTGAAGGACGAGCTGACCCTCTTCTGAGGAGTCAGCGCCCGTACATCATCTTGACGGCCTTGACGAGTCGGTCGACGTCGGTCGGGGTCCGCTCGAAGGTCATCGACGGCAGCAGCGACCGGGCCCGACGGCGGGTGATCGCCTTCGCTCGGCCGAACTCGCGCAAACCGTCCTCGCCGTGGATCCGCCCGAAGCCCGAGTCGCCAACCCCGCCGAACGGCAGGGTGGACATCCCGGCGAAGGTCAGCGTGGAGTTGACCGACGCCATCCCGGAGCGCAGCCGTCGGGCGATGGCCACCGCGCGGCGCCGGCCGAAGACCGAACCACCGAGGCCGTACGGCAGCGCATTGGCTCTGGTGACGGCCTCGTCGGCGTCACGGACCCGGTTGATGGTCAGGGTCGGCCCGAAGGTCTCCTCGCGGACGGCGGCCGAATCCTCCGGTACGTCCACCAGCACGGTCGGGTGCACGTACGGCGGCTGCACGGCACCGGGGCCACCGAGCACCGCACGCCCGCCGGAACTGACCGCGTCGTCGATGTGGCGTCGGATCACGTCGACCTGGCTGGGCATGGTGATCGGGCCGATGTCGGCGCCCTCCGGCCCGACGGTCAGCCGGCCCGCGCGCGCCACCACCTTGTCGACGAAGGCGTCGAAGATCGGGTCGACGGCGTACACCCGCTCGATGCCGATGCAGGTCTGACCGGCGTTTGTCATGCCGCCCCAGACGCACGCCTCGGCGGCGGCGTCCAGGTCGGCATCGCTGTCAACGATCATGGCGTCCTTGCCGCCGGCCTCGATGAGCACCGGGGTCAGCGTCTCGGCGCAGGCGGCCATCACCTTCCGGGCGGTGGCCGTGGAGCCGGTGAAGGCCAGCTTGTTCACCCCGGAGCGGCAGAGCGCCGCGCCCACGTCGCCCAACCCGTGTACGGCGGTGAACACCGGCTGTTCGCCGACGACCTCGGCGAAGCTGTCCACCAACCACTGGCCGACCGCTGGCGTGTACTCGCTCGGTTTCAGCACCACGGCGTTGCCGGCGGCGAGGGCGTACGCGACCGAGCCGATCGGGGTGAAGACGGGATAGTTCCACGGCCCGATCACGCCGACGACGCCGTACGGCTGGTATTCGAGGTGGCCGGAGAACTCGGCGAGGATGAGCCGGGACCGCACCCGGCGGGGGCCGAGCACGCGGCCGGCGTTGCGGGCGGCCCAGTCGACGTGCTCGATGGCGGTGACGATCTCGACGATGGCGTCGGCGACGGGCTTGCCGCCCTCGGCGTGCACCAGCTCGGCGAGCTGCTCGATGCGCTTGGCGAGCAGGGCGCGCCAGCGCAGCAGCCGCTCGCGCCGGCCGGTGAAGCCCAGACCGGCCCACCAGACGCCTGCCTCGCGGGCGCGCTCGACGGCCTGCCGCACGTCGAGCTCGCTGGCGACGGGGAGGCGGCCGGCCTCGGCGCCGGTGGCCGGGCTGGTGCTGACCAGTTGGCCCGCCTCGATGACCGGGTTGCCCGGGAGCTGCACAGCCGTCATGGCGGAAGTCTAGACCCGAAGATTACTCATCGGTAGGGCGCGATTCGGGCCGGCGGGACGGAAGTCGCATCGACCCACCCGCTCGTTGATCAGGGCAGGTCAGGCCCTCTGCGTCAGATGCCGTCCGCCCGAACCGTGGAGCGGGAGTTGGCCGGGCAGTAGCGAGGAGTTGACCGGCCGGTCGGTATTGACGACTACCGTCTGGTGGCAGGCTGACGCGCGGAGTGACGGTGTGGGTGGAGGGCTGACTGTCCATGGAGGAACATCCGGAACTGATGCCGCTGTTGACGGTGGCAGGTGGGCCGATGCGCGGGGCGAGCTTTCGACTGCGGGTCGAGCCTCAGGTGATCGGTCGAGCACCGACCAGCCATGTGGTCGTCCACGACCCGCACCTGAGCCGTCGGCACGCGGAGGTGTGGCTGGCGTCCGAGGGCCCGTCACTGCGGGACCTGGGCTCGACCAACGGCACGTGGCTCAACGACCGTCGGATCACCGAGGAGGAACTCCTCGCCGACGGCGACGTGATCCGGCTCGGCCGCACCGAGCTGCGCCTATTCGACCCCGGCGTGGCGCACACCGATCCGGTGGGGCTCGACTTCGGCCCGTCCCGGCGCGACATCCGGCCGACCCTGCCACTGCCGTTGGCCGCTCCGCCCCGGGCACGCCGTTGAGCGGACAGGGCCGCCCCTGACCGGCCCGCGGACCCGTGGCGGCAGACCACATCACGAACGGTCGCCGGGTGGGCGCCGGCCGCCTGTACCGCCGCGCACCGGCGTGGCAGCATGCCGCGGATGGAGACCGAGCAGCGGACCGTGACGGCCAACGGCATCACCCAGGCGGTACGGGTGGCCGGCCCGCCGGACGGCACGCCCGTGCTGCTCATCCACGGCAACTGCTCGTCCGCGCTGTTCTGGGAGCCGCTGGTACGGCGGTTGCCGGCGACGCTGCGCGTGGTCGCCCCCGACCTGCGCGGCTACGGTGACTCCGACACCGCCCCGGTGGACGCCACCCGGGGCCTGGGGGACTTCGCCGACGACGTGGCCGCCCTGCTGGACGACCCGACGCTCTTCGGCGACGCCGACGCCCGCCCGGTGGTGGTCGGCCACTCCCTCGGCGGGGGCGTGGCGATGCGGTTGCTGGTCGACCACCCGCACCGGGTGGGCGCGCTGCTGCTCGCCGCGCCGGTCTCCCCGTACGGCTTCGGTGGCACCCGCGACCTGGTCGGCACGCCGACCACCGCCGACTTCGCCGGGACCGGCGCCGGTACGGCCAACCCGGACTTCGTCGCCCGGCTAGCTGCCGGTGATCGCAGCGCGGATGCGCCGACCAGCCCGCGCGCCGTGCTCCGGGCCACCTATGTGGCCGATCCGGCGTCCCTGGGAGCGGACGAGGACCTGCTGCTGGACACGCTGCTCTCCACCGCGACCGGTGACGACAACTACCCCGGCACGGCCGCTTCCTCGGACAGGTGGCCGGGCATGGCGCCGGGGGAGCGCGGGGTGCTCAACGCGCTCGCGCCGACCTTCTTCCGGCTCGCCGACGAGCTGGTGGCCGTCGCCGACAAACCCCCGGTCACCTGGGTACGCGGCGACGCCGACGTGATCGTCTCGGACACCTCGCTGTTCGACCTGGCGTACCTCGGCTCGCTGGGTGTGGTGCCCGGCTGGCCCGGCGAGGAGGCGTGCCCGGCGCAGCCGATGATCGGCCAGACCCGGGCGGTGCTGGAGCGGTACGCGGCGGCCGGCGGCGCGTACCACGAGGTGGTGTTGCCCGGATGCGGGCACAGCCCGCACCTGGAGCGGCCGGCGGAGTTCGTCGCGGAGCTGCTGGCGCTGACCGGCCCCGCGGCCTGACCGTCGCCCCCCAACCGCACACCCGGCGGCGTCGTGGGTGAAATATGCCACGGCGTCTCGACAACCGAGCGTCACGTGGCAGACTCGCGCGCATAACCTTAGCGGCCGTTCAGTGGTCGTGCGGACTGTCTGGGGAGGCCGGTCGTGGCGCGCGAGTTCAGCACCGTTGGCGTGGTGGGGCTGGGCACCATGGGTGCCGGCATCGTCGAGGTCTTCGCCCGCAACGGCATCGACGTGGTGGCGGTCGAGATCGCCGAGCCGGCGCTGGAGCGCGGCCGGGCCACCCTCACCGCCTCCACCGATCGGGCGGTCGCCAAGGGCAAACTCGCCGCGGCCGACCGGGACGCCCTGCACGAGCGGGTGCACTTCGCCGTCGGGCTGGACGCCCTGCACTCCGTCGACCTGGTCATCGAGGCGGTGCCCGAGCACCTCGACCTCAAGCAGCGGATCTTCGCCGAGCTGGACCGGGTCTGCCGGCCGGAGACCATCCTGGCCACCAACACCTCGTCGCTGAGCGTCACCGAGATCTCGGTGGCCACCACCCGACCCAACCAGGTCATCGGCATCCACTTCTTCAACCCGGCGCCGGTGATGAAGCTGGTCGAGGTGATCCGCACCGTGGTCACCGCGCCCGAGGTCGTCGCCGACGTCGAGGCGCTCTGCGCCCGGCTCGGCAAGGTCGACGTCACCATCAACGACCGGGCTGGCTTCATCGCCAACGCGCTGCTCTTCGGCTACCTCAACCACGCGGTCGGCATGTTCGAGTCGCACTACGCGACCCGGGAGGACATCGACGCCGCCATGAAGCTCGGCTGCGGCCTACCGATGGGCCCACTCGCGCTGATGGACCTCATCGGCCTGGACACCGCGTACGAGATCCTGGACACCATGTACCGCCGCGGTGGGCGGGACCGCCGGCACGCTCCCGTGCCGCTGCTCAAGCAGATGGTGACGGCTGGGCTGCTCGGCCGGAAGTCCGGCCGGGGCTTCTACACCTACGAGCGGCCCGGCTCGCCCGTGGTCGTACCGGATGGGGCGACCCCGCCGGCCACCGAGGCCGCGCTCGGCGACGGGGCCCGCGCCATCGCGAAGGTCGGCGTGGTCGGTTCTGGAACGATGGCCACCGGGATCATCGAGGTCTTCGCGAAGGCCGGCTACGAGGTCGTCTCGGTGACCCGGGGCGCCGAGAAGTCCGCGACGGTCTGCGAGGCCGTGAAGACCTCGCTCAACAAGGGCGTCGTGCGCGGCAAGCTCGCCGAGGCCGACCGGGACGCCGCGCTCGGCCGGATCAGCTGGTCGGCGACGCTCGACCACCTCGCCGACGTCGACCTGGTGGTCGAGGCCGTGGTCGAGGAGCTGAGCGTCAAGAAGGCGCTCTTCGCCAGCCTCGACGAGATCTGCAAGCCGGGCGTCGTGCTGGCCACCACCACCTCCTCGCTGCCGGTGATCGACGTGGCCATGGCCACCCACCGGCCGGCCGACGTGGTGGGGCTGCACTTCTTCAACCCGGCGCCGGTCATGCCGCTGGTCGAGCTGGTCCGCACCATCCGCACCTCCCCGGAGACCACCGCCACCGCCCGGGCGGTCTGCGCCGCGCTGGGCAAGATCGGAGTGGTCTGCGCCGACCGGTCCGGGTTCATCGTCAACGCGCTGCTCTTCCCGTACCTCAACGACGCGGTGAAGATGCTGGAGGCCAGCTACTCGACGGCCGACGACATCGACCACGCCATGAAGCTGGGCTGCGGCTACCCGATGGGCCCGTTCGAGCTGCTCGACGTTGTCGGGTTGGACGTCGCGCTGGCCATCCAGCGGGAGCTGTACCTGGAGCTGCGCGAGCCGGGCTTCGCGCCCGCGCCACTGCTGGAGCACCTCGTCACCGCCGGCTACCTGGGCCGCAAGACCCGCCGGGGCTTCCGCGACCACTCGCACCGCTGACCCGGTCAACGCCGGACCGTCCCGGCCGCGTCTGCATGGTGTGACCTTCGAGGAGTACGTCGGCAGCCGAGGCCCGGCTCTCGTCCGGCTGGCTCGACTGTTGACCGGTGACGAGCACCGGGCCGAGGACCTCACCCAGGAGGTGCTGGCCCGGGCGTACGTGCAGTGGCGCAAGATCGCCCGGGTCGACCGGCCCGACGTGTACGTCCGACGGATGCTCGTCAACGCCAACATCTCCTGGTGGCGTCGCCGGTCGAACCGTGAGCTGGCCACCGACACCTTCGCCGACCGGCCGTACCGTGGCGACCTCGGCGGCGAGGCGGCCGACCGCGACGAGATGTGGCGCCTGGTGCTCGGCCTGCCCGACCGCCAGCGGGCGGTGCTCGTGCTGCGCTACTACGAGGACCTCGACGACGCGACGATCGCGCAGATCCTGAACTGCTCGCCGGTCACCGTCCGCACCCACGCGATGCGGGCGCTCGCCAACCTCCGGGAGCGCTGCGGCGTCCCGACGACGAACGGGAGCCGGCCGTGACCGACCTCGACCAGCGGATCGTCCACACCCTGCGGGAACGCGCCGAGGGTGCCGTGGACACCGACCGGCTGATGGCCGGCGCGGTGAACCGGGGCCGCGCCCGGGTCCGCCGCCGTCGGGCCACCGCCGGGGCGGCGCTCAGCGTCGTGGCCCTGCTCGGCGTGGGCGTGGCCGTAGGCTCGGTGCACCTTGGCGGCTCGGAACAGGACGGTGTCGTGCCGGCGGACCAAGCGGCCGGCGTCGTCGTGCGCGCTGTGCCGCCCCGCGCCGACGGCGTACCGGGCGCGGCCGCGCGACCCGACCTGGTCGGCGCGGACGCGGGCGTGTTGCACTTCGGGTTCGCCCCGAGCGGGCCTCGGTACCTCAACTGGTCGGTGCAGGACGGCGTAGAGCGAGCAGAACTCGACGTGGGCGGGCGGACGATCACCCTGGAACTGGCCGCGTCGGCTGACGCACTGCACAGGAGCGCCCAGGGCGTGACGGGGATGGTCCCGGAGTCACTCAGGAACGGCGCCTTCGACGGATCGGTAACGCGGGACGAGGGACTCAACGGTGTGCCGATCTGGCTGCGACGCTGGCAGCCCGTCCCGGGGGTGTACGCCCGGGCCAGCGTGCTCGCCAAGGAGCAACGGGACCTGTTCGACGTGGCTGCCGCGTTGCGACTGAACGAGGCGTACCAGTGCGGAGGCCCGCTGCGGCTCAGCGCGCTGCCGGCGGGCGCCCGGATCACCGGCTGCGAGGTGAGCACGGAACGGCTTCCGACCGAGGTCACCGTTGTGCTGACGGTTGCCAGGACCACCGTGCCAGGGCTTCAGGTCGAGCTGGGCTATGCCGCCGTCACCGAAAGCCGCACCAAGGGGAACTGGACGATCGACGGCATACCTGCCTATCGCCAACCGCAGGGCGGGTACCTCGAACTGCTCGGTTTTCCGAAGGCCCATCTGACGGCGAACTTCGGGTCGCCGTACCAGGGGTTCACCGAGGCCGACGCGGCGGCCGTGCTGGGCGCAGCGCAGGTCGCCGAACACCTGGACCAGCCTGCCACCTGGTGACCGCGCCGGGGCGTCCCACCGATCGGACCGTACGCTTGGTGACTGTGAGCCCCCGTCGCAACCGCCCTCGCCGGGACGAGAACGCCAACCTGGACGACGACCGCGTCCGGCAGGGTGTCGCCTCCGTGCAGCAGTGGACCGACGGCGCCTGGCAGGTACGCGGGATCGGCGCGGGTGCGTCGGTCAAGACGTACCGCTGCCCCGGTTGCAACCAGGAAATCCGGCCCGGCGTCGCGCACCTGGTGGCCTGGCCGGCGGACGGCCTGGGCGATCTCACCGACCGTCGGCACTGGCACAGCGGCTGCTGGCGGGCCCGGGACCGGCGCGGCCCGGCGGTCCAGCGCGGCCGGGGCGCCCCGCGCTACTGAGCGACGGCCGCTTGGCGGCCCGGCCGTGGCCCGGCCGCGGCGCGGCGCGGCCCGGCGGCCTCGCCTCGCGTCGCGGCTTAGCGACCTGGATCACCCTGTTCGTGTCCGGGCGGGCGGCGGCGGCGAGTTCGCGACAGACTTGACCGGTGAGCACAGCGATCCGCGCGTCGTCGATCCTGCCCGGCCGTCGGGAGGACATCGAGCTGCACACCGCCGATGGTCTGCGGCTGGTCGGCGAGTTGGCCCTGCCGGCCGACCGGCCGCCGGTGGCCACCCTGGTCTGCCTGCACCCGCTGCCCACCCACGGCGGAATGATGGACAGCCACGTGTTCCGTAAGGCGGCCTGGCGGCTGCCCGCGCTGGCCGACGTGGCGGTGCTCCGGTTCAACACCAGGGGAACCAGCAGCGTGCGCGGCACCAGCGAGGGAGCCTTCGACACGGCCGTCGGCGAGCGGTACGACGTGGCCGCCGCCATCGAGTACGCGGAGTTCGCCGAACTGCCGAACATCTGGCTGGTCGGCTGGTCGTTCGGCACCGACCTGGCGCTCAAGTACGGCTGCGACCCGGCGGTCGCCGGAGCGATCCTGCTCTCCCCGCCGCTGCGCTTCTCGGCACCCGAGGACCTGGCGACCTGGGCCGGCTCGGGTCGACCGCTCACGGCACTGGTGCCCGAGTTCGACGACTACCTGCGCCCGGAGGAGGCCCGGGAGCGGTTCGCCGCGGTGCCGCAGGCCGAGGTCGTCGGGGTGCCGGGCGCCAAGCATCTCTGGGTCGGCGACGCGGAGACGGTCCTCGACGAGATCGTCCGTCGGGTCAACCCGGCGGTCACGGTGCCGCTGCCGACGACCTGGGACGGCCCGATCGAGACCGGTGACGTCAGCGCGTACGCCGACCGGACGGTGGCGTCGTTCGCCGACACCCCCGTCCCCGGCCCGCTCGCCAACCGGGCCGACTGACCCGAGGGCCGGTCAGCGGGTCTCCTGGCGGAGGAGCACCACCACCTCACGCAGGGGGCTCGGGACCGGCACCGGAATGGATGCCTGGGCCGGTTTTCCGGCGTGGCTTGTCGGTTGGCGGACGCAGGGCCGGCCGTCGCATCCGACGCCCGATCACCGAGCCGCCACCCACCAGACCTGACCGCGTTGCAGATCTTGGACAGTTTCCGTTACGCGCGAACGGGAACTGTCCGAGATTGCCGTGGTTCGTTGGCGGGCACGGTCAGTCCTTCTCGACGGTGACCTTGCTGGGCTTGGCGCTGCGCTCGTCGGTCGTCGGCTTGGTGGGCCGCTTGCCGTTCTCGCCGGTGCTGGTGATCTTGGTGGGCTTTGCGCCCCGGCCACCCTCGCCCGGAACGGCGGCCACGGTCGGCTCGCCATCCACTCCGGCGCTGGCCGTGCCGCCGTCGACGGTCGTCACCGGCTCGCCGACCGGCCGGTTCGCGGAGTGCCCGGCGGGCTCCGGCGTGGCGTTCGCCGGCTGCCGGGCATCGGCGGGCTCGGCCTTCAGTCCGCTGGCGGCGGCTCCGGCGGCCGCCGGGGTGGCCTCGGCGGTCACCGTGGCGGGCGCGCTCGGGGCGTCCCCTCCGGCGGCCGGGGCGGTCGGGCCGTCTCCGGCGGCCGGGGCGGTCGCGTCCTCTCCGGCGGCCGGGGCGGTCGGGCCGTCCCCTGTGGTGGGTGCGGTCGCGGTCGCGCCGACAGTCGCGGCCGGCACGTTCGTGGCCCCAGCGCCGGTCGGGACGGGAACGGTCTGCAGCCGCTGTTCGACCAGTTGCCGCTGAAGGTCGTCGGACTCCTGCCGGGACTTCCAGGTCTCCTGCCGCAGATCGGCGAGCTGCTGCTGGGCCTGAGCGATCTCCAGCATCACCTGGGCGAGCTGCTGCCGGCCGGCAGCCGACTCCTGCTGGGTGGCCGCCAGGTGCTGCTGCGTGGTGGCCAGGTGCTGCTGCGTGGTGGCCGCGTACTCCTCGAACTGGCGGCGCGAGGCCGCGACGTGCTCGTCGGCTTTGCGGCGCTTGTCGCCCGACTCGGTCTCGGCCCGACTCAGCACCTCAGCCGCCTTCTCCTCGGCCTGCTGGCGCATGGTCAGCGCATCCTGCTCGGCCGCCTGGCGGATCGCGTCGGCGCCCTGCTCGATCTCGTTCTTGCGGGCGGTGTACTCGGTCTCCAGCTCTTCCTTGCGGGAGGTGTGACTGGTCTCCAGTGCGTCGCGGCGAGTGGTGAAGCCGGTCTCCAGCTCCTCCTGGCGAGTGCCGAAGGTCGTCTCCAGCTCCTCCTGGCGGCTGGTGAAACCGGTCTCCAGCTCCTGCTGGCGGGTCTTGTGCTGCTTGTCCAGGTCGTCGCGACGTTTGGCGAACTCCTGCTCGGCGCTGGAGCGACGCTGGGCCAGCTCCCGGTCGGCCGTCTCCCGTCGGGAGTTGACCTCCTTCTCCACGCCGGCCCGCCAGGCGCCCAGCTCCTGCTGGGTCTGCGCCCGCGCCTGCTGCACGTACGCCTCGGTCTCGCTGCGCATCCGCTGCACGTACGCCTCGGTGTCGCTGCGGCTGCGCTTGGCCGACTCGGTGGCCTGCGTGATCAGCCGCTCGACCTCCTGCTGGGCCTTCGCCCGCGTCGCCCGGCCGGCCATCGACGCGTCGTCGATGATCTGCTTGGCCTCCTGCTGCGCCTTGGCGTGGGTGGCCCGGCCGGCCTCCGTCGCGGTGTCGGTGAGCCGCTTGGCCTCCTGCAGGGCCTTGGCGTGCACCTCCTTGGCGGCCTCGCGCAGCTCGCCGGCCTCCTGCCGGGCGGTGGCCAGCGTCTCGCGGGCGGCCTCGCGCAGCTTGGTCGACTCCTGCTGCGCCCGGGTGTGGATCTCCTTGGCGGTGTCGCGCAGGTGGGTGGCCTCCTGCTGGGCCTTTGCCAGCGCGTCCTGCGCCGTCTTGCGCAGCTGCGCCGACTCGTCCTTGGCCGACTGCAGGGTCGTGTCGGCCTCGGCGCGCCGGGTGGCGCTGTGCCGTTCCTCCTCGGCGCGCCGTGCGGCGAGGGCGATCTCGAAGTCCTTGAGTGCCCGTGCGGCCTGCCCGCGGGCCTCCTCGATGATGTGCTCGGCGGCGGCGCGGCGGGCCTCGATCTCCTCGTTCGCCGCGGACAGGATCGACTCGGCCTGCTCCTCGGCGAGGGTGAGGATCGACTCGACGCGGGGGCCGAGGTGCCGGAACGAGGCGCGGTCCACCACGTTCATCTGCTTGCGCACCTGGGTCAGGTCGCGCTGGAGCACCTCGACCTGGCCGGCGAGCTTGTGGATCTGTGTGTACGCCTGTTCCCGTTCGCCGGCGAGGGTCGCGATCTCGTGCTCGGCACGTGCGACGTACCGGTCGACCTGCTTCTTCTCGTACCCCCGCAGAGCGGACTCGAAGCTGGGCTCCGTGGTCACGTCCCCGCCGAGTGCGAACAGTTCCTCGCCGTGCGACATGCCCCCATCCTCACACGCATCGGCCCCTGCTGGGGCGATACGGACGCCCCTTCTGGGACGTACTTCACGTGGTTTGGAACGCGGGGGGCCAAGGGCTGGGAAACGCATACGGCGCGAGGTCACACCGGTCACCCAGTGTCACCTCGCGCCGTCGATGCCCCGACCTGACGCCTCGAATCAGCCGGCGGTCTCCGCGGTCACCCGCTCCTGACCGCCGTCGGCCTTCTTGGCCTCCGGCTTGGCGGCCGGAGCGGCCGCCGCCGGCATGCCGGGAACGATGCCGGCGAGCCCGGAGAGCATCTGACCGAGCTGCGAGGTGACCGCGTCCTTCTGCCGGGTGAGGTCATCGACCTCGCGGCGGGCGGCCTGGGTGGTCAGCTCCGCCTCGGTGCGGGCCTCGCTGAGCAGGCGCTGCGACTCGGCCTTGGCCTCGTTGAGCGTCTTCTCGGAGTGCGCCTTGGCCTTGTCGACCGTCTCGGCGGCGCTGCGCTCCGACTCGACCCGCCGAGCCTCGGCGCGCTGCTCGATCTCCTTGGAGCGCTCCTGCGCGGCGCGTGCCCGCTGCTCGGCCTCGCTGACCATCTTCTGGGTCTGCGACACCTGGGCGGCGTGCCGCTCGGACTCCTCGCGCTCGGCCTTCTCCCGACGCTCGGCGAGCTGCAGCTCCAGGGCCTGAAGATCCTTGTCGCGCTTGTCCCGCGCGTCGGTGAGCAGCTTGGTGGCCTCGGCGCGCTTCTCCTCGGCCTCCCGGGCGGCCTTCGACCGGTGCTGCGTGATCTCCCGCTCGGCGGTGGCCCGCAGGGTGGCCACCTCCCGCTCGACGGTCGACTTCAGCTCGGCCACCTCGTGCGCGGTGACGGTACGCAGCTGCTTGGTCTCGCGGTCGGCGTCGGCGCGCAGCGTGTCGGCCTCGCGGCGGGCCTGCACCCGGACCTCGGCGGCCTCACGTTCGGCGGCGGTACGCAGATTGCCGGCCTCGCGCTCGGCGCTGGCCTTCATCGCGGCGGCCTCGGCGCGAGCCTTGTCGGTGATCTCGCGGGCCTCGAGTCGGGCAGCGGAGAGGATGCCCTCCGACTCGCGCTTGGCCTCGTTGCGGTGGTCGTTGGCCTGCTCCTCGGCCAGCCGCAGGATCTGCTCGACGCGGGTGCCGAGCCCGGAGAGGGTGGGCCGGCTGTTCTCCTCGAGCTGCTTGTTCGTGTCGGTGAGCTTCTGCTCCAACGCACCCATGCGCTGTTCGGCTTGGCGGAGGCGACGCTGGGCGTCGTTCATCCGCTGCTCGGCCTCGGCACGGGCCTGCTCGGACTGGGTCAGCGCGGCGGTCATCCGGCCGAGGAAGTCGTCGACCTGGTGGGTGTTGTAACCGCGCAGGCCAACGGTGAAATCTGGCTGCGAGTTCGCGTTATCGAAGAACGCGAGAGGGGAGGACTGCTGCTGGGGCATTGGGACATACTGGCAGACGCCCCAGGGTGCTTCGCAAGAGCGGTACGAAGCTTTCGTGCCCTCTTTACATGGTCAACTCCCGCTCTCGGTGAGGCCGGACCAATCGGCGATCTTGGCAGGTCCCGGGCGGGTCGGGCGCCACGGAGAGTGACGCGAAAAAGGGCCACGGGGTGCGCCCGTGGCCCTTTGTTCGATCCGGCCGGGTATCCCACAAATGGGAGTTGAAAGAACAATGGCCGTTCACCGCAATGGCCATCCGGTGCTCGTCCGTCCGGCCGGCGGCCCGGTCAGTGCCCCCGGAACCGGTTGATCGCGTCCTCGTGCCGTGCCCGTAGCTCCCCGTCGCGTACGCCCAGCCCGTCGGCCGGGGCGAGGCAGCGCACCCCGACCTTGCCCTGGTGGGCGTTGCGGTGCACCTCGTACGCCGCCTGACCGGTCTGCTCCAGCGGATAGGTGCGGGACACCGTCGGGTGCACCTTGCCGAGCGCGACCAGACGGTTGGCCTGCCACGCCTCGTGGTAGTTGGCGAAGTGGCTGCCGACGATCCGCTTGAGGTGCATCCACAGGTAACGGTTGTCGTACTGGTGCTGGAAGCCGCTGGTGGAGGCACAGGTGACGATGGTGCCGCCGCGCCGGGCGACGTAGACACTCGCGCCGAAGGTCTCCCGCCCGGGGTGCTCGAAGACGATGTCCGGGTCCTCGCCCCCGGTCAGCTCGCGGATCCGTTCGCCCAGGCGCTTCCACTCGTCCGGGTCCTGGGTCTCCTCGTCCTTCCAGAACCGGAAACCCTCTGCGGCCCGATCGATGACCAGCTCCGCGCCCATCCGGCGACACAGGTCGGCCTTCTCCGGCGACGAGACGACGCAGACCGGGATCGCGCCGCCGTTCAGTGCCATCTGTGTGGCGTACCCGCCGAGGCCGCCGGAGGCCCCCCAGATCAGCACCACGTCGCCCTGCTTCATGTTGGCCCCGTGGTGCGAGACGAGCTGCCGGTAAGCGGTGGAGTTGACCAACCCGGGACTGGCCGCCTCCTCCCAGCTCAGGTGCCGCGGCTTGGGCATCAGCTGGTTGGCCTTGACCACGGCCAGCTCCGCGAGCCCCCCGAAGTTCGTCTCGAAGCCCCAGATCCGTTGCTGCGGGTCGAGCATGGTGTCGTCGTGACCGGCCGCGTCCTCCAGTTCGACTGACAGGCAGTGCGCGACGACCTCGTCGCCGGCGGCCCACCGGGTCACCCCGGGGCCGGTGCGCAGCACCACGCCGGCCGCGTCCGAGCCGACCACGTGGTACGGCAGGTCGTGCCGGCGGGTCAACTCGGAGATCCGGCCGTAGCGCTGGAGGAACCTGAAGGTGGAAACCGGCTCGAAGATGCTGGTCCACACCGTGTTGTAGTTGATCGCGCTGGCCATCACCGCCACCAGCGCCTCGCCCGGCCCGAGCTCCGGTGTCGGCACCTCCTGCACGTGCAGCGCCTTACGGGGATCCTTGTCCCGGGCCGCCATGCCGTCGAACATCCGGGCCTCCTCGGCGCGGACGACCACGCCCCGGTAGCTCTCCGGTACGGGCAGCCCGGCGACGCCAGCCAGCTCGCGGTCCGGATCGCTCGATTCCTCCGCCGCCATGATCGCTTCGAGGATGTCCTGCACGGTGACCTCCGGTTCGTTCGCACCCGCGCGGACCCCGGGTGCTGCCATCGTCGGCGCCGGTGGGCACGACCGCCATGTCGGCATTCGACACATCCGGCACCGGTCGCGCTCCTGTGAGCCGGGACGTTACTGAACGGTAGCTAAAGCCGGAAGTCCTCTGTGAAAAACTGCATCGGCCGATGCGTGAACGTGTCCGGCGACGCCACCAACCGCGCACTGACGTGCGGCCGGACGTTTCCCCGCGGAGCGCGGAGGCGGCAACGTGCTGCCTCCAGCAGGCAGGAGGCAGCACCATCGCTGACGTTGTGCGGATCTCGCGCCCACGGGCGCCCGGGGGTCAGTGGGCGGTGGGGGCGGGTTCCACGAGTTCCACGAGGACGCCGCCGGCGTCCCTGGGGTGTACGAAGTTGATCCGGGAGTCGGCCGTGCCGCGGCGTGGGGTGTCGTAGAGCAGCCGCAACCCACGGGCGCGTAGCGCCGCGCAGGCCACGTCGATGTCGACCACGGTGTACGCGACCTGCTGCACGCCCGGCCCGTTGCGGTCCAGGAACTTCGCGATCGTCGACTCCGGCGTCAGTGGGGCGAGCAACTGCACGTGGCCGCCGTCGGCGGTCGGCCCGACGGCCAGCATCGCTTCCCGGACGCCCTGCTCGGCGTTGGTCTCGATGTGTACGCAGCGCATTCCGAAGCTGCGCTGGTAGAAGTCGATCGCGGTGTCCAGGTCGGCCACGGCGATCCCGACGTGGTCAATCTTGCGAAGCCCGATGTCTGTGACGTAGTCCGCACCGGGCTCGGCGGGGGAGTTCTCGGCCATGGCGCTAGTCTGACCGAACAATCGTTAAGGCGTACAGCTCGGCACCCCTTCGGAGGCAGGCATGGCTTCGGTGATCGTCAGCGGCGCGCGGACCCCGATGGGCCGGCTGCTGGGCAACCTCAAGGACCTTCCAGCCACGAAGCTCGGCGGGATCGCGATCAAGGCGGCGCTGGAGCGGGCCGGCGTCAACCCGGACCAGGTCCAGTACGTGATCATGGGTCAGGTGCTCCAGGCCGGTGCCGGCCAGATCCCGGCCCGGCAGGCGGCGGTCGAGGCTGGCGTACCGATGTCCGTGCCGGCGCTGACCATCAACAAGGTGTGCCTGTCCGGGCTGGACGCCATCGCCCTGGCCGACCAGCTGATCCGGGCCGGTGAGTTCGACATCGTGGTGGCCGGTGGCATGGAGTCGATGACCAACGCCCCGCACCTGCTGCTCGGCCAGCGCACCGGCTACAAGTACGGCGACGTGGTGGTCAAGGACCACATGGCGCACGACGGGCTCAGCGACGCGTGGGACTGCTGCTCGATGGGTGAGTCGACCGAGCGGATCGGCACGAAGCACGGCATCTCCCGCGAGGAGCAGGACGCCTTCGCCGCGGCCAGCCACCAGCGGGCCGCAGCCGCGCAGAAGAACGGCCACTTCGCCGAGGAGATCACCCCGGTGGTGATTCCGCAGCGCAAGGGCGACCCGCTGGTGATCAGCGAGGACGAGGGAATCCGCCCGGACACCACCGTCGAGTCGCTGGCCAAGCTGCGTCCCGCCTTCGCCAAGGACGGCACCATCACCGCCGGCAGCTCCTCGCCGATCTCCGACGGCGCCGCCGCGGTGGTCGTGATGAGCAAGGCGAAGGCCAAGGAGCTGGGGCTGACCTGGCTGGCCGAGATCGGCGCGCACGGCAACGTGGCGGGCCCGGACAACTCCCTGCACTCGCAGCCGTCCAACGCGATCAACCACGCCCTCAAGAAGGGCGGCCTGAGCGTCAACGACCTGGACCTCATCGAGATCAACGAGGCGTTCGCCCAGGTCGGCGTGCAGTCCACCCGTGACCTCGGCATCAACCCGGACCGGGTCAACGTCAACGGCGGCGCCATCGCGCTGGGCCACCCGATCGGCATGTCCGGTGCGCGTCTCGTACTCACCCTCGCCCTGGAGCTGAAGCGGCGCGGCGGCGGCACCGGCGCGGCGGCGCTCTGCGGCGGCGGCGGCCAGGGCGACGCGCTGATCATCCACGTTCCGGAAAGCGCAGCCCGAGTCCAGTGAGCGACGCGGTCGAGCGCGTTCCGGCGCCGGGCACCTCGTCGGTGCGCCGCAGCCGGGACGTACCGCTGCTGGTCGAACGGGCCCGCGCGGGTGACCCCCGCGCGGTGGCCCGGCTGATCACGCTGGTGGAGAACGGCGACGCCCTGCTGCCGGAGATCGCGGCCGCGCTGGCGCCGTACGCCGGGCAGGCCCAGGTGGTCGGGCTGACCGGTTCGCCGGGGGTGGGCAAGTCGACGACCACCAACGAGCTGGTTCGCGCGCTGCGGGCGCGCGGGCATCGGGTCGGCGTGCTGGCGGTCGACCCGTCCAGCCCGTTCACCGGCGGCGCGATCCTCGGTGACCGGGTGCGGATGCAGGACCACGCCACCGATCCCGGCGTCTACATCCGGTCCATGTCGAGTCGGGGGCACCTCGGCGGGCTGGCCGCGGCGACCCCGCAGGCGGTCCGGGTGCTGGAGGGCGCCGGCTGCGACGTGGTGCTGGTCGAGACCGTCGGTGTGGGGCAGGCCGAGGTGGAGGTCGCCTCGCTGGCCGACACCACACTGGTGCTGCTCGCGCCCGGTATGGGCGACGCGATCCAGGCGGTCAAGGCCGGCATCCTGGAGATCGCCGACGTGTTCGTGGTCAACAAGGCCGACCGGGACGGCGTCGACGCCACCGTCCGCGACATCCAGGGCATGATCGCCCTCGGTGAGCGCGGCCCGGGGCAGTGGCGGCCGCAGGTGGTCCGCTCGGTCGCCTCCCGGGGCGAGGGCATCGACGACATCGCCGCCGCGATCGACAAGCACCGGGGCTGGCTGGTCGAGCACGGCGAGCTGCGCCGCCGCCAGGAGGCGCGGGCCGCCGCCGAGGTCGAGGCCATCGCGCTCGGCGTGCTCCGCGCCCGGATCGGCTCCCTCCGCGACGGTACGGAGCTGAGCACGCTCGCCGCCAAGGTGGCCGAGGGAGCGCTGGACCCGTACGCGGCAGCGGACGACCTGCTCACCCAGCTCGCTCGCTGACCCCCGCCCCCTTCCCCCGCCCCCCGCCGCGTCGATCTAGGGCGTATCGTCGCAAGTTGATCTACATCCACGACGATATTCCCTACGGCGACGGCGACGGCGACGGCGACGGCGGGGCGCGGCGCGGGCGGAACGTGGGTGTGGGTGTGGGTGGTGGGTGGCGAGGGAGGGAGTGGGTATGGATCACGAGGTGACGCGGGAGCTGGCCGCGGCGTCGGCGGTGGTTGGCGGGACGACGCAGGTTTCCGACGAGGTGATCGAGAAGATCGCCGTCGCGGCGGCCCGCGCGGTGCCCGGGGTCGCCGAGCTTGGTGGGGATGTGGCCCGGTTCTTCAACGCCGTCCTCGACCGGGTCGGGCTGGACCAGGTGGGCGATGCCCGGCGAGGCTGTTCGGCCCACGTGACCGGGGATGCCGCCGTGGTCA
Organism: Micromonospora sp. 067-2; assembly: GCF_046549295.1. NCBI lineage: Bacteria > Bacillati > Actinomycetota > Actinomycetes > Micromonosporales > Micromonosporaceae > Micromonospora > Micromonospora sp. 067-2. Next base: position 165,852 of record NZ_JAJPWB010000005.1, on the reverse strand, counting down.
ACCTGGTGCTGGTGATCCAGGCCGGCCGGCCGGTGCCGGAGGTGACCGGCCAGGTGCGGGCGCGGGTCACCGAGGCCGTCGAGGCGTACGGGCTGCGGGTCGACGAGGTCAACATCCGGGTCGACGACGTGGAGATGGGCGGATCGGCGACGCCGGCCGGCTGACCGTTCGGGTTACCCGCCGGTAGGGCGTGACTTAGCGATCGTTCAGGTGTGGGCTCTACACTCGATGTGCAATCGAGGACCCGAGGAGGAGCCCTGCGCATGGACGCCGACGAGATCGCCGCCGGACGGGCACGCTGGCAGGCCCGGTACGACTCCGCGCGCACGCGGGACGCGGACTTCACCACGCTCTCCGGGATGCCGGTCGACCCGGTCTACGGGCCACCGGAGGGTGCCGCCTACCCGGGCTTCGAGCGGATCGGTTGGCCGGGCGAGTACCCGTACACCCGGGGTCTGCACCCGACCGGCTACCGCGGGCGGACCTGGACGATCCGGCAGTTCGCAGGCTTCGGCAACGCCCAGCAGACCAACGAGCGCTACAAGATGATCCTCGGCGCCGGCGGCGGCGGCCTCTCGGTCGCGTTCGACATGCCGACCCTGATGGGTCGCGACTCGGACGACCCGCAGGCGCTCGGCGAGGTGGGCCACTGCGGCGTCGCCATCGACACCGCCACCGACATGGCGGCGCTCTTCGACGGCATCGACCTGGCCGGCGTCACCACCTCGATGACCATCTCGGGCCCGGCGGTGCCGGTGTTCTGCATGTACCTGGTGGCCGCCGAGCGTCAGGGCGCCGACCTGTCCAAGCTGGACGGCACCCTGCAGACCGACATCTTCAAGGAGTACATCGCGCAGAAGGAGTGGCTCTTCGACCCCGAGCCGCACCTGCGCCTGATCGGCGACCTGATGGAGTACTGCGCCCGGGAGATCCCGCGCTACAAGCCGCTGTCGGTCTCCGGCTACCACATCCGCGAGGCCGGCTCGACCGCCGCGCAGGAGCTGGCGTACACCCTGGCCGACGGGTTCGGTTACGTGGAGCTGGGCCTCTCGCGCGGCCTGGACGTCAACGTCTTCGCCCCGGGGCTGAGCTTCTTCTTCGACTCGCACCTCGACTTCTTCGAGGAGATCGCCAAGTTCCGCGCGGCCCGCCGGATCTGGGCCCGCTGGCTGCGCGAGGTCTACGGCGCCACCAGCGAGAAGGCTCTCTGGCTGCGGTTCCACACGCAGACCGCCGGGGTGTCGCTGACCGCCCAGCAGCCGGTCAACAACGTCGTACGCACCGCCGTCGAGGCACTGGCCGCGGTGCTCGGCGGGACCAACTCGCTGCACACCAACGCGTTGGACGAGACCCTGGCCCTGCCCACCGACGAGTCCGCCGAGATCGCCCTGCGTACCCAGCAGGTGCTGATGGAGGAGACCGGTGTGGTCAACGTGGCCGACCCGCTCGGCGGCTCCTGGTACGTCGAGGCGCTTACCGACAAGATCGAGGCCGAGGCGGAGGAGATCTTCGCCCGGATCAGGCAGCTCGGCGGCGAGGGCCCGCACCAGATCGGCCCGATGACCTCCGGCATCCTGCGGGGCATCGAGGACGGCTGGTTCACCGGGCACATCGCCGAGTCGGCGTTCGTCTACCAGCAGGCCCTCGAAAAGGGCGACAAGAAGATCGTCGGCGTCAACTGCCACACCGGCACGGTCGCCAAGGAGTTGGAGATCCTGCGCATCTCGCACGAGGTGGAGGTGGAGCAGCGCCGGGTGCTCGCCGAGCGCAAGGGCGCCCGGGACGAGCCGGCGGTCCGGGCGGCCGTCGCCCGGATGGTGGAGGTCAGCCGCACCGACCAGAACATGGTCCCGGCCATGCTCGACGCGGTCCGCATGGAGGCCACCCTCGGTGAGATCTGCGACGCCCTGCGTGCCGAGTGGGGCACCTACCGCGAACCCGCGCGCTTCTAGAACCCCACTCCCCGTGATCTCGCACGTACCGCCCCGGGGACGTGGCACATGCCGCGTCCCCGGGGCGGAAAGTGCATGATCACGGGGGTTGGGGCGCGGCGTGAGAGTTGCAACGTCGGGGTTGTGGGTGAGCTGAGATCCGGGGCTCACGTGCGAGACTAGGTAACCATGAGCGACCCACGGATCACCTCGTCGATCTTCACCCGCGGCGCGGTCGACCTCAGCACGCTGCGCGGCCCCGCACCAGCCAGTACCCGCCCCGGCACACCCCCGCAGGGCGGCCCGTCCGCAGGCACCCCCGGCGCAGCCACCGCAGGCGGTGACGCCGGAATCGTCGACGTCACCGAAGCCACCATCCAGGCCGACGTGCTCGAACGGTCGATGGCCATGCCGGTCATCGTCTTCTTCGGCGCGGCCGGCTTCCCGGAGAGCGACGAGTTCGCCCCGGTGCTGGAGCGGCTGGCTGCCGAGAGCGGCGGCGCGTGGGTGCTCGCCCGGGTCGACGTGCAGGAAAACCCGCGGATCGCCCAGATGTTCCGGGTCCAGGGCATCCCGATGGTCTACGCGGTGGTCGGCGGTCAGCCGATCGACGCCTTCTCCGGTGTGGTGCCCGAGGCGCAGCTGCGTCAGTGGATCCAGGCCGTGCTCAAGGCCGGTGGCGTGACCGTCGCCGAGCCGGAGGACCCGCGCCTCGACGAGGCGGACGACGCGCTGATGAGCGGCGACCTCGACGCCGCCGAGCGGGCGTACCGCAAGATCCTGGCCGACGCCCCGGCGGACGCTGCGGCAGAGGCGGGTCTGGCCCAGGTCGGCGTGGCCCGGCGGGTCGCCGGCGCCGATCCGGCCGCCGCGCTGGCCGCCGCCGAGAGCGCCCCAGACGACGTGGCCGCCCAGTTGCTGGCCGCCGACATCGAGGTGCTCAGCGGTCTGGCCGAGCAGGCGTACGCCCGGCTGGTCGGCCTGGTGCGGCGCACCGCCGGCGAGGACCGCGAGACGGCACGACAGCACCTGGTCTCGCTGTTCACCATCGCAGGCCCGGACGATCCGGCGGTCGCCTCGGCGCGCCGGGCACTGGCCAGCGCCCTGTTCTGAGTTCCAGCACGCCAGCGCGGGCCGGCGTTCCGGCCGGCCCGCCCGACCACCGAGGACGGGAGCTCGTGATGCGCCGGATCGCCGTCCTCGACGCGCCGACAAATCTCGGTCTGCGGCCGCCGACGTCCACGTCGGTGCCGGGCTGCGCCAAGGCGCCCGGTGCGCTGCGGGACCACGACCTGCTGGCCCGGCTGCGGGCCCGTGACGCCGGCTGTGTCACCCCACCACGCTACGACCCGGGCGACTGGCGGCCCGGCGACGGGGTGTGCCACGCCCGGGAGATCGCCGACTACTCGCTGGCGCTCGCCGAGCGGATCGGCTCGATCATCGACCGCGGCGAGTTCCCGGTGGTGCTGGGCGGCGACTGTTCGGTGCTGCTCGGCTCCGCGCTGGCGATGCACCGCCTCGGCGAGGCGGTCGGCGGTCGGATCGGGCTGGTCTTCGTGGACGGGCACTCCGACTTCCGCCACCCGGGCAACGCCTCCTACGTGGGCGCGGCGGCCGGCGAGGACCTGGCCCTGGTCACCGGGCGGGGGCAGGCCGACCTGGCCGCGCTGGAGGGGCGCCGGCCCTACTTCCGTGACATCGACGTGGTGGTGCTCGGCATCCGCGCCCAGGACGAGTACCGCCTCGACCTCCAGGCAGCCGGGATCATCACCCGGCCGGTGCCGGCGCTGCGGGCCGAGGGCGCCGCCCGGACGGCCCAGTGGGCGCACGAGCAGCTCGCCGACTGCGCGGGCTACTGGGTGCACATCGACGTGGACGTCCTCGACCCGGCGGTGATGCCCGCCGTGGATGCGCCGGACCCGGGTGGGATCGCCTTCGCCGAGCTGGAGATCCTGCTCGCCGGCCTGGTCGACACTCCGCACTGTCTCGGCGTCGAGTTGACCGTCTTCGACCCCGACTACGACCCGGACGGCTCCTACGCCGCAGAGATCGTCAATACCGTGGTCGCTGGGCTGGCCCCGGTCACCGCCCCGGAGGCGGTGCCACCCCGACTGCTGTCGGCCCGGCCGGCCACCCCCACCCCGCGGCGCGGCACCAGCCGGCCCACGGTCGCCGCCGAGCGGCCCGGCGGTCTCCGACCCGTGACCGGCGACGGGGCGCAGTTCGCCGATCCCGCCGGCTCCCGTCCGTCGGCGGGGCAGGCGGCCACCGAAGCCCCGGTCCAGTCAGAGCCGCTCGGCGTCCTCAGGTCGGTCCACCCGGAACCGGCCATTGGTCCGGCTTCGGCTGCCGGCCCGGCTCTGGCTGTCGATCCGGCCGTGGTCGTTGATCCGGCCGTGGTCGTTGGTCCGGCTCCGGTCGTTGGTCCGGCCTCGGCCTCGGTCGAGCGCGAACCGGTCGGTCCGCCCGCGTCGGCCGGCCCGGGTCTCCTGCGGCGAGCCGCACCGAACGGTCAGGACCAGCCCACCCCCACCGACCACCCCGACGCGGACACCGCCTGACCCGCCCCGCGCGCGCCCGATCACGGCCCACGCGGGGGCGGCGGGGTGTCTCAGCGGGCCGGCAGCGCCCGCAGGAAGCGCTCGGCGATCGGAACGGCCGAGGCGGTGCTGGCGCCACCCTTCTCGACGAAGACCGCGAACGCCACATCACCCCGCCAGCCGACGAACCAGGCGTGCGTGTGGGCCGGGTTGTCGTCGTACTCGGCGGTGCCGGTCTTGCCATAGACCTCGCCGCCGGGCACATCCTTGAGCGCGCTGCCGGTGCCGGTGGTGACCACCTCGCGCATCATGGTGCGCAGTGCGGCGACCGACTCCGGCTTGAGCTGCTCGCCCGCCCCTGCCGGCTTGGCCGGCGCCGGATCGAGCAACAGCTTCGGCTGCTCGAACCGGCCCCGGGCCACCGCCGCGGTGGCACCGGCCATGGCCAGCGGGCTGACCAGCGTGGTGCCCTGCCCGAACGAGGCGGCGGCCTGCTCGGCCGGGCTGCCGCCCGCCGAAACCTTGCCGGTGAACGCGTCCACGCCGAGATCCCACTGACCCTCCAGACCCAGCGAACGGCCGGCGGCGGCCAGCCCGTCGCCCCCGAGTTTCGGCGCCAGCGCCGCGAACGCGGTGTTGCAGGATTTGGCGAAGTCGGTGCGGAACGGCACCGATCCGAGTTCGAAGTTGTCCGAATTCTTGAAGGACCGGCCGTCGACGGTGAAGGTCTTCTTGCAGTCCACCGGCCCGTCCAGGGTGACGGCGCCCCGGTCCAGCAGGCCCAACGCGCTGACCATCTTGAACGTGGAGCCCGGCGGCACCTGCGCGGCGAAGGCCAGATTCTCCCCGGCCGGCCCGGGGCCGTTCGCCGCGGCGAGCACCGCACCGTCGCTGACCCGCACCGCCACCAGGGCGGCCCGGCGCGGCTCCGCGCGTAGGGCCCCGTCGGCCGCGTTCTGGGCCGTCACGTCCAGCGTCGTCTTCAGCGCCCGCCCGGGCTGCGGCTCCCGGCGGAACAACTCGGTGCCGGTGGGCGCCAGTTTGCCGTCCCCCGCGGGGCGCTCGACCAGCACGGTCAGCCCGGGACCGCCGCGCAGCTGCTCGTCGTAGCGGCCCTGCAGACCGCCGTGCCCGACCAGGTCGCCGGCGACGTACCGGTCGGGGTGCGCGGCGAGGTCGTCGGCCTGCGCCGGGTCGACGGTGCCGAGCAGCGCCCGGGCGAACTCCCGGGTCGGCGCCAGGTCGAGCTTGTCGGAGATGAACTTGGTGCCGGGCAGGTCGTAGATCCGTGGTTTGATCTGCCGGTACGCCTCGTCGCGCAGTGTCACCACCTCGACGAACGCGCCCGGCTCGGCCTTCGCCACCCGCTCGGGCAGGTCGGCCAGGTCGACCGCGGGGACCAACGCCGGACGGATCGCCTTGAAGGCCCCGTCCAGGTCCTTGACCAGTTTCTTGATGTCGGTGACCTCGCTGGGCTGCACGCCCACCCGGACCACCGACCGGGGAGCCACGATCGGCTGCCCGGCGGAGTCCAGTAGCCCGGCCCGGGGGCCGGTGTCGCGGCGCACCGTCATCCGGTCGCCCCTGGTGAGCTTCTCGTGCACCACCGTGGGCTCCCAGATCACCTGCCACTGGTCGTCGTTGCGGGCGAGCCGCACCTCCCGGTCGTACTCCCAGGGGGTCTGACCGGGCAGGGTCCACGTCACGTGCACGGTCGCGGTCGCGACGTCGGCGGTGACCTTCGGCTCACCCCGGCGCGTCAGCGCGGGCGGGGTATCCGCCAGATCGCCGGACAGCTCCTTGATCTCACGGCTCACGTCGGCCGCCGGCAGCGTGGTGGCGCCCGTCGTGTCGACCAGGCCGACGGCCCGGAGGTCGCCACTGCGCCAGCCGGCCAGGAAGGCGTCGAGACTGCGCCGCGGCCCGTCGTCGGCAGAGCAGGCGGTCAGGACGACGGCGGTGAGCAGGGTCGCGCTGAGGGCGGCGACCAGCCGGCGGGTGCGGTTCGGCCGTTGGGGCCGGGGGTACGACAGAGGCATGGAGCGGGTCCTTCCGATCTCGGACTGCCCTGCACGGTAGTACGAGAAGGGTGTCCCCAACGTCCCGTGGTGGGCTGCGACGTGCGGAAGACGGACCGCATCGGTGTGATGAACATCGCGTGGCGGGGTATCCGGCAACCGGCCAACCTCGTGACCCGCAACGGGTGAAAGGACAGAGTCCCGATCCGGACGTCCGGCCGGTGGTCCGCCGACGATCGTGCAGAGCGGTAGGGCCTAGGCTTGGGCAGACTGACCCACAACGCGGTGGGTCGAGGGGAGTGGCACCGATGGACCGGCGTCCGGCGATCAAACCGGAACCCGACCTCCGGCAGGATGACTCTGGCCGGGACGACGACAGTTTCGATTCGGCGACCGACGGGGACGGCTACGGCCGACTCGACACGGGAGTGACCGGGCTGACCGGGTCGAGCATCGACACGATCTACGATCTGGGCCTGCCCACAGAGGCGTTGACCGACGACGTGGAGGACGCCGAGCTCGACGAGCCGGTCCCCAACGCGGAGCGCCTGGTGGCCCAGGCCGTCGCGCTCGCCGGAGACGATCACGACGCCGCGACCCTGGTGGGCCGCTTCTGGCGGTTCGCCCCGGACGAGGAGCTGGTCGGCTTCACGGCGGAGGAGATGCTCGACGCGGCACGCGCGCACCGGGACCTCGCCCAACAACGGGTGCCGGGCGAGCTCAAGCTGCGGATCCACGAACCGCACGCGGACCAGCACCACACGGTCGTCGAGATCGTCACCGACGACATGCCCTTCCTGGTGGACTCGGTGACCGCGCTGCTCAACTCGTACCACCTGGATGTGCACCTGCTGGTGCACCCGCTGGTGGTGGTCCGGCGCGAACCGCTGGGCCGGCTCACCGAGGTCTCCGCGGACGTGGAACCGGACGACGCGATCGCCGGGGACATCATCGAGAGCTGGATGCGGGTCGAGATCGACCCGGTCCGGGACGCGGCCGAGCGGGAACGGCTGCGCCGCGAGCTGCAGCGGGTGCTCACCGACGTACGGGAAGCGGTGGAGGACTGGCCGAAGATGCGTCAGCGGGCCCTCGCGCTCGCCGACGAACTGGCCTCGGCCCGCACCTCGGACAACCGTCCGCCGGTGCCGGAGAAGGACATCACCGACTCGGTGGAGCTGCTGCGCTGGCTCGCCCAGGACCACTTCACCTTCCTCGGCTACCGCGAGTACCGGTTGGTGGACGCCCCCGGTGGGGACGACGCGGACCTGGTCGACGGCAAGGCGCTGGAGGCGGTGCTCGGAACGGGTCTGGGCATCCTCCGGTCGGATTCGCCCGACGCCCGGTCGCTGTCGTCGATGAACCCGGAGGCCCACGAGAAGGTGCTGGAGAAGCGCCTGCTCATCATCACGAAGGCCAACTCGCGGGCCACCGTGCACCGCTCGGCGTACCTGGACTACCTCGGCTTCAAGATCTTCAACGAGGCCGGCGAGGTGATCGGCGAACGGCGCTTCCTGGGCCTGTTCTCCACGGCCGCCTACCGGACCAGTGTGCGGGAGTTGCCGGTCGTACGCCGTAAGGTCGCCGAGGTGCTGGACCGCTCCGGCCTGAGCCGGCGAAGCCACTCCGGCAAGGACCTGCTCCAGATCCTGGAGACCTACCCACGCGACGAGCTGTTCCAGATCAAGACCGACGACCTGTACCACGCGGTGATCGGCGTGCTACGGATGGCCGGCCGGCGGCAGCTGCGGGTCTTCCTGCGGCGCGACGCGTACGGCAGGTTCATCTCCTGCCTGATCTACCTGCCCCGGGACCGGTTCACCACGCAGAACCGGCTACGGATGCAGGACATCCTGCTGCGGGAGCTGAACGGCGTCGGGGTGGACTACACCACCCGGGTGACCGAGTCGATGCTGGCCCGGGTCCACTTCATCGTCCGCACCGACCCGACCAGGCCGCCCGGAGACATCGACGCCGACCTGCTCGCCGAGGAGCTGGCCGACGCGACCCGACTCTGGGACGACGACTACCGGCTGGTGTTGGAGCGCAAGCTCGGCGACGAGCAGGCCAAACACCTCTTCACCCGGTACGCCGACGCGTTCCCGGAGGGCTACAAGGACGGGCACACGCCGTACGAGGCGATGAAGGACCTGGCCAAGCTGGAGCTGCTGGAGGAGCCCGGTCAGCTGGAGATGCACCTGTTCCGTAAGCAGCTCGCGCCCCGCCCGGGCACGCGCGTGCCCGGAGCGGACCTGGCCGAGACGATGGACGTCCGGTTCAAGGTCTACCGGTACGGCGAGCCGATGATGCTCTCCGCCGTGCTGCCGGTGCTGCACTCGCTCGGTGTCCGGGTCGTCGACGAACACCCGTACGAGGTGGACCGGATCGACGGTCGCGTCTACCTGTACGACTTCGGTCTGCGGCTGTCCGAGGGGCACCACGAGCTGTCCGAGGTGCGCCCGCACGTGGAGAACGCCTTCGCGGCGGCCTGGCGTGGCGAGGCCGAGGTGGACCGGTTCAACGAGCTGGTGCTGCGCGGTGGGCTCACCTGGCGGCAGGTGGTGGTGCTGCGGGCGTACGCGAAGTACCTGCGGCAGGCCGGCACGGTCTTCTCGCAGGACTACATGGAGCAGACGTTCATCGCGTACCCGAAGCTCGCCGCGCTGCTGGTGGAGCTCTTCGAGACGCGGTTCGCGCCGGGCGAGCTGAGCGTCGAGCAGCGTCAGCAGCGCAGCGGTGAGCTGGTGGAGACGATCCGGGGCGGGCTGGACGACGTGGCCAGCCTCGACCAGGACAGGATCCTGCGCTCCTACCTGACGCTGATCGAGGCCACTCTGCGGACCAGCTTCTACCAGAAGGGTGCCGACGGGCGGCCGAAGGCGTACGTGGCGTTCAAGCTCGACCCGCAGGCCATTCCGGACCTGCCGGCGCCACGACCGAAGTTCGAGATCTTCGTCTACTCGCCCCGGTTCGAGGGTGTGCACCTGCGGTTCGGGCCGGTGGCCCGGGGCGGGCTGCGCTGGTCCGACCGGCGGGAAGACTTCCGTACCGAGGTGCTCGGCCTGGTCAAGGCGCAGATGGTGAAGAACACCGTCATCGTGCCGGTGGGCGCCAAGGGTGGCTTCGTGTTGAAGCAGAAGCCGGGCGACCGGGACGAGGCGGTCGCCTGCTACCAGGAGTTCGTCGGCGCGATGCTCGACGTCACCGACAACATCGCCAGCGGGCAGATCGTCCCGCCCGAGGACGTGGTGCGGCACGACGGTGACGACCCGTACCTGGTGGTGGCGGCGGACAAGGGCACCGCGACGTTCTCCGACATCGCCAATGAGATCTCCAAGGCCCACAACTTCTGGATGGGCGACGCGTTCGCCTCCGGCGGTTCGGCCGGTTACGACCACAAGAAGATGGGCATCACCGCCCGAGGCGCCTGGGAGTCGGTCAAGCGGCACTTCCGGGAGGTGGGCCTGGACACCCAGACGCAGGACTTCACCGTCGTCGGCGTCGGCGACATGTCCGGCGACGTCTTCGGCAACGGGATGTTGCTCTCGGAGCACATCCGGCTGGTGGCCGCCTTCGACCACCGGCACATCTTCCTGGACCCGACCCCGGAGGCGGCCACCTCGTACGCCGAGCGCAGACGGCTGTTCGACCTGACCCGATCGTCCTGGGAGGACTACAACCCGGAGCTGATCTCGGCCGGTGGCGGCATCTATCCGCGTACCGCCAAGTCCATCCCGATCACGCCGCAGGTCCGGGCGGCGATCGGCCTGGACGGCGACGTCACGCAGCTCTCGCCACAGGAGCTGATGAAGGCGATCGTCACCGCGCCGGTGGACCTGTTCTGGAATGGCGGCATCGGCACCTACGTCAAGGCGTCCAGCCAGACCAACGCCGAGGTCGGCGACAAGTCCAACGACGCGATCCGGGTGGACGGGCGCAACCTGCGCTGCAGGGTGGCGGGCGAGGGCGGCAACCTGGGCTGGACCCAGCTCGGCCGCATCGAGTACGCGTTGACCGGTGGCCGGATCTACACCGACTTCATCGACAACGCGGCCGGGGTGGACACCTCCGACCACGAGGTGAACATCAAGATCCTGCTGAACACCGCCGTCGCCGACGGGGAGCTGACCACGGCCGACCGGGACGAGCTGCTGGCCGGGATGACCGACGAGGTCGCGGAGCTGGTGCTGCGGGACAACTACGACCAGGCCCGGGCGATCAACAACGCCCAGGCCCAGGCCGCCTCGCTGCTCCCGGTGCACCGACGGATGATCAATGACCTCGAGCGTTCGGGCGCGTTGGACCGGGCACTGGAGGCGTTGCCGCCGGACGAGGAGCTGGCGGTCCGCAGCGAGTCCGGGCTGAGTGCACCGGAGTTCGCGGTGCTGCTCGCGTACGTGAAGATCGTCCTCGAACGGGAGATCCTCACCGACGGGCTTTCCGAAGAGGAGTGGACGACCGACGTCCTGGTCAACTACTTCCCGACACCGATGCGCGAGCGGTTCGCCGACCGGATGGGCCGGCAACGGTTGCGCCGCGAGATCGTCACCACCGTGCTGGTCAACGAGGCGGTCAACCGGGGCGGCATCTCGTTCATCTTCCGGGTGGTCGAGGAGACCGCGGCCAGCGCGGCGGACGTGATCCGGGCGTACGTGGTGGTCAGCGAGGTGTTCGGTCTGCGCGAGCTGTGGGACGCGGTCGAGGCGCTGGACAACAAGGTCGCGCCGGAGCTGCAGACCAGCGTCTACCTGGACACCCGGCGGCTGCTCGACCGTGCGGTGCGGTGGTTGGTCTCCAACCGGCGCTCACCGATCGACGTGCCGGCCGAGATCGCCCGGCTGCGTGACGGGGTCGCCCGGCTCCTGCCGGGGCTGGAGGAGCTGTTCTACGGCACCGAACGGCAGGCCATCGCGGCGCACGTGGACTCCATGACGGAGCGTGGGCTGCCCCGGGCACTGGCGGAGCAGGCCACGCGACTCATGTACAGCTTCGGCCTGATGGACGTGGTCGAGACCGCGACCCGCAGCGGACGGGACGTCAGCGAGGTGGCCTCGGTCTACTTCGTGCTCTCCGACCTGTTCCGGGTGGACTCGCTGTTGTCGAAGATCTCCCTGCTGCCGCGGGAGGACCGCTGGCAGACGCTGGCCCGGATGGCGCTGCGCTACGACCTGTACGCCGCGCTGGCCGCGCTCACCGCCGAGGTGCTCGACTCGACCCCGGACGAGCTGCCGCCACACGAGCGGGTGCAGCAGTGGGAGCAGTCGAACGCCACCTCGATCCACCGGGCCCGCCGAGCCATGGGGGAGTTCGACGAGTCGAGGGCGGATCTCGCCGCCCTGTCCGTGCTGCTGCGCCAGATCCGTACCCTGGTGCGGACCTCCGCCGCAGCCTGAAAATCGCCACGCCGGACGCGGTCCGGCCGGTCGGAGTCACACCCGACCGGCCGGACCGCGTCCGTGTTGGCGGGTCGGTCACACCACCAGGCTGGCGAAGACGACCACGTTGTCCGGGTAGCTCTTGACGGTCTCGTCGAACTGACCGCCGCAGGTCACCACCCGCAGACCCGGGCGGTCGTTCGGGCCGTACACCAACTCGGTGGGGAAGGTCGTCTTCGGGTACGACTTCACCGAGTCGACCCGGAAGCCGACCGGTTTGCCGTCCGCCCGCCGCACGGTGATCGTGTCACCCGGCACGAGCGAGCCGAGGTCGAAGAAGACGGCCGGGCCGAGCATCGCCGAGTCCACGTGCCCGACGATGACCGAGTTGCCGGTCTCACCGGGGCTCGCCCCCGGCTCGTACCAGCCGGCCTGGTCGGCCTTGTCCAGCGGGGGAACCTGGACGGTGCCGTCCGGGTTGGTGCCCAACGACATGATCGTCGCCTGAACGCCGATCCGGGGGATCTCGATACTGGTCGGTGCCGAGCGGGCCAGTCCGGCCGGCACGTCGCCGTCGACCGACGGGGCGTCGGCGTCGACCGCCGGTCCGGTGACCTCGGGACCGGCCTGGGCCAGCGGTTGCGGCGGGCGGGCAGCGGGCGTGGTCTTCAGCGAGGCGCCGATCATGCCGGCACCGATCATGGCCAGGGTGACGACGACGGCCGCGCCGGCGGCACGCCACGGTTTCCCGTGACGGCCGCCGGCCCGTGTCGTCGTCACGTCAGACGAGCGAACCATCGGTCCGCCGACGACGCATCAGTACGATCCCACCCAGCGCGGCAGCGCCGAGCAGGCTCGCCCCACCGGTGGCCATGCCACGGTCAGTGCCGGTGCTGGCGCCACCGTCACCACCGTCGACCCAGCCGTGGGGCAGGACGACGAGCTCACCCTCGCCGCACGAGCCCTTGAGCTCGTAGCGACCCGGACGGGCGTCCTTGTCGACCTTGGCCTCGCCGTAGTAGACGAACTCCTTCTCGCGCTCCCAGCCCTTGTCCTTGCCGTAGTCGCCGTACTCGTCGGAGCCGTACTCGTCGTCACGGTCCTTGCCGTAGTCGCCGCCGCGGTCCTTGGAGTCCCAGTCCTTGTCCTTGTCCTTGCCGTACTCGTCGCCGTGGCCCTTGTCGTAGTCGCCGCCGCGGTCCTTGGAGTCCCAGTCCTTGTCCTTGTCCTTGCCGTACTCGTCGCCGTGGCCCTTGTCGTAGTCGCCGCCGCGGTCCTTGGAGTCCCAGTCCTTGTCCTTGTCCTTGCCGTACTCGTCGCCGTGGCCCTTGTCGTACTCGTCGCCGCGGTCCTTCGAGTCCCAGTCCTTCTTGCCTTCGTCCTTGGACCACTCGTCCTGGCCGTACTCTTCGCCCTTCCAGTCCTTGCTGTCCTCGTCGCCGTAGGCGTCGGCTGCCGCGCCGCCGCCCTGGCCGCCGGGCTGACCGCCAGGCTGGCCACCGGGCTGACCGCCGGGCTGACCGCCGGGCTGGCCACCGGGCTGACCACCATTGGCAGGGGGCTGCGGCTTGTCCTTGCCGTCTTCGCCCTTGTGGTCCTTGCCCTTGTCGTCCTTGCCCTTGTCGTCCTTGCCGTGCTCGTCCTTGCCCTTGTCGTCCTTGCCGTGCTCGTCCTTGCCCTTGTCGTCGTGGTCGTAGGAGTCGTCCTCCTCGTACCACCCGCGGTCGTCGCCCCGGTACTCGTCGGCCGGCTTGAGCTTGACCTTGCCGGTGACCTTGGACCACACGTACGCGTGCTCCTGCCGATCCGGGCAGATCTCGAGGAGCTTGACCTTGTCGCCGGCCTTCACGATGTGCGGCTTGGCGTAGACCTTGCCGTCGTCGTGGTGACCGTCAGCGAACGCGATCCCCGGCGTGAACACCAGAAGCGAAGCGCCCCCGAGCGCGGCGCCCGCAACGACCTTCCCGAGCATCTTCTTAGCCATGACCTGCGTCACTCCATCCCTGTTGTCCTGAGCCCGGCGACAACCGAGCTACGACCGACGTTAGACCGTTTCATGACCTATGAAGGGAAACATTCGTGTTTTTGCTTTTGCGGTTGGTATGAGGCAAAGAGGTGCTACGCCGTTTTCGCCGCACCAAACGCCGTCTCGGGTGCGCCGTGGCATTGCGGGTTCTGCATCGCATTGCGCGCTCGCCGTGCCCGGCCGGGCGTCCGCATCCGCTAGTGACGGTGTCGGTCCCGCTGATGCCGCTCGGACCAACTGCGGGGGTATCGTCCGACTCGGGTCCGGGAACGCGGCAGGACCAACGCATCGAGCCATTGCCATGGAAGCGCTCCCATGCAAGAATCGGCGCACGCGGTTCGGGGAGCCAGACCGCGCAGGCAGGGAGTCGAGGGCATCCGGTTCTTCGCCGGACGACATTCCGCCGAACCACCGACCGGCGAGGCGCCGGTCGTTCAGCACCACCACCACCGCCCGTCCGGGTCGGGCAACCCGAAGACATCCCCGTTTGGCGCCGGCGGCCGTCCCTGACAGGACGCCACCGGGCCGTCTCGCCGGGCCGTACCCGAGCCCGGTCTCGCCCAAGGAGATCAGTGGCATGAATGTGTGGAGAAGGCTGTCCGGCCAACGCCGGGCCCTTGCGCTCGCTGGCGCGGGCGCCCTGGTCGCCGGCGGGTTGGTGACCATACCGGTCACCGTGGCGCACGCCGCGACGCAGTGCGACATCGCTTACTCGACGAACGACTGGCCCGGTGGCTTCACCGCGAGCATCACCCTCAAGAACGTCGGCGACCCGCTCAACGGCTGGACCCTCGGCTGGACCTTCCCGAACTCCAGCCAGCGGGTGCAGCAGGGCTGGTCGGCTGAGTTCACCCAGACCGGCAGTCAGGTCACCGCGCGCAGCCTGTCCTACAACGGCAGCCTCGCCACCGGTGCGTCGACCAGCCTCGGTTTCAACGGTGCGTGGAGTGGCAGCAACCCCAGGCCCACGTCGTTCACCCTCAACGGGGTGGCCTGCAACGGCGGCACCACGCCGCCGACCACCCCGCCGCCCACCACCCCGCCCCCGACCACCCCGCCGCCCACGACTCCGCCGCCGACCACGCCGCCCCCCACGACGCCGCCGCCACCCGGCAGCAAGGTGAACAACCCGTACGCCGGGGTGCGCGGATACGTGAACCCGGAGTGGAAGGCCAAGGCGGACGCCGAGGCCGGCGGCAGCCGGATCTCCAGCAACCCGACGGCCGTCTGGCTGGACCGGATCGCCGCCATCAACGGCACGTCCGGCAGCAGCTCGAACGGCGCTTTCGGGGTGCGCAACCACCTGGATGAGGCGCTGCGTCAGGGTGCCGGCTACATCCAGTTCGTGATCTACAACCTGCCCGGTCGGGACTGCGCCGCACTCGCCTCCAACGGAGAGCTCGGCCCGAACGACCTACCGCGGTACAAGGCCGAGTACATCGACCCGATCGCCGCGATCCAGGCCGATCCGAAGTACCGCAACCTGCGCATCATCAACATCATCGAGATCGACTCGCTGCCGAACCTGGTGACCAACACCTCGGGCCAGCCGGGCGGTACGACGATGTGCGACACGGTCAAGGCCAACGGCGCGTACGTCAACGGCGTCGGTTACGCCCTGGCGAAGTTGGGCCCGCTCGGCAACGTCTACAACTACATCGACGCCGCGCACCACGGCTGGATCGGCTGGGACAGCAACTTCGGTCCCACCGCTGACATGCTCAAGAGCGCCGCAGTCGCCTCCGGCAGCACGGTGGCGAACGTGCACGGCTTCATCGTCAACACCGCCAACTACTCGGCTCTGCGCGAGCCGTACGTCAAGATCACCGACTCGGTGAACGGCCAGACGGTACGGCAGTCCCGGTGGATCGACTGGAACTTCTACGTCGACGAGCTGTCCTTCGCTCAGGCGTTCCGGCAGAAGCTGGTCTCGGTCGGCTTCGACACCAACATCGGCATGCTGATCGACACCTCCCGCAACGGGTGGGGAGGCTCCGCGCGGCCCACCGGGCCGGGCGCGACGACCAGCGTGGACACCTACGTCAACGGTGGTCGGATCGACCGTCGGATCCACGCCGGCAACTGGTGCAACCAGGCCGGCGCCGGCCTCGGCGAGCGGCCCCGGGCAAACCCGGAGCCGGGCATCGACGCGTACGTCTGGGTGAAGCCCCCGGGCGAGTCGGACGGCTCCAGCAAGGCGATCCCGAACAACGAGGGCAAGGGCTTCGACCGGATGTGCGACCCGACGTACACCGGCAACGCCCGCAACGGCAACAGCGCGACGGGTGCCCTGCCGAACTCGCCGATCTCCGGCGCCTGGTTCTCGGCACAGTTCCAGGAGCTGATGCGCAACGCGTACCCGGCGCTCTGACCGGGTCGCTTCCGCACCACCCGCCGCCGGCAGTAGGTGAGGCACTGCCGGCGGCAGGTCCCCCCGGGTCCCCGGTCCGACCGTCACGGTCGGGCCGGGGACCCACCCCGTGTGCTCCGGATTTCAGGGCACGGTGCGTTCGATGGCCGCTCTGCCGTGCTCGGCCAGATCGCGGCGGGCCTTGTCCAGGTTCTCCGGGGTGAGGTCCTGCCCGCGGGCCATCACCAGATCCTCCGGCTCCCAGGGCTGCTCTGCGCCGGTCCGGATGTTGTCCCCACCGGCGCCGGTCCCCGTTCCGGTCGCGCCGGTGCCCGCCGCGTACGGATCGCCGAGCAGGTCGTCGGTGTCCGGCGCGAGGTCGGCCGGCCGGTCGCGGGGTTCGGCGAAGGTCGGGGTGTCCCGGTCCGGGCCGCCCCCGGTCCGCAGCTGTGGGACGGTGCTGTCGTCGTCCACCGCGGAAGCCGCCTCCGGGCTCTCCTCCAGCGGCGATCGCCGATCACGATCGGTCATGGCGCTGCCTCCTGTGTCCGACACGTACCCTGATCCCCTCGCGTACCCCCGTGGGCGGGGCTCATGCCCCGCGACCGGGCAGCGGCGCACCACGGCGCGCCGGCCGCCCGACGCGCGAGCCGAGGTCAGTGGCCGGGTTCCTTCTCGTTGGCCGAGGGTGCCTCCGCCGGACGCACCCACTGCCAGAGCAGCATGAGCAGGCCGAAGACGAGCATCGAGAGCCCTGCCCACAGGTTGATCCGGACTCCCTCGGCCTTGTCGATCTCCGCCCGGCTGTCGAACACGCCGATCAACGCCACGATGATCCCGTACACCACGAACAGGCCACCGATCACCCGGCGGATGTCGAACAGCCGTGCGGCGGCGGAGCGGCGCTGCTCCGCCTGCGCCTCGTCGATCAGCGGGTCCTGTGCCGGCTGGCCCTGGTTGTCCATCTGCCGAACCCTTTCCTAGAAGACGGGGATGTAGAAGAGGGCGGCCAGCGCGACCGCGATCACGCCGAGCAGCACGGGGGAGCGGTACCAGACGGCGTCGCCGGCGAGCACGTCGCCCTTCAGGTCGACGCCGCCCAACCCGTAGACCAGCCCACGCAGCTCCTCGTCACGTTTGGGAGCGGTGAGCGGAGTGAGGACCACGGCGACGATCGCCACCGTGACGAACGCGATGCCGGCGCCCCAGAAGCTCTCCTCCAGGTCGGAGTTGAAGCCGATCACGCCGCCCTTGTAGAGCAGGTACGTCACCAGCGACGCCAGGGTGCCCAGCAGCAGCGACCAGAAACCGGCCAGCGCGCTCATCCGCCTCCAGAACATGCCGATGATGAAGGTCGCGAACAGGGGCGCGTTGAACAGCGAGAAGAGCGCCTGGATGTAGTTCATGATGTTGCTGAAGCCGGCCGCGATGAACGCGGTGCCGATGCCGAACACCACGGCGGCCACCGTCGCGTACCGGCCGATCCGCAGGTAGTAGTCGTCCGGTCGGTTCGGCCGGATGTACGCCTGCCAGATGTCGTAGGTGAACACCGTGTTGAAGCCGCTCACGTTGGCAGCCATGCCGGCCATGAACGAGGCGATCAGGCCGGTCACCGCGACGCCGAGCACACCGTTGGGCAGCAGGTCGCGCATCAGCAGCGGAATCGCGTTGTTGTACTGCAGGTCGCCGCTCTCCGCGCCGAGCCCCTTCACCGTCACCAGCGCCACCAGGCCGGGGATCACCGTGACCAGGGGGATGAACAGCTTCGGGTACGCCGCGATGATCGGCGTACGGCGGGCGGCGCTCATGTTCTTCGCCGACAGTGCCCGCTGCACCTCGGCGAAGTTGGTCGTCCAGTAGCCGAAGGAGAGCACGAAGCCGAGGCCGAAGACGATGCCGAGCCACTGCGCACCGAGCGGGTTGTCCGTGCTGCCGGTGTCCTGCCAGGCGTGCAGGCCCGCCTCGCCGAGCTTGGAGTCGCGGACCGCGTCCATCAGCCCGTTCACCCCGCCGACCTTGACGAGGCCGATCACGGTGACCGGGATGAGACCGGCCAGGATGACGAAGAACTGGAGCACCTCGTTGTAGATCGCCCCGGACAGACCACCGATGGTGATGTACGCCAGCACGATCGCCGCGCCGACCACGACCGCGGTCCAGAGCGGCCAGCCGAGCAGCGCCTGCATCACCAGGGCCAGCGCGTAGAGGTTCACGCCGGCGATCAGCACCTGTGCGACGGCGAAGCTGAGCGCGTTCAGCAGGTGGGTGGGGCGGTTGAACCGTAGCCGCAGGTACTCCGGCACGCTGCGGACCTTGGAGCCGTAGTAGAAGGGCATCATCACGATGCCCAGGAAGACCATCGCCGGCACCGCGCCGATCCAGTAGTAGTGCACCGTCATGACGCCGTACTGGGCGCCGTTCGCGGCCATCCCGATGATCTCCAGTGCGCCCAGGTTCGCCGAGACGAAGGCGAGACCGGTCACCCAGGCCGGCAGGGACCGGCCGGAGAGGAAGAAGTCGACGCTGGTGCGGATCGCGCGGCGGGCGGCGAAGCCGACCCCGAGGACGGTGATGAAGTACAGGGCCAGGATGAGGTAGTCCAGACCGTTCAAGTTGAGCCGAAGACCGCCGCCGTCGTCCATCCCCGTGACCTCTCATCCCGCTGAGCCTCTGGATAGCGCGCGCCGTATTACCCGACACGAGTGGTTTCACACCTGCCGTCTTGTGCGGTGTGTTCGGGCCCGGTCGGGTGGTCTCGCGCCATCGAGGAAGGGCGCCCCGGCCTACCGGCCAGGACGCCCTTGGAGTGCGTCGTTCAGCGACCCAGCACGCGGTCCAGGAAGTCCCGGTAGCGGCGTACCGCCACCCGCAGTTGCTCGGTATCCGCCGAACCGGCGTCCTGCCAACCGCCCAGCGTGTTCTTCTGCGCGGCCAGCGCCGAGGCGAGCGCCTGGATGGCCTCCTCCACCAGCGACTGCGCCTCGCCGGCGGCGGCCTGCGGATCGTCCACGAAGCGCAGCTGCACGTCCCGCCAGCGATCCCGGAACCCCTGCGCGGTGTCGGCGTCCAGCAGCGAAGCCGGCTCCGCCGCGACGGTCGACCCGGCAGGTCGAGACGTCCCGGCAGACTCCAGGGAGGTGGCCGCGACGTCGGTGGACACCGGGCCGCCGTCCGCGTCCGGATCGACCGACTCCGGTGTCGCGCTGCCGTAGCCGACCGTGTCGACGCGGTCGTCGGCATCGAGGCGGTCGTCGGCATCGAGGCGGCCGTCGTCGTCGAGGCGGCCGTCGTCGTCGACATCCGTGTCGCGCTGGTGCAACTCGGCCGTGGGGTCCGCCCGCAGACCCACAGGCTCGCCGTCCTCGGCACCGTCGCCCGGCCGGGCGGTCCGCTCGGCCCTGGGGTCCGGCTGGTCCTGCGGGCGGGGGCTGGCCAGCGCGGAGGCGGCCACCGCGTCGGAGACGGTGGTGGCGCCGAACACGGTCGGCAGTGGCCCCGGCTCGTGGAAACCGCCCTCGTCGGTGGAACGGTCGTCCCGCCCGTGGCGCGCGTCGGAGTCGTCGGCCGGGTCGTAGCCGGCATCCCGGTCGGAGCCGTCGGCCGGGTCGTAGCCGGCATCCCGGTCGGAGCCGTCGGCCGGGTCGTGTGCGGCATCCCGGTCGGAGCCGTCGGTCCGCTCCGCGGCGACGGACGGGTCGTCGAAGGTGCCCCGGTCGTCCAGGACGTCCTCGGGCACGTCCGAGTGGCCGGCCCGGTCACCGGCCGGCGGCACCGGAACGGGCGCGGACCGGACGGCCTCCGGATGGTCGTTGCTCACCTGCTGGTCTTCGTGGCGCATCGGTGGCCTCCTCAGCGGCTCGTGGCGTCGTGCGGGGTGTCCGGGTGGCGCTGTTCGGGCGTGTCCTGACCGACCGGCTCCTCGCCGAGCAGGTCGGCGAAGAGTGCCCGGTAGTGCACGACCGCCTGGCGCAACTCCTCGGTGCTGGCCTCGCCCCGGGTGTTACGCAGGTGGATCTCGTGCGCGTCCCGGTAGTTGGTCAGTGTGCGGGCGTGGTCGACGGAGAGGTGGGCGGTCTGGTCGGAGAAGTCCCCGGTCGGGTAGCCCCGCGCCTCGATGAGCCGGGTGACCAGTTCGTCCGCGTCACCCACGGTGCCGCTCGGCGAGTCGATGAAACGGACCTGGAGCTCCTCCCAGGCGGCGGCGTAGCGGGCCCGGGACTCCGGGTCGAGCGGGGTGAGCGTGAGGTCGGCGTGCCGGCGTTCCCGGTCGCGCAGCTCGCGCTCCGCGGCGGACCGGCTGTCCTGCTCGGCCACCACCCGGTCGTACTCCGGTCCGAACCGGTTGCGCAGGGCGCGGCGCCGGGTGAGCGACCGGGCGGCCACGGCCAGTGCCGCGACGATCACCAGTACGACGAGGACGATGACGATTATCTGCGTGGGCGACATGGGCTCCTCCTTCATTACCCGGTATTCCCTCCGCGTAGTGATCGCCAATCCCGATCCGGCGCACTTTCCTTGCTGGCCTCGCGGAAGGTGCGCTCGGCGTACCGGTCCGGGTGCGTTTCGCAGCGTCGATCTCGGCGCGACAGGCGGTAGTGCAACGGCTGGCGATTACGTATCCTGCCCAAGGCGCCCGCGCCGGTGCCCGGCGTTCCGGCCGGGCGCAGCCGGCGCCCCTCCTGCCACCCCTGTACGGGCGAGGTCTGATGAGAACCCGCGACTGGCCGATCCGCTCGAAGGTGACCGCGTTGGTCGTCGTGCCGGTGACCGCGCTGCTGGCGCTGTGGATCTTCGCGACCACGCTGACCTTCGGACCCGCCCTCAACCTGCTCTCCGCCCGAACGCTCCTCTACGATCTGGGCCGCCCGGGCGAGGCCGTGGTCACCGAACTGCAACGGGAACGCCGGCTCTCGGTGGTCCAGCTCGCCGGCACCAGCGAGCTGCCCGCCCTGGCGGAGCAACGGCAGCGCACCGACCGGGCGGTCACCGAGCTGCGGCGCCGGGTCGACGGGAAGCAGCTGCGCGCTGCCGCCGACGACCTGCTCGACAGCCGGGTCGACCAGCTCGTCACCGCCCTCGCGGCGCTGCCGGCCGGCCGGGCCTTCATCGACGACCGCAAGGTGGACCGGGCCGGGGCGGTCGGCCTCTACAACGGCATGATCTCGTCGGCCTTCCAGGCGTTCGCCGGCATGGCGAACCTGACCGACCCCGCCGTCAATCGGCAGGCGCTGGCACTCACCACGCTGGGCCGCGCCCGCGAGCTGCTCGGCCAGACCGACGCCCTGCTGGCCGGCGCGCTGACCGCCGGCCGGTTCGCCGAGGGGGAGCACACCCAGCTCGTGCAGGCCATCGGCAACCAGCGGTGGCTCACCGAGAGCGCGCTGGCCGACCTGCCCGAGGCCGGCCGGTCCGCCTACCAGCGGTTGACCGAGGGCGAGGCGTTCACCCGGCTGCGCACCATCCAGGACACGCTGGTCGTTGCCGACCGGACCGGCCGGCCGCCGGTGGACGCGGCGAGTTGGCAGGCCAGCTACGACGCCGTGCAGCAGCAGCTACGCGACTTCGAGCTGGCCGAGGCCGACGGGCTCGCCGACCGCTCGGTGCCGATGGCGGTCCGGATCCTGGCTCGCCTGGCCGCCGCCGGGCTGCTCGGGCTCGTCGCGGTGGTGGTCTCGGTGCTGGTGGCGGTGCGGGTCGGCCGCACACTGGTCCAACGGCTCAGCGGTGTCCGTACGGCCGCTCTGGAACTGGCCGAGCACCGCCTTCCGGACGTGGTGACCCGGCTGCGCCGCGGCGAGCAGGTCGACGTCGCGCGCGAGGCACCTCCGCTGGAGTACGGCCACGACGAGATCGGCGAGGTCGGGCGAGCCTTCACCGAGGTGCAGCGCACCGCCGTCCAGGCCGCGGTGGACGAGGTCACCCTGCGCCGAGGGCTCAACGAGGTCTTTCTCAACATCGCCCGGCGCAGCCAGGGTCTGGTGCACCGGCAGCTGCACCTGCTGGACCGGATGGAGCGACGCGTCGAGGACCCGGACGAGCTGGCCGAGCTGTTCCAGGTGGACCACCTCGCCACCCGTCTGCGCCGGCACGCCGAGGACCTCGTCATCCTCGCCGGGTCCGCGCCGGGCCGGGGCTGGCGCAACCCGGTCGCGATGGTCGACCTGGTCCGGGGGGCGATCTCCGAGGTCGAGGCGTACGACCGGGTGGACATCACCTCCGTGCAGCCGGCCGGTGTGCTGGGCCGGGCCGTCGGCGACGTCATCCACCTACTCGCCGAGCTGCTCGAGAACGCCACCGCCTTCTCGCCCCCGGACACCCGGGTCACGGTGACCGGGGAACAGGTGGCCGACGGCTACGCCCTGGAGATCACCGACCATGGGCTGGGGATGTCCGCGGCGGCGTTGGAGACCGCCAACCAGCGGCTGGCCAGTTCACCCGAGTTCGACCCCGCCCAGAGCGCGCGGCTCGGCCTGTTCGTGGTTGCCCGGCTGGCCGCCCGGCACGGCGTACGGGTACGGCTGCGCCCGTCCGGAGAGGGCGGGGTGAGCGCCGTGGCGCTGGTCCCCTCCGACCTGGTCACCGCCGAGCCGCCGGTCGGCCCCGACCCGACCGCGCCGGGCGCCGCGCCGGCCGGCCCGGACCGGCGGCCGGCCCGGACCAGCCGTCGGGGCGCCGTACCCCGCCCGCGGACAGGCCGGAACCGACCGGTCGCCGCAGGTGCTCCGTCCGCTCCGGCCGCCGGTACGCCGGCTGCGGACGCGCCAGCAGGAAACGGGTCGAGCGCCACCGAGCTGGGCGACCACGGTTCGCCGGCCGCCGGCGAGGCAGAGAACGAGTTGGACGGGCTGCCCCGGCGGGTGCGGCGCACCACCCCGGCCGCCCGGCCGCGAGCGGCCGTCGCCGACAGCCCGACGTCCCGATCACCGGAGGACGTACGCCGAGTGATGTCGGCGCTACAGGCGGGCACCGCCCGGGGCCGCGCCACCGTCGTCGCCCCGGTGGCTCCCGATGCCCCGGGACCCGCCTCGCCCGCCGCCACGCCCGGACCGGCGGCGGCCTCCGAAACCCCGACCGCGAGTGAGAGGGACGCCTAGTGCGGCATACGACACAGCAGAGCACCGGCCTCGACTGGCTGCTCGACGAGCTGGTGCAACGGGTACCCGCCGCCCGGGAGGCGGTGGTGCTCTCCTCGGACGGGCTGCTGCTCGGCTCCTCGGCCGAGTTGGAGCGCTCCGACGCGGAGCACCTCTGCGCCCTGGCCGCCGGCTTCTCCAGCCTGGCCCGGGGCGCGAGCCGGCACGTCGACGGCGGCCCGGTCCGGCAGACCGTGGTCGAGATGGAGTCGGCGTACCTCTTCGTCACCGCGGCCGGGCAGGGCACCTGCCTGGCCGTGGTGAGCGACGCCGACGCCGACATCGGGCTTGTCGCGTACGAGATGGCGATGCTCGTGATCCGGGTGGGGGAGAACCTCACCGCGCCGCCCCGAACGTCTGCCGGTGCCGGTGATGCGGGCTGAGCCGCCCGGGCCGCAGCACGAGTGGCTGGACGGCGAAGCCGGCCCGGTGGTGCGCCCGTACACCCTCACCGGCGGCCGGGTACGCTCCGCCGTCGACGGTTTCGACCTGGTCGCGTTCGTCCTGGCCCGGTCCGACCTCGAAGCGGCGGGCGACCCTCGGCTGCTTCCGGAGCACCGGCGGCTGGTCGCGCTGGCCCGCCACCCTGTCTCGGTGGCCGAGTTGGCGGCCGAGCTCGACCTCGCGGTCGGGGTGGTCCGGGTGCTGCTCGGTGACCTCCTCGCCCAGGGCCGGGTCGCGGTGCACGAGCCGGCCGCCGGCCACCTTCCCGACGACGACATCCTCAAGGCGGTGGTCAGTGGACTCCGTGCGCTATGACCATGTGGGCTCGGGCACCACGATCCCGCTGGCACTGAAGATCCTCATCGCCGGAGGCTTCGGAGCAGGCAAGACGACGCTGGTGAGTGCGCTCAGCGAGGTCCGCCCGTTGCAGACCGAGGAGGTGCTGACCGGTGCCGGGATCGGCACCGACGACATCTCCGGGGTGGAGGGCAAGTCGACGACCACGGTGGCGATGGACTTCGGTCGGATCACCATCAACGAGGACCTTCAGGTCTACCTGTTCGGCACACCGGGACAGGACCGGTTCTGGTTCCTCTGGGACGAGTTGGCCTTCGGCGCTCTCGGCGCCGTGGTGCTCGCCGACACCCGGCGCCTGGCCGACTGCTTCCCGTCCATCGACTACTTCGAGCAGCGCGGCATCCCCTTCGTGGTCGGCGTCAACTGCTTCGACGATGCCCGGCGGTTCACCCTGGAGACCGTACGCCGGGCGCTGGACCTGGACCCGGACGTGCCGATGGTGCTCTGTGACGCCCGGGACCGGCAGTCCGGCAAGATGGTGTTGATCTCGCTGGTCGAGCATGTCGCCCGGCAGCGCGGGGAGCCGGTGCCGGCCGCCTGAGCGGGACGCGGTGCCGGAAACGGTTAACGGACCGGCATCGCGGGCAGCCTCTGGTTGGATCTGGAGGATGCCGGCGGAGGGGTTGGACGTGAGTGGTCAGGGCGAGGTCGTCCACATCGGGGGTTACACCGCGCAGAGCGGCGGGCGGGGCAGTGGCATCGTGGCGGCCCGCCGTGACCCGACCACCGGGGCGCTGACCCCGCTCGGAACGGTGGCGGTCACCCCGTCGCCCTCGTTCCTGGCGCGGCACCCCACCCAGCCGGTGCTCTACGCGGTCAACGAGCTGACCGACGGGGCGATCAGCGCCTGGCGGGTCGGGGCCGACGGTTCGCTGGACCCGCTGGGCAGCCGGTCGACGGGCGGCGCCGAGCCGTGTCATCTGGCGGTGCTGCCCGACGGTGGCCATCTGGCAGCGGCCAACTACGGCAGCGGCAGCATCGCGGTCTTCCCCCTCGACCCGCAGGGTGTGCCCGGCGAACGCACCGACCTGGTGGTGCACGAGGGGCACGGCCCCAACCCGGAGCGCCAGGAGAGGGCGCACGCCCACATGGTGTCCCCGTCCTCGGATGGGGGGCCGCTGCTCGCGGTGGACCTGGGCACCGACTCGGTCTACCGGTACGACCTGGAGAACGCGAGCGGTCGACTGGTCCCACGCGGGCCACGGATGCGCACGACACCCGGCAGCGGGCCTCGGCACCTGGCCCGCCATCCCGACGGGCGGCGTTGTTACCTGGTCGGCGAGCTGGATGCCTCGGTGACCGCGTACGAGCTGACCGACGACGGCGCACTGCACCAGCGCGGCCGGGTCGAAGCGAGCGAGCGGACCGGTCACGTGCAGCCGTCGGAGGTTGCCCTCGGCCCGGACGGCCGGTTCCTGTACGTCGCCAACCGGGGGGTGGGCACCCTCGCCGTCTTCACCCTGGCTGGCGAGGTGCCCGAGCTGGTGGCCGAAGTGGATACCGGCGGCGAGTGGCCCCGGCACTTCGCGTTTCTCGGCGAGCACCTGTACGTCGCCGACGAACGGGCGGACATGGTGCGGGTGTTCCGGCGGGACGGCGACACCGGCGTCCCGGTGCCGGTCGGAGAGCCCGTGCCGCTGCCGAGCCCGACCTGCGTGCTGCCGTAAGTCGCCGAAGCCGACCGAGGAGACGCGAGGGTGACGCGGGTTTGACAACACCACGGGACCGTGTCATCACTCTGCGTCGTTAATCGGTGATCAACTGTTGCTCCTGCGTAACTTTAGGCCGAACGGTCATGGCAGGGACGGAATCTATTACGCAAGATGGTCACCGTGTCAGCAGGCCGCCATCGCATGCGTTCGAAACTTCATCTAGCAGCCGCCGCCGCGACGGCGACGGTTCTCGTCGTCACGACCGGCGTCTGGTTCGGCTATCGAGAGCTGATCCAGCCCAGCTGTTCGGGGGAGATCCGGCTCGCGGTGGCAGTAGCCTCCGAGCTCGCGCCAGCGGTGGACGCCGCCGCCTCCCAGTGGACCAAGGACGGTGCCGCGGTGGGCGGCACCTGCATCCGGGTGGACGTCTCGGCGTCCGACCCGGTTGATGTCGCCGCCGTCGTGGCGGCCAAGCACGGTGCCATCCTGGCCGGTGTGGGACAGGCCAGCGGTATCGCCGTCACCCCGGACGTCTGGGTGCCGGACTCCTCGATGTGGTTGCTGCGGTTGAAGAAGGAAGCGACGGCGTTCGCTCCGACCAACGGCGCGTCCATCGCGCGCAGCCCTGTCGTCGTCGCGATGCCCGAGCCGGTGGCCGTCCGACTGGGCTGGCCCAAAGCCAAGTTCACCTGGACCGATCTGCTCAAGCAGGTCAACAGCAGCAAGCCGCTGCGGACCGGGATCGTCGAGCCGACCCGGGACGCCGCCGGCCTGTCCGGTCTGCTCTCGCTGACCACGGCCGCGAGCGCCGCCGGCGGCGACGCCCAGCGCAACACCGTCGGTGCGCTGCGGGCGCTGGCCACGGGGCGTTCCTCGTTGCGCAACGACCTCTTGGCGCGCTTCCCGACCGCGAAGGACCCGACGTCCATCGCGAGCGGTCTCGGCGCGGCGGCGTTGTCCGAAGAAGATGTGATCGCGTACAACAGCAAAGAGCCGCCGGTCAAGCTCGCCGCGCTCTATCTCGAGCCGGCGCCGTCCCCGCTGGACTACCCGTACGCGGTGCTGCCTGGCATCGAGCCGTCCAAGGCGTCGGCGGCCAAGGTGCTGTTCGAGTTGCTCACCACCTCCACGTTCCGTAACCGGCTGGCGGCGCAGTCGCTGCGTGCTCCGGACGGCAACTGGGGCTCCGGCTTCAAGGCGCCGCAGGGCGCGCCGAGCCCGGCCGGCGGCGCGTCGACCGCGCCGACGACCGGCGGCACCGCCGCGGGTGGACTGGACCCGGCTGCCATACAGCGGGTCGTCACGAGCTGGTCGGTGGCCACCCAGTCCGGCCGGATGCTCTGCGTCATCGACGTCTCTGGGTCGATGAAGGACAAGGTCCCCAGCGCCAACAACCGCAGCCGGGAGGAGGTCACCGTGGACGCGGCCCGTCGCGGCCTCGGCCTCTTCGACGACTCCTGGTCGATCGGGTTGTGGACCTTCTCCACCGAGTTGGTCGGCAAACGGGACTACCGCGAGCTGGTGGGTATCGCTCCGCTCTCCGGTCAGCGTGCCCAGCTGGAGGCACAGCTCGGCACCGTCAAGCCGTCAGAAGGCGACACCGGCCTCTACGACACCATGCTCGCGGCCTACAAGACGGTGCAGGCGGACTGGCAGCCCGGCCGGGTCAACTCGGTCGTGCTCTTCACCGACGGCGAGAACGAGGACAAGAACGGCATCTCCCAGCCCCAGCTGCTCGCCGAGCTGAAGCGGCTCGCCGACCCGGAGCGGCCGGTCCAGGTCGTCATGATCGGCATTGGTGAGGGCGTCAACAAGGCCGAGCTGGAGTCGATCACGAAGGTGACCGGTGGCGGCAGCTTCGTCACCAAGGACCCGACCGAAATCGGCGCCATCTTCCTCAACGCCATCGCGCTCCGCCCCCCGGCGCCGCGCTGAGTCGACGCACAGTACGAAAGGGGCTCGTCGTACCGCAATCCGGTACGGCGGGCCCTTTTCGGCGCTCAGGGACCGCGAAAACTGACGGCAATACGTCGGAAGTAAACGGCGACGACAGTTGTCGGGGCAGGATATCGACGTGTTCCGGCGGACGTCGGTTCGCCTCCGGTCCGACCCGTCGTCCGGGGCCGTCCTGAGCAGAGTGGGAGGGCCGGTGACCGCTGCGACACTGTCGACCCCCGCCAGCACGTCCACGACGCCGGACGGTCGTCCGCCCGGGCTGGTGGCGCGCGCCGACGAACGAGCGTACGTCCGGATCCTGGTGGTGTTGGACACCACCATCCTCATCGTCGCTCTGTTCGTCGGGTACGTCGCCCGCTTCGGTGACGAGGAGCCGAGCGGCTCCAAGATCCCGTACGTGCTGGTGGCCCCGGGGCTGGCGCTCGCCTGGCTGATCTCGCTCAAGGCGCTCGGCTGCTACGACGACCGGGTGATCGGTTACGGGGCGGACGAGTACCGGCGGGTCAGCACGGCGAGTCTGCGGCTGGCCGGTGCGATCGCCATCGCCGGGTACGTCTTCGACGCCGGGGTCTCCCGAGGCTTCCTCGGCATCGCCTTCCTGGTGGGCACCGTCGGGCTGGAGGTCGTCCGGTTCGCCGCCCGGAAGCGGCTGCACCGGGCCCGCTCGCGGGGCGCCGGTTGGTCCCGGAAGGTGCTGGTGGTCGGCGACACCGCGCACGTGCTGGATCTGGTGCACACGTTGCGCCGGGAGCCGTACGCGGGCTACCAGGTGGTTGGCGCGTGCATCCCGGACGCGTTGCTGGCGCCGGTGGCGCAGCGGCTGGGTGACGTGCCGGTGGTGGGCTCGTTCCGGGGCATCCCGGGGGCCGCCACCGCGATCGGCGCGGACACCGTCGCCGTGACCGCCTCCGGTGAGCTGACCGCCGCCCGGCTGCGCCGACTCGGCTGGCAGCTGGAGGGCACCGGCGTCGACCTGGTCGTGGCACCCGCGCTGACCGACGTGGCCGGCCCGCGGATCCACACCCGTCCGGTCGCCGGCCTGCCGCTGATCCACGTCGAGGCGCCTGAGTTCCGCGGCGCGCGGAAGCTCGTGAAGGGTTTCGTCGACCGGTCCACGTCGTCGATGGCGCTGGCGGTGCTGCTGCCCCTGGTCGCGTTTGTCGCGCTGGCCATCAAGGTGGACAGCCGAGGCCCGGTGCTGTTCCGGCAGGTCCGGGTCGGCCGGGGCGGGCAGGAGTTCGGCGTGTTCAAGTTCCGCACCATGGTGGTGAACGCCGACGTGCTGCTCGGTGAGCTGGCCGCCCGCAACGAGACCGACGGCCTGATGTTCAAGATGCGCGACGATCCCCGGGTGACCCGCGTCGGCCGGCTGCTGCGGAAGTGGTCGCTGGACGAGCTGCCGCAGCTGGTCAATGTGTTCCTGGGGCAGATGAGCCTGGTCGGGCCGCGTCCGCCGCTGCCCTCGGAGGTGGCCCGCTATGACGGCGACGTGGCCCGGCGGCTGTTGGTCAAGCCCGGCATGACCGGCCTGTGGCAGGTCAGCGGCCGGTCCGACCTGAGCTGGGAGGACGGCATCCGGCTGGATCTCTACTACGTGGAGAACTGGTCCCTGGCCGCCGACCTCACCATCCTCTGGAAGACCTTCGGCGCCGTACTGAACAGTCGCGGCGCGTACTGAGCGCCGACGGGCGTGCTCCCCGCCCACGGTCTCCGGGGCCGGTCACGGATGCGGGCCGGTCCAGTCCAGGCAGACCACCACCGCGTCGTCGACGAGGTCGCCGGACACGAACGCGCGCAGGTCTCCGATCAGCGACCGGACCGCGTCCAGCGGCTCCAGCGAACCGGTCCGCCGCAGGAACCGGTCCAGCGCCGTCTCGCCGTACCGCACGTCGCGGCCGGTGGCGTCCAGCACCCCGTCGCTGACCACGAACAGCCGGTCGCCGCGCTCGAGCGTGATCCGCTGTTCGTGATAGTCCGTCGCCTCGAACATACCGAGCGGGAACTGCGCCTCCAGCGGCTGCTCGGTGACATCGCCGTCGCGCAGCAGGACCAGGCGGGGCGAGCCGGCGTCGACCACCGTCAGCACCCCGGTGCGCAGGTCCACCTCCATCAGCAGCGCGGACAGGTGCCGCTGACCCCGGTACTCGTCGTACAGGGCCTGGTCGGCGAGGGCGGCCTGGTCGGCGAGGCTGAGCCCGGCCCGGCGGGCGTTGCGCAGCGCGTGGGTGGCCAACGCGGTGAGCAGGGCGGCGGCGACACCCTCGCCGTTGCCGTTGATGGTGGACAACCAGAGTCGTTGCCTGTCGTCGGCCCAGTCGAAGCTGTCGCCGCGCACCGCGTACGCCGGCTCCAGCTGCCCGGCCAGGCTGAACGAGGGTCGGATCCGGCTGCGGCCCGGCAGCAGATCCCACTGCATCTCCGCGGCCAGGGTGAGCCGTTGGCTGCGCCGAGCGGTGCGGTAGACGTCGGTGCCGGCCGAGACGGCGGCCAGCTCGTGGGCGAGCGCGGTGGCGATGTCGGCCAACTCGCCGACGATGGTCGGGTCGTCCGGGACCGGTGTCAGTCGCAGCACTCCCCGACGCTCGCCGCGCATGCTCACCGGAAACCAGGCCGTGTCGTCGGCGAGGACCGGCGACTGGTGGTCGAAGGCGCGCCAGGCGGGCTGTCCGGCCCCTGTGATCGGGTCACCCTCGGTGAGGGGCAGGAGCTCCGCGAGCCGATAGTCGACCTGGTAGAGCTCCGCGTCGGTGATGCCGTACGACCGGGCCAGCTCGTCGCCGACCCCACCGACAAGGTCGTCGGCGGGTGTCCTGTTCAGGGTGCGTCGTGCCCGACCGACCGGTTCGCTCATCACCCCTCCCTCGATCAAAGCTCGACCACCAGCGGGTTCGGAGTAATCTCGGGCCACCATGGCCGAACGACACCCTCCACCGGATCCCCGGACGAGTATGGCCGCCGCGTTGGACGCGTCGGCAGCTGCCCTGCTGACCGTATGGGAGTCCGCCCGGGAGGGCACCACCAACCGGGTCTCCGGGGCTCAGCTACGGGCTGTGATGGTGGTGGAGCAGTTCGACGGGATCAACCTGCGTCGGCTCGCCACCCGACTCGACATGTTGCTCAGCTCCGCCAGTCGGTTGTGCGACCGGCTGGTCGCCGCCGGGATGCTGGAGCGCGAGCCGGGTCGCCTCGACCGGCGGGAGATCGCCCTGCACCTCACCCCGGATGCCCGGCGGCTCCTCGCCGACCTGCGTGCCCGACGTGAGGAGCAGCTCGCGGCCGTGCTGGCCGAGATGAGCCCGGCGGGGCGCGCGGCGCTGCTGCGCGGGGTGCGGGAGTTCGACGAGACCGCCCGGCGGCAGTCGCGGGGCGAGCAGCCGCCCGGCGAGCCACCGGTGGCACGCACCGCCTGAGATCCAGCCGTCGACCGTAAACCGCCGTCGGGCACTGCACGCGGATGGCCGGACCGGGGTGCCGCTCAGCCGCAGCGGGCCAGCCAGCCGCCCGGTCGGGCGACGATCCGGCGTACCACCGAGCCGGCCGCACCCACCGCGGCGGCTTCCGCGCCGAGCGTGGACGGCCGGACCGTGACCGGTGACCAGGCGGCGGTGAGCACCCGGGCGGCGATCTCGGCGAGCACCGGAGGGCACAGCCAGGGCGCCAGCGGCGCGTACCCGCCGCCGAGCACCACGGTGTCCAGGTCCAGCAGGTTGACCACGCCGGCCACCGCGACACCGAGCGCGGTCCCGGCGTCGCCCAGTGCCCGCAGCACGGCGGTGTCGCCGGCCTCGGCCAGCTCGGCCAGTCGCACCGTGGCGGTGTCCGCGGGGAGCTCCGCCTGAGCGAGGCCGGCAGCGGCCACGATCGCCTCCTGGCCGGCGTACTGCTCCAGGCAGCCCCGACCTCCGCAGCGGCACGGGCGTCCCTGCGGATGGACCGGGAGGTGCCCGATCTCGCCACTGAAACCGCGGACTCCGCGGAACAGCGCCCCGTCCAGCACGATCCCGGCGCCGATGCCGACCTCGCCGGAGATGTGCAGGAAGCTGGCTGGCCCGGGCGACCCGGAGTGCAGCTCGCCCAGCGCGGCGAGGTTCGCCTCGTTGTCCACCACCAGTGCCGGTACGCCGGGCACGTGCTCGGTCAGCGGCGCGTGCGCGGCGAGCAGCGCGGGCACCGGCACGTCCCGCCAGCCGAGGTTCGGTGCGAGCCGAACCAGCCCGGCGTCGTCCACGAGGCCGGGCACGGCGAGCGCCGCCCCGGCGAGGGTGAGGCCCTGCCGGGCGGCGTCGGCGCGGGCCCGTCCGGCCAGCTCGACCAGGTGGGCCAGGGCGTCGGCGGGGTCGACCGGGCGTAGGTCGGCCCGGTGCACGGTGCGGTGTCGGACCTGGCCGGCGAGGTCCACCACGCAGACCGCCAGGTAGTCGACGTTGATCTCCAGGCCGAGCCCGGCCGGTCCCTGGTCGGCCAGTACGAGACCCCGGGCCGGGCGGCCGGCGCCGGCCCGGGGGGCCGGGTCGGCCTCGCTGACCAACCGGCCGGCGAGCAGGTCCTCGACCACCGCGGACACGGTGGCCCGGGTCAGGCCGGTCGCTGCGGCCAGGTCGGCCCGGGACGGCGGTCGGTCGGCGGCGGCGATGCGCCCGAGCACCAGGGCGAGGTTGAGCTCGCGCAGGCTGCCCTGACGGACGGCACCGGCTGGGGCGTTGGCGGGGCGCACCCCTTGACAGTGTCATAGGTCACGCAAATAATTCAATCGCTGAACAAATAGCGGACCACACCACCCCCGGAGGTTCCTGATGGCACCCCGTCCCACCCCCGCCGACAAGTTCTCCTTCGGGCTCTGGACCGTCGGATGGCAGGCCCGCGACCCGTTCGGTGACGCGACCCGCCCCGAGCTGGACCCGGTCGAGGCGGTGCACCGGCTCGCCGAGCTGGGCGCGTACGGCATCACCTTCCACGATGACGACCTGATCCCGTTCGGGGTCGACGCCGCCGCCCGCGACCAGCACGTCGCCCGGTTCCGCAAGGCCCTCGACGAGACCGGCCTGGTGGTGCCGATGGTCACCACCAACCTCTTCACCCACCCGGTCTTCAAGGACGGCGGCTTCACCAGCAACGACCGCGACGTCCGCCGCTACGCGCTGCGCAAGGTGCTGCGCAACGTCGACCTGGCCGCCGAGCTGGGCGCCAGCACCTTCGTGATGTGGGGCGGCCGCGAGGGCTCCGAGTACGACGTCGCCAAGGACGTCCGTGCCGCACTGGACCGCTACCGCGAGGCGGTCGACCTGCTCACCCAGTACGTCATCGACCGGGGCTACAACCTGCGCTTCGCGCTGGAGCCCAAGCCCAACGAGCCGCGCGGCGACATCCTGCTGCCCACCATCGGGCACGCGCTCGGCTTCATCTCCCAGCTGGCCCACCCGGAGCTGGTCGGCCTCAACCCCGAGGTCGGGCACGAGCAGATGGCCGGGCTCAACTACGCCCACGGCATCGCCCAGGCGCTGTGGCAGGGCAAGCTGTTCCACCTGGACCTCAACGGCCAGCGCGGCATCAAGTACGACCAGGACCTGGTCTTCGGCCACGGCGACCTGATGAACGCGTTCGCCCTGGTGGACCTGCTGGAGAACGGCGGTCCGGACGGCGGCCCGACCTACGACGGCCCCCGGCACTTCGACTACAAGCCTTCCCGAACGGAGGACATGGCCGGGGTGTGGGCGTCGGCGGCGGCCAACATGAGCACGTACCTGCTGCTCAAGGAGCGGGCCGCGGCGTTCCGCGCCGACCCGGAGGTGGTCGAGGCGTTGGCCGCGAGCAGGGTCGGCGAGCTGAGCACGCCGACACTGAGCCCGGGAGAGGGCTACGACGACCTGCTCGGCGACCGGTCCGCCTTCGAGGAGTTCGACGTCGACGCGGTGGCCGCCCGGGGCTTCGGCTTCGTCCGGCTCAACCAGCTCGCCGTCGAGCACCTGCTCGGCGCCCGCTGAGCGCCGCCATGCCGCTGGTCGCGGGCGTCGACTCGTCCACACAGTCCTGCAAGGTGGTGATCCGGGACGCGGAGACCGGTGCCCTGCTCCGGCAGGGGCGGGCGCCGCACCCGGACGGCACCGAGGTCGACCCGGAAGCCTGGTGGCAGGCCCTGTGCAGCGCCGCCGACCAGGCCGGTGGGCTGGCCGACGTGGCGGCGGTCTCGGTCGCCGGCCAGCAGCACGGCATGGTCTGCCTCGACGAGGATGGCCGGGTGGTCCGCCCGGCGCTGCTGTGGAACGACACCCGCTCCGCCGACGCCGCCGCCGACCTGGTCGAGGAGGCCGGCGGCGGCACGGGGGGGCGCCGTTTCTGGGCTGCCGCGACCGGCAGTGTGCCGGTGGCCAGCTTCACCGTGACCAAGCTGCGCTGGCTCGCCCGGCACGAGCCGGAGCTGGCGGCCCGGGTGGCCGCCGTCTGCCTGCCGCACGACTGGCTCACCTGGCGGCTGGCCGGCGCTCCGGGGCTGGCCGCGTTGCGCACCGACCGGGGAGACGCCAGCGGTACGGGTTACTGGTGCCCGGCGACCGGCGAGTATCGCCTGGACCTGCTGGAGCGGGCGTTCGGCCGGCGACTGGTCGTGCCAGAGGTGCTCGGTCCGGCCGAATCGGCTGGGCGGCTGTCGGCCGGCGAACTGGGTGGGCCGGGCGCTGCGCTGCTCGGCGCGGGCACCGGGGACAACGCCGCCGCCGCGCTCGGCGTCGGTGCCGGCCCGGGCGATGTGATCGTCTCGATCGGCACCTCCGGCACGGTCTTCAGTGTCGCCGACGTCGCGGCGGCCGACGAGAGCGGCGCGGTGGCCGGCTTCGCCGACGCGGCCGGTCGATTCCTGCCGCTGGTCTGCACGCTCAACGCCGCCCGGGTGCTGGACGCCGCCGCCGCGATGCTCGGGGTCGGCCTGGACGAACTGGCCGATCTGGCACTGTCCGCACCGGCGGGGGCGGACGGGCTGGTCATGGTCCCCTACCTGGAGGGGGAGCGCACGCCGAACCTGCCGTCGGCAACCGGCGCGCTGCACGGACTGACCCTGCGCACCTCGACGCCCGCGCACCTGGCCCGTGCCGCCGTGGAGGGCATGCTGTGCGCGCTCGCCGACGGCCTGGACGCACTGACCGCGCAGGGCGCCACCGTCCGCCGGGTCATCCTGATCGGCGGCGGGGCACGGTCGGCCGCGGTGCGCCGGATCGCGCCGCAGGTCTTCGGCTGCCCGGTGGTCGCTCCGCCGCCCGGGGAGTACGTCGCGGACGGTGCCGCCCGCCAGGCCGCCTGGGTCGCCCTGGGCGGTCCCACGCCGCCTGCGTGGACGGTCGAGGGCACCGAGGAGTACGACGCCAAGCCCGTTCCCGCCGTCCGTGACCAGTACGCCGCCGCTCGGGGGTTGGTCCTCGACCGTCGTTGACCGACGGCGGGACCCACCCGCGTGACGCACTCGTCGTCGGAGTCTGGTTGGCTGCCGGTCATGACCCTGACCAGTGACGGGCCCCGGCGGGCCCGGGGCGGTGGCCCGGCGCACCGGTTGTACAGCGTCGTGGTGTTCGTGCTGCTCGCCTCACTGGACAACGTGGCGATCGGGCTGGTCCCGCCGCTCTACGGCCCGATCTCCGACGCGTTCGGAGTGTCGGGGCGGTTGCTGGGTCTGGTCACCGCGGTCAGTTTCCTGGTCAGCGCGGTGGCCGCGGTCGGGTGGGCGTACGTCGGCGACCGCACCAACCGCAAGCCGCTGCTCATGGTGGGCACTCTCGTGTGGGCGGCGGGCACCGGCGGCAGCGCTCTCGCCGGCGGCTACCTGACGTTCCTCGCCGCGCAGATGGTCGCGGCCGTCGGTCTGGGCGCGGTGGGTTCGGTGGGGTTCTCGGTGGTCACCGACCTGATCTCGCCGACCCGACGGGGGTTGGTGATGAGCTTCTGGGGGCTCTCCCAGGGGGTCGGCACGCTGGCCGGCACGTTGGTCGGCGGGCTGCTCGGGGCGACCGACTGGCGGCGGCCGTTCCTGGTGCTGACCGGTGTGGGTCTGGTCGCCACGGCGGCCTACCTGTTCACCTACGACATTCGGCGTGGCCAGAGCGAGCCGGAGCTGGCCGGCGCGCTGCACGCCGGGGCCGAGTACGACTACCGGATCAGTCGGGCCGACCTGCCGCGAATCCTGGCCCGCCGGACCAATCGGTGGCTGATTCTGCAGGGCCTGACCGCGCAGGCCGCCTTCGGCTCACTGGTGTGGCTACCGGTCCTCTTCGCCGAGCGGGCCGAGGCCCAGGGCTACTCGGCCTCGACGGCGGTGGTGGTGGGCAGTGTCTTCGCCACGCTGTTCCAGCTCGGCGGGGTGCTCTCGATCGTCGGCGGGCTGGTCGGCGACGCGGTGCAGCGCCGTACCCCTCGGGGTCGGGCACTGGTCGCCGCGGTCGGCATTCTCGCCGCGTTGCCGTTCTACCTGGTGCTGTTCTTCGTGCCGGTCACCATCGACGTGCCGGACGGCGGCAGCAGCGGCGCCGTGGTCGGCGCGGTGCTGTCCAGTGTGTTCACCGAACCGACGGTCGGGCTGAGCCTGCTGACCGCGGTGGTGGCGCTGGCGCTGACGTCGGCCAACTCACCGAACTGGTTCGCTCTGATCGCCGACGTCAACCCGCCGGAGCACCGGGGCACCGTGTACAGCCTGGGCAACCTGGTCAACGGGGTCGGCCGGGCGACCGGCAACGGGCTGGTCGGGCTGGTCTTCCAGGGGCTCCGTACGGCGTTCCCGCCGCCGCTGAACTTCGCCGTCGGCCTGGCCGCCTTCCAACTCTTCTTCATACCGACCGGCGTCATGTACTGGCTCGCCTCGCGGACCTCACCGGCGGACATCGACAACGTGCACGACCTGCTGCACGCCCGCGCCGACCGCCTCTGACCGGTGCGATGAACCGCTCCCGCGAACGCCCACCGGCCCGTGCGTGGGGGCACGGGCCGGCGGGATGGTGCGGGGGGACGGCGCGGATCAGGCGCGGAGCCAGACCGTGACGTCGGTCGGGACCGCGGCGTCGTCCTGCAGGGGTGCGCTGGTGGCGAGCACCTCGGCGCCGGCCGGGACCGGTACCGGGGTGTCGCCGAAGTTGGTCAGCACGGTCAGGTCACCGTTGCGGAACGTCAGCACCTCGTCGCCGGAGGACAGCCACTCCAGCGTGCCGCGACCCAGCCCGTGGGCTCGACGCAGCCGCAGGGCCGTGCGATACAGCTCGTACGTCGAGCCGGGCACGTCGCGCTGCCGGTCCAGGGCGTACTCCGCGAACTGTGGTGGCTGCGGCAGCCAGCTGGCGTCGGTCGGGCCGAAGCCGTACGACGGGGCGTCGGCCTCCCACGGGATCGGCACCCGGCAGCCGTCGCGGCCACGCTGGGTGTGCCCACTACGCGCCCAGGTCGGGTCCTGTCGGGCCTCGTCGGGCATCGTCGTGTGCTCGGGCAGCCCCAGCTCCTCGCCCTGGTAGAGGTAGGCCGAGCCGGGCAGGGCGAGCATCAGCAGCGTGGCGGCCCGGGCACGGCGCAGGCCGACCGCGGCGTCCGGCTGCGGGTCGCCGATTCCGATGCCGTTGGGGCGGACGGTGCCGATCGGCAGGCCGAGTCGGGAGGCGTGCCGCACCACGTCGTGGTTGGACAGCACCCAGGTGGTCGGCGCACCGACCGAGTCGGTCGCCTCCAACGAACGGGTGATCACCGCGTACTGGGCGGGCGCGGTCCAGGCGGCGAGGAGGTACTCGAAGTTGAACGCCTGGTGCATCTCGTCCGGGCGGACGTAGCGGGCCAGCCGCTCAGCCGGCTCCACCCAGGCCTCGGCGACCAGCACCCGCTCACCGGGGTAGCTGTCCAGAACCTGCCGCCACTGCCGGTAGATCTCGTGCACGCCCTCCTGGTCCCACATCGGAGGGCGCGGCTTGTCCACCTCGTTGCCGGAGAGGATCTCCTGTGGCTCCTGCCAGTCGGCCAGGTCGGCCTGCTTGATCAGGCCGTGCGCCACGTCCACCCGGAACCCGTCCACGCCACGGTCCAGCCAGAACCGCAGCACGTCCAGGAACTCGGCGTGCACCTCGGGGTTGTTCCAGTTGAGGTCCGGCTGGCCGGTGTCGAACAGGTGCAGGTACCACTGACCGGGCCGTCCGTCCGGGCCGAGCGTCCGGGTCCAGGCCGGGCCACCGAAGACGCTCTGCCAGTCGTTCGGCGGCTGATCGCCGGCCGGGCCCAGGCCGTCGCGGAAGATGTACCGAGCCCGCTCCGGGCTGTCTGGCGCGGCGGGCAGCGCTGCCTGGAACCAGCGGTGCGCCGACGAGGTGTGGTTCGGCACCAGGTCGACGATCACCCGCAGGCCGCGCGAGCGGGCCTCGGTGATCAACTTGTCCGCGTCGGCGAGCGTGCCGAACAGCGGATCGACGTCCCGGTAGTCGGCCACGTCGTATCCGGCGTCGGCCTGCGGCGACGGGTAGAACGGGGAGAGCCACACCGCGTCCACGCCCAACTCGACGAGGTGGCCGAGGCGGGCGGTGATGCCCGGCAGGTCGCCGATCCCGTCTCCGTCCGAGTCGGCGAACGAGCGGGGGTAGATCTGGTAGATGGCGGCTTCGGTCCACCAGCCGGGAACGGGGTCGCCGGAGGGGATCTGCTGCGTCGGGTCGGTGTTCAGGGTGGTCTCCCGTGTCGTGATGGGTCCGTTCAGTGTGCCCGGGGTGGTGCGGTGGATTCCCGGACCACCAGTCGAGTGGGCAGGATCACCGGGGTCTCGCGGCCGGCCGTCCGCTGGCCGATGATCGGGCCCACGCTCGGGGCGCCGAGCGGGTCGAGCAGCATCCGGGCGGCCAGTCGACCCTGCTCGGCCGCGGGTTGGGCGATGGTGCTGAGTCCCAGCACACCCGCCAGGTCATGGTCGTCGACGCCGATCACGCTGACATCCTGCGGTACGCGCAGACCGGCGTCGCGCAGCGCCGTCATCGCGCCCATCGCCATCTCGTCGCAGGCCGCGAAGATCGCGGTCGGCGGCTCGCCGCGGGCCAGCAGCTCGGCGGCCGCCCGGTTGCCGCCGTCGATGGTGAATGACGACTCGACGTCGAGGCTCGGGTCGGGCCGCAGGCCGGCGGCCCGCAGCTCCGCCTGGTAGCCCCGGCGCCGGTCGAGGTGGGTGGTGAAGGCCAACTCGTCGTCCGGATCGCCGGAGATGTGCGCGATCCGGGAGTGGCCGAGGTTGAGCAGGTGCCGGGTGGCGGTCCGGGCGGCGGCCAGGTCGTCGATCCGCACGCACGGCCAGTTGGGCACCCTCGTTCCCGAGCTGATGGTGACGCCGGGCAGGTCCAGGGTGGCCAGCGCGGTCAGGTCGGTCGGCCGCAGCGGCGTGGCGACCAGCATGATCGCGTCCACCCGCTTGTGCAGGTTGGCCGTGCGCAGCACCCGTTGGCGAACCTGTTCCCGGCCTCCCAGGTTGTAGAGCAGCAGGTCGTAGCCGGATTCGTGGAGGAACGCCTCGACCGCCTCGACGACCGTGCCGAAGAACCAGCGGGTGATCCGGGGGACCACCACCGCGACCGTGCCGGTCCGGCCGCCGGCGAGCCGGGACGCGCTCGGCGAGACCTCGTAGTCGAGCTGTTCGGCGGCGGCGAGCACCCGGCGCCGGGTGGCGGCAGAGACCGTCGGCAGCCCGCGCATGGCCCGTGAGACGGTGGCCGTGGACACTCCGGCCAGCCGGGCGACATCATCGATCTTCGTCACGGTTCCCCCGCTCGGTACCTGGTTGCCGCGCCGCCGCCCGAGGGGCCGGGCGACGGCGCGGCAACCAGGTCAGCCCTTGACGCTGCCGGCGAGCAGACCTCGCACGAAGAAGCGCTGGAGGGACAGGAAGACGACCAGCGGTACGACGATCGAGACGAACGCGCCTGCCGTGAGCCGCTGCCACTCGTTGCCCCGGGTGCCGGCCATCTCGGCCAGCCGGACGGTGAGCGGAGCGGTCTCGTTGCCGCCGCCCGCGAAGATCAGCGCGACCAGCAGGTCGTTCCACACCCAGAGGAACTGGAAGATGCCGATCGCGGCCAGGGCCGGGGTGATCAGCGGCAGCACGATGCTACGGAAGATCTTCGGGTGGCTGGCCCCGTCGACCCGGGCCGACTCCATCAGCTCACCGGGTAGTTGTGAGATGAAGTTGTGCAGCAGGTAGACGGCGAACGGAAGCGCGAAACAGGTGTGCGCGAACCACACCTGCGCGAACTTCTGCTCGTCGACCAGGTCCCAGGCCGGCATGAGGGTCACGCCGCCGACGGTGACGCCGGTGGAGAAGAACTTCAGCAGCGGCACCAGGGCCATCTGCAACGGCACGATCTGCAGCGCGAAGATCGCGATGTAGAGCCAGTCCCGGCCGCGGAAGTTGATCCAGGCCAGCGCGTACGCGGCCAGCGACGCGAAGGCGATCGGAAACAGCACCGACGGGATCGTGATCGCCAACGAGTTGATGAAGTAGCTGGCGAGCTGACCGGACGACGACGATCGCCCGAACAGGACCTGCTGGTAGTTCTCCAGCGTGAACTGCGGGTTGGTGAAGGCGGTCCACCAGCCCGTGGTCTTGATCTCGTCCTCCGGCCGGAGGGAGGAGATGAACAGGCCGAAGGTCGGGATGGTCCAGACCACCGCGATGACGATCGAGACGAGCGTCGCGGTACGGCTGTTGAGCCGCTTGCGGACCCGCCCGGCGGTGCCGAGCGTGGTGCCGGCGGTCTTCTGGGTGCCGGCGGCGACGGTGGGCGTTGCGGTCGTCATCTCAGCCCTCCCGCTGTTGACGGAGGTTGCGGACCTGGTAGATCACGATCGGGATGACCAGGATGAAGAGGAAGACCGCGAGCGCGGAGCCCTGCCCGTTCTGGCCGTAGCGGAACGCCTGGTTGTACATCTCGCTGGCGATCACGCTGGTGTCGTAGTTGCCGTTGGTCGCGGTGCGGACGATGTCGAACACCTTGAGCGTGCCGATGGAGAGGGTCACCACCACCACGATCAGCGCCGGCCGGATGCTCGGCATGGTGATCCGCCAGAACATCTGCCACGGGCTGACCCCGTCGAGCCGGGCGGCCTCCACGATGTCACCGGGGATCGACTTGATCGCGGCGGAGAGCACCACCATGGCGAACCCGGCCTGGATCCAGACCAGGATGACGATCAGCAGCAGCGTGTTCAGCGGTGACTCCAGCAGCCACTGCTTGGGCTCGCCACCGAGGCTGACCACGATCTGGTTGAGCAGGCCGATCTGGTCGCCCTCGCCGCGGTAGGCGTAGACGAACTTCCAGATGATGCTGGCGCCGACGAAGGAGATCGCCATCGGCAGGAAGATCAGCGACTTGGCCACCGCCTCGAATCGGACCCTGTCCACCAGCACGGCGTAGAGCAGGCCGAACGCGGTCGCCACCAGCGGGACCAGGAGCACCCAGACCAGGGTGTTGATCAGGACGCGGACGATCGAGTCGTCGGAGAACATCCAGCCGTAGTTGCGCAGACCCACCCAGTTGGTGCTGCCCCCGTCCATCAGGGAGAGCAGCGTGGTGCGGATGGCCGGCACGACCAGGCCGACGATGAGCAGCAGCAGCGTCGGCAGCAGGAAGAAGAGCGCGAAGAGGCCCTCCCGTTGCTTGGGCCGGCGGGTCAGTGGAGCACCGCTCAGGGACGCGGCGACGAGCTGCGCCTCCCTCCGCCGGGCGAACCAGGCCGGCACGACGTCGAGCAGCAGGAGCAGACCGCCCACCACCACGACGAAGGCGATCAGCCCGTACATCAGCATGAGGAGCTTCGGCTGCTCAGCGGCGAAGTCGAACTCCATCAACCCTCCCTTCCGGGTCTACTCGGCCGGTGGCCCGGCCCGCGAGAGCGGGCCGGGCCACCGCCGGGATCACTTAGGCCAGCTGCTTTCGATGCCCTGGAGCACCGGGGCGGTTGCCTTGCCGTTCAACCAGTCGACCATGCCCTTCCAGAACGTCCCCGCGCCGACGGCAGCCGGCATCAGGTCGGATCCGTCGAAGCGGAAGACGCCGCTCTTGTCCTGCAGGATCTGGACGGAGAGCTTGTCGATCGGGCTGGCGACGTTGGCGATGTCGAGCTTGTTGTTCGCCGTGACCCAGTTGCCCAGCTTGGCGCGGCTGTTCACGTACTCGGCAGAGGTGAGGTAGGTCTGCACCGCCTGCACCTCCGGGCGGTCGGCGAAGCCGACGACGAACTCGCCCGCGCCCAGCACCGGCTTGCCCTTGGCAGGGTCGATGGCCGGGAAGTAGAACGCGAACGCGTCACCGTCCTCGGCCACCTTGGTTCCCGCGGGGAACTGGTTGGCGTAGAAGGACGCCTGCCGGTGCATGGCGCACTTGCCGGTGGTGACGGGCACGCCCGCCTCCTGGAAGGAGGTGGTGGTGATGCTCTTGACGCCGCCGAACCCGCCGTTGAGGTACTTCTCGTTCTTGAGGATGGTGCCGGCGCGGTCGACCGCCTCGGCGACCCGCGGGTCGTTGAACGGGATGGCGTGGGTCGTCCACTGGTCGTAGACCTCGGGGGTCTGCGTACGCAGCATCAGGTCTTCGATCCAGTCGGTCGCCGGCCAGCCGGTGGCGTCACCGGACTCGACGCCCGCGCACCACGGCTTCGTGCCGCTGGCGGCGATCTTGTCACTCAGGGCGATGAGCTGGTCCCAGGTGGTCGGGACCTCCCAGCCCTTCTCCTTGAACGTCTTCGGCGAGTACCAGACGAACGACTTGACGTTCGCGCCGAGCGGCACACCGTAGAGCGTTCCGTTGACCGTGGCGTACTTCAGCCAGTCGGCCGGCATGTTCTGCTCGGCGAGGGCCTTGGTGTCGGCACCGAGGGCCTTCAGCTTGCCGGCGTCCGCGAATCGCTTCACCAGGCCCGGCTGGGGCACGAAGGCGATGTCGGGG
This sequence comes from Micromonospora sp. 067-2, assembly GCF_046549295.1. Taxonomy (NCBI): domain Bacteria; kingdom Bacillati; phylum Actinomycetota; class Actinomycetes; order Micromonosporales; family Micromonosporaceae; genus Micromonospora; species Micromonospora sp. 067-2. The sequence goes on along the minus strand of NZ_JAJPWB010000005.1, from coordinate 123,146 downwards.
GCGTTGCCGCCGTCGACCCGGACGGGGAGCTGCGCCTCGAACTCGCCGCTGCCCTCGTAGTCGATCTTGATGCCGGTGCAGTCCTCGAACGGCTTCCAGGACCGCTCCAGCAGGTCGGCCTCGGCGTCACGGATGGACGCGTAGATGGAGACCTTCTTGCCGTCGTTGCCCTGGTACTTCTCGTATGCGGCGCACTCCGGGGAGTCCGCGTTGCTGCTCTTCTTGTCATCGCCGGTACCACAGGCGGTGGCGCTGAGCGCCAGCCCGAGTACGCCGGCGATCACGAAGGCCTGGCGTGGTCTGGTGAAGACCGCCATGCCGTCCTCCTTTCTAGCCGGCGCGGTCGTGCTCGATGGCCCGGCGCCGGTCCCGATGGGCGTGCTCACATGTAAGCGCTTGCATCGGATCCGGTCCACCCCCTGTCAGACACGAGCGAGTAACAATCCAGAAACCTCCGGGTCGCCTCGTGGGCGCGCTCCCGCGTTGGATCTTCGACTCTTTCGAAGAATGACGATATCTGTCAGGCTGGTCGCATCGCATCGAAGGTTTTAAACATAGGAGGAGATGCATGCGTAAGCGGTGGATCAGCCTGCTGGTGACGGGCCTGCTCGTCGGGGGAGTCCTGGTGCCGGCGAGCCCGGCACTGGCCGCGCCGACCTTCAAGGTGCCGTTCCCCTGCGGTCAGTCCTGGTCGGGGCAGACCCGGTCGGACCACAGCCCGGCGTACGCCGTCGACTTCAACCGCACCGACGACCTCGGCGACCCGGTGGTGGCCAGCGCGCCCGGCACCGTCGACCGGGTGACCGACCTCGGCGGGACCAGCTACGGCAAGTACGTCCGGATCAACCATGGCGGCGGTTACAACACCTACTACGCCCACCTCAACGGTTTCAACGTCTCGGTCGGGCAGACGGTCGCCTACGGCAAGGTGCTCGGCTGGGTCGGCAGCACCGGCGGCTCGACGGGTCCGCACCTGCACTACGAGCAGCGCCTCAACGGCGCGGACGTCCAGGTCCGGTTCAACGGCACCCTCGCCCTGTACTGGGGGACCCGGACCTACACCAGCGACAACGGTTGCAGCTCGGGCTCCGGCAACGGCACGGTCGACACCAGCGGCACCGCGCTGACCGTCCGATCCGGCCCCGGCACCGGGTATGCCTCGGTGGGCACCGTCGCCGACGGCGCCCGGGTGACCATCGCCTGCCAGACCACCGGCACCACGGTCACCGGCACCTACGGCACCAGCAACATCTGGGATCGGATCGGCAGTGGCCGCTACATCGCCGACGCGTACGTGTACACCGGCTACGACGGCTACATCCCGAACGTGCCCCGCTGCTGAGGCGCAACGGCCGACCGGTCCCCGGCGGGCGGCGTCGCCGGGGACCGGTCGGTCAGGCGTTCAACCGGGGGCCGGTCGGTCAGGCGTTCAGCCGCCAGATCGACAGGTTCAGCGCCGCGGCGAAGGTGACCCAGGCCCAGTAGGGCAGCAGCAGCGCCGCCGCGACCCTCCGGACCCGGGCGAACAGCACCACCGTGAGCCCGATCGCCAGCCACATGGCCACGATCTCGGCGAACGCCAGCCCGTAGCGCCCCGCGCCGAAGAACAGCGGGGTCCAGATCGCGTTGAGCACCAGTTGGGCGCTCCATGCCCAGAGCGGCGCGGAGAAGCCGACCCGGCGCCAGACCAGCCAGCCGGCCACCGCGATCAACGCGTAGAGCAGCGTCCAGACCGGGCCGAACAGCCACGAGGGCGGCGCCCAGCCGGGCTGCCGCAGGTTCGCGTACTCCTCGGTGGTGCCCTGCACCCCCAGCGCGCCAACGGCGGCCGCCACGAAGACCGCCGCGGCGAAGCCGGCGAGAGCCCACCAGGAACGCCCGCCGGAGCGGGTACGCGTCCTCTGCGATATCTCCATGGTCGAGATATGTCCGTGAGGTCGGTGGGTCAAACCTCCGGACAGCAAGGCGCCGGGGTCGCTGCTGCCGATGCTCCTGTCGGGAGGACGGAGCTCCGGCTGCGGCGACCCCGGCGGGTCACGGTGTTACCGAATCCGAACGTCAATTGTTGAAGATGCTGTAGCCGCCCGGGCCGACTGCCAGCCCGACGACGATGAGGACGATGCCCCACAGGATCTGCCGGCGGAACAGCGCGAGGATGCCGGCGACCACGAGTACGACTGCGATAATCCAGAGAATCAGCTCCATGACCTCAAAATACCCGACCCGTTGTTCGGGGAAACCTGGTCTGTGTCGAGTTGATCGCCGACGTGGAAGACGCTGTACGCCTGCTTGATCACCGGGTGCGCGACGTTGCGGACGCGTACCCCGCCGGGGGTGGTGCCGCGCTCGGTGCCGGCGTGCGCGTGACCGTGCAGGGCCAGCGCGGTGGGGGCGGAGTCGATCGCCTGCCCCAACTGGTACGAGCCGAGGAACGGGTAGATCTCCAGTGGTTCGCCGGCCAGCGTGTCCGGCACGGGCGAGTAGTGGGTGAGCGCGACGAGCATGTCGCAGTCGAGCGAGCGCAGCGCGGTACCGAGCCGTTCCGCGCTCTCGTTGGTGGTGCGGACGAACGCCTTCATCTCCGGCTCGCCGAAGTCGCTCGCGCACCGCCCGGCGAACCCGCCGCCGAAGCCCTTCACGCCGGCGACGCCGAGCCGGCCACCGGCGCAGTCCAACACCACACCGTCGCCCTCCAGCACCGTGATGCCCGCGTCCTCGAGCACCGTGACCACCTGCGGCACCTGGTCGCACTGGTGGTCGTGGTTGCCCAGCACCGTCACCACCGGCACGGCCAACCCGCCGAACTCCTGCGCCACGCAGCGCGCCTCGGCCTCGGTGCCGTGCCGGGTCAGGTCCCCGGCCAGCAGCAGCACGTCGGCGCACTCGGGCAGCTCGTCCAGTGCCGGCCGGAACCGGCCGACCACGTCCTTGTCCAGATGCACGTCGCCCACGGCGGCGATCCGGATCACCATGAAACCTCCCTCAGGGCAGTTGCTCGATCTCCGTGGGCGCCTGGACGCGGATCACCCCGATGTCGCTGGTGATCCGCACGTCCGGAAAGCGTTCGGACACCCGGCGCAGGATCTCGTCACGCCGGTGCGGGCTCTCCACCTCGCCGTAGAGCACGAGGGCGCGTTCCCGCCGGACCACGGTGATCCCCTGTTCGGCGACGGCGGGGTCCTCGGCGAGCAGCCGGTGGATCTCCGCCTCGACGTACTCGTCCGGTGGCCCGGCGCCGCTGTCGCGATGATGGGTCACGGTGTCCCCCCTCCTGCCTGGGTGCCGGCGTCCGGCACCACCTCCAGCCGGTCCAGCAGCACCAGGAACGCCTCCGCGTACGGCGAGTGCTGCGTCTCCTTGCGTACCCGTTCCCAGTCGATCTGCTCCCGCAGCGAGCGGGCCAGCGGCAGACCGCGGGCGAAGTCGCAGTAGTGCTGGGAGAAGCTGAGCAGCTTGTGCACCATCAGTTGGCTGGCCGACAGGACCGGCATCTGGATCGCGTCGACCGGCCGGACGACCGTGTCGGCGAACGTCTCCTCGGTCACCGGCGTCTCGATCGGCCGGTGGATCAGGTCCACCATCCGCCCGTCGTCGAAGACCTTCACGAGCCAGTCCTCCGGTGGACGCTCGGCGACGAATCCGGCGGCCACCAGGGCCTCCAACGACCGCTCGACGTCGGCCTCGCGGATCAGGAAGTCGACGTCGTGGTCGCTGGAGTGGCCGCCGTGGGCGTAGACGGCGAAGCTGCCGCCGAGAGCGAACGGGATCTCGGACTGCTTGAGCACGGCGGCGACCTTCTTGAGGGTGTGCACCAGACTCTCGTCTCCGCGCTCAGCCATCTGGGTCTCCCGTCGTTCACAGGCGGTTGGATACGAACGTCCGTACCCGGCATTCCGGTCGCCCACACCTGGTCTGGTCGCGGGTAGGTGCCAACCGGGATCAAGCACGCAAACGACGCGGCGGCGAAGCGCCCGTCGGATAACCTGTCGAGGGTGGCCAGATCATCGGGAATGCGACGTGGCAGGGCCCGGTTGCGCACCGTCGCCCTGATCGGCATCGACGGTTCGGGCAAGACCACCCAGGCGCACCGGTTGGCCGACGCGTTGAGCGCCGCTGGCCGGCCGGCCGCGTACCGCCGCAACGCGAGCGGACGCCGCTGGCTCGGCCGGCTCGCGCACCGGTTCGGCCGTCCCGACGCCCAGCGACTCGTCGGGCGCGACGGCGTGCTGGCGGTGGAATCCGTCCTGCGCTGGCTCGCCATCGCCGTCGCCCTGCTGAGCTGCGTGCTCACCGGCCGGACGGCGGTGATGGACCGCTACTCGGCCTGCCAGTACGCCAGCATCCGGGCGCACGGGGGGAACCGCTGGGAGCGGCTGGCCCGGGCCGGCTACCGGTGTTTCCCGACACCGCAGGTGACCTTCCTGCTGGCGGTCGACCCCGCCGAGGCGTACCGGCGGATCGAGCAGCGCGGCACCGACCACGAGACGATGGGCTGGCTGACCGCGGCCGACACCGCCTACCGCGCGCTGCCCGAGTACCCGACCTTCGTGCTGGTCGACGCGGGCCGCCCGGCCGAGGAGGTGACCGAGCAGATCCAGGCGCACCTCGCGACCTGGCTGCCGCCGGCCCCCCGTGCCGACTCCGCCCGTCCGTCGGTCACACCGCCCCCGTCGGCCGACCTGTCTCCCGACCCGTCGGCCGACCTGCGTCCCGACCCGTCCTCGTCCGAGCCGGCCGAAGCGTCGGCGGGGGACCGGCCCGGTTCCGGTGTCGCCGGGCCGCTGGTGTCCCAGGCCAGCGCGGGGTAGGAGCGGTCTGCCCAGAGCAGAGCGGGTTGGTGAACCGTCCGCTGGCGGCGCAGCATCAGCGGATGCGAATTCTCATCCTCGGTGGCACCCGGTTCCTCGGCCGGGCGCTGGCCCGGCACGCCGTCGCCCAGGGGCACGACGTGACCTGCGCCGCCCGTGGAGTCTCCGGCGTCGCGCCGGCCGGTGTCCGGTTCGTGCCAGTCGACCGGGACGACCCGGACGGCCTGGCGCCGCTGGCCGGCGAGGGCTTCGACGCGCTGGTGGATGTGACCAGCAGGGTCAGCCATGCCCGCCACGCACTCGCCGCGCTGGCCGACCATGTTGGCCACTGGTCGTTCGTGTCGACAATCTCGGTGTACGCCGACAACACGACCCCGGGCCAGACCGCCACGGACGCAGCGGTCCTGCCACCCGCACCGCAGGACGTGGACGGACCCGTCGGCCCGGATCATCGCTGGTACGGCGAGTGCAAGGTGAGCATCGAGCGGGCGGTCCGGGAGCGGATGGGGGAAGGCCGCTCCTTTGTCTGCCGGGCCGGGCTGATCGTGGGGGCGGAGGACCCGAGCGACCGCTTTCCGTACTGGGTGCGGCGGCTGTCGGCCGGCGGGGAGGTCCTCGCGCCCGGGCGCCCCACCGACCGCGTGCAGTTCGTGGACGTCGCGGATCTGGCGGCCTGGCTGCTGCACGCCGCGGGCACCGACCTCACCGGCACGTACGACGGCACCGGCCCGGCGATGTCCCGGGCCGACCTGCTCGCCGGGGTGGCCGCCGGGCTGGGCGTCAGCGATCCCGTTCTCACCTGGGTCGACCAGGGTTTCCTGCTCGACCGGGACGTACGCGAGTGGTCGGGAACGCGGGCGCTGCCGCTCTGGGTGCGGTTGCCCGAGGGCGGCGGCCTGATGGACCGCGATGCCCGACCAGCGCGCGACGCCGGCTTGGCGGTCCGTCCGTTGGCCGACACCGTTCGGGCGACCGCGGCCTGGATGGCAGCGCAGCCGGCCGCCGTCCGGCAGGGGGGACTCGACCCGGCGGATGAGGCGGCGCTCCTGGGGGCGTGGCACGCTGTGCAGGACGGGTGAACCCGGTAGACGGCACTTTTTCCCACGTGGGCCAGTCATGGTTGACGCTCACGCCTCGTGAAAGTAAGTTTCATCCGTGGCGAATAGTCCGAAGATTTCCGCGAGTCACGAGCCCGGTGGACTGATCGTCCACATCAGTGGCCTGCTGCCCTCGCTGTCGCCTGCCGAGCAGCGGGTGGCGCGCCTGGTCGTGTCCGACCCGGCCGCCGCCGCCCGGCGGACCATCACCGACCTCGCCACCGCAGCCGAGACATCCGAGGCGACGGTCATCCGGTTCTGCCGGTCGGTCGGTATGGACGGCTATCCGCAACTGCGCATCCGGCTGGCCGCCGAGGCCGCCCGCCGGATCGAGCCACCGGACGCCCGGGTGGTCGGCGGTGACATCCCGCCCGGCGCCGACCTCGCCCAGATCATCGCCACCATCGCGTTCAACGACGCCCGCGCCGTGGAGGAGACTGCCGAGCAGCTCGACCCGGCCGTCTGTGAGCAGGTGGTCGAGGCGATCAGTGGCGCCGGTCGGATCGACATCTACGGGGCCGGCGCCAGCGGGTTCGTCGCCTCCGACTTCCAGCAGAAGCTGCACCGCATCGGCCGGATCGCCTTCTACTTTCCCGACGTGCACACCGCACTGACCTCGGCAGCCCTGCTCGGCCGCGGCGACGTGGCGATCGGCATCTCGCACACCGGCACCACCTCCGACGTGATCGAGGTGCTGGAGCAGGCCCGGACGCGAGGCGCCGCGACCGTGGCGCTCACCAACTTTCCGCGCTCGCCGATCACCGACGTGGCCGACTTCGTGCTGACCACCGCCGCCCGTGAGACCACCTACCGATCCGGCGCGACGGCCAGCCGGTTGGCTCAGCTCACCGTGGTCGACTGTCTCTTCGTCGGCGTGGCCGCCCGCAACCGGGCGCGGGCGCGCAAGGCCCTCGAGGCGACGGCGGAGGCGGTCCAGTCGCACAGGGTGGGTGCCAACCGGAGGCGGGGATGATGGCCGGCGCGGTGGAGCCGGACGAGGACGCGCCAGCCCCGCCCGCCCGCGCGACCGTCCGCGTGGGCGCCCCCACCGAGGGGCGCAACCCGCTCAGCGTCGACCTCGACCTCATGTCGACCCGGGACGTACTCACCGTGATCAACGAGGCCGACCGGCGGGTACCGGCTGCGGTCGCCGCGGTGCTCGACGAGATAGCGGCCACAGTCGATCTGGCGGTCGCGGCACTGCGCGGAGGCCATCGGGTGCACTACTTCGGGGCCGGCACCTCCGGGCGACTGGGCGTGCTCGACGCTGCGGAGCTCGCCCCCACCTTCAATTCGCCCCGGCACTGGTTCTGCGCCCACCTCGCCGGTGGCCCGGACGCGATGTGGCGGGCCGTGGAGGACGCCGAGGACGACGAGCGGGGCGGCGCGGTCGAGGCGTCCGGTTGTGTGCGCACGGGGGACCTGGTGGTCGGTCTGGCCGCCAGCGGACGCACCCCGTACGTCCTCGGGGCGCTCGCCGCGTCCCGCGCCAAGGGCGCCTCGACGGTGCTGCTCTGCGCCAATCCGGAGGCCATGGCTGCCCGGTCGGTCGACGTGTTCATCGGGGTGGACACCGGACCCGAGGTGGTCGCCGGCTCGACCCGGATGAAGGCGGGCACCGCACAGAAGTTGGTGCTCAACACGTTCTCCACCGCCGTCATGGTGCGCCTGGGTCGGGTCTACTCGAACCTCATGATCGACATGGTGGCCACCAACGCGAAACTCCGCGGCCGGATGATCTCGATTCTGGTCGAGGCCACCGGTTGCTCCGAGGAGATCTCCCGGCGGGCCCTCAACGAGGCCGACGGCGATCTGAAGACGGCACTGGTCTCGCTGGTGTCCGGCGCCGAGGTCGCCGCCGCGCGGGCCGCGCTGGCGCGTTCCGCCGACCAGGTACGCGGCGCTCTGGCCCTGCTCGCCTCCTAGCCCGTGGGCGTCCGCCCCGGTGGGAAGCGGATGACGCTCCGGATTGTTCAACGGGCCGGGGGGTAATAACACCTCCGTGGATGAACCGACCGGTCCAGCGGTGCGTATCTGGCAGTGACCAGGATCGCAGCACGGTGGTGACCCGGGTCGCTGTGCCTCCGCGGCGGGCGGTGTTGCCATAGTTGCGGGCTTCGGCGACTCGTCGACCCGTCAACCCGTACGAGGTGCCCAGCGGCGAGCCACCCGACGGGGTGCTGACAGCAAACGTGGACCGTGCTCTCAGCTACTACTCAGGCATTCGTGACACTTTCGACTCAGGACATGGAATCCCCGACACGTCTCATCTGTTGTGTAGGTGTCAGCACCGGTGGGCACAGCGGAAGTTACCGGGGATGGCTGACGGACGTGGGGACGGCAAGGAACCGGGCAACCGGCGCGAGCGAGGGGATCGTGGGCAACGTGGACAAGACAATCGGCATGCGCACCGACCAGGTGGCTGAGGAGCGCGATCTGGTCGGCGTCTACCTGCACGAGATCTCCCGGACGCCACTGCTGGACGCCGCCAAGGAGGTCGAACTCTCCAAGGCGATCGAGGCCGGCCTCTATGCCGAGCACCTGCTCGACGAGGACCGCGTCCCCGCCGGTGCCGACCGGGCCGACCTGGATCGGCTGGTCGTCGAGGGTGGGCGCGCGAAGGACCTGTTCATCCGCGCCAACCTGCGACTGGTCGTGTCGATCGCCCGCCGGTACGTTCGCTCGGGCATGCCCATGCTGGATCTGATCCAGGAGGGCAACACCGGTCTCGTCCGTGCGGTCGAGAAGTTCGACTACGAACGCGGCTACAAGTTCTCGACCTACGCGACCTGGTGGATCCGCCAGGCCATCAGCCGGGCGATCGCCCAGCAGGAGCGCACCGTCCGACTGCCGGTGCACCTGGTGGAGGACGTCAACCGGATGCGCAACGTGGCCCGGCAGCTCACCCGCGAGCTGGGTGGCGACCCCGAGCCGGAGCAGATCGCGGCGTCGCTCGGCGTCACCGTCGAGCGGGTCAACGAGTTGGTCCGCTGGTCGCAGGACACGGTGTCGCTGGACACGCCGGTCGGCGACGACGGCGACACCAAGCTCGGCGACCTGGTCGCCGACAGTGACGCCCCGTCGCCGGAGGACATCGTCCTCACGGGGTTGGAGCGGCAGCGCATCGAGGGGCTGCTGAACCACCTCGACGACCGCTCGGCCGGCATCATGCGGGCCCGCTACGGTCTGGAGGACGGCCGAGAGCACTCGCTCACCGAGGTCGCGTCCCGGTTCTCGCTCTCGCGTGAGCGGATCCGGCAGCTGGAGATCCAGGCGCTCGGCCGGCTCCGTGAGCTGGCTCGGGCGGAGGGTCTGCAGGCCGCCTGACCTGGTAGTAATAACGGCGAACGGCCGGCGTCCGATAGGGGGACGCCGGCCGTTCGCCGTGTCGGAGGGCGGCTAGCGGACGCGGCCGTAGCCCTGGATGGACATCATGTTCATGCCCCGCTTGAGCACGTTGCGACCGGCGCTCGGGGCGTCGATCACCTGCCCGTCGCCGACGTAGAGTGCGACATGCCCGAGCCCGCTGTAGAAGATGAGGTCGCCCGGGCGGAGCTCACTCCGCCCGATGTGGGCGACCACCCCCCACTGCATCCGGACGTTGTGCGGCAGCGACCTCCCGGCCGCCCGCCAGGCCGCCGAGGTGAGCCCGGAGCAGTCGTAGCCGTTCGGCCCGTCCGCCGCCCAGACGTACGGCTTGCCCACGGCGCCGAAGGCGTAGCGGACCGCGGTGCCGGCGTCACCGGCGACCGCCGGTACGTTCGCGGCCTCGACCGCCGCCGGCTTCGGCGCGGGTCGCTCGGTGGCCGCTCCGTACGCCTGCCTGCGCAGCTCGTACAGCTCGGCCAGGTCGCTCTCGATCTGCCTCTTGCCGGCCGCGAGCTGGCGGGCCTGCGCGGCCTGCCGGGCGAGCGTGGCGTCCAGACGGCTCTTCTCGTCGATCAGCCGTCGTTGGTTCGCCGTGAAGCCGGAGATGCTCTCCTGCCGCTTGCGGGTCAGCTGGTCGATCGTGCTCAGTCGATCCAGCAACGCGGCCGAGCCGCCGGGGCGCAGGAACGCGTCCGCGGTCCGCAGACCGCCGTTCTTGTACGCGGTCGTGGCCAGCTCGGCGACGTCGGCCCGGCTCTGCTCGACCTGCTGTTCGAGCGGGCCGATGCGGGCCTGTAATCGGGCCGCCGCGGCCTTGTTGGTCCTGATCTCCTCGGTGAGTTTGTTGTACGACTCGACGACCCGCTCGAGCTCGGCTGAGGACGTCTCGATCTGGCGGGTCAGGTCGGCGGGTGACGGCTCGGCGTGGGCCACCGCCGTCGGGGCGATCAGCGCGGCCGACATGCCGGCCAACGCCATGGTGCGCAGCAGGTTTCTCAGGGATGGCAAGAGCGGAAGGCCCCTCTCCCACGGCCGCCGACGGGCTGCTGACGCCCTCGGCGACACCGGCCGGGGTCGTCCGAGCGGACGACACTGGGCCGGACCGGCCTGCCCAACCTAACCCGGGACGCCTGTCATCCGCAGTTGAAGCAGTGTCGAATGTTGGCACAGTGACGGAAAGTAGTCGTGCGTCCGCTGGAGCCCGAGTGGCAGGAGGCGAGCGGCGAGCCCTGTCGGCCCAACCCCTTTGCGTGGCACTTAACGCGATACGGGGCTTTCGTCGTTCTCGACATATGCCCCCGGATACCAGTGCGCCATAACCGATAAAACCTGAAATAGATGCTGTTTCTCGGCCATGTCTCCCTGGCGCGCGAGCTGTCGGGAGGCCGTAAATGGCCCGGTGGGCTGGCCGTGCCGCAACACAATGAGAGCCGCAGCCGGGAATCCCGTCGACAGGCAGCGATGCTTCGCCGGCAGGCCAGCCCGGGGGAACCGCCCCACGGGAGGAACCGTGAACCGGAAAGGCGCAGCGACACGACCGCCGCGAGCGGTACCTGGCGCCCGGTCGACCCTGCTGTACGCGCGGCCCGGCATCATCGTGACGGTCGACCGGTTCACCGTGGGCCGGACCAGCTACCTGGTCGCCGACCTGACCCACCTGCGCACCACCCGGGGTCCTCACGACCGGATCGCCGTCCGGGCCGTCGCGATCACCGCCAGCATGATCGCCGGTGTCGGGCTCCTGCTCGGCTTCACCGGTGGCCTGCACCGGCTGACCGCCGAGGCGTACCTCATCCTCGGGGCGGTGTTTCTGCTGCCGGCGGCGCTGGCCCTGGTCGGCGACCGCTGGCGGCCACCGCCCTACGAGCTGTGGGGCTGGCACCGAGGGGCAGAGGTGCTGCTGTTCAGCGCCGACGACGAACGGCAGTTCGGTCAGGTCACCCGGGCACTCCTGCGAGCCCGGGAGGTGAACCGGTACGGCGGCTGGGTCGACCCGGTCGCCGCAGCCGATCCGTGGCGGCCCAACCGCTGAGCCGACCAGCCCCCGGGGTCGCCCCCGGTGGTCGGTGGCTCAGCTGGCGACCGGCTCCGGCGTACGGGCCGCGGGGCGGGCCAGCCAACCGGTGACCCTGCGCTCGGCGAAGAACGAGACGAACGGAACGGTGCCGGCCAGCATCACCAGGAGCATCCGCTTCAGCGGCCAGTCGGCCCGGCGGCTCAGGTCGAACGCGGCCGCCAGGTAGATCATGTAGAGGAAGCCGTGCGCCGGCCCCACCGTCTCCACCACGACCGGGTTGTCGAACACATATTTCAGCGGCATGCCGACCACGACCAGCAGGATCAGCACCACGCCCACGATCCAGGCGATCACGCGGTACCGGGTAAGGGCTGCGCCCACAGTCGTCCGTCCTTCCGAGCCCGGCTCAGCCGGGATAGTCACCGGGCCGAGCGCCGGGATTGGCGTTCAACCATGACAGGTAGTGGTTGTAGGCGGCCAGGTCGGTGTCCTCGACGGCCTCGCCGGTGCTCTGGAGCCGGGGCACCCGTACCGGTCGGCGTACCGCCGGTCTGGACCCGGCGGTGGCGGCCGGCGTCGGCTCGGCCGCCAGGTCGACCGGCGGCGCGTCGACCTCCATCGCGCTCCGGCGGGCCAGCCGCACCTCGCGCCACCAGACGTAGACCACGAAGCCGGCGAAGATCGGCCACTCGACCGCGTACCCCCAGCTCAGGCTGTTGCCGGCGGTGGCCCGGCTGATCTGCCACCAGCCCATCCCGAGGAAGCCCACGACCAGCACGACCATGGCCACGTGGCGCGCGATCCACGCCGGGGTCCAGAGCCTCCTCATGGCGTCGAGGGTACCGGGGCCGGCGCGGGTCTCCGACACCCTGTCGTAGTTGTCGCACGGCTGGGATGGTTTGGCGTCACCCGGTGTGGGCATCCGTCTAGACGCCAGCCCAAACGATCCCAGGGGGGCGATGATGACCGAATCGGTACGCGAGGACGGCTTTGCGTCCAACGGCAGCACGGACATGAGCCCGGAGCAGCGGGTGCCCGAGTGGGGCGGTGACGCTCTCGCCGACCCGGCGGACGCCGGCCAGGATCCCGCCGGCGACCATCTCGGTGTCGATCCGACGGAGCTAACCGACGAGGATCTGATCCGCGAGGTGCACAGCCTGCACCGCACCCGGCTGGACACCCTCCGGCACGCGGCCGACTCGGCGCTGGCCAATCACCTACGACGCACGGCAGAGCTGGAGACCGAATACCTCGCCCGTCACCCGGGCCGGGAGGTCGACCCGAGCCGCCTGCGGGACGTCTGATGCCGGCCCGTGCCGTACGCGGCATGTCCGCGCCGCCCGAGGTGGTCTTCAACACGGCCACCGATCCCGATCGCGCCTCAGCATGGCTGCCGGAACCGCTACGGGGCGACGGCAGCCCCGCGGCCGAGATCGATGGCGAGGAACTGCGGGCCCGCTGGGGCGACGGCCGCGACGACTGGTCCGCCGAGATCCGGGTCGAGCCGGCGGATTCCGGGGGCGCTCGGATCCAGCTCGACCTGGATGAGGGACCCGGCGAGCCGGACCCGGACCAGCTGGCCGACGAGGCACTGAGCAACCTGATCCGCGAGGTGTCCGACAACCTCCAGGCCGGCTGAGAGACCGCCGGCCCGAGCCGGGTCCACCAGAAGCGAGCGGCCGCGCTGAACGGCCGCATCCGCACCACCCAGACACGTGAGGAGATCGGGTGACCGACACTGGCCTGCGACAAAAGGCGGCGCGGCTGCGCAGGGCGTACGCGCCGCACGAGCACCGCCCGCTCGGCGGTTACCTGGTGGCCATGGGCACCTATGCCGGAGTGACGGGCGTGCTGGCCGGCCTGGTCAAGGCGACCGGGCGGCCGGTACCCGAGCGGCCCGCTCCGGCCGACGTCGTGCTGCTCTCCATCGCGACGCACAAGCTCAGCCGGCTGCTGTCCAAGGATGCGGTGACAAGCCCGCTGCGGGCGCCGTTCACCCGCTACGACCACCCGATCGGCAGCGGTGAGGTGATGGAGCAGGTCCGCGACTCGGGCAGCCCGACGCGGCACGCCATCGGCGAGCTGCTGAGCTGCCCGTTCTGCCTGGCGGTGTGGGTGGCCACCGGGCTGACCGGCGGACTGGTGCTCGCGCCCCGACTGACCCGGCTGGTGGCCACCGCGCTGACCGCGGTCGCCGCGTCCGACTTCCTCCAGATGGCGTACGCGGCGGCGCAGCAGGCCGCCGAGGGTGGCGGGCCCGACGACGACTGACCCGGAAACGAGCGAGGCGGGGGCTGGCTGATGCCGGCCCCCGCCTGCGTACGCGTCAACGCTGCATGCCGGACCAGCCGTGCGGAGATTCCGGCTCCCGTTCGTCCTCGTCCTCCCCGGTGATGATGTCCCGGTCCACCGCCGTGCGGTCGTGTTCGTTGGCGAAGTCCGGCTCGGGCGTGGTGTCCCGGCCCTTCGGCGGTTGACCCAGCGCGGGCACCGTCTCGTCGTGGTCCTCGTGGTCGGTCATGTCGGTGTCCCTCTCTCAGGTCGTCGGCGAAATCCAGGTCGTCGGCGAGATCACGCGACTGAGCCGCCCAGCAGGTCGCTGACCTCGTCCACCGCGTACTCGCCCTCGGGTAGGGAGTCGATGCGGGCGAGCAGGTCCGGCGGGAGTTCGGCGGCCACCGCGCGGCGGTAGATGTCTCCCTGGGTGACCCGCTCCTGACCTCGGTAGATGTCGTCGAGCAGGTCGTCGAGGGGCCGGGTGTCCGGCTCGCCGGCCACGGATGCGTCGTCGGTCACGACGATCAGCTACCCGGGCCGGAATCGGTCAAACGTCGCGCCGCGCGGCCCGAGCCCTGGGGCACACGCGACAGCGCCGCCCTCGGCTGGTGGGCCGGGGGCGGCGCTGGGCGCCGGTGTGCGGGTTACGCGGGAGTCGACACGGTGGCCCGGCGGGCGCGGACGGCGGTGGCAAGGTGGTCGAGCACCTCGGCGGTGTCGTCCCAGCCGAGGCAGGCGTCGGTGACCGAGCGGCCGTACTCCAACTCCCGGGTCGGGTCGAGGTCCTGCCGACCGGGCAACAGGAACGACTCCAGCATCACGCCGGTGATGCCGCGCTGGCCGGCGGCCAGCTGGGCGGCGACGTCCGCCGCCACCCGGGGCTGGTTGCGGTGGTCCTTGCCGCTGTTGGCGTGGCTGGCGTCGATCACCAGTCGCTCCGGCAGATCGGCCGCGCGGAGCAGGTCGAGCGCCCCGGCCACCGACTCGGCGTCGTAGTTCGGCCGGCCGCCTCCGCCGCGCAGCACCAGGTGCCCGTCCGTGTTACCCCGCGTGTGCATGATCGCCGGGGTGCCGGAGAAGTCGATGCCGGGGAAGACGTGCGGCACACCCGCGGCGCGGATCGCGTCCACGGCGGTGCCGATGCTGCCGTCCGGGCGGTTCTTCATTCCGATCGGCATGGACAGGCCGGACGCCAGCTGGCGGTGCACCTGGCTCTCCACCGTCCGTGCGCCGATGGCGCCCCAAGCCACCGTGTCCGCGATGTACTGCGGAGTGATCGGGTCGAGGAACTCGCAGCCCACCGGCAGCCCGACCCGCAGCACGTCGAGCAGCAGCGCCCGCGCCCGCCGCAGACCGGTGTTGACGTCCCCGCTGCCGTCCAGCCCCGGATCGTTGATCAGACCCTTCCAGCCCACCGTCGATCGCGGTTTCTCGAAGTAGACCCGCATCACGATCAGCAGGTCGTCGGCGAGCCGGTCGGCGGCGACACGCAGCCGCTGGGCGTAGTCGAGGGCGGCAACCGGGTCGTGTACCGAGCAGGGACCGACCACCACCAGCAGGCGGTCGTCCTCGCGATCCAGCACACGACCCACCGCGCGCCGTCCGGTCAGCACGGCCGAGGCGAGTGGGGCGTCCAGGGGCAACTCGTGGTGCAGCAGGGCGGGCGTGGTCAGCGGCACGACACGGTCGATCCGCTGATCGCTGACCCGATCGGTCTCCGGGGTCGTCACGGTGGGATTCCTTCCGCCGATCGCGCCCGGGGCCGGTGCCCGGGACGAGCCGGCTGCTCGTACGCAAAAGGGCAGGAACGATAGCTCCTGCCCAGCCGGCTCGGTCTGTGGTGACGTCAGATCATGATGAAGTCACCGGCTTGCGAGCCGGCTGCCTAAACCATCGATACGAACGAGTCACGGGCCCAGCGTACCCGACGCCGGGGGAACTCAGCGGGTTGTCCCAAGACGCTGGACGATCACCGCGTGGCGGGACCGGGGCCGGGGTAACAGGGGTGCCATGACACACGAGCAGAGCGACCAGGACCGGGTGGAGTCCCGCGCGCACCTCCTGCCCGAGGAGGCGGCGGTGGGCAGCGACGACCCGGAGGCGCAGGCGGAGGCCATCCTCGCCGACTCCGACATCCGTGAGGAGGACCAGAACGCGGCCCCGGACACGGTGCTGGAGCACCGCACCTCGGATCAGACGGTGGTCGCTGTCGAGCCGCCGGACTGACCGTCGCCCGCTACCGGCCGGGGTCGTCGAGCAGGCTGACCCCGGTCGGAGGTCCGGGCGTACCCCCGGATCAGCACCTCGCCGGCGAACGACCGGCCGGATGCAGCAGCCGGCTCGCCGACCGGCGGCACGTCACCTCTGCGCCCGCGAGATCGGATAGCGTCGTGCCATGCCCGACAGCGGTTATCCCTGGCCCATCGAGACGTCCCGACTGGACAACGGCCTGCGCGTGGTGGTGAGCGAGGATCGCACCGCACCTGCCGTCGCCGTCAACCTCTGGTACGACGTCGGCTCCCGGCACGAGCCGGACGGGCAGACCGGCTTCGCGCACCTCTTCGAGCACCTCATGTTCGAGGGTTCGGTGAACGTGGCGAAGACCGAGCACATGAAGCTGATCCAGGGCTCTGGTGGCTCGCTCAACGCCACCACCAACCCGGACCGGACCAACTACTTCGAGACGGTGCCGGCCGAACACCTGGAGCTGGCGCTCTGGTTGGAGGCCGACCGGATGGGTGGCCTGGTCCCCGCGCTCACCCAGGAGACCCTGGACAACCAGCGCGACGTGGTGAAGAACGAGCGCCGGCAGCGCTACGAGAACGTGCCGTACGGGGACGCGTGGCTGCGGCTGCTGCCGCTGCTCTATCCGCCGGGGCACCCGTACCACCACTCGACGATCGGCTCGATGGCCGACCTGAACGCCGCGGACCTCGCCACCTTCCAGGCGTTCCACCGGACGTACTACGCGCCCAACAACGCGGTGCTCACCGTGGTCGGTGACGCCGCGGCCGCCGAGGTGTTCGCGCTGGCCGACAAGTACTTCGGTGCCCTGCCGGCCCGCGACGACATCCCGCCGGCCCCGGACGGCCGGAGCGTCCCGGCGACCGGCCGGCCCGCCGTGGAAACGGTGATCGCCGACGTGCCGGCCCCCCGGGTGTACGTCGCACACCGGGGCTACCCGTTCGGCAGTCCCGGGTACGACGTGCTCACGGTTCTCTCCACCATCCTCGGCAGCGGCCGGGGCAGTCGCCTCTACCAGCGGCTCGCCGACGGTGAGCGGATCGCCCAGCCGGATCTGGTCGGGGCGTACGGGGTGGACCTCGCGCACGCCCCGGCGCCGCTGATCGCCAGCGCCACCGCCCGCCCCTCGGTGAGCGCCGAGCGGCTGGCCGAGGGGCTGGCCGAGGTCGTCGACGAGCTGGCCACGGTGCCGGTGACCGCCGCCGAGCTGGACCGGGCCAAGGCGTTGCTGAGCACCGCGTGGTGGCGGCAGATGTCGACGGTGGACGGCCGCGCCGACACGCTCGGGCGGTACACCACCCAGTTCGGCGACCCGGCCCGGGCCGCCGACCGGCTGCCCGCCTGGCTCGCGGTGACCGCCGAGCAGATCGCCGAGGCCGCCACCGAGGTGCTCGACGCCGACAACCGGGTGACCCTGACCTACGTGCCCGAGGAGACCCGATGACGCTGATCGCCGATCGTCCCGGCCCGGGCGCCGCCCGCCCGTACCGGTTCCCGCCGGTGGTCCGCCGCGCCGTGGCCGGTGGTCAGGTGGTCGCCGCGCACCTGCCCGGGCAGAACCTCGCCGTCGCGTTGCTGTTGCTCGACGCCGGCGCGGGCCGGGAGCTGACCGGCAAGGAGGGGTTGGGCGGTGTGCTGGCCAAGGCGCTGGAGGAGGGCACCGCGCAGCGGGACGCCACCGCGTACGCGCTGGCCATCGAGGCGCTCGGCACCGAGCTGGTGACCGGGCTGGACTGGGACTCGTTCCAGGTCAGCGTCCAGGTGCCGGTGGACCGGCTGACCGCGGCGGTGCAGCTGCTCGCCGAGGCCGTCCGGACGCCCCGGATGGACCCGGCCGATGTCCGCCGGGTCCGTGACGACGAGGCGACCGCCCTGCGGATGGACTGGGCCAACCCCGGCCCGCGCGCGGACGCCGCCCTGCGCGCCGACCTGTTCGGCGGGCAGACCCGCTGGGGACGCCCGATGTACGGCGACCCGGAGTCGGTGGCCGGGCTGGACGTGGAGGACGTGACGGTCTTCCACTCCGAGTGGTTCCTGCGACCCGGCACCCTGATCGTCGCCGGTGACCTGGACCGGATCGACCTGGACGCGCTGGCCGCCGCCGCGTTCGCCGGTACGGGCGGTGGCCCGGCCGACCGGGGCGGCCCGATCGACGTGCCGTTGCACGCCCAGCGGCGGATCATCCTGGTGGACCGTCCCGGCTCCGTGCAGTCGACGCTGCGGCTCGGCCACCCGTCGGCGCACCGGGCGCACCCCGACCACGTGCCGATGACGCTCGCCGGCACCGTGCTCGGCGGGGCGTTCACATCCCGGCTCAACCACCTGATCCGTGAGGTGCGGGGCTACACGTACGGCATCCGCGCCGACTTCGCCTCGTCCCGGCGGTTCGGCCGGTTCGCGGTCAGCTCCGGCGTGCAGACCGCGGTGACGACCCCGGCGCTGGTCGAGGCGGTCGGCGAGATCACCCGTACCCAGGATGGCGGGGTGACGGAGGACGAGCTTGCGGTGGCGCGTTCCTGGCGGGCCGGTCAGCTCTCGGTCGAGTTGCAGAGCCCGCGGGCGATCGCCTCCGCGCTGACCACGCTCGTGGTGCACGACCTGCCGGACGACTATCACGCCCGGTTGCGCGAGGAGCTGCTCGGCGCCGACGTGGACCAGGTTTCCGCGGCGGCGGCCACCCACCTGCACACGGGTGCGCTGACCCTGGTCGTCGAGGGCGACGCCGCCGTCATCCGCGACGACCTGAGGGCCGCCGACCTGGGCGACCTGATCGAGTGATCCCCCCACCGCGGGCTGCCGGAAGTGGCGCGCGGTGGGAGAGGGCTGGTTGTGACGCGAGACCCGGTGGTGGGAAAGGGCTGCCGGTGGTGGGGGTGGGCTGGGTAGCCTCGCGGGCATGAGGATCGGCATTGTGGGGGCCACCGGCCAGGTCGGTGGCGTGATGCGGCAGGTGCTGGCGGAACGGGAGTTCCCGGCGGAGCAGGTGCGGTTGTTCGCCTCGGCGCGGTCCGCCGGGCGGGCGTTGCCCTGGCGCGACGGCGAGGTGACCGTCGAGGACGCCGCGACCGCGGACTATTCCGATCTGGACATCGTGCTCTTCTCGGCCGGTAAGGGTACAGCCCGGGAGTTGGCCCCCCGGGTGGCCGAAGCCGGCGCCGTGGTGATCGACAACTCGTCGGCGTTCCGGATGGACCCGCTTGTGCCGCTCGTGGTCGCCGAGGTCAACCCGCACGCCGTTGCCGACCGGCCCAAGGGCATCATCGCCAACCCCAACTGCACCACGATGGCCGCCATGCCGGTGCTGCGCCCGCTGCACGCCGAGGCCGGTCTGGTCGGCCTGGTCGTCTCGACCTACCAGGCGGTCTCCGGCGCCGGCCTGGCCGGCGTCGCCGAGCTGGACGAGCAGGTCCGCAAGGTCGCCGAGCACGCCAGCGCGCTCGCCTTCGACGGGTCGGCCGTCGAGTTTCCCGCACCGCGCTCGTTCTCCGAGCCGATCGCCTTCAACGTGCTGCCGCTGGCCGGCTCGATCGTCGACGACGGCTCGTTCGAGACCGACGAGGAGCAGAAGCTGCGCAACGAGAGCCGCAAGATCCTCGAGATCCCCGACCTGTTGGTCTCCGGCACCTGCGTCCGGGTGCCCGTCTTCACCGGTCACTCCCTTCAGATCAACGCCCGGTTCGCCCGGCCGCTTCCGCCGCAGCGCGCCCACGAACTGCTCGCCGACGCGCCCGGGGTGGCACTGACCGACGTTCCGACTCCACTGCAGGCCGCCGGGCAGGACCCGACCTACGTGGGACGGATCCGCGCCGACGAGACCGTCGAGTACGGGCTGGCCCTGTTCTGCTCCAACGACAACCTCCGCAAGGGCGCCGCGCTCAACGCGGTGCAGATCGCCGAACTGGTCGCCGCCGAGCGTCACTGACCGGCACCGACGCCATCGCTGTCCACCGAGCCCTCACCGCACGCCGGTGAGGGCTCGGTTCCGTGCCGAGGCGGCCCGTGGTGGTCGGGCGCGGCGGGCGGCCGGTCGTGCTTGGATGGAACGAAGCCGACCGTCCCACCTGGAGGTAACCGTGCCGGATGACCGCACCCAGCAGGCGTTGACCGATCTGGTCGCCGGTCGCTCGATGGGCGTCCTCGCCACGATCAAGCGCGACGGGCGGCCACAGCTGTCCACCGTGGTCTACTCCTTCGACCGGGACGCCGGCCTGATCCGGGTCTCGGTCACCGACGGCCGGGCCAAGACCGCCAACCTGCGCCGGGACCCGCGGGCCAGCTTCCACGTCGGCAGCGAGGACGGCTGGGCGTACGCGGTCGTCGAGGGTCGCGCCGAGCTGACCGCGCCGGCCGCCGAGCCCGACGACGGGACGGTCGAGG
This sequence comes from Micromonospora sp. 067-2, assembly GCF_046549295.1. NCBI lineage: Bacteria > Bacillati > Actinomycetota > Actinomycetes > Micromonosporales > Micromonosporaceae > Micromonospora > Micromonospora sp. 067-2. The sequence continues at coordinate 102,957 of NZ_JAJPWB010000005.1, read as the reverse complement.
AACTGGTGGGGCTCTACCGGTCGCTGCGCGGCGAGCACCCCGACTGGGCCGAGTACCGCCAGGTCATGGTCGACGAGGGGCGGTTGGTGCTGCGCCTGCACGTGGAGCGCGTCTACGGCATGCCGCCCCGGGGCTGACGCGCCCGTCGCCGCCGGTCAGCCCGGTTCGATCACGGTCACCCGGGGCCAACGCTGTGCCGGCCGGTGCCGGGCCAACCGCTGCCGGGACCGGGCCACGTCCACCCGGGCCGGGTTGTGCCGCCAGATCCCGCCCAGCAGATCCGTCAGGCCGTACGGGGCGCAGACCTCCAGCCGGTCAGCCGGGTCCATCCGGACGGCCACCGCGGTGGCGTACTCCGGCCAGGTGGCGATCGCCTCTGCCACGCTGCGATACGGCTCGATCGGGTCGCCACCGAACCTGGCCGCATACCAGGTGTGCACCGCCGCCTGGTTGCGTGCCTGCCACGGTGGCTCCGGCCAGGCCGCCACCAGGCGGGCGGTGGCTCGATGGTCGTCGGCGCGGGCCAGCCTCGTCGGGTCGAAGAAGACCACGTCCACGTCCCGGACGGTCGTCGGGTCGAACCCGTCGCCGTACCGCTCGCCCCAGACCAGGTCACGCAGTGCGCCGGCGCCGATCCAGGCGTCCGGCAGCCCGGAGTCCCGCACCACGGTCAGCGCCCGGGTCAGCCAGTCGTTGCCGACCACGAGCTCCCGCAGGTCGTCCTCGCCCGTTCTCATCCGCCCACGCTAGGCAACGGAGACGAGGTGTGCTGCCCGCAGGTGGGTGTGCCGCCCGTCGTCGGGTATACCGCGCTGCTCCGCCGTCGCGGGACCTCGGGGAGGGGGTGTGGGATGGGCACCGACCAGGGCAACGACGACACCCGCCCCGGTGGCCCGACCCTGCGGCTGGAGACCTCCCGGCTGCTGGCGTTCAGCGACGCGGTCTTCGCCATCGTCATCACGCTGCTGGTGCTCGGTCTGCACGCACCCCAGGTGGGCCACGGTCAGCTGCTGCACGCGCTGCTCGGGCAGTGGCCCGCGTACCTCGCCTACGTCACGTCGTACCTGTTCGTGGCGGTCAGTTGGCTGAACCACCGGTCCGCCCTCCACCGGGTCACAAGCAGTGGAAAGGGCCTCCAGTGGTGCAACCTCGCGGTGCTGTTCAGCACCGCGCTGCTGCCGTTCGCCACCTCTGTCGTCTCGCAGGCCATGCGGGAGGGCGACCGGGCGGACCAGCGGGCCGGCGTGGCCCTCTACGGCCTGGTCGGCGGGCTGCTCTCGGCGAGCTGGCTGGGTCTGTACCACTACCTCGCCCGGCACCACGATCTGCTCGATCAGGCGGTGCCGAGGAGGTTCTTTCCCACCGAACGGGCGCGGGCCGCGGCCGGCGTGCTGGGTTACACGCTGGCGATCGTCATCGGACTCCTGGTCAACCCGCTGTTCGCGCTGGCGTTCTTCCTCCTCCTGCCGATCTTCTTCGCCCTGACCAGCAGCGGCCTGTACGAGCTGCGACGCGGGCGACACCCTCACGGATAGCCAGCTGGCCAGTCGGCGTTACCCCCTCCCGGGCGGCGGGTAGACGTGCCGTGCCGACACCGAGAGGGGAGCACCATGACAACGGTCGGAGAGTTCATGACGACCCGGTTGGTGACGATGGACGGCAACGACACGCTCATCGCAGCCGCGCAGGAGATGCGTGACAGCGCGATTGGCGACGTGGTGGTGACCGACGGCGACAGCGTGGTCGGCATCGTCACGGACCGGGACATCACGGTCCGGGGTGTCGCGGAGAACATGGACCCGGGCACGACCCGGCTGAGCCAGATCACGACGCGAGACGTGGTGACCGTGAGCCAGTACGACGACGTGGTGGCCGCCGCGGACCTGATGCGCACGTACGCCGTACGCCGACTGCCGGTGATCGACGACGGGCGCCTGATCGGCCTGGTCTCGATGGGCGACCTCGCGGTCGAGCGCGAACCGCAGTCGGTGCTGGCCGACATCAGCGCCGACGATCCGAACAACTGACCGTCCGCCGCGGGCGCGCCGGCTCTTCCCTCACGGGAGGGCCGGCGCTCCGCTGTCCGAATCGGAACCCGGGGGTCAGGCCGGATCGACCTGCACCCGTACCTCGGTGGCGGCGCGAGCGGCGGCCACCGTCGCGGCCTCGGCGTCGAGCTCCCGTCGGACCCGGGCCGACAGCGCCGACCACGGGCTGACGGTCAGCTCCAGCCGCCCCTTTCCGGCCTGCCGGGCCCGCCAGGTGCCCACCACCTCGCCGTCGCTCAGCAGCGCGCCGGGATTGCCGATCGCACGCCACAGTTGCCGCTGGTGGTCCCGCTCCGGCACCAGCAGGTGGCGGTCCCGGCCGGCGAGAAACGGGTCGCCCGGCGGCAGCAGTCGCACCAGCCGGGCCGCGGGTGCGCCGGTCAACGCGTCGAGCGCGTCGGCCGGCAGCCAGGCGGCCCGACCGTCGACGCGCACCTCGGCCAGACCGGCCGGCCAGACCCGGCGCAGCTCCGTCGCGGCGCAGCCGAGGAAACCGGCCGCGTCGGCCGGGGTGGCCGGGCCGAGCAGCCGCAAATAGGTCGTGACCAGTTCGGCGGTGTGCGCCGCCGAGGCGGGCGGGCCGGGCCAGTCGGGCAACGGAGCGAGCCGCGCCGCCCGGCCGGTCACCACCAGACGCACCCCGCCAGCCAGACCGGCCTGCTGGAAAACGGCCCCGGAAATGTGCCGCGCCTGGCACGCCCGGCAGTCGTAGGTCAGCTCCTCGGGCACCCGGGCGGAGACCGCGCTGCTCACCGCGCCACGCTCCAGCTCTGCGGTGACCACCGCTCCGAACGCCTCGGCGGTGGCCTGGAACGCGGCCAGCCCGAGCCGCGCACCCGCGCCGATCTGCCCGGGGATCCGACGGGTGGCGTCGGCATCGCTGAGTGGCCAGATGGCCGCAGCCAGGGCCGGCAGTTCGGCACGTCGGTGCAGATGTGGCGCGCCGCGCATCGACCAGACCAGGTCCAGTTGGTCGTCCGGCCCGGTCGCGCCGCGCGCCGCCAGCGCCTGTCGGGCGCTGCCGTAGGGCGTGTCCTGGACGCCGAGGGCCAGCACCGCCAGGTCGCCCGCACGCCGGCCACCGGAGCGGTCGAGCTGCTGGGCCGCCACCCGGTAGGCGAGCACCTGCCGCCGGTCGACCTCCGGCGTCTGCACCGCCATGTGCGCCTCCGTCCCGGATGTCCCTTCGCTCCCGCCCCGATGTCCGGCACGCTACCCGGCCCCTCCGACACCACCCGGACGCTCACCCGATCCGGGCGAGGTTGACCGGGAAGCCGGCGGGGACCCGTGCGGAGCCGGCCGTTGCCTGCGACGCGGGCGCGCCGGGTGGGATCCCGGGCCTGGCCAACTGGGGAGGAGTAGACCCGATGGTGGACGCGACCACGAGGTTCTTCGAGGACCTGGACCGGCGGGGGTACGAGCCGCTGCTGGCCAAGGCATCCGGGACGCTGCGCATCGACCTGCACGAGGGGGCGCAGACCTGGCACTGGCTGGTGCAGATCGACCAGGGCCGGCTGAAGGTGAGCCAGGAGGACCGGGAGGCCGACACGGTCATCGGGACCAGCCCGGCGCTCTTCGAGGACATCGCCGCGGGCCGCGAGCACGGCCTTGCCGCCCTGTTGCGGGGAGACATGACGGTGCTGGGCGACGCCCGGCTGGTGGTGCAGATCGAGAGGGTCTTCCCGGGCTCGCCGGATGCCCGTGGGCCACGCCGACGCTTCGTGGGGGAGGTGAACTGATGGGCCAGAGCAACACGATCCGGATCCTGGACGGCAACACGTTCGTCGTCTGTGAGGACACCGGCGACATCGAAGCCACGCCGAGCGAGCCGACCGGGCTCTTCTCCATTGACACCCGGTTTCTGTCGACCTGGGTGCTGACCGTGAACGGTGAGCGGCTCAACTCGCTCTCCTACGACGACCTTCAATACTTCGAGTCGCGGTTCTTCCTGGTGCCGGGGATGGCGACGCACTACATCGACGCGAAGCTGTCGATCATTCGGGAGCGCTCGGTCGGCGGGAGTTTCCACGAGCAGCTCACCATCCTGAACCATGACGAGAAGCCCGTCGACCTGGAGATCCGGATGGAGGCGGCGTCGGACTTCGCCGACCTGTTCCAGGTCAAGGACGAGATCCTGAACAAGAAGGGTGAGATCTACACCGAGGTCGAGGCGGACCAGCTGCGGTTGGGCTACCGCCGGGGCAACTTCCGGCGGGAGACGACGATCTCCTCGTCGGTGGCGGCCCGCTACGACAACAGGGGGTTCGCCTACACCATCCACCTGGAGCCGAACGAGCAGTGGGAGACGGCCATCGACGTCGAGACCCACGCGCTGGGGCCCGGCGGTCGGGACCTGCGTTTCGGGCTGCGGGTGCACGGCGACGAACGGCTCGCCCTCCAGCACGACCTGGAGAAGTGGGTGGCCGACGCTCCCAAGGTCAACAGTGAGCACGGCCGGGTGGCCAGCACGTACCGGCGGAGCCTCATCGACCTGGCGGCGCTGCGCTTCTCGCCGCTGTCGCTCGGTGGCGCCACCCTGCCGGCCGCCGGCCTGCCCTGGTTCATGACGATGTTCGGTCGCGACAGCATCCTCACCTGCCTGCAGACGCTGCCGTTCACCCCGCAACTGTCGAAGACCACGCTGCGCATCCTGGCCTCCCTGCAGGGCACCCGGTTCGACGACTTCCGGGACGAGGACCCGGGGCGGATCCTGCACGAGATGCGCTACGGCGAGACCGCCGCGTTCGAGGAGCAACCGCACTCGCCGTACTACGGCTCGGTCGACGCGACGCCGCTGTTCGTGGTGCTGCTCGACGAGTACGAGCGCTGGACCGGTGACGTGGCGCTGGTAAAGGAGTTGGAGCGGGAATCCCGGGCGGCGCTCAGGTGGATCGACGACTACGCCGACCTGGTCGGCAGTGGCTACATCTGGTACGAGCGGCGTAACACCGAGACCGGCCTGGAGAACCAGTGCTGGAAGGACTCCTGGGACTCGATCTCCTACGCCGACGGCACGTTGCCGCCGTTTCCGCGAGCCACCTGCGAGGTGCAGGGGTACGCGTACGACGCGAAGGTCCGTGGGGCCCGCCTGGCCCGGAAGTTCTGGGACGACCCGGAGTTCGCCGACCAGTTGGAGCGGGAGGCGGCGGAGCTGAAGCAACGGTTCAACCGGGACTGGTGGGTGGCCGACGGTGAGTACTACGCCCTGGCCCTGGACCCGGACGGGCGTCAGTGCGATGTCCTCAGCTCCAACATCGGCCACCTGCTGTGGAGTGGAATCGTCGAACCCGAGCGGGCAGAGATGCTCGCGCAGCACCTGGTGGGACCGCGGCTGTTCACCGGGTGGGGGGTGCGGACACTGGCCGAGGGGGAGGTCCGCTACAACCCGATCGGCTACCACAACGGCACGATCTGGCCGTTCGACAACTCCTTCGTCGCGTGGGGCCTGCGCCGGTACGGCTTCGCCGAGGAGGCCGCCACCATCGCCAGCGGAATCCTGGACGCGGCCACCTACTTCGACGGGCGGTTGCCGGAGGCGTTCGGCGGCTACCCGCGGGAGCTGACCAAGTTTCCGGTGGAGTATCCGACGGCGTGCAGCCCGCAGGCCTGGTCGACCGGTACGCCGCTGCTGCTGCTGCGCACCATGCTCGGTCTGGAGCCGCACGACGGGCACCTCGCGGTCGAGCCACGGCTGCCGGTCGGGATGGGCCGGATCGAGGTGCTGGACATCCCGGGCCGTTGGGGTCGGGTGGACGCGTTCGCCCGGGGCCGGCTCGACCTCGACAACCTCTCCGACTGAGCCACCCGCGCCGGCCGCGCCGGTACACCGGCGGCGACACGCAGCCCGGCGTCGCCGCCGGTCGCCACCCGGGCGTCCACCATTCGGGCAGGGTAGATTCTGCGGATGCCGGAGCTCGTGTACCCGCCCGTTATCACCGCCGCCAAGACGCTGTTCCGGGTCCTCGACCTGAAGATCACCATCGAGGGCGCCCACCACGTACCCCGCACCGGCGGAGCCGTGCTGGCCAGCAACCACGTCAGCTACCTCGACTTCATCTTCGCCGGCCTGGGTGCGAACGCGTCGCACCGGCTGGTCCGGTTCATGGCCAAGCAGTCCGTCTTCGGGCACCGGGTCAGCGGCCCGCTGATGCGCGGGATGAAGCACATTCCGGTGGACCGGCAGGCCGGTGCGGCCTCGTTCCGCGCTGCGGTGGACGCGCTCAAGCGCGGCGAGGTGGTCGGCGTTTTCCCCGAGGCGACGATCAGCCGGTCACTCACCGTCAAGGAGCTCAAGAGCGGCACCGTCCGGATGGCCCGTTCGGCGAAGGTGCCGGTGCTGCCGGTGGCGCTGTGGGGCACCCAGCGGCTCTGGACGAAGGGTCGCCCGCGCACCCTCACCCGTCGGCACACGCCGATCACCATCCTCATCGGCGAGCCGATCAACCCCGCGGATTTCCCGGACCCGAACGTCCTGGCCGCCGAGTTGACCACCCGGCTCAGCGCGCTCGTCGACCGGGCGCAGCGGGACTACCCGGACTCGCCGGCCGGCCCGGAGGACACCTGGTGGCAGCCGGCGCACCTGGGCGGCAGCGCACCGACGCCGGAGGAGGCCGCCGCCCTGGACGCCGCCGACGAGGACCGCGCGCCCACCGCCTGACGGCTACGCGGGCGGTCGGCTTCACCGACGCCCGGATGCTGCGCCGCCTGCGAGCCCGGCCCGCGAGGTCGGCGCCGGCCCCGAACGGTAGTAGTCGTCCCGGGACCGGAACTCCACGGGCAGCGAACCCGGCAGGGTGACCCTGGTCTTTCCGGCGAGCCATCCGGAGCCGGCTCGCAGCAGCAGCACGTCGCGTTCCTGAGCGGAGAGGTCGACCAGCTGTGGATGGGTGAGCCGGAACGTGGCCACCGCCCGGCGGACCTGCCGGGCCAGCGCGACGATCTCCGCGGTCGACCCGCCGAGGGCCAGCGCCGGTTGCTGGATGGTGCGCAGCGCGTCACAGACGATCAGCAGCTGCGTCACGTCGTCCGACCTGGCCGCCCGCAGCTCCAACCGGGACGGCCACTGCCAGCGGATCTGCCCGCTCATCAGGCCGTTCAGCCGCCCCGGGGACCGGCCCGTGTCGTCGGTCACCAGGGACAGCTGCGAGCCGCCGCCCACCCAGCAGATCCGCTGGTCGGTGACGGTGACCAGCGCCTGCCCGGGCGCCCGCCAGCCGCGCCACGACTCGGTCGGCCCGAGCAGGTAACCCGCGACGAACAGCCGGTACCGGCCGAGCACCCGCTCGCCGGGCAGCGGGCACAGGTCGTGGCGACGGTCCAGGGTCGGACCGCCGTCGTCCTCCGGCGCGTCGAACCGGTGCGGGCCGATGAAGAAGGGGGACGCGTCGGCGTGCATCGTCACGACCTCCCGGTCAGCTGGCTGTGGGGCAAGCCTGGCGGATCCGGGAGGCGCTGTCATGACGCCTGTTAGGGGGTCGGCTGGTCGTACGCCGCCGATGACCGGTAGATGCCGATCTCCTCCGGGCGGACGAGGCCGTCCTCGATCGCCCGGGCGAGCAGCGCCGCCTTTGTGGCAGCCGGCCGCCCCGCACGGGTGTACTTGATCCGCGCGCGGTCGACGTACTGCTTGACCGTGTGCTCGCTGATCTGCATCCGGCGGGCCACCGACGCCTTGGACATCGACTGGAACCAGAGCAGCAGCGCCTCGCGCTCCTTGTCGGACAGCAGCGGCCGGTCCGGTCGTGGGTCGCCGACCATCGCGCCGGCCAGCGCCGGTGGCACGTACGGGCGGTCGCTCGCCGCGGCCAGTACGGTCGCCACGCAGTGCTCCCGACCCTCGTGCTTGGCCAGGAACGCGACCGCCCCGGCGTCCAGGGCGGCGAGCATCGTCTCCGGGTCGGTGTGCTCCGAGTAGACCACCACCCGCCGTCCGGCGGCGCTCAGCTCGGCCACCTTGCCCAGCGCCATCCGGCCGTGCAGCCGGAGGTCGAGCAGGACCACGTCGGCGTCCGGCGCGGCCCCCAGCACCTCGTCGGGATCGTCTCCGGTGGCCAGCACGGTCAGCCTGGGCTCGGTGGCGAGCCAGGCGCGCACCCCGTCGACCACCACCGGGTGGTCGTCGACGATGGCCACCCCGATCGGCCGGTCGCCGGTCACCTCCGCCACCGGGTCTGCGCCCATCTGATGTCCCCGTCCCGCTCGTAGAGGTGCTGTACCGGCCCGTCGTCGTGCTCGCCGAGAGGCGGGCCGGTCGAGTCCGGCCCCTCCTGGTCCGGTGTGACCAGGCTGATCACGACCTCGTCGGGACCGGAGACCACGGTCAGTCGGGCCCACTCCCGGGCGTCGGCGAGGAGGCCGGTGAGCGGGTCGGCGAGCCGGCGGCGGATCTCCACCGGCAGCGGCGGCGGAGACCCGATGGTCACCAGGTCGATGGGTAGTCCGTTGCGTTCGGCCAGGTCGGCGGCTGCGCGCAGTTCGTGCAGCAGCGGGTCGGGCACGTCGTCGGATTCGGCGATCAGGCGGCGCAACCGAGCCGCGGCCAGCACGCACCGGCGCTGCACCTCCGGGTCATCCGGGTCGGCCTGCCCGGCCGCGAGTTCCGCGAGCAACCGCCCGGCCGCCGCGCCGACCAGGGCGAGGCGGTCGCGGCGTTCCCGCAGACCCCGCTCGGCGGCTTCCCGCTCGGCGGCCATCGCGGAACCGGCCGCCGCGGCGGCGGCTCGCCGCCGGGCGAGGTCGACGATCGCCGCACTGCCGACGAAGACCGCCACCGGCAGCGAGGAGGTGCCGTAGACGTACATCACGTAGCGGGCCAGGTCGGCCGCGTCGGGGCCGTGCCAGAGCACGGCGGCCTGCGCGATCAGCGCGTGGGTGGCCAGCAGCGCGACGAGGCCGGTCACCTGCCGACCCCACAGCGCCAGCACGAAGAACCACGCCAGCGTCCCCCACACCCAGTTGGCGGCGGCGAACAGTTGGCGTTCGCCAACGGCGGCGAAGACCGCCGCGTCGACGGCGAGCAACAGCCCGGTGAGGGGCCACGGCGGCAATGGCGTACCGCGCAGCAGCCGTATCCCGGCGACCGTGCCGGCGACCGCGACCAGCGCCCAGCCGCCGAGCACCACCGCGGGCGCGGCGAACTCCGCACGGGCCGCCAGGACCGCCGGTAGTCCGATGGCCACATGCCAGACCAGCGCGATCGCGACGGCGGCGATCCGGGCACCCCGGTCGGAGGCGTGCGCCACCGCCGCCGGCGCGGTGGTCGGCACCGCCGATGGCGCCGGGGTCCGGGGCCACGGCACGCCGGTCCGGCCCGGCCGGGGCGCCGACCGCGAAGCTCGTGGCGGTGCCTGCGGTGCTCCGGTGGGCTCCGTCTGGGCGCCGAGGTCAGCCGACACCGGGCCACTCCAGCCGGATCAGGGTGCCGGCGCCGGGCGCCGACCGGATCTCGGCGCGCCCACCGATCGCCGCCATCCGGCCGCGGACCGACTCGCGCAGCCCGTACCGCTGCGGCGGGACGCCGGTCGGGTCGAAGCCGGGGCCGTCGTCGGTCACCTCGACCACGACGGCGACCGCGTCCCGGGTCAGGCGCAGGGTCGCCCGCGCACCCGGAGCGTGCCGGACCACGTTGGACAGCGCCGCGTAGGCGCTGTCGGTGATCGCGTCGGCGACCCCGGCGGGCACCGTGCACGACGCCAGCTCCAGGTTCACCCGTAGCTCGGGCAGCCGCTGCGGCACCCTCCGCAACCGCCCGTCGAGCGGCACCGGGCCGTCGCCGGGCACCGGGCCGGCGTCGGTCAGCGCGACGAGCGTACGCAGGTCGGCTGCGCACCGTTCGCGGAAAGCGGCCGACCGCCGGGGCACCGCGCCGAGCCCCACCATGGTCAGCGTGCCGAGCACGGTGTCGTGCAGGTCGCGGTTCTGCCGACGTTCGGCCTCCCGGGCGGCCCGCGCGACGAACGCGTCCCGGGTCATCCGCTGGTGCTCGGCGAACACCCGGTCCGCCCGACCGATGCGGCGGCGCATCACCGTGGCCATCATCGCCGTACAGGCGGTCTGCACCAGCAGGGTGGCGGCGTGCGCCCGAGCCTCGGTGGGGTTGCCGGCCGCCTGGGCGCCGGCCGCGTAGGTGGCGGTGACCAGCAGCCCGGCCGGGATCGACCAGCGCGCCCGTGCGGTGGCCTGCGCGTTGATCACCGTGGCGCTGGCGAGCACCGCGATCCAGCTGCCCTCGCCGGGCAGCACCCCGGGTGCCACCAGGTGCGGGATGAGCAGGCAGGCCACCGCGGTGACCGCGACGTCACCGGCGACCAGGGCCGGCGTGATCCCGTGGCGCAGCGCCCGGGCGGCGTACCAGAGCGACCAGCCGGTCAGCGCGGCCACGCCGGGCAGCAGCAGGGCCGGGTCGACCGGCGGGGTACGCACCCACAGCGCCACCACCGCGGCGACCAGCCCGCAGGTCAGCCGCAACAGGGCCGGCAACGTGGTGAAGATGAGACCGAGCGCGCCGCCGGCCGGATTGTCCAGCGCGGGCGGCGGCGTGGTCCGGATGGCAACGGCCGGCATCGGGAGGCGTCCTTCCGACAACGACCCGGTCCGGGTCCGCGCGGCGGAGATCGACGTCGGAGAATAGCATGGTCGGCGGCAGCGGATCACCCATTGTGCGCGGAGTGTTGCCGAGGCATCACGCTGTGCTGCGCAGGGGGTGGGTCCCGCCGCCTCCCTCTGTGGCACGATTCGGCAGGTGACCAGCAGATCTGACGGGACGCACCACCTGCACGACCTCGCGCGGCTGCGTCGCGTCCGCGACCGGATCGACCGGGAGTACGCGTCTCCGCTCAACGTCGAGGCACTCGCCCGCCGCGCGCACATGTCGGCCGGACACCTCAGCCGGGAGTTCCGCCTCGCCTACGGCGAATCGCCGTACAGCTATCTCATGACGCGGCGCATCGAGCGCGCGATGGCACTGCTGCGCCGTGGCGACCTCACCGTCACCGACGTCTGCTTTGCCGTGGGCTGCTCGTCGCTGGGCACTTTCAGCACCCGCTTCACCGAGCTGGTCGGTGTGCCGCCCAGCACCTACCGGCGACAGGTGCGGGACGCGGCGGCGGGGATGCCCTCCTGCCTGGCGAAACAGGTGACCAGACCCGTCAGGAATCGAGAAGCGCCTGCTCCCGACCCGCGTTTAGCCTGACTGTCATGCCCATCACCAGCAAGGCCGCAGACCCGTCGGTGTCGCACGCTGCCGACCGCCACGACCTGATCCGCGTGCAGGGCGCGCGGGTGAACAACCTCAGGGACGTCAGCGTCGAGCTCCCGAAGCGCCGGCTCACGGTCTTCACCGGGGTCTCCGGCTCCGGCAAGAGCTCGCTGGTGTTCGGCACGATCGCCGCGGAGTCACAGCGGATGATCAATGAGACGTACAGCGCCTTCGTACAGGGCTTCATGCCGACGCTGGCGCGGCCCGAGGTCGACGTGCTCGACGGGCTGACGACCGCGATCATCGTCGACCAGCAGCGGATGGGTGGCGACGCGCGCTCCACCGTCGGCACCGCCACCGACGCCAACGCGATGCTGCGCATCCTGTTCAGCCGACTCGGGCAGCCGCACGTCGGCTCGCCGCAGGCATTCTCCTTCAACGTCGCCTCGATCAGCGGCGCGGGCGCGGTCACCCTGGAGCGCGCCGGACGAACCGTGAAGGAACGTCGCGAATTCAGCATCACCGGTGGCATGTGTCCGCGCTGCGAAGGTCGGGGCAGCGTGTCCGACATCGACCTCACCCAGCTCTACGACGACTCCAAGTCGATCGCCGAGGGTGCGTTCACCATCCCCGGCTGGAAGTCGGACAGCTTCTGGACGGTACGGACCTACGCCGAGTCGGGCCTCCTCGACCCGAACAAGCCGATCCGGAAGTTCACCAAGAAGGAGATGCACGACTTTTTGTACCGGGAGCCGACCAAGGTGAAGGTCGAGGGCGTGAACCTCACCTACGAGGGTCTCATCCCGAAGATCCAGAAGTCCTTCCTGTCCAAGGACGTCGACACGCTGCAGCCGCACATCCGCGCCTTCGTCGAGCGGGCCGTCACGTTCACGACCTGCCCCGAGTGCCAGGGCAGCCGGCTCAGTGCGGCGGCCCGCTCGTCGAAGATCGACGGAACCAGCATCGCCGACGCGTGCGCCATGCAGATCAGCGACCTCGCCAAGTGGGTACGCGGTCTGGACAAGCCGTCCGTGGCGCCGCTGCTGGCGAAGCTGCAGCACACGCTCGACTCGTTCGTCGAGATCGGGCTGGGCTATCTCAGCCTCGACCGGTCGTCGGGGACGCTGTCCGGCGGCGAGGCCCAGCGGACCAAGATGATCCGCCACCTCGGGTCGTCGCTGACCGACGTCACCTACGTGTTCGACGAGCCGACGATCGGGCTGCACCCCCACGACATCCAGCGGATGAACGACCTGCTCCTGCGACTGCGGGACAAGGGCAACACCGTGCTCGTCGTGGAGCACAAGCCGGAGGCGATCGCGATCGCCGACCACGTCGTCGACCTCGGCCCGGGCGCCGGCACCGAGGGCGGTGAGGTGGTGTTCGAGGGGACCGTCGAAGGGCTACGGGCCAGCGGCACCCTCACCGGCCAGCACCTGGACGACCGCGCATCCCTGAAGCCCTCGGTGCGGACGAGGTCGGGGACGCTGGAGGTGCGCGGCGCCACCACCCACAACCTGCAGAACGTCGACGTCGACATCCCGCTCGGCGTACTGGTCGCCCTCACCGGGGTGGCGGGCTCGGGCAAGAGTTCGCTGATCCGCGGCTCGGTGTCGGGCCGGGACGGCGTGGTCTCGGTCGACCAGGCGCCGATCAAGGGCTCGCGGCGCAGCAACCCGGCGACGTACACCGGTCTGCTCGAACCGATCCGCAAGGCGTTCGCGAAGGCCAACGGCGTGAAGCCGGCGCTGTTCAGCGCCAACTCCGAGGGAGCCTGCCCCGCCTGCAACGGGGCCGGCGTCGTCTACACCGACCTGGCGATGATGGCCGGCGTCGCCACCCTGTGTGAGGAGTGCGAGGGCAAGCGGTTCCAGGCGTCGGTGCTGGAATACCACCTCGGCGATCGCGACATCAGCGAGGTGCTCGCCATGTCGGTGACCGAGGCCGAGAAGTTCTTCGCCGCCGGCGAGGCGCACACACCGGCCGCGCACGCCATCCTCGGACGGCTCGCCGACGTCGGCCTCGGCTACCTCAGCCTCGGCCAGCCGCTCACCACATTGTCCGGCGGTGAGCGGCAGCGGCTCAAGCTGGCCACCCACATGGCCGAGAAGGGTGGCGTCTACATCCTCGACGAGCCGACCACCGGTCTTCACCTCGCCGACGTCGAGCAGCTGCTCGGCCTGCTGGACCGGCTCGTCGACTCCGGCAAGTCGGTCATCGTCGTCGAGCACCACCAGGCGGTCATGGCACACGCCGACTGGATCATCGACCTTGGCCCCGGCGCCGGCCACGACGGCGGCCGGGTCGTCTTCGAGGGCACACCCGCCGACCTCGTCGCCACCCGCTCCACCCTCACCGGCGAGCACCTCGCGGCCTACGTCGGGGCGTGAGGGGACCGGGCGCGTCTCCGGACGGGCGGGTGGCGTCGTCCTGATCGAGGACGACGGGCACCACGTGGTGATGGCCGACCCGGAGGCAACGAGTTCTGCGTCGCTGCCGCCTCAGTCTGACGGACCACCTTGCGATGGGATGAGAGCGTCGATCGACGATGTCGGCGCAGCACCGGCTCTCCGACCGACCCCCGGTTTCCGCGATGTTTGAGCGGATGCGCGCTGGGCACCTTGTGCACGTCTCGCCGGGCTTGGATCTTCCACCGCCCGCGGTCTGATCACCGACGGATCTCAGGAGTTGGGTATGGCTGCCAGCGGCACGACGGCGTGTGTGTCTGCCAGCAGTGTGGCGGCCCCGACGTGGGCCAGCCGGCAGCACACCGGCTCGACGCGGAACGGGCGAGTGCCTGATGCCCGCGGATGAAGACACAGGATCGGTGAACGAGGCCTTCCGCGACGGTGTCGACACCGGACGATTCGATCTTCCGTTGCCTGGCAGCGGCCGGACCGCCGAACGCCTTCTGCGCCTGGCGGAGCTGGGCCGCCAGGACGTTGTCCTGGCTCGGCTGGGGGAGGGGCACGCCGACGCGCTGGCGATTCTCGCCGAGCTCGACGGGCCGTCCGACGTGGCCGGGCGTCGCGGTGCCTGGGGAGTCTGGGCGGCGACGCCGACCTCGGTGACCGCGTCGGCCAAGGGTGACGGCTGGCGTCTGACCGGCGACCGCCCCTGGTGCTCGGGAGCGGGAGTCTGCGATCGAGCGTTGGTCACCGCCGCCACCCCGGACGGGATCCAGCTGTTCGCCGTCAACCTGGATCAGGCTGGCGTCGACGCACTGGACGGGACGTGGCCGGCGGTCGGCATGGCAGCCAGCGACAGCAGAACCGTCCGCTTCGCCGATGTCACGGCGACTCCGGTCGGCGGTCCCGGCGCGTACACCGACCGCCCCGGTTTCTGGCACGGCGGGGTAGGAGTGGCCGCCTGCTGGTACGGGGGAGCGGTCGGCGTTGCCGACACCCTGCACCGAGCTGCCCGGGCGCGGACACTCGATCAGCACGCCCTGGCGCATCTGGGCGCGGTCGATGCGGTCCTCGCCGCTGCCCGCGCCACGCTGACAGCCGCCGCAGCTCGTATCGACGCAGACCCCACCGGTGACGCGGGCCGGCTCGCGCACCAGGTCCGCGCCGCCGTCGAGCAGGCGGCGACGACGGTGATCGACCGGGTCGGCCGTGCACTGGGGGCAGGCCCGCTGTGCCGGGACGCGCAGCACGCCCGCCGCGTCGCCGATCTCACCGTGTACCTGCGTCAGAGCCACGCCGAGGCCGACCTCGCGGGGCTCGGCGCGCTCGTGGCCGGACAGGAGGACCCGCAGTGGTGAAGCCGATCGTCGCCGCCGGCACCGACGAACAACGGTGGACCGCGTGGTCGGCCCCCGGCACCTGGGAGAGGCTGTCGTTGAGCTCCAGCGGTGCCACCCCGCCGCTGGTTGTCGCCCCCCACCCGGACGACGAGGTTCTCGGGGTCGGCGGTCTGCTCAGCATGATCGACGGAGCGGAGGTGATCGTCGTCACCGACGGCGAGGCCTCGCATCCCGGGTCGCGGGTCTTCGACAGCGCCGAACTGGCCGCGATCCGCCGTGCCGAGACAGCCGCCGCCTGCAAGCTCCTCGGCGTACCCCGCTCGGCCGTTGATCACCTCGGTCAGCCGGACGGCGCCGTCGACGAGGCGTCGCTGACCGACGCGCTGTGCCGGCGGCTGCGGCCGGGGCAGTGGTGCCTGACCACCTGGCGCGGCGACGGACATCCCGACCACGAGGCGGTCGGCCGAGCCGCGGCGCAGGCGTGTCGACGCACCGGGGCGGTCCTGCTCGAATTTCCCATCTGGACGTGGCACTGGGCCGTTCCCGACGCCCCCGAGGTGCCCTGGCAGCGCGCCCGACGGGTCGACCTGACCGAGGCCGCGCGCGCCGCCAAAGCCCGTGCGATCAACGAGTTTCCCAGCCAGATCCTGCCCCTGGGACCGGAGCCGGCCGATGCCGCGATCCTGCCGCCGAACGTCCTGGCACGATTCGCCCGCCCGTACGAAACGGTGTTCATCTGATGACAGCCTCCGCCCGCAGCACTCCGCCGGAGTACTTCACCGCGATGTACGCGGCCAACGACGACCCCTGGAGTTTCCAGACGCGCTGGTACGAGCAGCGTAAACACGACCTCACCGTGGCCTGCCTCCCGCAGCGGCGATACCGCTCCGGCTTCGAACCCGGCTGTTCCACCGGCATGCTCACCCTCAGGCTGGCGGAGCGGTGTGACCGGCTACTGGCCGTCGACACCGCCGCCGCTGCGGTGAGCACCACCGCCGAGCGGCTCGCCGACCACCCGCACGTGCAGGTCCGGCAACTCCGGATACCGAACCAGTGGCCGGACGGCCGCTTCGACCTCGTCGTGTTGTCGGAACTCTGCTACTACTTCGACGACGTCGACCTCGGCCTGTTGACGACCCGGGCGGTACAGGCTCTCGAGCCTGGTGGCACCCTCGTCGCGGTGCACTGGCGTCCGACCGTCGCGGAACACACGCGCACCGGCGACGACGTCCACCGGGTGCTGAACGCCGAACCCGGCCTGCACCGCCTCGTACGGCACGAGGAAGATGACTTTCTCCTAGACGTGTTCCTCCGCGTACCCCCGCAGGCCAGGTCCGTCGCCCAGGTCGAGGGTCTGTGCTGAACCGTGTCGTGGTGGTCGTGCCCGCGCACGACGAGCAGGCCATGCTCCCGGGTTGCCTCAGCGCGCTGCGTGCGGCGCTGCACGACCAGCCGGTGCGCACGGAGCTGATCGTGGTGGCGGACCAGTGCCGCGACGGCACCGCCGCCATCGCCGCGCAGGCTGGCGCCACCGTCGTGGAGCTGGCAGCCCGCAACGTCGGCTCCGCGCGAGCTGCCGGGTTCGCCCACGCACTGCGTGGTGGCGCAGAAGGACTGTGGCTTGCCACCACCGACGCCGACAGCCGTGTCCCTCGAAACTGGATCGACTGGCACCGGCGCCACGCGCTGCGCGGCACCGACATCCTCGTGGGCACCGTCACCGTCGCCGACTGGACGCTACGTCCACGACAGGTCCGCGATCGGTACGAGAAGCGGTACCGCAGCGAGCTGCACGGCTCCGACCACACCCACGTCCACGGCGCGAATCTGGGTTGCGCGGCCAGCGCCTACGACGATCTCGGCGGATTCGCTCCCCTCACCCACGGTGAGGACCACGATCTGGTGTTCCGCGGCCGGCAGGCCGGGTTGCGGATCGTCGCCGACGCCACCTGCCCGGTGGACACCAGCGCCCGCCAGCACAGCCGCGCGCCTGCCGGATTCGCCCGCTACCTCGACACACTTGCCGACGCCTGAGCGCAGGTGAGGTGACGCGCGGGTCAGCCGAGCGCGCGGGGGCGATCGGCGAGGCGGCCGTGGGAGAAGTGTCGGTCGTCGTTCTCAGGACGAGATGGTCGAAGCCGGTTAGCGTCGTCGTTGTCGCACGAATCGAGCAGACACGGGAGAGCGCGTTGAAGGCAGTGGTGTTTCGCGGGCCGCGCACATTGGCCGTCGAGGACGTCGACGACCCCCGGATCGAGGCACCCAAGGACGCGATCATCAAGATCACGACCACGAACATCTGCGGTTCCGACCTGCACCCCTACGAGGGCCGCGTCGAGCTGGACGCCGGCATGGTGTTGGGTCACGAGAACATGGGCGTGGTGGTCGAGGTCGGCGACGGGGTCGACCGGGTCGCGGTGGGTGACCGGGTTTCCGTGCCCTTCAACCTCGCCTGTGGCACCTGCCGCAACTGCGACGAGGGATGGACGGCGGCGTGCCTGCGGGCGAACCCGTCCGGTAACCCGGGGGCCGGCTACGGCTACCCGGAGATGGGCCCCTACCGGGGTGGACAGGCGGAGTACCTGCGCGTGCCGTGGGCGGACTTCAATCTCCTCGAGCTACCGGCCGGTTCCGAGCACGAGTCGGACTTCGCGATGTTGTCGGACATCTTCCCCACCGGCTACCACGGCACCGAACTCGCCGGCGTCGCGCCGGGTGACGCGGTGGCCGTCTTCGGTGCCGGCCCGGTCGGTCTGATGGCCGCGTACAGCGCGGTGCTGCGCGGCGCGGCCCAGGTGTTCGTCGTGGATTTTCAGCCGGACCGGCTCGCCCTGACCGACCGGATCGGGGTCACCGCGGTGGACGCGTCGAAGACCGACCCGGTACAGGCGATCATGGATGCCACCGACGGATTCGGCGTCGACTGCGGCGTGGAGGCAGTCGGCTACCAGGCCCACGACCCGTCCGGCCAGGAGCACCCGCACCTGGTCCTGGACAACCTGGTCCAGGTGGTACGCGCCGCCGGCCGCATTGGCGTGGTGGGTGTCTACGAGCCGGAAGACCCTAAGGCGAGCACCGAGGGCGCCAAGCATGGCCGCTACGGGTTCGACTACGGGCAGGTGTTCACCAAGGGCATCGCCATCGGCTCCGGGCAGTGCCCGGTCAAGCGGTACAACCGACAGCTCCGTGACCTGATCATTCGAGGGCGTGCGACGCCGTCGTTCGTCGTCTCGCACGACCTGCCCCTGACCGACGCCGTGGAGGCGTACGACAAGTTCGACCGCCGGGTCGACGGCTACACCAAGGTCCTGCTGCATCCGGGGCGGTGACGACGCCGCACCAGCTCCAGGCTGCGCCGGCGTCGTTGGACTGGCCCGAGCTGGGATGCGTGTCCCACGCCAGCGCCACCACGGGCGCAATTCCGTTGCGGAGGTACCGGCGTTGCGGTTGTCTGCCGGGCATGCCGGATCCCATCGATCGCGTCGACTCGTACCTGATCTGCGGTACTCCCCGCACCGGCAGTTCGCTACTGCTCGGGTTGTTGGAGTCCACCGGTGTCGCCGGCCGTCCGCAGGCGTACTTCCGCTCACCTGACGAGCCGCGGTGGGTTGATCGCTGGCAGATCCGCCGCACCGCCGAGGGTGGCTTCGACTACGCGGACTACGTGCGGGCTGCGCTGGCCACCGGCCGGACGGACAACGGGGTGTTCGGCGCGAAGCTCATGTGGGGGACCCTGGAGGAGGTCGTCGACAAGCTCGCGCGGGTCTACCCGGATCTTGCCGGCAACGACGTCGCACTACTGAACCGGGCCTTCGGCCGTACCCGCTTCGTCTTCGTGCGACGCGACGACGTACTGGCGCAGGCGGTGTCCTGGCTGCGCGCGGAGCAGACGGCCCGGTGGTTCGTCGGCGGCAACGGGGAGATCGGCGGCGACGCCGGCAACGGGCAGGTGCCCCGCTTCGACGCGGCCGGCATCACGGACATCATCGAGATGATCAGGGAACACGACGCGGCGTGGGAGTCGTGGTTCGCCGCGTGGGGGATCCGACCGCTGGTCGTGCGCTACGAGGAACTCGACACCGACATGGTCGCCACCACGCGGCGCATCCTCGACTTTCTCGGGCTGGCCCTGCCAGCGGGGCGCACCATCGTTGCCCGGCATCAGCGCCAGGCCGACGACCTCAACCGGCAGTGGATCGACCGGTACCGCGAAGAGACGGCCGACAGCCGGGACGACCCGCCGGCCTGAGGTGGTGTGGCTCACGCCCGTGCTCACGCTGCCGTGGGTGGTCGACGCGCTGAGCCGCGCGACCGCACCGTTCCTTCTCGTCGGCGGCACCGCCGACAAGCTGTGGGACGGCGGCGCTGCCCGCCGGCTGTCACCCCCACGTGCTCGAGGTGCCCGACGCGGACCACGGGATGTACGTACCGGGTCCGCTGACGGATTCGATCGGGGTGCTCAGCAGGGTCGTGGTCACCGTGCAGGAGTTCCTGGACGAGATCGACTGGCCGGGTTGAGTCCAGCCAGGCCGCCCTGGGCCTGCTCCCGGAGACGACGCCCTCCTCAGCGGACGTCGTCAGCGAGGCGACCGTGCAGCCTGGTCAGGGCTTTGCTGATCAGGCGGGACACGTGCATCTGGGAGATGCCGATCTGATCGGCGATCTGGGCCTGAGTCATGTTGCCGTAGAAGCGCATGATGAGGATTTTGTGTTCACGGTCGGGGAGGGCAGCCATCGCGGGGGTGAGGGAAACGCGCAGGTCGACCAGTTCGTAGTCGCGTTCGGTGCTGCCGAGGGTGTCGCCGAGTTCGGTGGTGGTTTCCGTGCCGAGCGGGGTGGACAGCGAGGTGCTCCGGTAGGCGCGCGCACCTTCGATGCCCTCCAGGACGGCCTCCTCGGTGACGCCGAGATAGGTGGCGATGTCGGCGACCTTCGGGGAGCGTCCCAGCGTGTGGGTCAGGGTGCTGTTCGCCGCGCTGATCGCCATGCGGAGTTCCTGGAGGCGGCGGGGCACCCGGACCGCCCAGGCGCGGTCACGGAAGTACCGCTTGAGTTCACCGATGATGGTCGGGATGGCGTACGCCGTGAAGTCGACGCCCCGGGTGGTGTCGAAGTGGTCGACGGCCTTCACCAGGGCGATCACGGCGGTCTGGGTCAGGTCGTCGAGCTGTTCGCCGCGGCCCGCGTAGCGCTTGGCGAGGTGGTTGGCCAGCGGAAGCCACGCCTCGATCGCGTGTTGCCGCATCTCCGCCCGCCGGGGATCGCCGGTCGGTGTCGCGGCTATCTGCCGCAACAGGTCATTCCCGCCGGAATCGCTGTGGCGGCTCGGCCGGCTTTCGGGATGTGACGCGGCCGCTGCGCGAATGGTGGTCACAGCGCGTCCTTTCCGGTGCTGCTGGTGGCGAACGGCTGCTGATCGGTGTGCGCGCGTGCCTCGTCGGTCGGGTCGACGGAGGTGGCGGCGGGTGGCGGTGCGGTCGGGTCGGCGCGCTGGTCGGCGTGGTCGGCTGCCTCCTCGACCTCGGCCTGTTCGTCGTCGGTTGGCGTGGTGCCCGGTGACGTCCGGTCCGGGGTGGGTTCGCCGTCGGGGTGATGAGCCAGGTAGCGGATGGCGGTGTTGAGCACGGCGAGCAGCGGAACGGCGACCAGGCCGCCGACGATGCCCGCGACGACGACGCCGGTGGCGATCGCGAGGATCACGGCGAGCGGGTGCAGCGCCACCGCGCGGCCCATGATCAACGGCTGGAGGAGATGCCCTTCGACCTGTTGAACAGCGATGACGACGCCAAGAATGATCAACGCGCTGACCGGCCCCTCGGTCACCAACGCGACGAGGACGGCGACCGCGCCGGTGACGGTGGCGCCGACCACCGGAATGAAGGCGCCCAGAAACACGAGCGCGGCCAGGGGCAGCGCGAGGGGAATGCCCAGCACCGCGAGACCGATGCCGATACCGATGGCATCGACGAGCGCCACCAGAACGGTGGCGCGCACATAGGACACCAGGGTGTGCCAGGAGTAGTGCCCGGCCCGAGCGGTCGGAATCCGCGCGGCGCGGGGGAGCAGCCGGCAGAGGAAGGCCCAGATCTGACCACCGTCCCGCAGGTAGAAGAACAGCGTGAAGAGGACGAGGAAGAAGCCTGCGGCAACCTCACCGACGGTGGCGGCCGTGCTGAGCGCACCGGACGTGAGCGCTGCCTGATTGTCGGTGACCGACGCCTGGAGGCGGTCGACGGCGTCATCGAGTTGGGTCTGGGACAGATGCAGCGGGCCCTGCGCCAGCCAGGTCTGGACCTGGTCCACGCCTTCGCCGACCTGCGTACCCAGATCGTCCAGTTGCGAGATGAAGGTCCGCACGATCAGCGTCAGGCCACCGAAGACGACCGTCAGCCCGGTGATGAGGACCAGTACGGCGGCCACGGAACGGTTCACGCCCCGCCGACGCAGGGCCGCGGCCATCGGCTCGAGGAGCGCCGCCAGCAGCAGAGCGATCACGATGGGAATCACCACCACGCGCAACAGGCCGACAACCCGGATGAGCAGGTACGCCGCCGCGATGAACAGGATGATCCGCCAGGCCCACGCGCCTGCCGTGCGTACGCCACGAGGAAGGCCGTCATCGACGGTGGGTGCCTGCTCCACGACCATGACCGGCGTGGTCGCGTCCTGGAGGTGTGCGCCCGCGGTGAATGGCGGCGGCTCCCAGCCCCGCCGGGCCACGGCGAGGCGGTTTCGCGCCCTACGCCGGGCGGTGTCGACCCAGGTGGTGCCCGGATCCTTGGTGTCAGAAGGTGGTACAGGCATCAAAACTCCTCGAAATGAGGTGCGTCGATCAGGCGCATCGGTGCACGGAGGGGCGACCGGGGGGGTGAGTCAGCCGATACGACCTGGGGCGGGCAGGGTGATCGGTCGTACGGCGGTGCGCGGTGCCCAGTGACCCGACGTCGGCAGGTCGCTGCGCAGCGTCGCTATTCGCGTCATGTTCGTCACCTGTAGCAACCGACGGGTGTTGACCGTGGGGCGGCAGACGACCAGTGCGGAGCTGTCCGGGAGGGCGCGATGCACCCGGACCAGAAAATTGGGCAGCGTGGAACAGGCGAAGGTGACATCGGCCAGGTCGACGACGACCTCGGTCGGCGCGCTGGCGGACAGGCGGTCGACCACGCCTGACAACGCCGGGCCGGCCGCCAGGTCGATCTCACCCGCGAGGCAGACCAGGGCGGTGGGTCCGCCGGGAGCGGCCAGCACGGTGATGACGAAATGCTCGCCGGACATTTGGGCCATGGCCACACCTCGGCATGATTCGACTCATGCCGGGGGCTGGGGCAACGGCCAGCAACAGGCCGTGCCCCGGATGCTACCGCCTGGTTACCCGTTGCGCGAACGCTGATTTGATCATGACGGCCAGAGTTGGCCATGCGTTGCAGTCGATTCGGGGTTAGGGTTGACCAACCGGCTCTGCGAGTCTTGCTGCCCCAGCCCTCGGCGGCACCTTATCTGGAAGGTGTCGCTGTGCCGCATTCGCATCTCGTGATGTCCTGGTGGCCGTCGCCGCCGTGCTCGACCTCCGGTGCCAGTCGTGACGTCGGTGCGAGTGATGGATGACCGCGCCGACGTCATCAGGAACCTCATCCTGCGGAATCCCGCCGGATCTGGCGAGAAGGAGGGCCTTCTGCGGCAGGTGTGCAGTACCGCCGCACAGGAGTTGTCAGCGTCCGGGGCCGGGATCAGCGTGATGACCGAGGGCGGGGTCCGGGGGGCGACCGCCTCGTCCGACCCGGTCAGCGAGCGCCTCGAGGAGTTGCAGTTCATGTTTGGTGAGGGACCCTGCATAGACGCCTTCGGCAGCCGTCGCCCGGTGCTGATCTCCGATCTCGGTGACGTCGTGGCCAGCGCGGGCGGTCGTTGGCCGTTCTACGCACCCGCCGCCCATGCGGGAGGTCTCCGCGCGGTGTTCGCGTTCCCGCTGCAGATCGGCGCTGCCCGCCTGGGCGTCCTGGACGTGTTCCGGGACCGCGTCGGCCCGCTGACCAACGGGGAACTCGCCGACGCCCTCACCTTCGCCGACGTCACCGTGACCGCCCTGCTCGACCGGCAGGAGCGGACCGGCGACAGCGGTATCGACGACATCTACGACGACGCGGCCGAGTACCGTGCGGAGTTGTTCCAGGCTCAGGGCATGGTCATGGTCCAACTTGGGATCACCCTCGGTGAGGCGATGATGCGGATCCGGGCCTACGCGTATGCGGAGGATCGCCGCCTCGGCGATGTGACCCGAGACATCGTCGCCCGCCGGCTGCGATTCGACCGCGACGAGCGGTAACCCAGGTTCCTATGACTGTGTGTGTGAGGGCCGGACAAGCCGGGAGGCAAGGATGACCATCGTTTCAGCCGAACGGATGGCGACGATCTTCGTCGAGGTCGCCGACACCCTGGTGGACGACTTCGACCTGATTGACTTTCTACAGATGCTGACTGATCGGGCGGCCGACCTGATTGACGCGGCTGCCGTCGGACTCGTCCTCGCTGACCAACACGGTCGGCTCGAGTTCATGGCGGGCTCGAACGAGAACGTCAAACTCGTGGAGCTGTTCCAGATACAGACCCACGAGGGCCCCTGCCTTGAAGCTTTCCAGACCGGCGTGCCCGTCATCAACGTCAACCTGAGCGCAGCCGCTGACCGTTGGCCCCGGTTCGCGCCCCGCGCCAACGCGGCGGGCTTCCAGTCGGTGCACGCGTTTCCGCTACGGCTGCGCAACCAGGTGATCGGAGCGTTGAACGTCTTCGGCGGCACGAAGGGCGGTGACTTCGAGGACGCCGACGTGCCCGTCATGCAGGCCCTCGCGGATGTCGCCGCGATCGGGCTGCTGCAGGAACGCGCCATCCGACGCGGCGAGCTCCTGACCGAGCAACTGCAGGGCGCCTTGAACAGCCGCATCGTCATCGAACAGGCCAAGGGCGCGGTCGCGCAAGCCGCCGGAGTCGACGTCGACGAGGCGTTCGTCGTCATCCGCAGCTACGCCCGGCGCCACAACCGGAAACTGACGGACGTGGCCCATGCCTTCCTCAGCGATCCCGCCATGCTGGCCCAGGTCCTCTACGCCTGAGGCGGCGCGTCGTCTCATCGGCCCCTGCGACCGGGCACCTCATCGTCGGCCCCGGACCCGAATCACGTCAGCGTCTGCGTGATGGTCATCGCCACCGACGGCGCCGGACGGCAACGACCGCGAGGGCGGCCGCGGTGCCTGCGATCGCGAGGACCGGTCCGGGTTTTCCGCGCACCGAGCTGCCGATTCTTGTCTTCGCTGTGCGGGCGCTGCTGAGGAGGGCCGACTCTGCCTTGCCGGTGGCCTGCGCGCTGGCATGAGCGGAGTCGTCGATCGCTCTGGTGGCCTGCTGTGCCTTGTTCATGATCGGTCTGGCGCGCTGGGATGCCTTCTGGCTCATCGCGCGGGCGAGCTGGGTCGCGCTGGTCTTTGCCGACTGGCCCGCCTGGGTGACGCGCTGGCGAAGCCCGCCGACGGTGGTGGTGGCCTTGGTGCGCGCTCGGCCCTTGACGTCGGTCTTGGCGCTCAGAGCGGCTACGGTCTCGCTGAGTTCCGTGCGGGTCTGCTGGATGTCGCGCCTCGTCTGGTCCGGGTCGTTGCTTCCCGACGGCGTGCTCATGGTTGCCTCCGACTCGCTGCGTCACGGACCGCCTCGGTGTCGGCTCGTACGCTGTCCCTGGTCGCCGTGGGCGTTGCCGGCATGGCGCTGCTGACCTGTTTCCTACCGCGCTGAGCCACGATGGCGGCGGCGATGGCCAGGATCACCGTGACGATCAGGGCGGCCACCGCGTCGGGCATGATCGCTGCCAGGGCCAGCACGATCGTGACGACGGCGGTTCCCCCGGCGAAGAAGCCGAGCATGGCACCACCACCGAGCAGCCCCGCACCGGCGCCCGCGCGCTTGCCCTTCGCGGTCATCTCCGCCCGCGCCATCGTCAGCTCGTCGCGCACCAGCCGGGTGATCTGCTCGGTGGCGCGCTGCACCAACTCGGCGACCGGCGTGTCAACAGATGCCGCGCGGGGGCTGTCGCTGGGACGTTCTGCCATGAGCAACCTCATCTTTCTCGCTCGAACCGCCCGAAGACGCTGATCGGGTCAGCTGTGATGCGCCGCCGCCGTGCTCGTCGAGGTCTGCTGAGGGCCGTCGATACGCCCTCCCAGGGACGGAGCCGAGCCGCCGCCGAGTTGCGCAGCGACATCACCCGCAGCGAAGCCGTCTTCCTGCCGACGGCGACGCAGCGTCAACGTGCCCGCCGTGCCGGTCAGCGCCCCGGCGGCGAAGGCAAGAATGAGCGCGCGCCGCGCCGTGGACTTTCGCCGACGTGCCATGACCTTCTCCTGAATCCATCGTGCCTGCATAGTCCTGATTGTCGGGCTCGGCCGGCGGGGCCACGTCGCTAATCGACAAACGCGCATGCGCACCGATCAGACGTGACGAGAGGGGCCGCGACGATCGTCGCGGCCCCTCTCGCCGTCCTGACAGGTCACATCGATCAGAGTTCAGCGGGCAGGCCACCGCCGATGCCACCACAGACGTCGTCGACGGCCTGACCCGGCGGGAGGATCACCGGCTGCGACCGGTCACTCGGCCCAGCCGCGCGCCGATGCCGCCGAGCATCTGACTGGGCCGTTGCTGCTCGCCCTGCTGGGCACCGAGGGTCACGATCACCGCGGTCAGCGCCGGGGTGGCCCACTGCAGGATCCGCTGCTGGCGCTGCGCGGCTGCGATGTCCCGCGGAGTAGCCGACGACGGATCGGTGGCGCCGTCGGTGGGCACCGCACCCCCGCGGGCGATGCGTGCGCCGAGCAGCCCGCTGTAGGCGGTGGTGGCGACCGCGGCGAGGGTCAGCGCCGTCTTGACGGCGGTGTTGGCGGTGACACCGGCCTGGGTGCTGGCCCGGCGCCGATTCGCGATCAGCAGACCAGCGCCACCGATCAGGTGCGCGCCGATCGCGGCAGCGGAGACCGGTGCCCACTTGGCCCACCCCGCCGACGCGACCTGGGCGCGTTCGTCGGGGTCGTTGACGGTCCGGGAGGCCCCGTTGAGGCCGACCGCACCCATCAGGGATCCGCCGAGCCACAGAGCGGCTCCGACGTCGTGCAGGCTGCGGATTACGGTGTGACGCTCATTCATCGTTTCCTCCGTATGTGGACAGGGCGCGGTGTGCGTTCGAGACAGGAAGCCCTCGTGGTGATGGGTGATCGCCGAACGTCCGGACAACTGGCCCGTACGCGGCACGAGATGTCAGCTGGGCCTGTGCTGACGGTCATCAGTGGTGGTCGGTTATCGTCCGGCGCGGCGGGCCGGTAGCAGCAACGATCCGTGCGTCAGGTGCCGGTGGAACCCGACTGTCGCGCCGGCCATCGCGATCACGTAGCCCACGACCGCCATGGAGGCGTCCAGCGCGGACATGCCCCGACCCCAGGCCACGGGCACCGCCGCGATCAGCGCCGCGATCGGCACCAACAGGAAGATCCACAGCAGCACCAGCGAGCCCGTCGCCTGGGTGCCCTCGATCAGTGGCTTCGGCACGGGCCGGCTCACTCCGGCGGAAAGGGCGTACGTATCCGTGCCTCACACCACTCGCCTTCCGAGTGATCCGACGATCATCGAGCACCGAGGCGGGAAGTCCACGCCAACGGGTGACGATCACGAACCGTAGTACGGGGTTCGGGAAGGCTGCGAAGTCTGGGCAGCCGGCCGCCGGACGATGCGGTACGACGCACCGTGCTGGCGACACAACCAAAGAGGTCGATCGACCTCGATAGAGAGATGCCCGTCAGTCGCGCCGCCAAACAACCACAGGCGCGACGGCGGCGTGTCGTACGCCACTGTCCCCGCTTGGGGTCGACATTGATGTTTGCCCGATTCGCTGCAGGGCAGGTAAGGCGACAGCGCTTCACCGCGTCACTGCGGACACCAGCGCTTTCGGCAGGTCACCCGGCTTCCGTGACCAGCACCAAATTCTTCGATGCCATACGGCATCCGTGCCCACGGCTGGCGCAGAACGGAATTTTCTGCTCGCCTGGGCACATCAGATACAGGAGCTTCACATGACTACGTCCCCCTCCACCTCGCGCGGCGTCAACACGACCGACTCCTCGCCGCGTCGCCTGCACGACGAGACCAAGCCGGCGTTCAAGACCACCGAGTTCATCGCGTACGTGGTAGCCGTCCTCGGCGTGCTGATCGCCTCCCTCGTGGTGGACGGCAACGGCAACGGCGACAACGGCGCCGCTGGCGACTTCTTCCGCGCCGACCGCGCGTGGCTCTACGTCGTGATGCTGACCATCGGTTACATGGTGAGCCGGGGCTTGGCCAAGGCCGGCAGCCGCTCCGCCCACAACGTCTGATCCTCGCGCGATCCCGCTGCCCGGTCTCTGCTTCAGGGACCGGGCAGCTGTGCATGCTGCTGTGCCCGGCCCGGCGCGAATCCCGCCGACCGAGGCGCGGCGGGGATCAGTCATTCGGCTGATAAGAGGTGGTGCGCCCGGCAGGATTCGAACCTGCGGCCTTGGGATTAGAAGTCCCCTGCTCTATCCGCTGAGCTACGGGCGCGTGGCGTGGATGTCGCGCCAAGAGGGTACCGCCGCCCCGCCGGTCGGCGGCGAAAAGGGTGCCCGCGTCCACGTCGCCGAGCAGCGTCTCACGGAGGTGGGACAGCCGGCATCCGGGTTCCCGGGGACCGCCCTGGCGCTGGACCGTACCCTCGGCTGGTGCTGCTGGACCCCGACGCCGAGAACGACGTCGCCTACGAGCTGTGCCAGATCGTCGGCCGCGCCATCCTGCCGTACCGGTCGTCGGACGCCGTCGACCAGCGCTTCGGCACCGCGTTCTTCTATCAGGGCACCGACGACCCGGTGGGGGAGTCGCTGCTGACGGCGGCCGACCTGGTCGGCGTCCAGGGTGGGGAGTTCGGCCTTCGGGCGAGTGTCACCGAGCCCGCCGGGGTCGCCCCGGCCGCCGTCGCGGAGGGCGACATCAGGCCCGGTTGGGCCCGCTTCCCGGGCGACGGCGTCGCGGTGCTGCCCACCGCCGGGCTGCACCGCTACGCCGGCGACGGCGGCTGGCGGTGGCGGGTGCAGCAGGTTCCCGCCGGGATCGCCGCCGGGCCCGAGGTGGTCGCCCGCCTCGGCGCCGCCGCCACTTCCGCCTTCGTGCTGGCCCACGGGGTACGCGAGGACGGGTCGCGCCCGCTGGAGGTGGCCATCGAGCGGGTGGTCCGCGACGGCGACGCCGTGGGAATCACCGCCGAGCTGCCGCCGGGGTATGTCGGGGCGCCGGTCTTCGTCGTGCAGGCCGACGCGACCGGGGAGATGTCGCCGTACTGCCTGGGCCTTGTGCTGCCCGGCGTCGACGGTCACCCGGTCGCGACCTTCGACCGGATCCGGGCCCTCCTCCCGCCGACGGCCAGCGACGTCTGAGACGCGCCCGGCCTGCCGGCCCGGCGAGGTGTGCCGCCGTGGTCGGCGTCAGCCCGGCCGCCGTCACCTCGGCCGATCGTCCGACGGCCGTCGTCGCCTCGGCGGGGTCAGTCGCCGGCTGTCGTCGCCTCGGCCGATCGTCCGACGGCCGTCGTCGCCTCGGCCGGATCGTCCGCCGGCCGTCGGCTCTCCGGCGGCCGACCTTCGTCGCCGGTCGAGCCGGCGGCCGGTGCGGTGGGGGTGGGCGACGAGTCGTCGATCGAGCCGGTGTCCGTCGGGGCAGCACCCGCCGGGGCGGTGGGGCCGGCGGCCAGGAACGCTTCGGCCCACCGGCCGACCTCGTCGAAGACCTTTCGGCGTACGGCGGGGCCGGAGAGCGTGAGGTCGTGCAGCCCGCCGTCGAAGCGGGCCAGGGTGACGTGCCGGCCGAGCCTCGGCGCGTACCGGACCATGTGCTCGACGTCCAGGACGGCGTCGGCCAGGGTGGCGTTGTCGTGCCACCGGGTGCCCCGGAAGGAGCGGGTCGAGCAGGCCAGCAGCACCGGCACCGGGATGTCCAGCCCGGCGCGCAGCCGGCGTTGACCGGTGCGGATCGCGTTCAGCCAGCCGGCTCGGACCGGGAACCCGGCCAGCGGTTTCCACGCCAGGTCGTAGGTCCACTCGCCGCGGTGGTCGGCGTGGATGCTCTCGCCGTACACCGTGCCGAGCCCGAACGGCAGGATGCGGTGCGGCGCCCTGCGGCCCAGCCGGGAGACGGCGGCCGCGAGGGGTCGGCGCACCGCCCAGGGTGCGTTCAGGTCGAAGAAGGGGCTGTTGAGCACGAGGCCGTCGACGGTGCCGGTGTCGCGGCGGGCGTCCGCCCAGAGCGAGATGATCAGGCCGCCGGTCGAGTGGCCCATCACCAGGAGGGTGTCGTGCCCGTCGTCCCTGCGGATGATCGAGGCGGCGGCGTCCAGCTCGGGGAAGTAGTCGCTGATGTCCTGGCAGAAGTTGGGGGTCTGGTGCGGGAGCAGGCTGCGACCGTACTTGCGCAGGTCGAGGGCGTAGAAGTCCCATCCGCGCTCGGCGAAGAAGTCTGCCAGGTGGGTCTGGAAGAAGTAGTCGACGAACCCGTGCACGTAGAGCACGGCCCGCCCGGTGGGCCGCTCGGCCCGCCGCCGCACCAGGGTTGCGACGACCGGCCCCTCGTCGTCGGTGCCCAGGTCGATCGTCTGCCGCTCGTACGGCGGCCCCAACACGTCCGGTTCCACGACCGCGACGGTACGCCGGCAACCTACCCAGCGGTAGCCCCGCAGCGCCGTACCCCGCGATCTCGCACGTGCCGCCTCCTCGTGGCGCACGAAAGGCGCGGCAAGGGGTTTCCCAGGCGCAAGATCGCGGGGTTGGCGGGGTGCGGTTACGCCGTCTCGGCGTCGGTGCGGGACGGGTCGGCGGCGGGCAGGGCCTCCGCGTCCTCGGCCGGGTCGAGGTCGACCTGCGGCTGACCGACGTCGCGCAGGTGCTTGTTGTGCCGCGGCTCCTGGCGGGTCTTGGCGTCGTTGAGTCGCCGGCGCAGGTCGTCACGGACGTCGTTGAGCGCGGCGTGCAGGTCCAACTCCGCAGAGGTGGTCACGATCTTCTGGCGGCCGGCGATCCAGCACTCCAGGGTGACCTTCTGGCCCCGGGCCTCCCGGTCCTTCACCGACACCTCCAGCTCGGTGGCGTCCGCGTGGAAGCTGGCCAGCCGCGCGTCGAGGGTGGCGAACTGCTCGGCGATCCAGTTGCGGTCGCCCTGGGAGAACCCGGTGCCCACGCGCAGGCACTCCGCCACGGTGGCCGGGTTCGCCACGGCGCTCATCGCCGCGCCTCGGAAGCGGTTGCGGAGCCGATGGTGGTGATCATCATGGCGCTGACCTCTCGTCGACGTGGAGCTGTCGGTGTTGCGTTGATCAAATCCATACCCAGTTCGGTCGGCTCCGGAAACCGCCGTCGACCGTTCGGGCTGGTCGGTCGTACCACAGAGAGATGTGATCAGGGCGTTGTCCACAGGTGGCTTCGTCGTCCACAGGCCGAGGTGGGGTGCTGGCGGCGGTGCTGGGCGCGGTCCAGGCTCGGTGTCGAGTCGACTCGCGCTGGCAGGCCCCCGATCCCCCTGGAGGGACGATGTTCGACACGTACGTGACAATTGTCGGGAATGTTCTGACGGTGCCCGACTGGCGCCGCACCTCCCAGAGCAACACCCTGGTGGCCAACTTCAAGGTCGCGTCTACCGCCCGCCGGCTCGACCGGGAGACCGGCCGCTGGGTCGACGGCAACTCGCTCCGGGTCCGCGTCAACTGCTGGCGCAAGCTCGCCGAAGGCGTGGCGGCCTCGGTGATGGTCGGGGACCCGGTGGTGGTCTGCGGCCGGCTCTACACCCGCGACTGGACCGACGACGCCGGCAACCACCGCACCCTCTACGAGTTGGAGGCCGTCGCCGTCGGCCACGACCTGTCTCGGGGGCGGGCCCGATTCCTGCGCAACCGGCCCAGCATGTCCACCAGCACGGTGGACGACGCGGACGCGGAGAGCCGGGTGCACGGAGAGCCCACCGAGCCCGTGCCGGCCGGGCAGGTGCCCGTCCGGCCCGACGGCCGTCCGCTCGACGAGGACTTCGAGCTGTCCGACTACGGCACGACGTACGCCGGCCCTGCCGTCGGCCTCGGTGCGCGGAGTGGGGACTTCGACGCCGAACTGACCCTCCCGCTCGACCCGGACGACGACGACCCGGACGGCGACCCGCAGGGCGACGACCCGGACAGCGTCGACCCGCGGAGCGACGACCTGGACGGCGAGTTGGGTGACGAGTTGACCCCGGTGCCTGACGAGGCCGAGCCCGCGCCGTCGGGCCGGGGGCGGCGTGGCAGGGGGCGGGTCCCGCAGCCGGCGTGACCCGATGCTCGCCCCAGCCCCGGCATCCGCGGACGGCGGCCAGGGCGGCGGCCGGGCCGGCCGTACCGGTATGGATACCGCACTGACGGTCGGCGCTCCGGCGGCACACCACGACGGGGGCGGGGTGGCGACGCGACCGGCGTCGTCACCCCGCGTGAGGAGGGCGAGTTTCGCGTGGTCCGGCCGGGCTCGGGGGGCGCGGCCGAGCGTCGCCTGCGACGACCGACCGGGGGCGAACCTCGTCCAGGCCGGCCGCACCCGGGGCGGCCGAGCCTCGCCCGCGCCGAACGAGGATCGCGGCGGCCACGGTCTCCTAGGGTGCTCGTCTAGGCTGGCCGGCCGGGGGTGGTGCGCGTGCGACGGACAGCGCCGGTGGCGAACGCGGTGGGGCTACTGGCCGGCTACGCGCTGGACAGGCTTCTCGGCGATCCACGCCGGTGGCATCCGGTGGCCGGCTTTGGGCAGGCCGCCGGGGCGTTGGAGCGTCGTCTCTACCGGCCGGACCGAGCGGCCGGTGCGGCATTCACCGCACTGGCCGTGGGCGGGCCGGTGCTGCTCGGAGCGGTTGTCGCGGCAGCCACCCGGCACCGGCCGGTCACCCGGGCGGTGCTCGTGGCCGCCGGCACGTGGACGGTGCTGGGCGGTCGCACACTGCGGCACGAGGCCACCGTGATGGGGCGGAAGCTGCGCGACGGTGACCTGCCCGCCGCCCGCCGACGCCTCGGTCACCTCTGCGGCCGGGACCCGTCGACGCTGGACGAGTCGGAGTTGGCCCGCGCCACCGTCGAGTCGGTGGCCGAGAACACCTCCGACGCGGTGGTCGCCCCGCTGGTCTGGGGTGCGGTCGCCGGCCTGCCCGGCCTGCTGGGCTACCGAGCGGCGAACACCCTCGACGCGATGGTCGGGCACCGGTCGGCGCGCTACGCCCGGTTCGGCACCCCGGCAGCCCGCCTGGACGACCTGCTGAACCTGGTGCCGTCCCGACTGACCGGGCTGCTCACCGTCGCCGTCGCGCCGGTCGCGAACGGTGACCGGGACCGCGCCTGGCGGGTGTGGCGACGCGACCGCAACGACCACCCCAGCCCCAACGCCGGCCAGTGCGAGGCGGCGATGGCCGGCGCTCTCGGCGTCCGCCTCGGTGGCCACAACGTGTACTTCGGACGATCCGAGGTGCGCCCGTTCCTGGGTGACGGCCCCCGCCCCGAGGCGCGGCACCTGAAGCGGGCCGCCCGGATCTCCGGCGCCGTCGGCCTGGCTGCCCTCGGGCTGGCCGCCGCGTACCCACTGACCATCGGACGCCTGGCCGGCGCCATCGGGCGGCGCGTCGTCAGGGCGAGGCAGGGGAGCGGTCGATGAGCGGCGGGTTGCTGGTCGCGGGCACCACCTCCGACGCCGGCAAGAGCGTGCTCACCGCCGGCATCTGCCGCTGGCTGCACCGGCAGGGCGTGAAGGTGGCGCCGTTCAAGGCACAGAACATGTCGAACAACTCGGCAGTGGTGGTCGGGCCGGACGGGCGCGGCGGCGAGATCGGCCGGGCCCAGGCCATGCAGGCCGCCGCGTGCGGGCTCGCCCCGGATCTGCGCTTCAACCCGGTGCTGCTCAAGCCGGGCAGCGACCTGGCCAGCCAGGTGGTGCTGCTCGGCGAGGCGGTCGACACGATCACCGCCGGCACGTTCCGGCACCTGCGTCCCCGGCTCGCCGAGACCGCGTACGCGGCGCTGGCCGAGCTGCGGGCCGCGTACGACGTGGTGATCTGCGAGGGCGCCGGCAGCCCGGCGGAGATCAACCTGCGGACCGGCGACTACGTCAACATGGGGCTGGCCCGGCACGCCAACCTGCCCACGATCGTGGTCGGCGACATCGACCGGGGCGGGGTGTTCGCGTCGATGTTCGGCACCGTGGCGCTGCTCGACCCGGCCGACCAGGCGCTGATCGCCGGCTTCGTGATCAACAAGTTCCGGGGTGACCTCGGCCTGCTCCAGCCGGGGCTGGACATGCTGCGTCAGGTCACCGGTCGACCCACGTACGGGGTGCTGCCCTGGTCACTCGACCTGTGGCTCGACGCGGAGGACTCGCTCGCCTACGGCCGGGTGCTCGGCCGCCCGGCCGCCCCGTACGGCACCGAGTGGCTGGACGTCGCCGTCGTCCGGCTCCCCCGGATCAGCAACGCCACCGACGTGGAGGCGCTGGCCACCGAGCCCGGCGTGCGCGTACGCCTCACCGTCGAGCCGGCCGAACTGGCCGCCGCCGACGTGGTGGTCCTGCCCGGCTCGAAGTCCACCGTGGCGGACCTCGCCTGGCTGCGCGAGAGCGGCCTCGCCGACGCGGTCGTCGCGCACGCGGCAGCCGGCAAGCCGTTGCTCGGCCTCTGCGGTGGCTTCCAGATGCTCGCCCGAGCCATCCACGATCCGGTGGAGAGCCGCCGGGGCAGCGTACCGGGCCTCGGCATGCTGCCCGTCGAGATCACCTTCGACCCCCGCAAGACGGTCCGCCAGTCCGTGGGCACCGCCGCCGGGGGTCTGCCGGTACGCGGCTACGAGATCCACCACGGGTACGTCTCGCACACCGACCCCGCCCTGCCCCCGCTGCTCACCGATCTGGACGGGGTCGGCGAGGGTGCCGTGCTCGGGGTCGTGCACGGCACGCACTGGCACGGCGCCTTCGAGTCCGACGGCTTCCGCCGCTGGTTCCTCACCGAGGCGGCCCGACTGGCCGGCCGCAGCGGATTCCGGGTGGCACCGGACACCGCGTTCGCCGCCGCCCGGGAGCGCTCACTCGACCTGCTCGGTGACCTGGTCGAGGAACACCTGGACACCGCCGCCCTCTGGCAGCTCATCGAGGCGGGTCCACCTCCGGGGCTTCCCTTCGTCCCACCCGGCCCACCACCGGCCTGACCGGGCCGACCGGGCTGACCGGGCTGACCGGGCTGACCGGGCCGAGTGTCAGAGGCGGATGTCGGCGGGGCGGTCGGTGGTGGGAAGGCCAGCGGCGAGCCACGCGTCGACGCCGCCGATCATGTCGGTCGCCCGGCGCAGCCCGAGGGTCTGCAGGCTCGCGGCGGCCAGGCTGGAGCTGTAACCCTGTCGGCACACCAGCACGATCTCCCGGTCGTACGCGGTGGCCTCCGGGATGCGCCAGGCGCTGGCCGGATCGAGCCGCCACTCCAGCACCGTCCGGTCGATGACCACCGCCCCGGGCAGATCGCCCTGCTCGCGGCGCTGCACCTCGGTACGGGTGTCGACCAGCAGCGCACCGCCGCGGACCGCCTCGACGGTCTGCTGCGGAGTCAGTCGGTGCAGCCCGGCACGGGCCTGTTCGAGCAGGGCGTCAATGCCGGGGCTCATCACGTCTCGGAGCACCACCCGATCATGCCGATTCGGGTGCGTGTGCGACGGTGAACGGGGCGCGCATCACCCGTCGTCGCCCCAATTCCCCCGGACGTGATGGTGCCGCTGGATCAGTGCCGTGGAGTCGACCACGGTAACCAGCGTCGACGGCGGCATACTGCGGTCGTGTACGAACTCGTCGGCCGAGGGCCACTCGTCGACGGCATCCACCATTCCGCCTGGAGGCGGCCCGAACACGCGAGGCCGCGCTGAGCCCCGGAACCGACCGGCCGGCACCGGGCCGCGAGGTCATGGACGTCGCAGGAATGGCCGGAGACGTCGAGGAGACGTCCGGCCACGGAACCGGCAGGTCGAGCGTGGCGGTCGTCGAGGCGTACGCCGAGTTGGGTCGTCGGGTGCTCGCGGACCCGGCGCGGTTGGGGCCGACCCGCCTGGTGGCGGTCGACGGACCGAGCGGCGCGGGCAAGAGCCGGTTCGCCGCGCGCCTCGCGGACGCCCTCGCGGAGCTGACCGGCGGGGTGCGGCCGCCGGTGGTGCACACCGACGACCTGCTGGACGGCTGGGAGGACCAGCTCAGCTTCTGGCCCCGGCTGGAGGAGTGGGTGCTGGGCCCGCTGCGCGCCGGGCGGCCCGGCGCCTACCGCCGCTACAGCTGGGTGCGGCGTGCCTTCCTGCCCCGGCCGGTGCCCGTGCCGGTCGCGCCGGTGCTGATCGTGGAGGGGGTGAGTGCCGCGCGCGCGGCGGTGCGCCCGGAGCTGACCCGGGCCATCTTCGTCAGCGCGCCCGGGCCGCTGCGGCTGGCCCGTGCGGTGGCTCGCGACGGTCCGGAGATCCTGCCGGAGCTGCGTCGCTGGCACGCCGGGGAGCGGGCGCACTTCGCCGCCGACCGTACGGCCGGGCACGCCGACCTGCGCGTCGACGGCGCGCCGGACCTGCCGCACGACGCCGACCGGTACTACCTGCGGATCCCCTGACCGGGTAGGCCATGGACGCTGGCCGCGAGCTGCGGCACGATGCGTGCAGGGTCGGGTACGGCGGAACGGGGAGCCAGCATGACGGCAGCGGAGACGCCCGCGCGGCGTCGGATCACACTCACCGGCATCAGTTCCCGGGCCTGGGAGCATCCCGCCGACCGGGGCGCCCTCGTGGCGTTGCGGGAGCTGCGCGGGTTCGACGACGTGCTGCGCACGTTCTTCGGAATGTGGAACGAGCGTGGTTTCCGGCTCTCCGTGCTGGCCTCCGGCATCCGGGTCGACCACCGGCAGTACCCGGCGGTC
This sequence comes from Micromonospora sp. 067-2, assembly GCF_046549295.1. Taxonomy (NCBI): domain Bacteria; kingdom Bacillati; phylum Actinomycetota; class Actinomycetes; order Micromonosporales; family Micromonosporaceae; genus Micromonospora; species Micromonospora sp. 067-2. The sequence continues at coordinate 66,959 of NZ_JAJPWB010000005.1, read as the reverse complement.
TGGCAGCGCTACGCCGAGGCGGCCGCGACGCTGGACGTGGCCGAGCTGCCCGAGCTGTACGTGACCCAGTCGCCCTGGTTGGGCGCCGAGGCCGTCGGCCTGGACCGGCCGTTCATCGTGCTCAACTCCGCGTGTGTCCAACAGCTCGACGAGGACGAGCTGCGCTGCCTGCTCGGCCACGAGTTGGGCCACGTGGGCAGCGGGCACGCGGTCTACAAGACGATGCTGATGATCCTCACCCGGTGGGCGGCCAACCTGAGCTGGCTGCCGGTCGGCGCGATCGCGCTGCGGGCGATCATCGCGGCGATGTTGGAGTGGTGGCGCAAGGCGGAGCTCTCCGCCGACCGGGCCGGCCTGCTCGCCGGGCAGGATCCGGCCGCCGCGCTGCGGCTGCTCATGAAGCTCGCCGGTGGGGGAGACCTGTCCCAGGTCGACACCACCGCGTTCCTGGAGCAGGCCGCCGAGTACGCCGGAGGCGGTGACCTGCGGGACAGCCTGCACAAGATCAGGATGACCGCGTGGAGCACCCACCCGGCGCCGGTGGCCCGCGCCGCCCAGCTGCGCCAGTGGGTCGACTCCGGGGCGTACGGGCGGGTGCTGGCCGGGGACTACCCGCGCCGCGACGACGACGGCTCGACCAGCGTCTCGGAGGAGATCAAGGCGGCTGCGGAGTCGTACCGGGAGGAGTTCAACCGGTCCACCGACCCGCTGGTGGGGCTGCTGCGCCGGCTCGGCGACGGCGCCGCCGACGTGGGCGAGTGGGTGGGCGGCGGCGCCGGGCGGGCCCGCTCCTGGATGGACGCCGCCACCGAGGCCGCCGGCCGGGCCCGCCGAGCCGGCCGGGCCGCGCCGGGCGCCTCCGCTGGTGCCACCGCGCCGGGCGGCGGTGACGGCGCGGCCTCACCGGGCGGCGGTGACGGCACGGGCTCACCGGCCGGCGGTGACGGCACGGGCTCACCGGCCGGCGGTGACGGCACGGGCTCACCGGCCGGCGGTGACGGCACGGGCTCGCCCGGCACGCCGGGGTAAGGCCGGCATACGATGCCGGTCATGACCACACCGATCATGTCCGAGTCCGAGGTGCGGGCCGCCGTCGAGCGGGAGATGCCCGGCGTACGGGCCGACCTGGAACGCCTCGTCCGCATCCCCGGCATCGCCTTCGAGGGCTTCGACCACTCGCACGTGGAGCGCTCCGCCGAGGCGGTCGCCGAGCTGCTGCGCGGTTGTGGCCTGGACGTCGACATCGTGCGTTCCGGCGGCCAGCCCGCGGTGATCGGCCGTCGGGCCGCCCCGCCCGGCGCACCCACCGTGCTGCTCTACGCCCACCACGACGTGCAGCCGGTCGGCGACCGGTCACTGTGGGAGTCCGACCCGTTCGAGCCGGTGGAGCGGGACGGCCGGCTCTACGGCCGGGGCGCGGCCGACGACAAGGCCGGCATCATGGCGCACGTCGCGGCGCTGCGCGCGTACTCCGACGCGCTGCCGGTCGGCGTGGTCCTGTTCATCGAGGGCGAGGAGGAGTACGGCTCCGACTCGCTGGAGCGGCTGCTGGTCGAGCACCGCGACGAGATCGCCTCGGACGTCATCGTGATCGCCGACTCCGGTAACTGGGACATCGGCGTACCGGCGTTGACGACCTCCCTGCGCGGCATCGTGAACTGCTTCGTCGAGGTCCGCACGCTGGACCACGCGGTGCACAGCGGCATGTTCGGCGGCGCCGTCCCGGACGCGCTCACCGCGCTGGTCCGGCTGCTGGCCACGCTGCACGACGACGCCGGGGACGTGGCGGTCGACGGGCTGGTGGGCCGCGAGGGCGCCGTCGTCGACTACCCGGAGGACCGGGTCCGGGTCGAGGCCGGGCTGGCCGAGGGCGTGCAGTTCATCGGCACCGGCCGGATCACCGACCGGCTCTGGACCAAGCCAGCGCTGGCGGTGCTCGGCGTCGACGCCCCGTCCACCGGCGAGGCGCCGAACGCGCTGGTCCCGTCCGCGAAGGCCAAGTTGAGCATCCGGCTCGCCCCGGGCGACGACCCCAAGCGGGCGTACGCGGCGGTGCGCGCGCACCTGGAGAAGCATGCGCCGTGGGGCGCCCAGGTGACGGTCAGCTTCGAGCACGACGGCGACCCGTGTGTGATCGACGCGTCCGGGCCGATGTTCGACGCCGCCCGCTCGGCGTTCCGTACGGCCTGGGACGGCACCGACCCGGTGGACATCGGCGTCGGCGGCTCGATTCCGTTCATCGCCACCTTCCAGGAGATGTTCCCGGACGCGGCGATCCTGGTGACCGGTGTGGAGGACCCGCACGCCCGCGCGCACGGCCCGAACGAGAGCCTGCACCTCGGCGAGTTCGCCCGGGTCTGCCTCGCCGAGGCGCTGCTGCTGGGCAACGTGGCCGCGGCGGGCTCGAACGGGAGCTAGGTGTCGGAACAGTAACTTGTGGGCTGATCTGGGGATTTACGGCGTGTCGAGCGCGCGGCTGTTATAGCCTTTCGTACATGAGTACGAACGAGGTGATGGCCCGGTTGGGGGCCGCGGTCAGCGCGCTGGGGGACGTCGATGTCTCCGCATGGCCCGAGGACACGCTCAAGGAACAGCTCGGTGAGCTCTCCGCCGCTTTGGTCGCCCTCGACACGGTGCTCTCCCGGGTCGCCGGCGAGGTCCGCGCCCGGGGGTTGCGCATCGAGGAACCCGTCTCCGCCTGACCCGCCGCCCGGCTGGGTGGCGGCGCCCCGCCGACACCGCCCGGGCACGGCAATGCCCGGGCGGTGTCGGGGGCGGCTGGCAGGATGAGCTCCGTGCGGTTTCTCGACCTGGCAGCCACCTCCGCCGCCGTCGGCGCCACCAGTGGCCGGCGGGCCAAGGTGGAGCTGCTCGCCGACGCGTTACGCCGGCTCGACCCGGCCGAGGTGGAGCCCGGCGCGGGCTATCTCGCGGGTGAGCTGCGCCAGCGGCAGACCGGGGTGGGTTATGCGAGCCTGCGTGACCTGCCGCCACCGGCGGTCGAGCCGACGTTGAGCGTGGCCGACGTCGACGCGGCCATCGCGCAGATCGCGGCGGTGCAGGGCACGGGCTCGCAGGCCCGACGCCGGGCGCTGCTCGGTGCCCTCTTCGCGGCGGCGACCGCCGACGAGCAGCGGCTGCTCACCGACCTGTTCGGCGGCGAGCTGCGCCAGGGCGCCCAGGCCGGGTTGCTCGCCGACGCGGTGGCCCGAGCCGCCGAGGTGCCGGTCGCGGCGGTCCGTCGGGCACTGCTGCTCGCCGGGGACCTGCGCGCGGTGGCGGTGGCCGCGCTGGCCGGAGGCGCCGCCGAGCTGGCCGGGTTCGGCCTGCGGGTCGGCCGGCCACTGGCGCCGATGCTCGCCCAGAGCGCCCCGTCGGTGGACGAGGCGTTGGCCGCCACCGGCACGCCGGCGGTGGTCGACGTGAAGCTCGACGGCATCCGCATCCAGGTGCACCGTTCCGGCAGCGACATCGCCGTCTTCACCCGCAGCCTCGACGAGATCACCTCCCGGGTGCCCGAGGTGGTCGCCGCGGTCCGCGCGCTGCCCGGTCGGGAGTTGGTGCTCGACGGTGAGGCGATCGGCCTGGACGAGACGGGCCGCCCACTGCCGTTCCAGCAGACCTCGAGCCGGGCCGCCCGGCGCACCACAGCCAGCACCACGGGGCGTACACCGGTCGCCCCGGCCGTGCTCGCAGCCGCCGCCAGCACCGGCCAGACCGTGCTGACGCCATACTTCTTCGACCTGCTGCACCTCGACGGCACGGATCTGATCGACCTGCCCGGCCGGGAGCGGTGGGCCGCGCTCGCCGGCGCGGTCGACGCGTCGCTGCTGGTCGGGCGGATGGAGGTCGACGGCCCGGAGCAGGCCGGGGCCGCGTTCGCCGCCGCCCTCGACGCCGGCCAGGAGGGTGTCGTGGTCAAGGCACCGGACGCGCCCTACGACGCCGGCCGGCGCGGCGCGGCCTGGGTGAAGGTCAAGCCCCGGCACACCCTCGACCTGGTGGTGCTCGCCGTCGAGTGGGGCAGTGGCCGGCGCAAGGGGTGGCTGTCCAACCTGCATCTCGGCGCCCGCGACCCGCGCACCGGTGACTTCGTGATGCTGGGCAAGACGTTCAAGGGGCTCACCGACGAGCTGCTGCGCTGGCAGACCGAACGCTTCCTCGGCCTCGCGGTGGAGCGCGGCGACTGGGTGGTCCGGGTGCGCCCCGAGCAGGTGGTCGAGATCGCCTTCGACGGGGTGCAGACGAGTCCGCGCTACCCGGGCGGGGTGGCGCTGCGGTTCGCCCGGGTGGTGCGCTACCGCGACGACAAGTCGGCCGCCGAGGCGGACACCATCGATGCCGTCCGCGCCATCCACGCCGGGCGGCCCAGCGGCTGACCGGTGGTCAGACGGACGGGCTCGGCGTCGGCTCGGCGGCCCGGTCCAGCGGGGCACCGGTGGCGCCGAGGCCGGCGGCACGGCGGGCCTCCCGACGGGCCACCCAGCCATAGCCGAACAGCGCCATTCCGGCGAAGAGCCACCACTGCACGACGTAGCCGAAGTTCTGCCAGTTGTTGGTGTGCCCCACCGGCACCGCCGTGAACACCGGGTCGGCGGCCGGGGTCTGCGCGTCCAGCAGCAGGTAACCGCCATACACCGGATAGGGCAGTTCGCGTGCCAGTCGCGGCATGCCGACGCGTCGGGTTTCGAGCCGGCCGTCGCGCCGGTCCACCGCGCCGCCACCGCTCTCGCTCTCGTGCACCCGGCCGCTCACCGTCACGTCGCCGGTGGGCACGGCGGGCACCGACGGTTGGGCGGTCGCCCCGCCCGGTGCCGGCGGAATCCAACCGCGATCCACCAGCAGCGCCGAGCCGTCGGGGAGCACCAGCGGGGTCAGCACCTCGAAGCCGACCCGGCTGTCCACCGTGCGGCCACGAACCAGGACGGTGTTCGTCGGGTCGTACCGGCCGGTGGCGGTGATCCTGGTCCAGACCTTGTCCTCGGCGGGGGCCGGCCCGACCGTTCCCGCGCCCCCGGTGGGGGCGCGCAGCGCGTCACCCAGTGGAGCCGGAGCCATCCGCTGGCCGGCGTCGATCCGCTCGTTGACCTCGGTACGCGCCCGGTAGCGATCCAGCTGCCAGTTGCCCAGCAGCACCATGACCGCCGAGGCGACCAGGGTTAGCGCGAGAGCGCCCAGCCAGCGTGGGCTCAGCAGGAACCGGTACACGGCACCGAGGTTACCCGTATGACGGGGGCCACTGACCTGGGCCGGGCCGGGAGGGCTCGACCGGCCGAGGTTGGCGGTGCTCGCGCGCCGGGACGGGCGGGTATCGTCACGCGGACGGATCGGCCCCCCGGCCGGCCGTCGCGTACCCCCGCCGCCCCCGCGAGGAGTCGATGATGACCGTCGTGCCGCGTCTGGTGCTCAGCGCGCCGTCCTCCGGGCATGGCAAGAACGCGCTGGCCATCGGGCTGCTCGCCGCCCTGGCCGACCGGGATGTCGATGTCGCCGGGTTCAAGCTTGGCCCCGACCACGTCGACGCCGCCTACCTCGGTCTCGCCGCCGGTCGGCCCGGCCGGGTGATCGACCCGCGGCTGGTCGGCGTCGACCAGATCGCCGCGCTGGTCGCGCACGGCGCAGCGGGCGCCGGGCTCGCCGTGGTGCAGGGCAGCATGGGGCTGTACGACTCGGTCAGCGGTCGCCCGGAGCAGGAGTCCACGGCCGCCGCGGCCGCCGCGCTGCGCAGCCCGGTGGTGCTGGTGGTCGACGTGGCCGCGATGGGCCAGTCGGTCGCCGCCCTGGTGCACGGCTTCCGCTCGTACGACGAGCAGTTGTGGCTCGGCGGGGTGATCCTCAACCGGGTGGCGTCGTCCCGGCACGAGGGCATGCTGCGGGAGGCGTTGGACGACGTGGGTGTGCCGGTCTACGGCGCGCTGCGCAGGCAGGACCTGCCGACGGTGCTGCCGTCGCGCCGGCACGGTGTGGCGCCGGTGGTCGACGGGTCCGCCGACGCCGTCCGCGCGGTCCGCCGGCTGGGTGAGGCGGTAGCCGCGACGGTCGACCTGGAACGTCTGCTCGGGCTGGCCCGCTCCGCCCCACCGCTGCCCACGGCGCCCTGGTCGCCGCGGGAGGCGCTGGGTCCGGTGTCGGTTCCGGCGGACCGCCCCCTGGTGGCGCTGGCCGGTGGACCGGGCGGCAGCTTCAGCCACCCGGAGACCGCCGAGCTGCTGCGGGCCGCCGGTGCCGAGGTGGTGATGGTCGACCCGTTACGCGACGAGGCGCTGCCGGCCGGCACCCGCGCGCTGGTGGTCGGCGGCGCGCTGCCCGAGGCGTACGCGGAGCAGCTGTCGGCCAACCGGCGGCTCTGCATCGCGGTCGCCGAGTTGGCGCGTACCGGACGTCCGGTGGTCGCCGAGGGAGCCGGCCTGCTCTGGCTGGCCCGGGAGCTGGACGGGTTGCCGATGTGCGGGGTGCTGGACGCGGTCGGCGTCAGCCGGGACGGCCTGGTGGTGGGCTACCGGGAGGCGACCGCCCAGACCGACAGCGTGGTCGCCGCGAGCGGCACGGTCCTGATGGGGCACAAGGAGCATCGGGCGGTGCTCACCCCGCGGGCCGGTCAGCGCCCGGCGTGGAGCTGGGACGGTGGCACGCCGGAGGGTTTCGTGTGGCGTAACGTGCACGCCTCCCAGCTCGCCCTGCACTGGGCCGCCCACCCGGCGACCGCGGCCCGGCTGGTCGCGGCGGCGGCAGCCGAGCCGGCGGCCGAGGCGGTGGCCGCGCAGCCCGGCGTGGTGCCGGCCTGACCGGTCGGGCGGCGGTGCGCCGATCGGAGGTCAGCCGACGATGGCCTCCGAGGGTGGGGTGAACTGGCGGGTCGGTTGGCCCTTGAGGCCGTCGCGCAGGGTCTGCGCGACCGCCGCGACCGGGATCTGGGACTGCCCGTCACCGACCGCGTTGAACGGGTTGTCCGGGTCGGAGATGAAGCTGGCCGCAGCCAACTCCGGGGTGTAGCCGACGAACCAGGCGGACCGGGTGCTGTCGGTGGTACCCGTCTTGCCGGCCACCGGGCGGCCGACCGTACCCCGGACGCTGTCGGCGGTGGACCAGCCGCCGCAGCCCCCGCGCGCCGGGGTGTCCCCGGTCGGGCAGCGGGCCGCGTCGGTGGCCGCCCGGGCGGCGTCCGCGCTGACCACCTGGCGGCAGCGCGGCTTGGCCACCTCGCGCTGGATGCCGGCGGGTGTGACGTACGCGGCCGGAGTCCCGTCCCGGTTCATGATCGCGGACACCGGGATGGCCTCGCAGTAGCGGCCGTCGGCCGCGACGGCGGCGTAGGCGTTCGCCATCTCCAGCGGGGTGGCGTCGGAGACACCCAGGGTGAACGCGCCCCACTTCTTCACCTTGGTCGGTGACGCCTGGTCCCGGTCGACGTCGGTGCGCCAGCGCAGGCCGAGTTGTTCGGCCAGCCGCACCGCCCGGTCCGCACCGACCTTCTCCTCCAGCCACACGAAGTACGTGTTGACCGACTTTCCGAAGCCGGACCACATGGTCTGCTGCCCGGTCATGGCAGCGCTGGCGTTGGACGGCGCCCAGCCGTCGTAGACCGCCGACTTGTACCGGTACGGGGCGTTGAACGATGTGGAGAGCGTCATGCCGGAGTCCAGTGCGGCGAGCATCGGGAACATCTTGAACGTCGACCCGGCCTGGTAGCCCGGCAGGTCGCCGCCGCCGAGCAGGGGCGCCACCGTGTTCGGATAGTTGGCCTTCACCTTCGGTCCGGCCTCCGGGTTGGAGCTCTGCGGGTTCTCGCTCAGGTCCAGCGAGTACGTCCGGTTCACCGCCATCGCCTTGACCCGTCCGGTGCCCGGTTCGGAGACCACGATGCCGTTGGCGAACGGGCTGCCGGTGCCCTCCTTGGCGCTGACGTTCTTCTCCGCCGCTTCCTGGATCTTCGGGTCGATGCTGAGTACGACGCGGTAGCCGCCCCGGCGGAGCTTGTCCATCCGTTCCAGCCGGTTCGCCCCGAACGCGGGCTGCGTGCTCCACCAGTTCTTCAGGTAGTCGCAGGCGAAGCCCCAGCTCTGGTACTTCTCCGGGATCGAGGCGCAGTCGTTCGGCGGGTTGGTGAGTTTCAGCCTGATCGGCTCGGTCTTCGCGGCGGTGGCCGAGTCGGGGGAGAGGTAGCCGAGCTGGCTCATGCGGTCCAGCACGTAGTTGCGCCGACCGGTGGCGTCCTTCTGGTCGGAGTCGGCCGGGTCGTACTCCGACGGCGACTTGACCAGCCCGGCCAGGGTGGCCGCCTCGACCGGGGTGAGGTCCTTGGGAGTCTTGGAGAAGAAGATCTCACTGGCCGCGTAGATGCCGTACGCCCGGTGCCCGAAGTACGCCGAGTTCAGGTAGCGCTCCAGGATCTGCTCCTTGCTCATCTCCTTCTCCAGGTCCAGGGCCATCCGCATCTCCTTGACCTTGCGCAGGCTGGTCTGCTGGGTGGCCTCCTGGACCTCCTTGGGCGTGACCGCGCTGTCCCGCAGGGCCATCCGGACGTACTGCATGGTCAACGTCGAGGCGCCCTGGGACACGCCGCTGGAGCGGGCGTTGGCCACGAAGGCCCGGGCCACACCCTTCGGGTCGACGCCGTGGTGCTGGTAGAAGCGGGAGTCCTCGGCGGCGACGATCGCCTGCTGGATGTTCGGCGACATGTCCGACAGCTTGGTGTACTGCCGGTACTCCTCGTAGAACATGGTCAGCACGGTCTTGCCGTCCGGGGCGTAGAGGTAGGAGGTCTCGGCGGGCAGGGCGGTGGTCAGCAGCTTGGTCTTGTGCTCCACGGCGTGCGCGGTGGCCTTCGCGCCGAGCCCGGTGACGGCGGCCAGCGGGTACGCGGCGGCGGCGATCACGATGCCGGCGATCAGTCCGGCGCGGAGGAGAGGAACGAGTCGACCAGCGGCAGCAAGGGGTCGGTTGCTCACCTGGTCAAGTTATGACAATTCGAATGCCGACATGAGAAGAACTCATAAACCATCCGGTGGTGATGCGTCTTACGTCGCCACCGGCTGTCCCACCGGCCGCCTTCCCGGCAGGATCGCGGACATGTCTGATCAGCCGAGCGCGCCGACGCCGGTCGCCGGTTCCGTGGGCGCCTGTGAGCCGGACCTGGCCCACCACGGCGACGCGGAGGCGAGCGCCGGCCTGATCGACCTCGCCGTCAACGTACGCCGGGCGCCGATGCCGACCTGGCTGGCCGGTCCGATCGCCGACACCCTCACCGACCTGGCCCGCTACCCGGACCCGGCGCCGGCCCGTGCCGCGGTCGCCGCCCGGCACCGGCGTCACCCGGACGAGGTACTGCTCACCGCCGGCGCGGCCGAGGGCTTCGTGCTGATCGCCCAGGCGCTGCGCGGCGTCCGCCGGCCGGTGGTGGTGCACCCCCAGTTCACCGAGCCGGAGGCGGCGCTGCGGGCCGCCGGGCACCAGGTGGAGCGGGTGCTGCTGGACCCTGCCGAGGACTTCCGTCTCGACCCGGACCGGGTTCCCGCCGATGCCGACCTCGTGATGATCGGCAACCCGACGAACCCCACCTCGGTGCTGCACCCGGCGCGGACCCTGGCCGCGTTGGCCCGCCCCGGCCGGGTGCTGGTGATCGACGAGGCGTTCGCCGACACCACGGCGGTCACCGGGCGGCCCGGCGAGCCGGAGTCGCTCGCGGAAAGGCGTGACCTGCCCGGGCTGCTCGTGGTGCGCAGCCTGACCAAGACCTGGGGTCTGGCCGGCCTGCGGATCGGCTACCTGCTCGGCGCGCCGGATCTCCTGTCCCGGCTGGCCGCCGTCCAGCCGCTCTGGGCCGTCTCCACACCCGCGCTGGCCGCCGCGTCGGCCTGCGCCACCCCGGTCGCGGTCCGGGCCGAACGCGCGATCGCCGCCGAACTCGCCGCCGACCGCGACCACCTGGTGGCCCGCCTGGCCTACCTGCCCGGGGTACGCGTCGCCGGCCGCCCGGCCAGCGCGTTCGTGCTGCTGCACCTGGCTGGCGCGGGCCGGATCCGGGCGGCCCTGCGCGACCGGGGCTGGGCGGTACGCCGGGGCGACACCTTTCCCGGCCTCGGCCCGGACTGGCTGCGGGTGGCGGTGCGCGACCAATCCACCACCGACGCATTCGTCGAGGTGCTACGAGAGACCATGGAGGCATGATGCTGGAGACCACGATCGCGGCGATCCGCCCGCTGGACGAGGCGGCCATGGCCGACGCCCGCGAGCTGCACGGCCGGCTGACCAAGCCGGCGGGTTCGCTGGGCGCGCTGGAGGAGCTGTCGGTACGCCTCGCCGGCCTGGCCGCGACCTGCCCGCCTCCGGTGCCCGAGCGGGCCGCGGTGGCGATCTTCGCCGGTGACCACGGGGTGCACGCCCAGCGGGTGACCCCGTGGCCGCAGGAGGTCACCGCGCAGATGATCGGCAACTTCCTCGCTGGCGGGGCCGTCGTCAACGCGTTCGCCCGGCAGGCCGGCGCCTCGGTCACCGTGGTCGACGTCGGCGTGGCCACCCCGCTTCCCGTCGGGCCCGCCCCGGCCAGCCCGGCCCTCGACCCGTCCGCGCCGCGGTTCGTCGCCGCGACCGTGCGCCGGGGCACCCGGGACCTCGCGGTGACCGCCGCGCTCACCCGGGACGAGGCGGAGGCGGCGGTGCGGACGGGGATCCGGATCGCCGACGAGCTGATCGACGCCGGTGCCGGCATCCTGCTCACCGGGGACATGGGCATCGGCAACACGACCCCGGCAGCCGCGCTGATCGCCGCGTTCACCGGGGCCGACCCGCTCGACGCCACCGGCCGGGGCACCGGGGTCGACGACCCGACGTACGCCCGGAAGGTGGCGGTGGTGCGGGCCGCGCTGGCCCGGCACGCGCCCGACCGGGCCGACCCGCTGGGTGTGCTGGCCGCCGTCGGCGGACTGGAGCACGCCGCGCTGGCCGGGCTGATCCTGGGTGCCGCGGCCCGCCGCACACCGGTGCTGCTGGACGGCGTGATCGCGGTCTCCGCCGCGCTCGCCGCCGCGGCGTTCGCCCCGGACGCGGTCGGCGCCATGATCGCGGGTCACCGCTCGGCCGAGCCGGGCGCGACGGTGGCGCTGCGCCACCTCGGCCTCGACCCGCTGATCGACCTGGGACTGCGCCTCGGTGAGGGCACCGGCGCGCTGCTGGCCCTGCCGGTTGTCACCGGCGCGGTCCGGGTGCTGCACGAGGTGGCCACCTTCGACTCCGCCGGGGTGGCCGAGAAGTGAGCAACCCGTACCCCCTCGGTCTGCGGCTGGACGGGCGGCGGGTGGTCGTGGTGGGCGGTGGCGCGGTCGCCACCCGACGGGTGCCGGCGCTGCTGGACGCCGGCGCGGACGTCCTGCTGGTGGCACCGGAGCTGACCCCGGCGCTGCGTGCCCGGGCGGACGCGGGCCGGCTGCGCTGGGCAGAGCGGCGGTTCGCGCCCGAGGACCTGGACGGCGCGTGGCTCGTCCAGGTGGCGGTCGACGATCCGGTGGCCGCCGAGTCGGTGAGCGTCGCCGCCGCCGAACGTCGGATCTTCTGCGTCCGGGCCGACGACCGGACGGCCGCCACGGCCTGGACCCCGGCGGTGACCCGGCACGGCCCGGTCACCGTGGCCGTGCTCGGCGGCGGCGACCCCCGACGGGCGATGAACGTCCGCGACGCCATCCGCGAGCTGCTCACCGCCCGCCTGACCCCGCTGGATGCCGCTCCGACGCACGGTGCCGCTCCGACGCGCGATCGGCCCGATACCGCCGCGACAGGCGGCGCGGCCGGGACAGCCGACGGGGGCCAGATCGGGCGGGTGGCCCTCGTCGGGGCGGGACCGGGTGACCCGGAGCTGATCACGGTTAGGGGCTGGCGGCTGCTCACCGAGGCCGACGTGGTCGTCGCCGACCGGCTGGTGCCCGGCCTGCTGCTGGACGAACTGCGCGCCGACGTCGAGCTGGTGGACGCCTCGAAGATCCCCTACGGCCCGTCCCGGACCCAGGAGGAGATCAACCGGATCCTGGTCGACCGGGCCCTCGCCGGTGCCTCCGTGGTGCGACTCAAGGGTGGCGATCCCTACGTCTTCGGCCGGGGCGGCGAGGAGCTGCTGGCCTGCGCGGCCGCCGGCGTTCCGGTGACCGTGGTCCCGGGGGTGACCAGCTCGATCGCGGCACCGGCGGCAGCCGGTATTCCGGTGACCCACCGGTCGGTGGTGCACGAGTTCACCGTGGTCTCCGGGCACCTCGCGCCCGACTCGCCGGCCTCGCTGGTGCGCTGGGAGGCCCTCGCCGGTCTACGCGGGACGCTAGTGATCATGATGGGCCTGCAGAACCTGGCCGCCATCACGGCAACCCTGATCGCCCACGGTCGGTCGCCGCAGACGCCGGCCGCCGTCGTCCAGGAGGGCACGACGGGCGCGCAACGGTCGCTGCGGTCCACCCTCGGCGCGGTGGCCGCCGATGCGGTCGCCGCCGACCTGCGCCCGCCCGCCGTCGTCGTGGTGGGCGATGTGGTGGGTGCACTCGACGCCTGACGGGCCGGGAGTGCGGGCTGCCTGTTGCCCGGTTCGGCTGTCGTCGCTCATCGCTCCGGAGCCTCATCCAGGATGGTGGGGTCGCACCTTCGGCACGAGGATCGGGTGGTTCCCGGGCGCCCTTTGCTCTGCTTCACCCGACGCAACAGGACGAAGGTGTTTGTGGTGCGCCGGGTGAAGCAGAGCAAAGGGTCGGCCGAGGGCGAGGGCGAGGCCGAGGCCGAGGCCGAGGGGCGAGGCCGAGCGCGAGCGCGGGCGCCAGGGCGGTGGCGCTCGGGTGACCGGTGCCAGCCGGCGCAGCCACCGATCGGCGGGGTCGAATCGACGACGTGGCCGGAGCGCAAGCGCTCCGGCCACGTCGTCGTGCAGGCTGTCGACTACTGCTTGAGCATGTTGTCCAGCAGCAGGGCGCAGCGGATCAGACCGAGGTGGCTGTACGCCTGCGGATGGTTGCCCAATCCGCGCTCGGCGAGCGGGTCGTACTGCTCAGGAAGCAGCCCGGTCGGGCCGGCGGTGAGCACCATCTGCGCGAAAAGCTCCTCGGCGTCGGTGCGGCGGCCGGTGCGCAGGTACGCCTCGATCAGCCACGCCGTGCAGATGTGGAAGCCGCCCTCGCGGCCGGGCAGGCCGTCGTCCCAGTGGTAGCGGTAGACGACCGGGCCGCTCCGCAGGTCCGCCTCGATGCGCAGGACGGTGGACAGGAAGCGAGGGTCGTCGCCCGGAAGCAGACCGGAGAGCCCGATCCAGAGCGACGAGGCGTCCATGTCCTCGTCGCCGTACGCGACGCTGTACGCCTCGACCTCGGGGTGCCAACCGTGCTCCAGCACGTTCGCGCCGATCCGGTCGCGCAGTTCCACCCACTCGGGCCGGTCCTCGCCACCGTGCTGACGCATCACGTGCAGCGCCCGGTCGACGGTCATCCAGCACATCACCTTCGAGAAGATGTGGTGCCGGGGTGGCAGCCGGGCCTCCCAGATGCCGTGGTCGGGCTCGTGCCAGCGGCGGCGGACCGCCTCGACCATGTTGTCCAGCACCCGCCACTCGTCCTCGCGTACCGAGCCACGGGCGTCGGCGACGGCCGCGATCAGGTCGGCGATCGGGCCGAAGACGTCCAGTTGGAGCTGGTGGTTGGCGAGGTTGCCGACCCGGACCGGCCGGGAGCCGGCGTACCCGGGCAGGGTGTCGATGACCGCCTCGGCGCCCAGTTCGTAGCCGTCGATGGTGTAGAGCGGGTGCAGCCGCTCCGGGTGCCCACCGGTCCGCTCGATGCAGCCGTCCACCCAGCGCAGCAGACCCTCGGCCTCGCCGAGGGAGCCCAGGTCGACCAGCGCGCGGGCGGTCAGTGCCGCGTCGCGGAGCCAGCAGTAGCGGTAGTCCCAGTTGCGGACGCCGCCCAGCTCCTCGGGGAGCGAGGTGGTGGCCGCGGCCAGGATCGAGCCGGTCGCCTCGTGGCAGAGCCCGCGCAGGGTGAGCGCGCTGCGGGCGACGAGGTCACGGGCGGTGGACGGCAGCCGCAGCGAGGCAACCCAGTCCTTCCACGGCTGCTCGGCCGCGGCCTGCCGCTCGTGGATCGGCACCCGGTGGTGCTCCAGGCTGTGCGTGCCGAAGCGCAGCTCCAGCACGACCTGCCCGCCGGCGGCGGAGAGGTCGACGACGGCCTTGGCGGTCTCGTACCCGCCGTCGTTCCCGACCGTCCACTCGACGCCGGGGGAGTAGAGCGCGACGGGCTCGTTGGAGCCGAGCACCAGCAGGCCGTCACCGAGCGGCTGCATCTGCACGGCGACCTGACCGAACTCGGGGCGCGGCGCGAACTCCACACGGGCTTTGCCGTGGCCGGTGAGCACCCGGATGAGGGTCGAGTCGCCGGTGACCACCGGCGGGCCCTCCGGGGTGGTCTCCTGGGCCGGCTTGTCCAGCCAGTCGGTGACGGTCAGCCCGGACCAGCGGGTCTCCACGGTCATCGTGCCGGAGCGGTAGCGCTGACCCAGCGGGATGCCCCCGCGTTCCGGTGCCACGCTGAAGTGACCGGCCGGGCTGCCACCGACCAGGTCGGCGAAGATCGCCGCCGAGTCCGGCTTGGGGTGGCAGAGCCAGCTGACCTTGGCCTCGGGGGTGAGCAGCGCGACGGTACGGCCGTTGGCCAGCATGGAGTGCCGCTCGATCGGCACGGCACGCTCGCCGAAGAGCCAGTGCCGCCGGGTCTCCAGCAGCAGCGCGAGCGCGCGGGCCGCCTCGAGCGGCTCGGCCACCCGGTAGGTGGCCTGGGTGTCCCCCGGGCCGATCTTGATGCCGAGATCCGGCCCGTGCAGGTTGCCGAACGCGTTCTCGTCGGTCACGTCGTCGCCGATGAAGAGCACCGCGCTGGCCGAGAGCTGGGTCCGCAGCTGGTCGACCGCGGTGCCCTTGTGGGTGGCCACCACGGAGAGTTCGATGACCTCCTTGCCCTGGGTGACCGTGACGCCGTCCCAGGTGGCCGGGCCGCTGCGGACCGCCTCGATGGCCGCGCCGGCGATCTGCGGGTCGACCCCGCGGGTGTGCACGGCGACGCTTGCCGGCTTGCGTTCCAGCCGGATGCCGGGGTGTTCGGCGGCGATCTCGCGCAGCGCGTTCCGTACCCGGGTGCGCACGGCGACCAGCTCGGGGGAGAGCCGCTCGACGAAGCCGATGTCGAACTCGGAGCCGTGGCTGCCGACGAGGTGCACCTCGCTGGGCAGCCGGGACAGTGCGGCCAGGTCGCGCAGCGCCCGGCCGGAGACGACCGCCACGGTGGTCTGCGGCAGCGCGGCGAGCGCGCGGACCGCGGCCACCGACTCGGGCAGCGGTACGGCGGTGCTCGGGTCCTCCACGATCGGCGCCAGTGTGCCGTCGTAGTCGCAGGCGACCAGGAGCTGGGGGATCCGGGCGATCCGCCCGATGGCGGCACGCAACTCGGGATCCATCACCCCGGTGGCGATCGCCGCTCCGTCGTTGACGGACGTGTTCACGCGGCCTCCGTCTCGGAAACTCCGAGCTCGGAGAGGAAAGACTTGGCCCAGTGCCCCACGTCGTGGGTACGCAGGTGACGTTGCATTGTCCGCATCCGGCGGCGCGCCTCGGTTTTCTCCACGTGCACGGCCCGGAGCAGGGCGTCCTTGACCGCGTCCGGGTCGTGCGGGTTACACAGAAAGGCCTGGCGCAGCTCCGTTGCGGCGCCGGCGAATTCACTGAGCACGAGCGCGCCACCCTGGTCGGCGCGCGATGCGACGTACTCCTTGGCTACCAGATTCATTCCGTCTCGCAGCGGGGTCACCATCATCACGTCGGCGGCGACGTACATCGCGGCCAGTTCACTGCGACTGTACGACTGATGCAGATAGTGCACCGCAGGCACGCCGACCCTGCCGAATTCGCCGTTGATCCGACCGACCTCGCGCTCCACCTTGACCCGAAGCGCCTGGTAGTGCTCGACGCGCTCCCGGCTGGGAGTGGCCACCTGCACCATGACCGCGTCGGGAACTGTCAGCTTTCCGTCAGCCAGCAGCTCGCGGAAGGCCTTCAGCCGCAACTCGATGCCCTTGGTGTAGTCCAGCCGGTCGACGCCCAGGATTATCGTCTTCGGGTCGCCGAGCTCCGCGCGGATCTGCTTGGCCCGGGCCTGGATCGCCGGGTCGGCGGCCATCCGCTCCATCTCCTGGGTGTCGATCGAGATGGGGAACGCGCCCGCCTTCACCTGCCGCCCGTCGACCTGGATCATCTGCCCCTCGTAGCGCAGCCCGAGCAGGTGCCGGGCCAGCCGGACGAAGTTCTGCGCGGCCAGCCGCTGCTGGAAACCGACCAGGTCGGCCCCGAGCAGACCGCGCAGGATCTCGGTGCGGAACGGCATCTGCATGAACAGCTCGATCGGCGGGAACGGGATGTGCAGGAAGAAGCCGATCCGCAGGTCCGGACGCAGCTCGCGCAGCATCGCCGGGACCAGCTGAAGCTGGTAATCCTGCACCCAGACCGTCGCGCCCTCGGCCGCGACCTCTGCCGCAGCCTCCGCGAATCGCGCGTTGACCAGGCGGTACGCCTCCCGCCAGCGGCGCTTGTAGGCCGGCGTCTCGACGGCGTCGTGATAGAGCGGCCAGATCGTCGCGTTGGACTGACCCTCGTAGTACCGCTCCAACTCCTCGGCGCTGAGCGGAACCGGGTGCAGCCGGATCCCCTCCAGGTCGAACGGCTCGGGGGCGGCGCCGGTGCCACCGGCCCAGCCGACCCAGGTCCCCTGTTGTTCGGCCAGCACGGGATGCAGCGCGGTGACCAGCCCGCCTGGGCTGCGTCGCCACTGCCGTCCCTCGGGTGTGCTCACCTCGTCGACCGGCAGACGGTTCGCCACGACGACAAAGGAGCTACGGACGGTCACGATCGGCCACCTCCGGGTACTGACGGGTCCACCGCGCTGAGCGTACTGAGCGTAGCTGCGGCCTCTGGGCCCTTGTGCCGGAGTGCCCTACCCGTCCCACGGTCGCTGGAATCCCGATCGTGATCTTGTCGACAGGACGCCGTCAGAGGTCGATGATCGGCCATTCCCTGGGCAGCGCCTCGCCCAGCAGCTCCCGCTGATCCGTCATGATCGGCGTCGTCGCTCGTGCCGCCTCCAGTGCCGCCTGAGCCAGGTCAGCTCCTTGGCCGACCCTTCCGCGACGTCGTCGGGGACACTGATGGCAATCTTCTTGGTCATACTCGCGACGCTGGCCAGTAATACCGGCGCCGGCGACGGGGCTCGCCGCGTACTGCTGGGGCGGGGTGATGTGGGCGAAGCGCCGCGTACCTGTCAGGATTGACGATGGCGTGCGTGCGGCCGGCTCCCGGCCGACGGCGGCGGGCGGTTCTCTCAGCCCGCGCCGCGCCGCCGATCAGGCGACAGTAAATCGACGGAGGTAGCCCGCACCGTGGCCCAGTACATCTACGTCCTGGAAAAGGCGCGCAAGGCGCACGGCGACAAGATCGTGCTCGACAACGTGACGCTGAGCTTCCTGCCGGGGGCCAAGATCGGTGTGGTCGGCCCGAACGGCGCCGGTAAGTCCAGCCTCCTCAAGATCATGGCAGGACTGGACAAGCCGAGCAACGGCGATGCCCGGCTGATGCCCGGCTACACCGTCGGCATGCTCGCCCAGGAGCCCCCGCTCAACGACGCCAAGACCGTCCTCGGCAACGTCGAGGAGGCGGTCGCCGAGACCAAGGCCAAGCTGGAGCGGTTCAACAAGATCGCCGAGCAGATGGCCACCGACTACTCCGACGAGCTGATGGAGGAGATGGGCAAGCTCCAGGAGGAGCTCGACCACCTCGACGCGTGGGACGTCGACTCCAAGCTCGAGCTGGCCATGGACGCCCTGCGCTGCCCGCCGCCGGACGCCGACGTCACCCAGCTCTCCGGTGGTGAGCGCCGCCGCGTCGCGCTCTGCAAGCTGCTGCTGGAGGCGCCCGACCTGCTGCTGCTCGACGAGCCGACCAACCACCTGGACGCGGAGAGCGTCTCCTGGCTGGAGCAGCACCTGGCCAAGTACGCCGGCACCGTCATGGCGATCACCCACGACCGGTACTTCCTGGACAAGGTGGCCGGCTGGATCCTGGAGCTGGACCGCGGCCGCGCCATCGGCTACGAGGGCAACTACTCCACGTACCTGGAGAAGAAGGCGGCCCGCCTGGCCGTCGAGGGCCGTCGCGACGCCAAGATGAAGAAGCGCCTCACCGAGGAACTGGAGTGGGTCCGCTCCAACGCCAAGGCCCGCCAGACTAAGTCCAAGGCCCGCCTGGACCGGTACGACGAGATGGCCACCGAGGCGGAGAAGACCCGCAAACTGGACTTCGAGGAGATCCAGATCCCGCCGGGTCCGCGCCTGGGCAGCACCGTGATCGAGTCGCAGAGCCTCAGCAAGGGCTTCGGTGACCGGTTGCTGATCGACGGCCTGTCGTTCTCGCTGCCGCGCAACGGCATCGTCGGCATCATCGGCCCCAACGGTGTCGGCAAGACCACGCTGTTCAAGACCATCGTCGGGCTGGAGCAGCCGACCGACGGCGAGGTCCGCGTCGGCCCCACCGTCTCGCTGTCGTACGTCGACCAGAACCGGCAGGGCCTCGACGGCGACAAGACCGTCTGGGAGGTCGTCTCCGACGGCTTGGACTACCTGATGGTCGGCAAGGTCGAGATGCCGTCGCGGGCGTACATCGCCGCGTTCGGCTTCAAGGGACCGGACCAGCAGAAGCCGACCAAGGTGCTCTCCGGCGGCGAGCGCAACCGGCTCAACCTGGCGCTGACGCTGAAGATCGGCGGCAACGTGATCCTGCTCGACGAGCCCACCAACGACCTGGACGTGGAGACCCTCTCCAGCCTGGAGAACGCGCTGCTGGAGTTCCCCGGTTGCGCCGTGGTCATCTCGCACGACCGGATGTTCCTGGACCGGGTCTCCACGCACATCCTGGCCTGGGAGGGCGACGACCAGGACCCGGCCAGGTGGTTCTGGTTCGAGGGCAACTTCGAGGCGTACGAGAAGAACAAGATCGACCGCCTCGGCGCGGAGGCCGCCCGGCCGCACCGGGTGACCTACCGCAAGCTGACCCGCGACTGATCGGGCGACACGGTGTCTGACCGGTTCGTCTACCACTGCACGCTGCGGTGGTCCGACCTGGACGCGTACGGCCACGTCAACAACTCGCGCTTCCTCACGCTCTACGAGGAGGCGCGGGTGGCGTTGATGTTCGCAGGCGGCCGGGCCTGGGGGGTCGGCTCGTTCGCCGACGGGGTGGTGATCCGGCGGCACGAGGTGGACTACCTGCGCCCGGTCGACTACGCGCTGGGCCGGGCCACCGCCGTGGCCGCGCCCACCGTCCGGATCGAGCTGTGGGTGGAGGAGATCCGGGCCTCCCGCTTCACCGTCGCCTACGAGCTGTACGACGGCGAGGTGCTCGCCAGCCGGGCACGTTCGGTGCTGGTGCCGTTCGACCTGACCCGTCAGGTGCCCCGGCGGATCAGCACGGAGGAGCGGGACTTCCTGCTCACGTACGCCCCGCAGAGCGGCACGACGTGACCCGGCCGGGCACCGCCGGGTCGGACGGGCTGGCGGCGTCGACGGCCGGGCACGGCGTCACCGGTGTGGCCGACGCCGGCGCCTTCCTGGCCCGGCTGGTGCGGCTGGATCCGGTCGCGCCGGTCCGGTTGCGGCCGGCCGGCGCCGCCGGTCGGGTCGCCCTCTGGGCCCGGCTGCCGTGGCAGGTGCTGGTGGTCCGCACGGTCGCGGGCGGTCCGGCCGACGGCGCCGCCGCCGACGTCACCGTGGCCGCCACGGAGCTGCTGGCGGAGCTGGAGCGCGGGGGCGGGGCACTGCCGACGCGCCGGGACGCGCAGTGGCGGTGGCCGCTGCCGCCGGCGAGCAGCCGGCCGGTCGAGGCGCTCCCTGCCGCCGAGCTGCGGCGGATCGCGGACGCGGCCGCCGGCACCCTGCGGACGGCCAGTGAGCACGGCGTCGCCGGCCGCGCGGTGGGCCAGCGGATGCTGCGCGACGCGCTGCTCGACCACGTGGCCGTGCTGGTCACCCCGGACGGCCCCCCGGTCGCGCCGGTGGAGGTGCCGCAACGACTGGTTCAGGGGCTGGTCCGGATGGGCTTCCTCGGGCCGGTGGACGGCCCGGCCGGCGCCCCGGCCGATGCTGCCGTCCAGGTGCGGGTGGCCGGCCGATGGGTTGGCCTGGTGGGACCGCACGGAGCAGCGTGGTCGCAGAAGGCCACCGATCTCGCCGTGACGCCCCTGGCGGCTCGTCCGAACGGATGACCCCTGGTCGTTCTTCTGGGCTGGGGCGGTGGTTGGGGGGGTGCTTCAACCCGGCTGTCCGGGTACCGTCCATGCTCGGATCCAACGCACCGTAGGCGGCTGGATCCGCTGGGGAGTGAGGTGCGCGAGCGATGCCGTGGTGGTCATGGCGCCCCGGTCCCGCCGACGGCGGCGATCCGGAAACCCGAAGCGGGATCACAGTGGAGAGCGCGGTCCGGGTCGGACCGCCCAACCCTCGCCAGCCGGGGGACGACTGCCCGTCCAACGAGCGGCCCGCGCTGACCGAGATGCCGGCCACCGTCGAGCCGGTGAGCCTGCGCCGGGTCTGTGACGCACTCGACCTGCTCGACGTGCGATACCTGGCCGACGGCGACGGCAACCTGCTGGCCATGTGGGAGCGGCACGCCGTCCTGGTGGCTCTCGAGGGCCCGGAGGACGAGATCCTCGTGATGCGGGCCCGTCCGCACGCCACCGTTCCCCCGGACTGGGCCGACCGGGCCTACCGGGTGGTCAACGAGTGGAACCACACCCGGCGGTTCTGCAAGGCCTACATCGGTGATCCCACCGAACGCGGGCAACTGCCGATCTACGCCGAGCTTCAGGTGCCGCTCGGTGCCGGCACCCACGACGCGCTGCTGGTCGAGATGCTCGACTGCGGCGCCGCGGTGGCCACCAGCTTCGTGGACTGGCTGCACGACGAGGGCGCGCTGCTCTGAGGCAGCCGCGGGCCGTCAGGCCCCGTCGGCCGGGTCCTCCATGGCGTTGACCATGAAGTACGCGGCCCGCTCCAGGTAGTCCCAGAGCGCGCTGGCGACCTCCGGCTCAAGGTCGAGCTGGTCCACGGCGTGGCGCATGTGCCGCAGCCAGGCGTCCCGCTCGGCCGCGCCGATCCGGAACGGGGCGTGCCGCATCCGCAGCCGAGGATGCCCACGCTGGGCGGAGTATGTGTTCGGTCCACCCCAGTACTGCATCAGGAACAGCGTCATCCGGTCCGCCGCAGGGGCCAGATCATCCGGATACATCGGCCGCAGCAGGGGATCGGTGGCGACGCCGGCGTAGAACTCGTCCACAAGCCTGCGGAAGGTGGGCTCGCCGCCGACCGCTTCGAAGAGGGTCGTCGACGCACCGGTCCGGTCGGAGTCACCTGCGGAAGTCACCGCTCCATCCTGCCAGGCGGGCACCCTGCCGGCGCGACCCGGAAGTGGTGCGTCCGGTCACGCCCGCACTGCCGGTGTGTTGCTGGGCGCCGGGTTGCTGGCCCGCGGCCCGGCGTTCGCCGCGGAGGCCGCCGCGATGGCGCTGTCCATGGCCTGCTTGTCCGGCCAGCGCAGCGCGGCCACCACCATCAGCAGTACGCCGGCCGCGCTCCACACACCGACCACCAGCGGAATGGAGAACCGCTCGGCGAGGAACCCGGTGACGAGCACCGCCAGGCCCTGGATGACCTGCACGCCGGTGGCCATCACACCGAAGGCGCGGGCCCGGAACTCGGCGGGCAGCGCCTGGACGAACAGCCCGTTGGCCATCGGCAGCATGCCGGCGACCGCGAACCCGCAGAGAGCCGCGAGCAGCGCCACCACGAGTGGGGGTGGGTCGAACAGAGCCGGCACCAGCGCCAGCGGGGAGATCACCGCCAGCGGTCGCATCAGGGCCATCCGGCGGCTCGGGCCGAACAGTCGGCTCACGAGCAGCCCGCCGAGGATGAACCCGAGCGGGCCGGCCATCATGATCACCGCCTGGGCCGGGCCCGCGCCCAGGCCATCGTTGCGCCGGTCGGCCCAGCCGGCGGCCAACCCCTCGGGGACGACCGAGAAGAGCATCGCGCTGAACACCAGCACCGCGATGGCCCGCAGCACCGGCGTACCGAACACGATCTGAAATCCCTGGCCGGTCTCGCGGACCAGGTGACTGCGGTGCGCGGAGGTCATCACCGGGACCCGGTCGCGGACACCGAAACGGACCAGCAGTGCGGAGACGGCGAAGGTCACCGCGTTGATCAGCAGTGCGAGGGACGGGTTGATCGACGCGACGGCCGCGCCGAGCAGGTAGCCGATCACCTGCGCGGCCTGTCCCACGCTGCTGTTCAACGACAAACCGACCACCAGCCGGTCCCCGACCAGGATCTGCGGCATCAGCGCGGACTTCGCGGCCTGGCTCGGCGGGTTGGCCAGCGTGGCGGCGAAGACGAGCACCAGAACGGCCTGGAACGGCAGGTTCGGGATGGCGATGAGCAGCATCAACGCCATCCGGATCACGTCGCAGGTCACCATCACCCGCCGGTACGGGTGCCGCTCGGCCAGCGCGGCGAGCAGGGGCCCACCGAGCAGCCACGGCAGGAAGCTGACCGCGAACGCGGCGGCGGAGAGCGTGACGGACCTGGTCTGCTGGTAGACGAGCAGCGTGACCGCGGCCTTCGCGACGTAGTCGCCGACCCAGGAGAGCGCGCCGGCCGCGAGCACGGCCCGAAACTCCCGTTGGGCGAACACGTCGCGAAAAGTGGCCGGGCCCTCCGCAGAAGGTCGCTCGTCGGGCACCGTCGCCTCCATCGGCTCCCGGAAGGCCGCTCGTGACAGCCGGGCCGGGAACGCTCGTCAGATCTGCGGATCAGCGAGGATGTGACCACGCTCCGGCAGGAACGCTGAGCCGGATTCTGCCCGATCGTCTGACAACTAGCTAGTGCGAACGGATCGTTCGTCGCATCCCTGACTGAACGAACGGACGATACCTGAGGGGCCCTACGGCTCGCGACCCCTCGATGCCCGGACACCGTCATCCGGGTCAGGTGGCGCCGCCCTGACCGGTCTCGCCGTCGGCCAGGGGCCGGTTCGCAATGCCGGGATAACTGCGGGTGGCGGCGATCTGGGCGGTGATCCCCGAGTTCTCCAGCGCCTCGGCCAGCCGCCGGCGCAACTCCCGACCCACCGAGAACTGCCCCTCCGCGCTCGTCTTCACCACCGTCCGGATCACCGCACCGTCCACCGTCATCTGCTCGACGCCGAGCACCTCCGGTGCCTCCACGATCTCCGGCGACAACTCCGGGTCGAGCGCCATCGAGGCAGCCGCGGTCCGCAGCACGGCCGTGGCCTCCTCGGTGCCGCTGAAGCCGATCGGCAGGTCCACCACCACCAGGGCCCAACCCTGACTCTTGTTGCCCACCCGGACGATCTCGCCGTTGCGGATGTACCAGAGCACGCCCCGCCCGTCGCGCACCGTGGTGACCCGTAGCCCGACCGACTCGACCACACCGGTGGCCTCGCCCAGGTCGACGGTGTCGCCCACGCCGTACTGGTCCTCGATCAGCATGAACAGCCCGGCGATCAGGTCCTTGACCAGGCTCTGCGCACCGAAGCCCAGCGCGACGCCGGCGATCCCGGCGCTGGCCAGCAGCGGGGCCAGGTCGAAGCTGAACTCGCGCAGGATCATCAGCAGCGCGATGCCGAAGACGAACGCGGTGGTCAGGCTGCGCAACACCGAGCCGATCGCCTCGGCCCGCTGCCGACGCCGCTCCGGCACGAACTCCGTCGGGTCGACCGGGGCGGTCGGCACCCGCTCGCGCAGCGGCCGCAGCATCGTCGGCACCGCACCGTCGGTGGTGGTCCGCACCAGCCGGTCGATCGTCCGGTGCATCGCCCACCGAGCCACCATCGCCAGCGCCACGATCAGCAGCACCCGCAGCGGCTTGAGCAGGATCCAGTAACTGCCCTCGGCGAACCAGGCCGACTTGGTCAGGTCGTACAGCCACTCGCAGGAGGTGCTGCCCTGACAGTTCGGCGGCTTGGCGGTGGACAGGGCAGGGGGCATCAGGCTGGCGGCGCTCACCCTGTCTTCGTACCGCAACGAGGCGCCGGGGCCGTCGGCGACCCACCGGCCGGGTGACCTGCGGCCGACGGCGGGGCCGGACCGGGGCGAACCGGCCATCGTGACAGGTGCGGGAAAGAGCTTCATGTCGGACCCCGGATTAGTACGTGCATTCCGGGGTCCGATCAGGGACTATTGGCGCAACGGACGTCGGTGATGGGCCGGCGTCGACCGTTTGGGCCGTCGTGCCCGGCCCCGGTCGGCGGCGGTACGCAGCAGCCGCTGAACCGGGAGGGTGAGCGCGATGCCTGACATACGACCCACGGTGGGCTCCGGCGCGTTGGTCCTCAACGCCACCTACGAGCCGCTGTGTGTCGTGTCGGTGCGTCGAGCCGCGATCCTCGTCCTCTCCGCCAAGGCGGTCTGCGTCGCCGACGGCGAGGGCATCCTGCACAGCGCCCGGGACGCGCTTCCCGTCCCGTCGGTGGTCCGGTTGACCCGCTTCGTCCGGGTCCCCTACCGCACTCACGTCGGGCTGTCCCGGCGGGCGATCTTCGCCCGGGACGGATGGCGGTGTGCCTACTGTCGTGGCCCGGCCGAGACCATCGACCACGTCTTCCCGCGCAGCCGCGGCGGTCGGCACGCCTGGGAGAACGTGGTCGCCGCGTGCGCGCGCTGCAACCACACCAAGGGCGACAAGACTCCGGCCGAGTTGGGCTGGCGGTTGCACGCGTTGCCGGCCGCGCCTAAGGGCACCGCCTGGCGGGTGCTCGGGCACCGCGCCCCCGATCCGCGCTGGGCCGACTGGCTCGACCTGCGGGAGCCCGAAGCGGCCGCCTGATCTCGTGGTCGCGGAGAGTCCAGCGGGCGGCGGGGGGCCAGCCGGTTGGGGATCTGGGCCAGAAACCCGCCATTTCCTGCCGCAGCGCAACCCCGAACCTCGACCCGGGACGTCCCTCTTGGTCAGAGGCGGCGGATGACCAGCCCTGGTTTGGCGTCCGATGCGGCCGAGAGGTGCGGCGATGTCCTCGGGATCGTTGGTGAGGACGATCGCACCGCAGGATCGGCCAGAGGTGGGGTCGAACTCGCCCCTCTGCCGCCCCGGTCCTCAACCGGTACGAGCTTTCACCAGTGAGGCGAAGACCACCAGGTTGTCCGAGTAGCCGGTCTCGCCGCCGACCCACCGGCCGCCGCAGGTGATCAGCCGCAGGCTCGGGCGGCTGAAGTCGCCGTACACCTCGTCCACCGGCAGCCGCCCCTTGTCGAAGCGCTCCACCGAGTCCACCTCGAAGACGGCCACGCTGTGGTCGCTTCGGGTGACCTCGATCCGGTCGCCGGAGCGCAGGTCGCGCAGCCCGTGGAAGACGGCCGGCCCGGTGGTGGTGTCCACGTGCCCGACGATCACCGCCGGGCCGTACTGCCCGGGTGTGGGCCCCTGGTCGTACCAGCCGGCCTCCTGGGCTCTGGCCACGTCCGGCACGGCGATGGTGCCGTCCGGCGCGATGCCCACGTCGTGCACGGGCGCCTGCAGGCCGATCTCGCCGATGGCGAGGCCGGTCGGGCGACTGGCCGGCAGCACCGGGAACTTCTTCGGTGGCGGCCGCAGGCCGGCGGCGATCCGGTCCGGCAACAGGCTGACTCCGGTCACCTGCTCGATGCCGAGCATCGCCACGATCAGCACCATCAGCGCGGCGACGGCCAGCACCGGCAGTCCCGGTCCGCTGTTGAGTCGGCGTCGCAGCGACGACGAGCCGGTCGGGCGGCTCGGCGGCAGCGGGTGGGCGGCCGGATCGGTGGTGGCGACGCTGGCCGACACGGCCTGCCCGGCGACCCTGCGCAGTCGGCCGGAGGCGCGGACGACCAGCCGGCCGGAGGCGCGCAGCGCCGCCCGGGACCGGGCGCCGCGGTCCGGCCGCGCACGCGCGGGGGATCGGGTCATGGCGTGTCCGGCTCAGGAGCCTGCCCCGGTACGCCGCCGGCCGCCGGCCATGCCGAGCGCGACGGTGGCTGCCACGAGTGCCACGCCACCGAGCACCAGCAGCGATCCGGTGCCCCGCCCGCTGGCGGTGCCGCCGCCCCCGGTCGCCGGTCCCTTACTGGGCGACGCCATGTTCAGCACGGTCAACATGGTGGAGGCCGTTTGGCCGTTCTGGCAGCGCAGTTCCACCTGGTAGTCGCCGGGCTGTTTGTTGCCCGGAATGGTGATCGAACCGGTCAGGAAGCCCTTGTCCGGTCTGAGCATCAGGTGCCCGAACGCGTCGGAGTGCACGGTGGCCTGACGGTTGTTGTCGTTGTCGCAGCTCGCCCTGATCTGGACCCGGCTCCCGGCCGGGGCGCTGTTCGGCGTCACCTCGATGAAGGTGGTCTCACCGGCGTGCGCCGGCGCGACCGACCACAGGACGAATGCGCCGACCAGCCCCACCAGAGTCAGTACGGCCGAGAGCGCGCGGTTGATCGTGCGAAGAGCGTGCATGATTTCCCCCTACCGGCGACGACCGCCGGAACCCTCCCCTGGGCACGGGCGCTGCTTTCCCGTTGGCCGGGTGACAAACCCGCAGGTGGGCGGGGTGGGGTCGGTCAGTGGCGCCGGGGGACGGTGCCGGTCTCCGGGAGCGGCGTGATCGGTTGCCAGTCCAGCGGGGAGGACAGGACCATCGTGCTGGACGGCTGACCGTACGGGGCGAGTCGGTCGATGACCGCCTCGAACTCGCCGATCGAACCGGCCGCCACCTTGAGCATGCTGCAGGCGTCCCCGGTGATCCGGTGGATCTCCAGGATCTCGGGCCAGCCGACCACCGCCGGGTCGTGCAGGATGCACCGCGCGCCGTAGCAGGACATCCGGATGAGCGCGACCACGGTGCGGCCGGCCCGGGTCAGGTCGACCTGGGCGTGGTAGCCGATGATCACCCCGGCCTCTTCGAGCCGGCGGACCCGTTCCGCCACGGCCGGTGGCGAGAGGTGCACCCGCCGCGACAGCTCGCTGAAGGAGAGGCGGGCGTCGGCCTGCAGCTCGCGCAGCAGCGCCCAGTCCATGTCGTCCACGCTCAGACCTTACTTTCGTGAACCTGATTCGCCGAACTGCCTCCGTTTCGGCAACCAGGCGGCTCAAGTGCCGTTGATCCGGCATTCCGCGGGCCGATCCGACCGCGAGATCATGACCTCGGTAGTCCGGGGGAGGGAGACGAACGGTGGATCAGACGGAGCGGCGGGCGCCGAACCGCCCCGCCACGGTGCGGCCGGTGACGCCGCGACAGCGGGCGGCCCGCGCCGCGCGCAATGGTGGCGAGCCCACGTTGGAGTTCGCCGAGCGGGTGCCATATGACGCGTACGTGCAGGCCAGCACCCTGCACCAGTTGCAGCAGCCGCTCAGCACCGACCCGGGCGAGATGTCGTTCCTGATGGTCAGCCAGATCATGGAGTTGTACTTCGGGCTGACCTGTCACGAGCTGCGGGAGACCCAGCGACTGCTGCGTGCCGACCAGATCTGGGAAGCGCTGGCTCCCCTGCGCCGCGCCGCGCTGCACCTGGAGGGGCTCAACGCCGCCTGGCAGGGCCTGCGCTGGATGACGCCGGCCGACTTCAACCGGTTCCGCAACCTGCTCGGCGAGGGCTCCGGCTTCCAGTCGGCCATGTACCGGCACCTGGAGTTCCTGCTCGGGTTGCGGGACACGACGCTGATCCGGCCGTTCCGCCGGCAGACCGAGGTGTACGCCGCGCTGACCGCGACGCTGGCCGCCCCGAGCCTCTGGGACGACGTGCTGGCGTTGCTCGCCCGGCGCGGCTTCGACCTGCCCGCCGACCTGCTCAACAGGGACCTGGCGGCCGAGCACGACCCGCAGCCGTCGGTCGAGGCGGCCTGGGTGCGGATCTACGGCGACACCGGCCCGGACAACCACCTGCGGCTGCTCGGCGAGGCGTTGAGCGGGGTCGCCGAGGAGTTCGGCGACTGGCGGTGGAACCACGTCAAGGCGGTGCAGCGGACAATGGGCGCCAAGGTCGGCAGCGGCGGCTCCGCCGGCCTGGCGTGGCTGCAGCGCAGCATGGCCCGGGTGGTCTTCCCGGAGCTGTGGTCGGCCCGCACCGCGATGTGACCGGAGAGCGAGAACACGCCATGACGACCCCTGAAGCTGAGGCTGAGCCGTTGGTCTCCGCCGCCGGCGAAGCCCAGGCGCTCCGCCTCGACGCGGCCGACCCGGGCCACCGCCACCTGTTCCACGTCCCACCCTCGGACGGCGGCAGCCACCCCGAGTCGGCGTACCTCGCCGGCAACTCGCTCGGCCTGCAACCCCGTGCCACCCGCGCCGAACTCCTCGCCGACCTGCACGCCTGGCAGCAGTTGGGCGTCGAGGGTCATTTGGAGGCGGAGCGGGCCTGGCTGCCGTACCACGAGTTGTTGACGGCACCGGCCGCCCGACTGGTCGGTGCCCGGCCCGCGGAGACGGTGGTGATGAACTCGCTCACCGTCAACCTGCACCTGCTGATGGTCAGCTTCTACCGCCCGGCCGGCGCCCGCACCCGCATCGTCATCGAGGACTCCGCGTTCCCCTCGGACAGCTACGCGGTGCGCAGCCAGGCCCGGTTCCACGGCCTGGACCCCGACGACACGGTCATCCGGCTGCGCCCGCGCCCCGGCGAGGACGCCCTGCGCACCGAGGACGTGACCGGCTACCTGGCCGCCGAGGGCGACCGGGTGGCGCTGGTGCTGCTCGGCGGGGTCAACTACCTGACCGGCGAGCTGCTCGACATTCCCGCGATCACGGCTGCTGGCCGGGCGGCCGGCGCGGTGGTCGGCTGGGACCTGGCCCACGCCGCCGGCAACGTACCGCTGGCCCTGCACGACTGGGACGTCGACTTCGCGGCGTGGTGCTCCTACAAGTACCTGAACTCCGGGCCCGGTGCGCTGGCCGGCGTCTTCGTGCACGAGCGCCACCTCGGCGACGAGGCCCTGCCCCGCTTCGAGGGCTGGTGGAGCACCGCGGCGGCCACCCGGTTCGAGATGACGCCGGTGTCCCGGCCACCGGCCACCGTGGAGGCCTGGCAGATCTCCAACCCGCCGATCTTCGCGATGGGCCCGGTGCGTACCTCGCTGGAGCTGTTCGACGCCGTCGGCATGCCGGCGCTGCGCGCCCGCAGCCTGCGGCTGACCGGCTGGCTGGAGTCGCTGCTCGACGAGGTCACCGCCGACCGGCCGCTGCGCGTGGTCACCCCGCGCGATCCGGCCCGGCGTGGGTGCCAGCTCTCGGTGCGGATCGGCACCGGCAGCGCCGCCGAGCTGACCAAGCGGCTTCGCCACGAGTACGGCGTGATCGCCGACGCCCGCGAGCCGGACGTGGTGCGCTTCGCCCCGGTGCCGCTCTACTCCACGTACCACGACTGCTGGCGGGCCGCCGTGGCGCTCGCCGCGACGGTCGGGGTCACCTCATGACCGCTCGGCGCGACGAGATCGCGATCATTGGTGCGGGGCTGGCCGGCTGCCTGGCCGCCTGCTTCCTGGCCCGGCGCGGCTACCCGGTGGCCCTCTACGAGCGCCGGGGAGACCCGCGCGCCGGCACGGCCGAGCGGGGCCGCTCAATCAACCTGGCGCTCTCCGAGCGCGGGCTGGACGCGCTGCGCCGGATCGGCCTGGCTGAGCAGGTGATGAGCGACGCGCTGCCGATGCGCGGCCGGATGATCCACCCGGTCGAGGGGGAGCCGCAGTTCCAGTCGTACAGCGCGGCCGGCGACCGGGCGATCAACTCGATCAGCCGGGGCGCGCTGAACAATGCCCTGCTGGACGCGGCGTCCGCGTTGCCCGGGGTGCGGATCGTCTTCGACCACCGGCTGGTCGGGCTCGACCCGACCGACGGCGGCCTGAGCTTCGACACCCCGCAGGGACCGGTCAGCGCCAAGGCGTCGGTGGTGCTGGGCGCCGACGGCGCCGGCTCCGCTGTGCGGGGGCAGTTGCTGGCGCACGGGCTGCTGAGGGAGAGCGTGGACTTCCTCGACTACGGCTACCGGGAGCTGACGATCCCGCCGCTGGGCGGGGACTTCGCGCTCGAGGAGCATGCGCTGCACATCTGGCCGCGCGGCACCTCGATGATGATCGCGTTGCCGAACCCGGACCGCTCCTTCACCTGCACGCTGTTCTGGCCCAACGAGGGCGCCGGCAGCTTCGCCGCCCTGGACAGCCCAGCGGCGATCGAGAAGCACTTCGCCGAGCACTATCCGGACGTCATCGCACTGGCGACCAACCTGGTGGACGACTACCAGCACAACCCGGTGGGTGTGCTCGGGACGGTCCGCTGCGCTCCCTGGCAGGTCAACGGGACGGTCGCCCTGCTCGGCGACGCGGCGCACGC
Source organism: Micromonospora sp. 067-2 (assembly GCF_046549295.1). NCBI lineage: Bacteria > Bacillati > Actinomycetota > Actinomycetes > Micromonosporales > Micromonosporaceae > Micromonospora > Micromonospora sp. 067-2. The sequence goes on along the minus strand of NZ_JAJPWB010000005.1, from coordinate 36,508 downwards.
CATCGTGCCGTTCTACGGCCAGGGCGCAAACTGCGCCTTCGAGGACGTCGTGGAGCTGGATCGCTGTCTGGACGAGTGCGCCGACGACTGGTTGGCGGCGCTGCCGCTGTTCCAGCGACGCCGGCAGGAGAACACCGAGGCCATCGCGCAGATGGCGCTGACCAACTTCGTGGAGATGCGGGACCGGGTCGCCTCCCCGGTCTTCCAGCTCCGCCGCGAGGTCGAGCACGCACTGGAACGGGCGCTGCCCGGCCGGTACGTTTCCCAGTACGAGCTGGTGTCCTTCTCCACCACGCCGTATGCCGAGGTTCGCCGCCGGGTGCGCCGACAGCACCGGGTGCTCGGCGCGGTCGTCGGCGGGGCCGCGCTGCTGCTGGTCGGCGCGATCGGCGCGGCACTGGGGCGAGGGAGGCGCGCGTGACCGGCACCTGGGATCCACGGCTGATGACCGGTCACGCGCCGGACGGCCCGAAGCGGTTGCGCAACTTCGTCGCGGGTGAGTTCGTCGACGGTGGACGGACGTTTCCCAAGGCCAGCCCGGTGACCGGGGAGCCGGTCTTCGAGGTGGTCGAGGCGTCACGGTCCACGGTGGACGACGCGGTGGCCGCCGCCCGGGCCGCGCTGCGCGGGCCGTGGGGCCGCCTCGGCGAGCGCGAGCGCGCCGAGGTGCTGCGTCGGGTCGCCGACGAGTTGGAACGCCGCTTCGACGACCTGGTGACCGCAGAGGTCGCCGACACCGGCAAGTCCATCGCCCAGGCCCGCACGCTGGACATCCCGCGCGGCGCGGCGAACTTCCGGGCGTTCGCGGAGATCGTGTCGACCGCGCCCACCGAGTCGTTCACCACGGTCACCCCGACGGGCGGCCGGGCGCTCAACTACGCGCTGCGCAAGCCGGTCGGCGTGGTCGCGGTCATCGTGCCGTGGAACCTGCCGCTGCTGCTGCTCACCTGGAAGGTGGCCCCGGCGCTGGCCTGCGGCAACGCCGTCGTGGTCAAGCCCAGCGAGGAGACGCCCGCCTCGGCGACGCTGCTCGCCGAGGTGATGGCCGCCGCCGGCGTACCGGCCGGGGTGTTCAACCTGGTGCACGGGTTCGGGCCGGACTCGGCCGGTGAGTTCCTCACCCGCCACCCGGGCGTCGACGCGATCACCTTCACCGGCGAGTCGGCCACCGGCGGCGCGATCATGCGGGCCGCGGCCGACGGCGTGAAGGCGGTGAGCTTCGAGCTGGGCGGCAAGAACGCCGGCCTGGTCTTCGCCGACGCCGACCTGGACGCCGCCGTGGCCGGCTCGGTCCGCTCCAGCTTCACCAACGGCGGGCAGGTCTGCCTCTGCACCGAACGCCTCTACGTGCAGCGCCCGGTCTTCGAGGAGTTCACCGCCCGGCTCGCCAAGCGGGCCGGCGAGCTGGCGTACGGCTGGCCGACCGACGAGAGCACCGCCACCATGCCGCTGATCTCGCAGCAGCACCGGGCGAAGGTGCTCGGCGCGTACGAGCTGGCCCGCACCGAGGGCGCCGAGGTGCTCACCGGCGGCGGCACGCCCACCTTCGGTGACGCCCGCGACGGCGGGTCGTACGTGCAGCCGACGGTGCTCACCGGGCTCGGCCCGAGCGCCCGCACCAACCGTGAGGAGATCTTCGGGCCGGTGGTGCACGTCGCACCGTTCGACACCGAGGACGAGGCGTACGCCCTGGCGAACGGCACGGAGTACGGCCTGGCGGCGACCGTGTGGACCCGGGACGTGGGCGTCGCGCACCGCGCCGGAGCTCGGCTGGACGCCGGCATCGTCTGGGTCAACACGTGGTTCCTGCGCGACCTGCGCACCCCATTCGGCGGGGTGAAGGCATCCGGCATCGGCCGCGAGGGCGGCGTGCACTCGCTGAACTTCTACTCCGAGCTCACGAACGTCTGCGTGGACCTGTCGTGAGCGCACCGAATGCGGGAGCGGGCATGAAAGCTGACATCGAGGCCGCCAACCGGGAGCTGGCCGACGCCCGCAGCACCGGGAAGCCGTGTCCGCCGCTGCGCGGAAGGCTGCTGCCCGAGGGGGACGTCGAGTCCGCGTACCGCGTGCAGCAGTTGCAGGCGCGGGCCTGGCAGGGCCGCGGCGAGCGCCGGGTCGGCGCGAAGATCGGGTTGACGTCCCGGGCGGTGCAGGAGACCTTCGGGGTTTTCCAACCGGACTTCGGCATGCTGACTGACGCGATGGCCGTCGGCGACGGCGTCGAGGTGGACATCGACCGACTGCTCCAGCCGCGGGTCGAGGCGGAGATCGCCTTCGTGCTCGACCGGAACCTGCCGGACCCGCAGATCACCACGGTCGACCTGATCCGCGCCGTGGACCACGTCCTGCCCGCCATCGAGATCGTCGACTCGCGGATCGCCGCCTGGGACATCTCCATCGTGGACACCGTCGCCGACAACGCCTCCAGCGGGCTCTTCGTGCTCGGCACGTCGCCCCGCCGGCTCGCCGACGTCGACCTGCGGCTGTGCGGGATGGTGCTGGAGCACGCCGGGGAGCCGGTGTCGGTGGGTGCCGGCGCCGCCTGCCTGGGCAACCCGCTGCACGCCCTGGCGTGGCTGGCCGGCACGCTCGCCCGCGCCGGTGATCCACTGCGCGCCGGGGACGTGGTGCTCTCCGGGGCGCTCGGCCCGATGGTGCCGGTCACCCCGGGCGCCGCCTACGAGGCGCGGATCTCCGGGCTCGGCTCGGTACGGACCTGTTTCAGCAAGGCGGACCAGTGAGCGCGGGCAGTGAGCCGGTCTTGCGAGCCCCGCAGTCGCGACCGGAAGAAGGAACAGCCTCAGTGACCGGTGTGGCGGTGCTCGGTTCCGGCAACATCGGCACCGACCTGATGATCAAGGTTCTGCGGCTCAGCAGCGAGCTGCGGATGGTGGCGATGGCCGGCATCGACCCGGCCTCCGACGGCCTGGCCCGGGCCCGCCGGCTCGGCGTGGCCACCACCGCCGACGGCGTGGACGGCCTGGTCGCGATGCCCGAGTTCGCCGACGTCGAGCTGGTCTTCGACGCCACCTCGGCCGGCGCACACCGCCGTCACGACGAGGTGCTGCGCGCGCACGGCCGTACGGTCGTCGACCTGACACCGGCCGCGCTCGGCCCGTACGTGGTGCCGCCGGTCAACCTGGACGAACACCTGCACGAGCCGAACGTCAACATGGTGACCTGCGGTGGGCAGGCGACGGTGCCGATCGTCGCCGCGGTGCGCCGGGTCACCCCGGTGGCGTACGGGGAGATCGTCGCCTCGATCGCGTCCCGCTCGGCCGGCCCGGGCACCCGGGCCAATATCGACGAGTTCACCGAGACCACGGCCCGCGCCATCGAGGTGGTCGGCGGTGCCGAACGCGGCAAGGCGATCATCGTGCTGAACCCGGCGGACCCGCCGCTGCTGATGCGCGACACCGTCTACTGCCTCTGCCCGGACGCCGACGCCGACACCGACGCCATCGCCGCCTCGGTGGCGGACATGGTGGCGACCGTGCAGGAGTACGTTCCCGGCTACCGGCTCAAGCAGGACGTGCAGTTCGACCGCGTCGAGGCGTACGTGCCGACGCTCGGACGGCAGCTCGCCGCACTGCAGGTGTCGGTCTTCCTGGAGGTCTCCGGTGCCGGGCACTACCTGCCGGCGTACGCGGGGAACCTGGACATCATGACCTCCGCCGCGCTGCGTACCGCGGAGCGGCTGGTCGCGCTGCGGGCGAAGGGAGCGGTGGCATGACCGACCTGTACATCCAGGACGTGACGTTGCGCGACGGCATGCACGCCATCGCCCACCGGTACACGGTCGAGCAGGTGCGCACGGTCGCCGCCGCACTGGACGCGGCCGGGGTGGCCGCGATCGAGGTGGCGCACGGCGACGGGCTGGCCGGCTCCAGCGTCAACTACGGCCACGGTGCCGCCAGCGACGCTGAGTGGATCTCCGCGGCCGCCGAGGTGCTGACCAGCGCGAGACTCACCACGCTGCTGCTGCCGGGCATCGGCACCATCGCCGACCTGAGGGCGGCCAAGGCGCTCGGGGTGACCAGCGTCCGGATCGCCACCCACTGCACGGAGGCGGACATCTCCGCCCAGCACATCACCTGGGCTCGGGAGAACGGCATGGACGTCGCCGGGTTCCTCATGATGTCGCACATGTCCGACCCGGCCGGTCTCGCCGGGCAGGCCAGGCTCATGGAGTCGTACGGGGCGCACTGCGTCTACGTCACCGACTCCGGCGGCCGGCTGCTGATGTCCGACGTGGCGCAACGGGTCGACGCGTACCGCCAGGTGTTGGCACCGGAAACGCAGATCGGCATCCACGCCCACCACAACCTGTCGCTCGGCGTGGCCAACAGCGTCCTGGCCGTCGAGCACGGCCGGATCCTCGGTGCCGGACCGCTCGGCTCCCCGTCCGGCCGTACCGTCCGCGTCGACGCCTCCCTGGCCGGCATGGGCGCCGGGGCCGGTAACGCGCCGCTGGAGGTCTTCGTCGCGGTCGCCGAGCTGCACGGCTGGAAGCACGGCTGTGACGTGTTCGCGCTGATGGACGCCGCCGACGACCTGGTCCGCCCACTGCAGGACCGGCCGGTCCAGGTCGACCGGGAGACGCTCTCCCTGGGGTACGCCGGGGTCTACTCCAGCTTCCTGCGGCACGCCGAGCGGGCCTCGGCGCGCTACGGCGTCGACGTCCGCTCGATCCTCGTCGAGCTGGGCCGACGCCGGATGGTCGGCGGCCAGGAGGACATGATCGTGGACGTGGCGCTCGACCTGGCCGCCAAGGGGGAATCGTGATCGGTCTGGACGTCGTGAACGTCGCGGAGAGGCTGTATGCGGCGGCCGACACGGTCACCGCCATCCCGCAGCTCGCCGCCGAGGTGGGGCTGGATGTGCCGACCGCCTACCAGGTGCAGGCCGCGCTGGTGCAGCGCCGACTGGACTCCGGCGAGCGGCTCGTGGGGCTGAAGATGGGCCTGACCAGTAGGGCGAAGATGGCCCAGGTCGGCGTGGACGAGGTGATCTGGGGTCGGCTCACCGACGCGATGCGGGTGCCCGACGGCGGCCTGGTCGACCCGTCGGCGTACATCCACCCGCGGGTCGAGCCGGAGGTGGCGTTCCTGCTGGACCGGCTGCCCGAGCCGGGCGAGCCGGTCGGCGACTTCGCCGGCGCGGTCCGCGCGGTCGCTCCGGCCATCGAGCTGATCGACTCCCGGTACGCCGACTTCCGTTTCTCGTTGCCGGACGTGATCGCCGACAACACCTCGGCCGCCGCTTTCGTGGTGGGGCCGTGGTCACCGGTGCCGGCGGGGCTAGGCAACCTCGGCGTGCTGCTGGAGGTGGACGGCCGGGTGGTCCAGGTCGGCTCGACGGCGGCGATCCTCGGCGATCCCCGTCGGGCGCTCGACGAGGGCATCCGGTTGGCCGGTCGGCACGGCGTGCGGCTGCAGTCCGGATGGGTCTTCCTGGCCGGTGCCGCCACGGCCGCGGTGCCGCTGCGGCCGGGTGCGCACGTCCGGGCCGTGGTCGAGAAGCTGGGCACCGCCTCGCTCCGGGCGCGGTCATGACCGCGCGGGTGGTGGCCGGCAAGGCCGTTCCTCGGGGGGCGTTTCCGCACGTCAAGGTCGCGGGCGGCTTCGTCTTCGTCTCCGGTACGTCGTCGCGGCGGGCGGACAACACGTTCGCCGGCGTGTCCGTCGACGAGTTCGGCACCACCGCCCTCGACATCCGGGCGCAGACGCGGGCCGTCATCGAGAACGTCCGGGACCTGCTGCGCTCGGTCGACGCCGACCTGACCGACCTCGTCCAGGTGACGTCGTACCTGGTCAACATGAACGACTTCGGTGGTTACAACGAGGTGTGGTCGGAGTTCTTCGACGCGTCCGGGCCGACCCGGACGACGGTGGCGGTGCACCAGTTGCCGCACCCGCACCTGCTCATCGAGATCCAGGCCGTGGCCCTTCTTCCCCCCGGAGGTCAGAAGTGAGTGAGATCGCCGAGCCGTTCAGTTTTCCGGGATGGATCGCGGAGAACCAGCACCTGCTGAAGCCGCCGGTCGGCAACCGGGAGATGTTCCCCGGCGGCGACGACTTCATCGTGATGGTGGTGGGCGGTCCCAACCAGCGCACCGACTTCCACGTGGACCCGTACGAGGAGTTCTTCTACCAGGTCAAGGGCAACATGCACATCAACCTGATGACCCCGGAGGGACCGCGTACGGTGCACGTGCGCGAGGGTCAGATGTGGATGCTGCCGCGCAACACCCCGCACTCGCCGCAGCGGCCCGAGGTCGGCTCGATCGGTGTGGTGGTGGAGCGGGTCCGCGAGGAGGGCACCCTCGAGACGTTCCAGTGGTACTGCTCGGAGTGTGGGCACAGGGTGCACGAGGTGGAGTTGCAGGTCCGGGACATCGCCGCCGACCTGCCGCCGGTGTTCCAGGCGTTCTACGGCGACGAGGCCGCGCGCACGTGCGGCAACTGCGGGACCCTGCACCCGGGCAAGGGCTGATGGCGCCAGATGTCGTCGACGTGCACACGCACGTCGTACCGAAAGGCTGGCCGGACCTCGGCGCAGCGTGCGGCGGGTCCGGCTGGCCCTGGCTGCGGGTCGACTCCGAGCGGGCCGCCATGATCATGGTGGGGGAGTCGGAGTTCCGCCCGGTCGGCGGCGAGTGCTGGGACGCCTCGACGCGACTGGCCGACATGGACGCCGACGGCGTTGCCGTGCAGGTGGTCTCCCCGACCCCGGTCTTCTTCAGCTACGACCGCCCCGCCGACCAGGCGGGAAAGGTCGCCCGGATCTTCAACGACCTGACGCTCGAGGTCACCGCGGCCGGCGGCGACCGGCTGGTGCCGTTCTGCCAGGTGCCGCTGCAGGATCCGGACGCCGCCTGCGCCGAGCTCGACCGCTGCCTCGCGGCCGGGCACGTCGGCGTGGAGATCGGCAACCACGTCGGTGACCGGGACCTGGACGACGCCGGCGTGGTCGCCTTCCTGCAACACTGTGCCGAGGTCGGCGCGCCGGTCTTCGTCCATCCGTGGGACATGCCGGGCGGGCCCCGGTTGGACCGGTGGATGGCCCGCTGGCTCACCGGGATGCCCGCCGAGACGCACCTGTCGGTGCTGGCGATGATCCTGGGTGGCGTCTTCGACCGGGTGCCGGAGACGCTGCGGATCTGCTTCGCACACGGCGGCGGTAGCTTCCCGTTCTGGCTCGGCCGCGCCGACAACGCCTGGCACCGTCGGGGTGATCTGGTCCGGGGCGTCTCGGCGGCCCCGCCCAGCAGCTATGTCGACCGGTTCAGTGTGGACTCGGTGGTCTTCGCGCCGCCCGCGCTGCGGTTGCTGGTCGACACGATGGGCGAGGACCGGGTGCTGGTCGGCAGCGACTACCCGTACCCGCTGGGGGAGCGGCCGGCCGGCGCGGTGGTCCACGCGGCCGACTTCCTCACCGACGACCAGCGCGACAAGCTGCTGTCCGCCAACGCCCGGCGCTTCCTGCACGGCTGACGGTCGCACCGCGGCCAGCGGACCTACCCCCGCACCCACCACCTCAGCAGCCTTTGCTCTGCTTCACTCCACGCACCGTCGAGCGTCCGGATAACGGACGTTCGCTGGTGCGTGCGGTGAAGCAGAGCAAAGGCTGGTGACGGACCATGGCCGGCCGTTGCCGACGCGGGCCGGCCGTTGCCGACCCAGGCCGGCTGTCGCCGACGCGAGCCGGCTGTCGCCGACGCAGGCCGGCTGTCGCCGACGCAGGCCGGCTGTCGCCGACGCAGGCCGGCTGTCGCCGACGCAGGCCGGCTGTCGCCGACGCAGGCCGGCATCGCCGGCGCAGGCCGGCCGTCGGCAGGTCGTCGGCGCGTGACGAGTGCGGCGGGGGCCGGAGCCGGGCAGGATGACGGCATGGCCGAGCCGCACGACCTGACCGCGCTGGAGCAGGCCGCCGCCATCGCGCGCGGCGAGCTGTCCAGCGTCGACCTGGTCGAGCACCACCTGAGCCGGGTAGCGGCGCTCGGCGACACGGTGGGCGCGTTCGTCACCGTCACCGCCGAGCTTGCCCGGGATGCCGCCCGCGCCGCCGACGCCGTGCCCGTCGAGGAGCGCGGCCCACTGCACGGCGTACCGACCGCGATCAAGGACCTCACCCTCACCGCCGGGGTCCGCACCACCTTCGGCTCGGCCGCCTTCGTCGACTTCATTCCGCCGGTCGACGCCGACGTGGTCCGGTTCATCAAGGCCGCCGGACTGGTCAGTCTGGGCAAGACCACCACCTCCGAGCTGGGCTGCTCGCTCTACTCGGAGGGCCGGGTCGCGCCACCGGCCCGCAACCCGTGGCAGCTCGCGTACACCGCAGGTGGGTCCAGTGGCGGCGCGGCGGCGGCCGTGGCGGCCGGCCTGGTCCCGGTCGCCCAGGGCTCCGACGGCGGCGGCTCGCTGCGAATCCCGGCGTCACTCTGCGGCCTGGTCGGCTACAAACCCAGCCGAGGGGTGGTCTCCGGCGGGCCGCTCGGCTCCGGCGCGTTCGGCCTGCCCACCAGCGGGCCGCTCGGGCGAACCGTTCCCGACGTCGCCGCGCTGCTGGACGTCATGGCCGTGCCGGTGCCCGGTGAGCCCTACCTGCCGCCGGCCGCGCCGCCCGACGGCTACCTGGCCGCCGCCCGCCACGCCGCGCCGGGCCGGCTGCGGATCGGTCGGTTCACCACCCCGATGCTCGCCGACGAGCCGGTGCACCCCGACTGCGTGGCCGCCGTGGACCGGGCCGCCGCGCTGCTCACCGCCGCCGACCACGAGGTGGTCGAGGTGGCGCCGCCGCTCGGGCCGGAGGCATGGCCGCTCTTCGAGATCATCTGGTACGTGCTGGCGCTCGCCCCGGTGCCACCTCAGCGGGAGTCGGAGCTGCTGCCGCTGACCCGACTGCTGCGCGCCCGTGGCGCCGAGGTCTCCGCCGGCACCCTGGCCGCCACGCTCGGTGAGTTGCAGGCGCAGGTACGCCTCGGTGCCCGCCGCACCGCCGGCTGCGACCTGCTCCTCTGTCCCACCCTGGCCGCCCCGCAGGCACCCGTCGGCTGGTTCACCTCCGACGCCGACCCGGCGGCGGACTTCGACCGGCAACGTCGCTTCTCGCCGTACTGCGCCATCTTCAACGTCACGGGCGACCCGTCGGTGTCCCTGCCGCTGGGCGTCACCACCGACGGCCTGCCGGTCGGCGTGCTGCTCACCGGTCGGTTCGGCGACGACGCGCGACTTATCGCGACCGCTGCGCAACTGGAGAACTCCAGTGGCGGATGGGATCGGCACCCCGCAATCTGGCGGGCCGTCGACTCCGCTAACGTGAATGGCGACGGAGTCGGACGGTCGCCGTCATGATCGTCCATCCGACCCGGTTGTCTGAGGTCCTTCTTCCGCCTGGGGGCGTTGGGATTGTCTGTTACCGAGACGTTGCTGATTTTCGTCGGCATCCCGGCAGCCGCGGTGCTGGTGATCGCCGGTCTGTCGTACGCCGGTAGTCGCGGTGGTGCGAGTGGCGGTCGCGGTGGCGCCAAGCGCTACCGGCCGGGCCGGCCCTTCGACTTCACTCCGGTCTGGTTCCTGGGCCGCCCGGAGCAGCTGGCCGACTCGGCCGGCACGGCGCTGGCCGCGGGCGCGCAGGCGCCGGCGCTGACCAGCCACAAGCTTGAGCAGGCCAGCGTCGAGGCGCCGGCCGGCGGAACCGGAGGCGCAAGTGACCGTTGGTGAGAAGCAGGACGGGACGGACACCCCTCCCGACGTACTGGACGGGCCGTTCTCGACCCGCCAGCTGCTGCGCATCGACGAGGCGCTGCGCCTGGCCGACCAGGGCACCGGGCTGGTCTTCTCGGTCTTCGTCGGTGGCCTCGACGAGCCGGTCCGGGAGCACGCCCAACGGCTGCACCACCAGCTCGCCGACCCCGACAGGTCGGTGCTGATCGCGGTGTCGCCCAACCAGCGTCAGCTGGAGGTCGTCACCGGGCGGCACGCCCGCAAGCGCATCCCCGACACGTACGCCAAGCTGGCCGCGCTCTCCATGGTCGGCGCGTTCAGCGGCGGCGACCTGGCCGGCGGCATCATCAACGGCCTCGACCAGCTCGCCAGCCACGCAGGCAAGGGCTGAGCCCTTCCTCGTACGACGAGGCCCGGTCCGCTTTGCAGCGGGCCGGGCCTCGTACTCACTGCTCAGCTCTACTGGGCGTCCCTCGCGCGGGCCCTGAGCGCCCGCACCACGCCGTCACGGCCCTCGGCGACCAGCCGCCGCAGCGGGCCCGGGTGCCCGTCGCCGGCCAGCCACGCGTCGGTGGCCGACACCGTGTCGTCCTCCACCAGGTAGGTCGGGTACGCCAGCTGGGCGAACTCTTGCGCCGGCTCGCTGTCCCGGCTGGCCCACACCTGACCGACAGCCGCGAAGTACCGCTCGCGGTACGGGGCGACCAGCTCCACCTGCGCCGGGTGGGCGAAGCCCTGCAGCAACGCCCGGTGTCGCCAGTTGGGCAGCGCCTCCGGGCCGGTCAGCAGGTCCCACACAGCGGCCTTGTTCTCTGCCGTCGGCACCAGCGCGTGCACGTAGGCGGCCTCCCGCTCACCGCTCGCGGTGCGGTCGCCTGCCAGCTCCGCCTCGATCTCGGCGGCGCCGGCCGCGCCGTTGGCCACCAGTGCGCCCAGCACGGCCCACCGCAGCTCGGTGTCCACCGTCAGCCCGTCCGGCGCGCCGGAGCCGTCCAGCCAGCCGCGCAACGTGGCCAGGTCGTCCTCCGAGCGGGCCGCCGAGGCGTATGCCCGCGCCCAGGCGAGCTGGAATCCGCTGCCCGGCGCGGCCGCGGCGAGCGCGTCGCCGGCCGTACGGGCCAGGTCGGCCCAACCGGTCGGCGCCCACGCCGGGTCGGCATACAGGGTGAGCGTCGTGGTCGCCTGCCGCAGGGTGGCGGTGACCAGGTTGATGTCGGTCTCGGCCGGCAGCCCGGCCAGCGCCAACGCCACGTAGTCACGGGCCGCCAGCTCGGCGTCCCGGGTCATGTCCCACGCCGCCGTCCAGCACAGTGCCCGAGCCAGCGACGACTCGAAGCCGCCGATGTGCTGCACCACGGTGGCCATCGAACGGTCGTCGAGGCGCAGCTTGGTGTAGCTCAGGTCGTCGTCGTTGAGCAGCAGCACGTCGGCCGCCCGGACGCCGCGCAGCTCGGCGAGGTCGGTCCGCTCACCGGCCACGTCCACCTCGTACCGCTCGCGGCGCACCAACCGCCCGTCGGTCAGGTCGTACAGGCCCACGCCGATCCGGTGGGTCCGCAGCGTCGGGTACGCCGCCTCCGCCTCCTGCCGCACCACCACCTGCTCGTACGTCCCGTCCGCGCCGAGAGTCACCTCCGGCCGCAGCGTGTTGACCTGCGCGGTCTCCAGCCACTGCGCGGCGAACTTGCGCAGCTCCCGGCCGGACGCGGCCTCCAGCTCGGTGAGCAGGTCGTCGAAGGTGGCGTTGCCCCAGGCGTGCTTGCCGAAGTAGGCCCGCAGCCCGGCCACGAACGGCTCCTCACCCACGTACGCGACGAGCTGCTTGAGCACGCTCGCGCCCTTGGCGTAGGTGATGCCGTCGAAGTTGACCTCGACGGCCTCCATGTCCGGCATCTCGGTGTAGACCGGGTGGGTGGAGGAGAGCTGGTCCTGCCGGTAGCCCCAGTTCTTCCGGATGGACAGGAACGTCGTCCACGCCTCGGTGAACCGGGTCGCGTTGGTGTTGCACCAGTGGCTCGCCCACTCGGCGAACGACTCGTTCAGCCACAGGTCGTTCCACCAGCGCATGGTGACCAGGTCGCCGAACCACATGTGGGCCAGCTCGTGCAGGATCGTGTTGGCCCGCTGCTCGTACTCGAAGTCGGTGACCTGCGAGCGGAAAAGGTAGTGCGACTCGGCGTGCGTCACGCAGCCGAAGTTCTCCATCGCGCCGGCGTTGAAGTCGGGCACCCAGAGCTGGTCGTACTTCGGCAGCGGGTAGCGCACCCCGAACTTCTCGTGGAAGAAGTCGAAGCCCTGCTTGGTAACCAGGAACAGATCGTCGGAGTCCAGGTAGGGCGCCATCGACGCCCGGCAGAACACGCCCAGCTCGATGCCGTCGTGGGTGTCGCGCACCTCGTGGTACGGCCCGGCGCAGAGCGCCGTGATGTAGGTGCTCATCCGGGGCGACTCGGTGAAGTGGAGGGTCTTGAGGCCTTCGCCGGCCGGCTCCTCGCGCTGCACCGGCATGTTGGACACCGCCCGCCAGTGCGCCGGCACGATGGCGTGCCACGTGTAGACGCTCTTCAGGTCGGGCTGGTCGAAGCAGGCGAACACCCGCTGCGCGTCGGCCGTCTCGAACTGGCTGTACAGGTACGTCTCGCCGTCCACCGGGTCGACCGTGCGGTGCAGGCCCTGCCCGCTGTTGGAGAAGCCGAAGTCGGCCTCGACCACGAGGACGTTCTCGGCGTCCAGACCGGACAGGGTCAGGCCCTTCTCGGCCGACCAGCCCGACAGGTCGACCGGGGCGCCGTTCAGCGTGGCCGAGCGCACCGAGTCGGCGGCCACCTCGATGAACGTGCTCGAACCCGGCTCGACGCAGCGGAACCTGACCTCGGTCGTCGAGGAGAACGTGCGGCCGTCGGCCGCCAGCACGGCGGTCGACAGGTCCAGACTGATGTCGTACCCGGTCACGTCGAGCAGGCGTGCCCGCTCGGTCGCCTCGACCTGCGTCAGGTTGCGCACTCCCGGCACTGTTTGTCTCCATCCCACATCTCGCCGTACGCCCGGCGGCGCCCGTCCGCCAACCGCTCGTGGCGGCCAGCCCGATCCGAGTCTTCCATGTACGGGCAGCCCGCGGTGGCCGAGGTCACGCTCTCATTCGGGTGCCGGTCGATGCGCTGCGGGGTGAAGATTCGAAGAGACGCCGGACTGCCGGCGCCACCCGTCGCGAAGGGACCTCACCGTGACCGATCGTGTCACCGCCGACATGTGGTTCGACCCGGCCTGCCCGTGGGCGTGGATCACGTCCCGCTGGCTGCTCGAGGTCGAGCAGGTTCGTGACGTGGACATCCGCTTCCACGTGATGAGTCTGGCCGTGCTGAACGAGGGCCGGGACGAGCTGCCCGAGGAATACCGGACCTTCCTTCGCACCGCCTGGGGCCCGGTGCGGATCTGCATCGCCGCCGAGCAGCGGTACGGCGGCGACGTCCTGCGCGCCCTCTACACCGCGCTCGGCACCCGGATCCACCTCGGCAAGGAGGAGCGGGGGCAGGAGCTCTACGTCGCCGCGCTGACCGACGCCGGTCTGGACCCGGCGCTGGCAGCGGCCGCCGACAGCACCGACTACGACGAGGCGCTGCGGGCCAGCCACGAGGCCGGCATGCGCCCGGTCGGGCAGGACGTCGGCACCCCGGTCGTCCACGCGCCCGGTCCGGACGGCAGCCCGGTCGCCTTCTTCGGTCCGGTGATCACGCCGGCGCCGAAGGGTGAGGCTGCCGGCCGGCTCTGGGACGGCGTCCTGCTGGTCGCCGGTGCTCCGGGCTTCTACGAGCTGAAGCGCACCCGCGAGCAGGGCCCGATCTTCGACTGATCCAGGACCGCGACGCGCCCCCGTCTCCGGCAGCCTCGACTGCCCGGAAACGGGGGCGCGTCGCGTTCGGCGCGCCGCCGGACCCGCGGTCGGCGGCGGTTGCTGCGTCACCGGTGGGCGGGCGGCGTCGTTTCCCTCGGTGTCCGCCGCAGCGACCCGCAGGGCCGCACCGCAGCTCGTGGAGGCAATCCCGATGGCCAAGCACCGTGCGTCCGGTGACGATCAGCTGACCCCGCAGGGGGTGATCGAGACACCCGGCGCGGCCTACTGGTCGGTTGACGACTCCCGCTGGCCGTCGGTCCGTCCCGACCTGCCCGCCCACCTGGTGGACCTGCTCGCGCCTCCCATCGTGGTCGGCGTCGCCCGGGTCCCGGTAACGTCCCGCCTCACTCCGCCCGGGCCTCCGCCCGGCACCGGCCAGGCCGGCCCGTCGACACCGACCGCAGGCGCCGCGCCGGCCGAACCGCCGACGCCCGTCGTACCGTCAGCGGGCGCACCGACGCCCGTGCCCGTCGTGCCGTCGGTGGTCGTGCCGTCGGCGGCCGCGCCGGCCGAGCCGGCGCCGCCTCCGCCGGCGCCCGCCGCCCCGCGGCCGGTGCCGACGCCGCCGCTGAGCCCACGACCCGTCCCGTCGCCGCCACCCGAGCCGCGTCCCGTGCCCGGGCCGCCCGCGGCACCCCGACGAAACGCGACCACCGGCCCCGCCGCGACCGGCCGCCGAGGAAACGGCGGAGCCGCCGCCGCCGGCCGGCACCGCCGGCACAACGGCTATTCCGGCCGCGCCGGCTGACCGCCGCCCGAGGCTCCGGCACTTTCATCTGGTGGACGCCGTGCGGGTCCCCGCCGGTGCCGGCCTCGTCGCCGGTAGCGTCAGCGGGCATGACGGTCGTATCCCCGATCGCCCGGGCCTGGATCACCACCGGCGGCACCGGCGCGCAGAACTACGACGAGTTCGCCGACGACGCGGAGATCACCGCGATCATCGAGGCGAACCCGCACAGTGCCCTCGGCATCGAGATGCCGCACCGGGCGCCGGAGAGCCGGGGGAAGTCGTTCCTCGACGCGCTGCCGGACGCGGTGGCCCGCTTCGCCGAGGCCAGGGCCGACGGCAGTTACACACCGGCGGAGCAGGTGGTGGTGCTCTACCGGATCAGCGCGCCGGGCGAGGAGTCCGCGTACGGGCTGTTCGCGATGGTGGACACCGACCAGATCTCCACCCGGGCCGACGAGCCCGGCCTGGTCATCCGCAACGAGGACGTCTTTCCCGCCAAGGTCCGTGAGCGGGTGGCGCTCGCCGACGCGCTGGGGCACCTGCTCTCGCCCGTACTCCTGCTGCAGACCGGGTGCGGCGACGAACTGCACGCCGCGCTCGCGGCGGCGAGCGACGCGGCCGGCGTGCCCGCGGCCACGGACACCGACCAGGCGGGGCGCACCCACGCCATCTGGCTGCTCGGCCCGGGCCCCGAGCAGGACGCGCTCACCGCACTCGCCGGTGGCGGGGATCTGGTGGTCGCCGACGGCAACCACCGCAGCCTGGCCGCCCAGACCGGCGGGCTGCGGCAGTTCCTGGCCGTGGTCACCACCCCCGCGTCGGTGGCCATCCAGCCCTACAACCGGCTGGTCAGCGAGCTGACCACCACGCCAGAGGAGCTGCTGGACCGGCTGCGCGCGGCGGGCGCCGGGGTCGAGCCGATCGCCGGCCCGGTCGAGGTCCCGGCGGCCGGCGGCACCGTCCACCTTCGGCTGACCGACCAGGGGTACGCGGTGCGCCTGCCCGCCACCGCCGACGGCCACCTGGAGAACCTGGACCACGCCCTGGTCGAGCGGCTGTTGCTGCGCGACGTGCTGGGACTGGACCCGGGCGACAAGCGGATCACCTATGTCGGTGGTGACTACCCGGCGAGCTGGCTCACCGGTGAGGTCGACGCGGGCCGGGCCGAGCTGGCCATTCTGATCGCTCCGGTGACCGTGGCGGACTTCGTGGCGGTCAACCTGGCCCGCGAGAAGATGCCTCGCAAGAGCACCTGGTTCACCCCGAAGGCGCGCGGTGGTCTGGTGGTCGCCGAACTGCCTCGCTGAGCGAGCACCCACGACCGTGTGACGAACCCGGCTTCCCGACGCCGCCGCTGCGGCGTCGGAGACGACCGCCTGACAGACTTCCGGGTATGCGCGTCTACCTGGGATCCGATCACGCCGGTTTCGAGTTGAAGGTGCACCTGGCCAACCACCTGGCCAAGCAGGGCTACGACGTGGTCGACGTCGGCCCGCACGGCTACGACCCGGACGACGACTATCCGACGTTCTGCCTGCACACCGGCGACCGGGTGGTGGCCGACGCGACCGGCCTCGCGGTGGTCATCGGCGGGTCCGGCAACGGTGAGCAGATCGCCGCGAACAAGGTCGCCGGGGTACGCGCCGCGCTGGCCTGGAGCGTCGAGACCGCCCAGTTGGCCCGCCAGCACAACGACGCGAACGTGGTCGCGGTCGGCGCCCGCCAGCACACCCTGGACGAGGCCACGGCCATCGTCGAGGCGTTCCTGAGCACCCCGTTCTCCGGCAACGAGCGGCACGCCCGCCGGATCGCCCAGGTGGCCGAGTACGAGTTGACCCGGCAGCTGCCCGACCTGCCCTGACCCGGTCAGCGTGGGGGGCGGGGAAGATCCTCGCGGGGCACCCAGTTGCGCCGGACGACCACCACCCGGGCCTCCGCCTCGGCGAGGTCGTCGTCGGTGGGCCGGGCCGCGTCCCGGGCCCGCAGCGCGGCACTCAACCCCACCTGGGACGAGCCGGAGCCGACCAACCCGCGCAGCCCTCGCTCGCCGTCGCGGTCGTCGGCCTGACCGCGTAGACCGCCCGAGCCGGCCGGGCCGCGGCGGCGGGGCGGCGACGGCTCCGCGCCGTCGTGCATCCCGGCCGTGCTGACCGCCGGGCTGTCGGCGGCCCGCCCGGCCGGTTCCGAGTCGGGATGGTGGCGCAGCCGCCGTCGTCGTCGGTCCGAGTCACCCATCAGGCGACCGTACCCGCACCGGTGTGGGTTCCGACACCGTCGTGCCGGCGCTCGGCCCCGGACGGGCTCCCCGACCGGTTTGCCGGCTGGTTACCCTCGCATTCAGGTGGCGGTCGTGCCACCGGTCAGGGGGAGGGCGAAATGGCAGACCAGACGCAGCCGTGGGCGGAGCGGACCGTTGAGGTGCCACCGCAGGGCGACGTCGGGGTGCCGGCGCAGCGGGACGGTTTCCGCCGGGGCGTGGCCTCGGTGGGCCAGCCGCGCACACCGCGGACCGAGCCGTTCCCGGTGGTCGAGCAGGAGCCGACCGGCACCGGCTGGCCGGGCGACGCGGTGCCGCGCCGGCCGCTGAGCTGGCGTCTGGCGCAACTGCGTCGCGGCGGCGAGTGGAGCGTCGCGGCCGGGCTCTTCGCGTTCGTGTGCTGGGGGATCTGGGCGCTCTCCGGCCAGGGTGACCTGACCGGCCCGCTCCTCGTGCTGGTGGTGAGCCTGCTGGTGGCGGTCGGCCTGTTCGCGCTGTTCCGTCTGATCGGCCGGGTGGTGCTGGAGCGGCAGCTGGGACGGGTCCGGCGCAGTGCGCGCGGCGCGCACCTGGCGACGGCGGTGTTCCTGGCCGGTCTCGGTGTTGCCTGGCTGCAGCAGACCGAGTGGGTCGTGTCGGCCTGGAACTGGGTCACCTCGAACTGATCCCGGTGGGCCGGTCGGGCGCCCGACGAAGCCCTCGGGGTACGCCCGGACGGGCCGGCCAGCGCCGCCCGTCCGCGCGCCCGATCGCGGCAGACCCGCGACCCGGTCGTCTCCCCACCAGGCCGGCGGCTACTTACCCGCTCGGCCCCGGTTCATCCGCGGCCGGTTCACCGTTGCGGTTTGTGGGCTCGCACCAGGACACGCTGCGCGTGGGCCACGAACGGGCCGTGGCGACGGATGTGCTCGTGCAGGTCGGCGAGGCGGGGCCGGTATCGGTCCACGGAGAAGTCGGGCACCGCCCAGATGACCTTGCGGAGGAAGTACACCACCGCGGCCACGTCGTCGAAGGTGGTCCGCAGCGCCTCGTGCCGCAGTTCGTCGACCACCAGGCCGGCGGCCCGGGCGGAGGCCGCCGCACGCTCCGGGCTTCGTTCGTCGCCGATCGGGCGGGGACCGGTGAAGAACTGGGCCAGTTCCCGGTTCGAGCCCGGCCCGATCTGCTGGGCCAGGTACGTTCCGCCGGGGATCAGAACCCGGGCGATCTCGTCCCAGCGCACCACGTTGGGATGGCGGCTCACCACCAGGTCGAAGCTCTCGTCGGGAAACGGGAACGGAGCGTCCTCGGCGACGTCGACGACCCGTACGCCGCGCGGTTCGAGGGTGCGCCTGGCGAGCCGGAGGTTGGGCGGCCAGTGTTCGGTGGCCACCGTCACCGGTGGAAGCTTCGGCACCTCCGAGAGGACCTCCCCGCCGCCGGTCTGGATGTCCAGCGCGGCGCGGGCCGCCGCCATGCGGGCCGAGATGAGTCTCAGATATCCCCAGGACGGGCGCTGTTCGCTCGCACGACCCTGGAGCCAGGAGAAGTCCCAGCCATCGACGGGCGCGCTCGCGCCTTCGACGAGCAGATCTTCGAAGGTCGCCGTGTCATACATTCCGCCAGGCTGACAGGGCAACCACCTCGGTCGCAAGCAGGAATGCCCGTGTCGGCACGGGGCGTAGTCAATGACCACTGTCAGTGATCTGACACCGATTCCGAAGGATCTCTCGGCGAGAATTCCTCGCGTGGCAGATCTCCTACGTTTCGAATCCGAGCAGGGCGTGCTGCTGGTCGAGGAACACGTCGGCACCGATCTGGAACGGGTCGGTCTGCTCGACCGGATCCGTCCCGCACGGCAGTCGCTGGAAACGGCACTGGCCCAGATCAAGCCCGCGCTCGGCGCGGTGCTCGGGGTGGTCCGCGAGATGCCGGCGCGGCCCGGTCAGGTCGAGGTCGAGATCGGCGTGACGCTCACCGCGGAGGCCGGCGCCGTGGTCGCCCGGACGAGCGTGCAGGGCCACCTGAAGGTCACGTTGATCTGGACCGACGGCCTCGACGAGGCACCGGCCGGGGCCGCTTCCCGGCAGGGCGCGGGGGCACACCGGACCGGGTCGGACGAGATCGCCGCGAATGGCTGACGGCACGGCCCGCCGCCGGTGGCCCGGCGCCCAGGTCGACCTGTCGCGGGGCCGCCGATGATCGGCACCCGGCCGCTCGACGGTCGGGTGCGGGTGCTCGCCGGCCGGCCCGCGTCGGTCGTCGGCGCGGGCATCCAACTGACCTCGGATCACGTGCTGACCTGCTGGCACGTCGTCCACGACGGCGCCGGGTCGAACCCGACGGGGCTGCTCGTCGACACCCCGGCCCACCCCGAGGCGCGAGTGACCGCCGAGGTGGCGTGGTCCCGCAGCGTCGGCCCGGAGGGGGACGGCGACGTGGCGGTCCTGCGCTGCGCCACACCCCTGCCGTCCGCTCCCGCCACCCTTGCCGACCGTGGGAACGACGAGTTCGACGTCCGGATCGTGGGTTTTCCGGCCAACACCCCGGCGTCCGTCGTGGTGACGGCACGGACCGTCGGTCCGGTCGACGCCGCCACCGGTTGGCGCCAACTGGACCGGGTCTCCTCGGTGACGGCGGGGATCGACCGAGGTTTCAGTGGCGCCGGGGTGTACGACGCCGACGGCGCCGTGGTGGGCATGGTGATGGCCCGGACGAGAGTCGGCGAGCAACTGGTCGCCTGGATGCTTCCGGTTCGGCTGTGGCGTGCCCTGCTCCCGAGCGGCCTGCTACCGACCGGTCTGCTGCCCTCCGCCGGGCGGACGGCGACCGGGGCGGCCCGCCGGCCCGTGGGAGCTGTTTCGTTCGCGGAGAAGATGGCGCTGGCCCGGCTGCTGGAAGACGTTCCCGTACTCCGCAACCCTGACAGCCGTCAATTGGTCACCCAGTCACTGCCCCCGCATATGTGGCGTGCGGTGCACCCATTCGGGCCGCTCGGCCTCGACATGTTCAGTCTGATCCGGACGGGCTTAGAATACGACGATGGAATTCCCGCCCTCTATCACGTCCTGCTGGCGATGGAAGGGCACGACAGCAGGCCCGTCAAGGCGTTCCACGACCTTGCCGAGAGCCTGGGCCTGCTGACGCGTACGGAGGACAATCGGTGACGACACCCCGGATGCCGACCGCTCAGGTGCAGGCCATCTGTGAGGCGCTGCTGTCGTTGACCTCGATGAACGACGCGAACACCCGGTCGCTCTACCTCGACGAGGTGGAGGGGGAGCTGCGCAAGCCGCTGTCGGTGCCGAGGCACGCCGAGGTCCGCTACGACGTCTACCGCATCGTGCGGGCCTGCGCGCAGGAGCCCCGGGGCGTGCCGGTGCTGCTGCAGGTCATCTCCAACTTCCATCCGGGTGCCGCCGCGGTCACCGGCGCCCAGCAGGTGTACCTCTCCTGGCTGCTGGCGCAGCTTCTGGCCGACGTGCCCACCGACGTGCTGGCCGCGGCGGCCACCGCGGTCACGGGCACCCAGCTGTCGCGGGAGAACCTCGTCGAGCTCGTCGATGCCGTCGGATGGCAGCCGACGGGCGCGTGGGCGGCACCCGCGGCGGTGGCGTTGGCGGGGCTGGTCCTCACCGGCATCGAGTCGGACGGAAGGCCGATCGAGCAGTGGTTGCGGGACGCCGCCGCGGTCATGCGACTCAGCACCGCCGACCTCGACGAGCTGCGCGTGGCTGCGAAGGCGCACTGGGCGTCGCTACGATCCCCGCAACAGGCGGCACCGGTCGAGGCCGGTGGAGAGGAACCTGAATCTGACATGCGCAGGACGATCATCATCGAGGAGACGACGCCCCAGCGTTCCCGAACTCTCATCCGGGGCGGCGTCCCGCCGCGCAACCTGTACTTCACGGGTCGGCAGGGGCAGCTGGTCGAGCTCGACGAGCTGCTCTCGTCGCAGCACCGGGCCTCGGTGCTGCCGGAGGCCGCACTGCGCGGTGTCGGTGGAGTCGGCAAGACCCAGCTGGCGATCGAGTTCGCCTACCGGTACGCGGACCGCTACCAGCTCATCTGGTGGATGACCGCCGAGGACCTCAGCGCGGTGCGCACCTCCCTCGCGGCCCTCGGCGAGCGGCTCGGCCTGCCGGCGAGCACCAGTCTCGAGCAGACCGTGCGTACGGTGCTCGACTCCCTGTCCACCAGTTCGCTCAGCTGGTTGCTGGTCTACGACAACGCCGACGATCCCCACGAGCTGGCGTCGCTCATGCCCTCGTCGAACCTTGTCGGTGAACGCGGCCACGTCCTGGTGACCTCGCGGAACATGGCCTGGTCGGCGAGCGCGCAGACCCTGGACGTCGACGTGTTCACCCGCGCCGAGAGCGTGGAGCTGCTGCGCAAGCGCCGTCCGTCGATCTCCGACGACGACGCCCGCCGGCTCGCCGCCGAGCTGGGCGACCTTCCGCTGGCCCTGGAACAGGCGGCCAGCTGGCTGCTCACGATGCTCTCCTCGGTCGACGAATACCTCACCGACCTCAAGCAGCACGCTCGTGAGTTGCTGGGTGAGGGGCAGCCCCGGCAGTACCGGGGCACCGTGCTGACGGTCGTCTCGATGGCGCTCGCCGCCCTGCGGGAGCAGAACCCCGCCGCCGCCCAGCTGATCCAGCTGCTGTCCTTCCTCAGCCCGGAGCCCGTCCCGATGCGCCTGCTGTGGGAGGGGCGCCGCGCCGAGCTGACCGGCCCGTTGCACGCCATCCTGCAGGAGCGCAACGACATCGCCCGCGCCATCCGGCAACTGGCGTCGTTCGGTCTGGCGAAAGCGGACAACGCCGGTCGGCACGTGCAGGTGCACCGGCTGGTGCAGGCGGTCATCCGGGAGGGGCTGGCCGAGCAGGGCGACGACACCGCTCTGGAGAACGCGCGAAGGCTGCTCTCCGCCGCCAACCCCGGCTTCCCCGACGACCGGAGCACCTGGCCGCGCCATGCCGACATCGCGCCGCACGTCCGCCCCGCCGGTCTGATCCACGGTGCCATCGACGCCCGTCGTACCGCGATGGACCAGCTGCGCTACATCTACAACCTCGGCGACTTCGAAGGCTGCCGGGATTTCGCCGAGGAGATCCTGGCCGCCTGGGACCACCCGGAGCCGGGTGGCGAGCGCAGTGGCGACCCACTGACCCTGCTGGCTCTGCGGCGATACGCGGACGCCCTGCGGCTGCTCGCCGACCCCCGTGCCGCCGACTTCGGCTTCGAGGCGTTGGAACGGATGCGTGCGAGCCTCGGGGAGGAGCACGAGTACACGTTGGGCGCGGCCAACAGCGTCGGTGCCGATCTGCGCCGGACGGGCGACTTCCCGGCCGCGGCCGACCTGGACCGGCGCAACCTCGACGTCCACCGCAGGGTGCTCGGCGACGGGCATCCGAGCACGCTGCGGGTGATGAATTCGATGGCCATCGACCTTCGCCTGATCGGCGACTTCGAGGGGGCGTACGAGCTCAACCTCGAGGTGGAGCGGCATGCCGGCGCGGCCCTGGAGGATGGCACCTACCCGCTGGTGCTGGCGCAGGAAGCCCAGGCCCGCGACCTCTACCTGCTCGGCCGGTACGAGGACGCGCTGGCGCTGCTGGACAGGTCCCTGCCGGTGCAGCGGTCGTTGCTGGGCGCGGAACACCTCACCGTGCTGCGCGCCACCTGTATCCACATCGCCTGCCTGCGCAAGACCGGCCGACTGGACGCCGCCGTGGCGGAGGGCACCACCAACTACCGCACGGTGACCCGCCGCTTCGGGGCCGACCACGTGCTGGCGGCGGAGGCGGGTATGACCTGTGCCAACGCGATGCGCGCGGCGGGCGACGCCACGCAGGCCCACGCCCTGGCGACCCAGGGTCACGCCACCTTCCGTACCGTCTTCGGGGAGCGGCATCCGGTCACGCTCTGCGCGGCGGTCAACCTCGGGGTGATCCTGCGGGCCCGCAACTTCGACCGTGATGCGCGGGCGCTCGGCGAGGCCACCCTGCAGGCGATGGGGGAGGCGTTGCCGGTCACCCATCCGTACCTGCTGAGTGCTCGCTCCGCGCAGGCGATCAACCTGGTGCGCTCGCACCGGCTGGCACAGGCGCAGGAACTGTCCGCGTCGATTCTCGAGGACTCCCGCCGGTTGCGGGGGCCACAGCATCCGTACACGCTCTACTGCGCGGTGAACGCCGCGGTGGACCTGATCGAGGTCGGCGACGAGGCCCGGGGCCGTGAGCTGCTCGACGGGGCGACCGCCGGGCTGGAGGCGCTGTTCGGGCCGGATCATCCCGAGGTGGACGCCGCCCGCGGGCAGCGACGCATCGAGTGCGACATCGAGACCGTCGGGCTGACCTGACCCGGCGTTCCGCGTGGTGGCACGACCGGCCGGTGCCGGCGGGTTTGTTCAACCCGCGGCGATCGTTCGCTGGCGGGCCCGCTCCATCTCCGCCACCTCCCGCCGCGCCGCCGCGTCGGCCGCCACCGGGACGGGTACGGCAGCGAGGCGTCGGATCCGTCCGGCCAGGAGATCGGTCCAGAGACGCCCGGCGGAGGTGAGACTCCGGGCCCGGTCGAGTTCCCGCAGGGCGCGGTCCAGTTGCGCCCGCACCGTCGCGAACCGCTCGGTGGCCTGGGACGCCAGTCCCGGGTACGCGCGGAGCGCGGCCCACACCTCCGCGACCGCGGTGAAGGCGTACGTGCCGTGCAACAGGCCGTCGATCGGGCGGGGGTCGGGCCGCCAGGGCGCGAAGTAGAGCTCGGGATCGGCCCGTTCGGCGAGCTGGACCAGGCCCAGCAGGGCGTTGAGCTTGCTGTGCTGCAGCTCGTGCACCATCGTCACGGCCAGCTCGACGGGGGTGAGGTCGACGTCGGCGGCGAAGGCCCCGAAGCCGTCGGCGTGGGTGACGCTGTGCCCGCCCGTGGCGCCGCCGGCCAGTGGCACGAACACGTTCATCCCGGCACCCAGCTCGGCGGCGTGCCCCGGTGCGCTCGCGACCAGCAGACGCCATGCCCGTCCGACGGTACGTTCCAGGCCGGCCGCCTGCTGCGGTGTGAGCCGGGCGGCGACCGGCCGGCCGAAGCAGTCGCGGTAGGGGTCCAGGTCGTCGACACGCAGGTCGAGGGTGAGCGACAGGTGGGTGAAACACCACCGGCGGACGGGCGTCCACCGCCGTCCGGCGAGATCGGCTGGCGTCACCACCGTTACGCCGTCGCCTCGGCGCAGCACCCCGAGCCCCGGCACGGGCACCAGCCCCGCGTACGCCCGCACCGGGACCGGCGCCTCCGTCCAGCCGGCGCGGGCGGCCGCCGCGAGCGCTGCGAAGGGGAGGTATTCCGGTCGAACGGTGCTGGCGCGCCGGACCCGGTCGACCGCCCAGACGGCCAGCCACGGATGCCCGAGCAGCTCGTCGACGGCGACGGGGTCGATGTGCTGAGCGTGACCGAGCAGATGCGCCGCAGCCGACAGGGATTCGTCCCGGTCGGCGAGGCTCTTGAGGACGAGCATCGTGCGGTTGCGCTGTGCGCGCCGCAGACCCTGAACAGCGGCGGGGTCCGCCCGACCGTCGGCGAGCCGGGCGAACTCCGACCGGCTCAGGTGGAGTCGGCTCCGGGGTCGAGGAAACTGTTCCACCCGGTCAGCGTGGTCTGCCGGGGGCTCTTCAGCGTCGCGACCAGCTCTTCGATCCATCGGGCCAGTTCCGGATCCTCGTCGCGTAGCAGGCGGCTCAGGCCCTGCGTTGCCACGTCAACCACATCCAGGTGATCAGGTACGGGTTGCTCAGTCATCGATGTCCCGGGTTCACGCAGGCGTGCTGATATGAAAACACGTCAGCATCTATGATCACCATCGGCTCACCGGGGGTCACCGGTGGTTGCCGGCGGGAACGGGGGCGCCGAGCCGTACCGTCGCCGGGTGCGGCCGACGACGGTACGGGACCACCCGGTCAGCCGGTGGCCGCCTCGGCGGCGGCGTGGTCGCGGGCCACCCGGACCAGCTCGACCAGCCCGCCCGCGTACTCCTGGGACTCGCCGTGGGCCTCGTCGAACGGCGGCTGGAAACCGACGCCCTCCCACTCGCCGGTGGCCGGGTTCCACCGGTCGTTGCCGACCTCGAAGTCCCAGGCGAAGATGCCCAGCTCGTAGTAGAGCTGGTCGGCGGAGTTCCCGGCGGCGGAATAGAGCACGTCCGCGACCGGACCGGTCTGCGACGGCCAGGTGACGGTGCCCCGCTCCTGGGCGATGGCGCCGACGATGCGTCGGGCGCTGTCGAGGAACAGCGTCGACTCGTCGATCGACGGCCGGGGCAGCGTGATCCGCCCGTCCGCCCGGTACGCCCCCGGCGGCCACATGAAGTACCCGCCGAAGGAGTGCACGTTCATCGCGAACCTGATGTTCGGATGGGCCTGGGCGAGCGCGATCACGTTGCGGCTCTCCGGCTCGGACAGCTCGCCCGTGCCCGCGTAGTTGCCGGAGAGGCAGTTGGCGCTGGCCCCCACGTAACCGTCGAAGTAGGACCCGACCGTGTAGTTGCGGTTGATGTCGACGCCCCACGAGTTGCGGTACCTCGGGTCGCGGGTCGGCCCGGTGCAGTGGTTGACCAGGTTCTTGCGCTGGAAGTTGTAGTCGTTGAACGAGTAGTTCGCGCCGTCCGGGTTGACCGTCGGGATGACGAAGACGTCGACCTGCTCCAGCAACTCGCGGGTGGCCGGGTCGGTGCGTGCGTTGGCAAGCATCCGCTCGGCGAACTCGAGGGTCACCAGCGGCGTGGCCCACTCCCGGGCGTGCTCCTGGGAGTACGCGAGCACCCCGACCCGAGAACCGTCCCGGTGCACGCCGAGGCGCAGCGCCTGCACCGTCCACGGCCGCGCCGGCACCTCGGTGCCCTGCAGGCCGTCGTCGAGTCGGGCCGGGCCGGCGACCGGCATGGGCAGGCCGGCCGAGCCGTCCTCGACGCTGGCCCGGAACCGGGTCGGTTGGCGGGCGTTGATCGCAGCCGCGACGTCGTCGGTGGTGCTCACCGTCTTGCCGGCGCCGTCGGTGCCCAGCGAGACAGTGAGGACGCGGTCCCGGTAGCCGACGGTCAGCGCCCGGTTCGGCCGGCCCGGGTCGACCGTGCGCACCTGCACCCCGTTCATGCTCTGGTCGCCGAAACGGATCGACTCGACCACCACGGCTGCCGCCGCCGGGTCGCCCAGGTACGCGACCGCGGTGCGCCGGTACCCCTGGGTCTTGTTCGGCAGGTCGATCACGTCCACCAGGTCCCGGTACTGACGGCCCAGCCGCTTGATCCGCGCCTGGATGTCCACCGGCGTCAGGTACGCGTCGATGAAGTCCTTCTGGTAGCCGGCCGGTAGCGGCGGTGGGGCGGCGTCCGGCCAGAGCGTCGGGGTGACCACCCGGCTGACCCCGCCGAGGCTGGAGGTGGCGGTCAGCGCGACCGGCCGGCTCGGCACCGGCTGGGGCAGTGCGTAGTGGTACTGGTACTCGCCGGAGTCCTCGAAGCGGTAAAGCGGGAACGAGCCGGTGGCGCCGTCGACCGTCCGCCAGTTGACGGTGATCTCCACGTCCGGGTCGTCGGTGGCGGTGGTGGCCACCTGGGCCTGCAGGAAGGTCTGTCCACCCGTGGTCCACCAGTACGCCTGCTGCACCTGGAGGGTGTCCGCGGCCGCGGTGGTCCGTTGGCCGGCGGCCGGGGCGCGCAGGCCGGCCCTGGTGCGGGCCTGCGCCGCGCGGACACTGTCGGCGAAGTGCCGGCTGCCGTCTCCGGTGCGCTGCACGATCTGGACGGCGGTCGCACCCTGGGCGGTCAGGTCGGCGAGTTGGGCGCCGGTGAGCACCAGGTCGGCGAGGATCCGCCCGTCCCGGGCCCGCGGCCGGTTGGCCAGGTCGGCGCCGGCGGCGACCAGCCGGTCGAGCTGCGCCTGATCGCGTAGCTGGACCCGCACCAGGGCGGTCTCGGCGGTGGTCAGGGTGATCGGGGTGGCCGGAGCGGCGGGTGCCGCGGTGCCCGGACCGGGGTGGGACAGCACCGCGCTGATCAGGATCGCTGTGGTTGCGGCGGCTGTCCACCGTCGTCGGACGATCATGTGCCCTCCTGACGGACATCGATGTCTCTGGTTCTCAGACCAGTGCATAGATCGACACCTGTCAAGGGAGGTGATCGGTGGGTGCCACGGGCCGACACGCAACCGGCACCCGGTCCGGAACGTTCCACGGACGCGGTGCAACCCGCTGAGCTGGACCCCGCGTGTCTACCTCGAAACGGGGATCGGAGGCATGAATGAGCGATCGCGACGAGGCGTTCGCCGAGTACTTCGCGGCGAGGTCCGGTGCCATGCGCGGCACCGCGTACCTGCTGTGCGGCGACTGGCACCGGGCCGAGGACCTGGTCCAGACCGCCTTCGTCAAGCTCTATCTGGTCTGGAACCGGGTCGCGCGGCACGAGGTGCTCGACAACTACGTACGCCAGATCCTGATCAGGACATTCCTCGACGAGCGGCGCCGCGGCTGGTGGCGACGTGAACGGGTGGGGGGCGACGACGCCGAACAGGTCATCGCGCCCGACTCGCCGGAGAGTCGGCTGGTGCTGCTCCAGGCACTGGCCTCCGTTGCACCGCGCCAGCGGGCCGTTCTGGTTCTGCGGTACTGGGAGGACCTCTCGATCGAGGACGTCGCGGCCCTGCTGGCGTGCTCTCCGGGGACGGTGAAGAGCCAGGCGGCACGCGGGCTCGACACGTTGCGTGGCCTCCTGGCACCCACACACAGCGGGATCGAGATGGGGGAGCGATGAACGAACAAGAGTTGCGCGACGCGCTGCGTAGCGAGATGGCGGGCGCCACCCCGCCACCACCACTGAGTACGGGGGTCACGCTCGGCGTGGCGCGCAGGGTGCGACTCCGCCGTCGCGCGATGTGGGCGTCCCTCGGATCGGCGGCGGTCGTGTTGGCGGTCGCCGGCTTCGCTGCGGTCGGCACCCCGGGCGACGGTGTCTACGAACCGGCGGGTCACGGGCCACCGACCACCTCGCAGGAGTCGGCGGAGACCAAGGAGGCGTGGCCGACCGGGCCGGACGGTCGCCCCCAGGAGGACCGGACCGCGCGGGCCGGTTCCAGGTACGACCAGGGTTCCCGCCTGCTCGACGAGGTCGTCTCCGTGGTGCCGGCCGGCCACACCGCGCCGGACGATCCGGCCAACCAACCCGCCGACCAGAGAACGCTGCGGACCCACGAGGCGCAGTTCGAGGCCAAGGTGAACGGCGTCGACCTGTGGAGTTATCTGTCCTCGGTCGCCGTGGCCAAGGGGAAGGGCACCGGGCGCGTGCTCGTCGAGGTGCACGACGCCGGCAACCAACTGCCGACCGAGCCGTGCGCGCTGGCCCGGAGTTTCTGGGGCATGCGGGGCCGGTGTCAGGTCGAGACCGTCGGCGCGGCGCAGGTCGGCGTGGTGGTTGAACCGAGCGGCGACGATCGGCTCGACCAGTGGTCGGCCTACCGGCACCCGGACGGTGTGGTGGTCTTCGTGGCGCAGGGCGCGCGGTTCGACGAGAACGGGCCGGGGTTGACGAAGCTGCCGTTCTCCGAGCAGGAGCTGGCGGCCCTCGCGGTCGACGAACGGTTCCACCTGCGCTGACACGTTGACTCGGCCTGGCCGAGTGGGCCCAGGTGCCGCGATCGTGCGGTCCACCTGGGCCTTCGTGCGTGGAGCGGGCGACGAGAATCGAACTCGCGTAGTCAGTTTGGAAGACTGAAGCTCTACCATTGAGCTACGCCCGCGTACGCCCCGCCAGTGCGGGACGTGCTGAGAGCGTACCCAATCCCGGTGCCGACCGCGCAGCCGCACCACTGCGCACCACGCCGGCCTCGGGGGCATGAGTGTGCGTTAAGGGTGCCTTCGGGTGATGTGTCCGGTAGGGGGATGCCCCGGCACCGCCCGAGGCGCGTCGACGGCATAGACTGCACGTCGCCACGGGGTGTGGCGCAGCTTGGTAGCGCACTCGCTTTGGGAGCGAGGGGCCGTGGGTTCAAATCCCGCCACCCCGACAGTTGTTCGCGGACCGGCGCGCTCGGAAAACCCACGCGGTTCCGGGCGCTGCCGGAGCGGCACGCCGGCTCGCCTACACTCGATGCGCTGAAACCATGCCAAGACTCAACTGAGATCCGTCAAGGAGTACGCCTGTGAAGAGCACCGTCGAGACTCTGAGCCCGACGCGCGTGCGGCTCGCCATCGAGGTGCCGTTCGTCGAGCTCGAGCCGAGCCTCAAGAAGGCGTACCGGGAGATCGGCTCGCAGGTCCAGGTCCCGGGCTTCCGCCGAGGCAAGGTGCCGACCGCGGTGATCGACCAGCGGGTGGGCCGGGGCACCGTCCTCAACGAGGCGGTCCAGGACGCCATTCCGGACAACATCCTCGCCGCCGTGCGCGAGCACGACCTCAAGACGCTGGGGCGTCCCGAGGTCGAGATCACCGAGTTCAACGACGGTGACTCGCTGAACTTCACCGCCGAGGTGGACGTCCGTCCGGAGATCACCATCCCCGACGCCACCACCATCGAGGTGACCGTCGACGAGCTGCAGATCGACGAGAGCGAGATCGACGAGCAGGTGAAGAACCTGCGGGAGCGGTTCGCCACCCTCAAGACCGTCGAGCGGGCCGCCGCCGAGGGCGACTACGTCCAGATCGACCTGAACGCCACCGTCGACGGCGAGGACGTGCCGGGCGGTCAGGCCAGCAACATCTCCCACGAGGTGGGCAGCAAGCAGCTCCTGCCGGGCCTCGACGAGGCCGTGGTCGGCCTCGCCGCCGGCGACGACACCACCTTCACCACGCAGCTGGTCGGCGGCGACTTCGCCGGCCGGGACGCCGAGGTGGCGGTGACCGTGCGCACGGTCAAGGAGAAGGAGCTGCCGGAGCTGAACGACGAGTTCGCCCAGATGGCGAGCGAGTTCGACACGATCGAGGAGCTGCGCGGCGACCTGCGGGCGCGGGTCACCCAGGGCAAGCAGGTCGAGCAGATCTACGCGGCTCGCGACAAGGCGCTCGCGGAGCTGGTCGAGGCCGCGGACGTGCCGGCGCCGGAGGGGATCGTCCGCGAGGAGGTGGCCAGCCGCAAGCAGGCCATGGTCGACCAGCTGGAGCGGATCGGCGCCTCCCTGGAGGAATACCTCGCAGCCGAGGAGAAGACCGAGGAGCAGATCGACGCCGAGCTGACCGAGGCCGCGACCGAGGGCGTCAAGGTGCAGCTGGTGCTGGACACTCTGGCCGATGCCGAGGACGTCCAGGTCTCCGACGACGAGTTCGGTCACGAGATCGTGCACCGGGCGCAGCGCGCCGGGATGGCCCCGCAGCAGTACTACGACCAGCTCGTGCGTTCCGGCGCGGCCGCCGCGATCTTCGGTGACGTCCGTCGGGGCAAGGCGCTCGCGGCCGTCATGGAGCGCATCAAGATCAAGGACTCGGCCGGCAACGAGGTCACCCTTGACGCGCTGCGCGCGGCCAACGAGGCGGAGCACAACCACGAGCACTGATCGTCGGGTGCGGCCGCCGTCCGCCGCGCAGCGGTGGACGGCGGCCGAATCCATTCCGGGCGTACGCCCGGGTGGCCAGCACTGCCGGGGTACGCCCGGAAGCCCGCGCCGCGGGTGCGCCCGACACAGCTGCGCTGAGAGCGAACAGTGCCCCGACCGGGACTCTGCCGCCCCCCACAGCGGTTAGTGTCGGGAAAGACGGTACGGAGAGCGAAGGGCTGCCATGACCGACATGCACATCCCAGCGAAGCCGCTCCGGGCGATTGATGCCCGAGGTGGCGACACCATTGGCAACCTCGACGACTCGGTCTACAACCGGTTGCTCAAGGAGCGCATCATCTTCCTGGGCAGCGAGGTGACCGACCAGGTCGCCAACCGCATCTGCGCGCAGCTGCTGCTGCTCGCCGCGGAGGACCCGGACCGCGACATCAATCTGTGGATCAACTCGCCGGGTGGCTCCGTCTACTCCGGCATGGCGATCTACGACACCATGCAGTTCATCGACAACGACGTGTCGACCGTGGCGATGGGCATGGCGGCCTCGATGGGCCAGCTGCTGCTCTGCGCGGGCACCAAGGGCAAGCGATACGCCCTGCCGCACGCCCGGATCATGATGCACCAGCCGTCCGGTGGTCTGGGCGGCACGGCGTCCGACATCGCCATCCAGGCGGAGCAGATGCTCTACACGAAGCGGATGTTCCAGGAGCGGGTCGCGCACCACACCGGCCAGGCCCAGGGGCAGATCGAGGCGGACTCGGACCGGGACCGTTGGTTCACCGCCCAGGAGGCCA
The DNA here is from genome assembly GCF_046549295.1 of Micromonospora sp. 067-2. Taxonomy (NCBI): domain Bacteria; kingdom Bacillati; phylum Actinomycetota; class Actinomycetes; order Micromonosporales; family Micromonosporaceae; genus Micromonospora; species Micromonospora sp. 067-2. The sequence goes on along the minus strand of NZ_JAJPWB010000005.1, from coordinate 5,599 downwards.
TGGACTACGGCTTCATCGACAAGGTGATCATCGGGGCCGCTCAGGTTCCGGATGGCGCCGGGACCCTGAGCTGAGGAGCTGACGATGACCGATCTGAGCTTGCCGCCCCAGTTCGCGGCCGTGCACAACCGCTACGTGCTTCCGTCGTTCGTCGAGCGCACGTCGTACGGCGTCAAGGAGTCCAACCCGTACAACAAGCTCTTCGAGGACCGGATCATCTTCCTCGGCGTGCAGGTGGACGACGCCTCGGCCAACGACGTGATGGCCCAGCTGCTGACGCTCGAGGGCACCGACCCGGACCGCGACATCATCATGTACATCAACTCGCCGGGTGGCTCGTTCACCGCGATGACGGCGATCTACGACACCATGCAGTACGTCCGTCCCGACATCCAGACGGTCTGCCTCGGGCAGGCCGCCAGCGCCGCCGCGGTGCTGCTGTCGGCCGGCACGCCGGGTAAGCGGATGGCCCTCCCGAACTCGCGGATCATCATTCACCAGCCGGCCACCGAGGGCGGCTACGGGCAGGGCTCGGACATCGAGATCCAGGCTCGGGAGATCCTGCGGATGCGGACGCAGCTGGAGGACATGCTCTCCCGGCACTGCAACCGGCCCATGGAGCAGGTCCGCAAGGACATCGACCGTGACAAGATCATGACGGCCGAGGAGTCCAAGGAGTACGGGCTGGTCGACACGATCCTGACCAGCCGTAAGAAGGGCCTGCTGGCGGCCCACTCCACGAGCTGAGCCACACCGGGTCAGAGGTTGGCCGGGGCGTGCGGTTCCCGGCCGACCTCTGACACACCCGTTTTGGGGGTCGGAGAATGTCCCGCCAGCGGGTAACGTCGGGTCCGTACCGCTTCGCCGGTTCGGCCGGCGCAGGAAACGAGAGCCGGACGAAGCGCAGCGTCCGCAGGTCAGGGCCGGGTCTCCGGCCGATGAGTGCAGGGAGAACGTAGGTGGCACGGATCGGTGACGGCGGCGACCTACTGAAATGCTCCTTCTGCGGCAAGTCGCAGAAGCAGGTGAAGAAGCTCATCGCGGGCCCCGGGGTCTACATCTGCGACGAGTGCATCGACCTCTGCAACGAGATCATCGAAGAGGAGCTGGCCGAGTCCGGCGAGGTGAAGTGGGAAGAGCTTCCCAAGCCGATGGAGATCTGCCAGTTCCTCGACAACTACGTCGTCGGGCAGGACCAGGCCAAGAAGGCCCTCGCCGTCGCGGTCTACAACCACTACAAGCGGATCCAGGCCGAGGCGGCCAACGCGCCGGGCTCCGGCAATGACGCCGTCGAGCTGGCCAAGTCCAACATCCTGCTGCTCGGCCCGACCGGATGCGGCAAGACCCACCTGGCGCAGACCCTGGCTCGGATGTTGAACGTCCCGTTCGCCATCGCCGACGCCACCGCTCTGACCGAGGCGGGCTACGTCGGCGAGGACGTGGAGAACATCCTCCTCAAGCTGATCCAGGCCGCCGACTACGACATCAAGCGCGCCGAGACCGGCATCATCTACATCGACGAGGTCGACAAGATCGCCCGCAAGTCGGAGAATCCGTCGATCACCCGGGACGTCTCCGGCGAAGGTGTGCAGCAGGCCCTGCTCAAGATGCTCGAGGGCACGGTGGCCAACGTGCCGCCGCAGGGTGGTCGCAAGCACCCGCACCAGGAGTTCATCCAGATCGACACCACAAACGTGCTGTTCATCTGTGGTGGCGCCTTCGCCGGCCTGGATCAGATCATCGAGTCCCGCACGGGTCAGGGTGGCACCGGGTTCGGTGCCCGGCTCCGGTCGGTCTCCGAGCGATCGACCGATGACATCTTCAGCCAGGTCATGCCGGAAGACATGCTCAAGTTCGGGCTTATCCCCGAGTTCGTCGGCCGGCTGCCGGTGATCACCAACGTACGCAGCCTGGACCGCAGCGCCCTCGTGCGGATCCTCACCGAGCCACGCAACGCGCTGGTCCGGCAGTACCAGCGCCTCTTCGAGCTGGACGGCGTCGAGCTGGAGTTCGACGAGCCGGCACTGGAGGCGATCGCCGACCAGGCGATGCTGCGGGGCACCGGTGCCCGTGGCCTGCGGGCCATCATCGAGGAGGTTCTGCTCTCCGCGATGTTCGAGGTGCCGAGCAACCCCGACGCCGCCCGGGTGCTGATCACCCGCGAGGTGGTCCTGGAAAACGTCAACCCGACCATCGTGCCGCGCGAGTTCACCGGCCGTCGGGCCCGACGGGACCGCGAAGAGAAGTCGGCCTGATCGGTCTCGCGTCGCGCCGGCCGCTCAGTCCTGACGTGGCCGGCGCGAGCGGGTTCGTCGGTCCCACTCGCCCGACGGCGTGATCGCCACCATGATCAGCCGGGCCGGCGCGTCGGCGTCGTTGCGATAGCCGTGCTCCCGGTCGGCGTGGAATTCGATGGTCTCGCCGGCCCGGACGAGGTGATCCTGTCCGTCGACGAGGACGACCACCGCGCCGGTCAGCACGTGCAGCACCTCCCGGGTGCCGCGTGGGTGGTCGGGGGAGCGGTGTGCCTCCCCGGGCCTTATTCGCCAGTCCCAGAGCTCGACCAGGTCCGGTTCGCCGAGCCCGCTGAGCAGGTGGGCCGAGCCGCCGTGCTCGCCCTGCCAGAGCACCGGCGCCTCGGCGGCAGAAGTGATCTTCACGGGCCGTTCCTCGCCGGGCTCCAGGAGGCGGGCGATGTTGACGCCGAACGCGTCGGCGACGCGACACAGGGTGCCGACGCTGGGATTGGTGCGGGCGCTCTCGATCTGCACGAGCATGCCCTTGCTCACCCCGGATCGGCCGGCCAGTTCCTCGAAGGACCAGCCCCGCGCGGCGCGTAGGTCGCGTACCTGCTGGGCCACCGCTGCGGTGACCGCACCCACCCGACCGGTTCCGGCTTCGGTCATCAGACTAACCCTCGCGGTCACTATTGTGATACGACAGTGCCATGCTCCCCATTGTCCTCGCAGCGATGTCGGCAGTCGCGTTCGGCACCGCCGACTTCTCCGGCGGGAAGGCGTCCCGCCGTGCCGACCCGATCGCCGTGACCGTGGTCTCGCAGCTGCTGAGCCTTCCGCTACTGGTCGTCCTGGTGCTGGTCGTGCCCGGGACCCCGACGGTCGCGGACATCGCCTGGGGGCTGCTCGCCGGGCTGGCTGGGGCGGCCGGGATCATGCTCCTCTACCGGGCGCTCGCCGGCGGGATGATGGCCGTGGTGGCGCCGATCACCGCGATCACCGCAGCCGTGGTTCCGATCATCGCCGGCCTGTTCACCTCGACCTTCCCCGGCGCCGCGGCGCTCACCGGCGCGGGTCTCGCAGTGCTGGCGATCGCACTGGTCAGCCTGGGGGAGGGCGGCAGCCGACGGTCGGTTCCCGCACGGCTGGTGGGGCTGTCACTCGCCGCTGGCGCGCTCTTCGGCGTCTTCTTCACGCTGCTGGGCCAGGCCGGTGAGGGCGCCGGCATGTGGCCGGTGGCGGCGGTGCGGGCCAGCTCGATCGCGCTGGGTCTGGCGCTCGCCGTCGGCAGCGGCGTGCGACTCCGACTGGGTCCCCGGGTGCTGGGTTGGGCCGCGCTGGCGGGACTGCTCGACAGCGCCGCCAACGCGCTCTTCCTCGCCGCCGCCGCCCGTGGCCACCTGAGCATCGTCGCGGCGATCGCGGCGCTCTACCCGGCCAGCACCGTGCTGCTCGCGCTCGCCGTCGACCGCGAACGGCTGCGCCCGCTCCAGGTCGCCGGTCTCGGCTTCGCCGCGGGGGCTCTGGTGCTCGCCAGCATCTGATGCTGTCCGCACCGGCGCCCGCGGCCGTACCCTGGGCGCATGCGCGTCGCCGTCTGCCAACTGAACGCCCGGGACGACCGAAAGGCCAACCTGGCCGCCGCGGAGGCCCTGCTGGAACGCGCCGCCGCCGGCGGCGCAGATCTCGCCGTCCTTCCGGAGTACGTCGACTACCTCGGTCCCGCCGCGGGGCTGCCCGAGCCCGAGCCGGTGGACGGCGAGGTGGGCGCCTTCTTCGCTGGGCTCGCCCGACGACTCGGCATCTGGTTGGTGGCCGGCTCGTTCCACGAGGCCGGCCCCGACCCGGAACACACCTGGAACACGTCGCTGGTGTTCGACCGGTCCGGCACCCTCGCCGCGAGCTACCGCAAGATCCACCTGTACGACGTGGAGATCCCCGGTCGGGTCTCCTACCTCGAGTCGGCGAGCGTCGTCGCCGGTGTCCAGCCCGTCGTGGTGGACGTCGAGGGCCTCCGGGTCGGCCTGTCGATCTGTTACGACCTGCGCTTTCCGGAGTTGTACCGACGGCTGGCCACCGACGGTGGCGCCCAGTTGCTGGTGGTCCCGGCGGCGTTCATGCTGCACACCGGACGGGACCACTGGGAGGTCCTGCTGCGGGCCCGGGCGATCGAGAATCAGTGCTTCGTGGCGGCCGCCGGCCAGACCGGCGACCACGAGCCCGACCGCACCTGCTTCGGGCGCAGCATGGTCGTCGATCCGTGGGGAACGGTCCTCACCCAGTTGCCGGACGGCCCGGGGGTGTCCGTCGTCGACCTGGACCTCGACCGACTCACTGCGATCCGCGCCGAGCTGCCCAGCCTGGCCAACCGTCGGATGTGAGCCCTCAGCCCTGCAGCAGGACGCCGATCGCCGCCAGGCCGGCGATGGCCGCGGCGGTGACCAGCAGGGCGGTGGTCATCCGGGACGGGCCGCGACGTGCCAGCCGACCCACCGAGAGCACCAGCACGACCAGCACGACAGCACCGATCACCACCTGCCAGAACGGCAGGAGAAGGCCGAGTAGCGCCTCCTCGGCGAACACGGTGGCGCCGAGCCCGGACTCATCCATGCCTGACACTCTGGCACGCCGACACACCCCGCGTCGCCGGCTGCGGCAGAGACCGTTGCGCCCTGCCGGGCCGAACCAGTGATGAACCCTGATTTGCCTTCTCCGGACCGTCCGCGTAACTTTCTCTCTGCACGGGGGAGGCCGGACGAACCGGCCGAGAACGGGCGCCCAGGCTCGTGGCGGAGACGCCGAGCGAGGCTGGAGCGGGCGGTGCGGAACATCCCGGACACGGGTTGCAAACGCGAAGCCGACCGGGTAGAGTTCTGAAGCCGGCAGGAGCCGGGCAGAGAGCCGCGAAGCGGCGATCGGCCGGTCTGCGGCTTCCCACGACAGTAACGACCGCCGAGTACGGCGTGCGTCATCGTGGGTCGGACGAATTCACATTGATCACCTCGAACACGAGGTTGACAATGAAAGTTCGACCAAGTAGGTTTGAGCGGTTGCCCCGAGATTGGGTCCCAGGTGTGGGGCTTGTTGATCGGTGTGTGGTTGTTCTTTGAGAACTCAACAGGGTGCTTGTAAAGTCAGTGCCAATTATGATTTATACCCCGGACTGGTCAGTTTTTCTGGCTGGTTGGGATTCCTTTGGCAACATTTGTTTGTTGTCAGGATGCTGTTCAACTATTTTTTTGTTGGAGAGTTTGATCCTGGCTCAGGACGAACGCTGGCGGCGTGCTTAACACATGCAAGTCGAGCGGAAAGGCCCTTCGGGGTACTCGAGCGGCGAACGGGTGAGTAACACGTGAGCAACC